>NZ_JBPFDO010000002.1:0-850900 GCF_059415005.1 Rhizobium sp. SAFR-030 | reverse complement strand
GCCAATCTTATATGATTTTGACAGAGAAAATCCCGAAACCTCAGGTTTTCTCCAGAACGAAAGACTTCGTCGCTTGCAGCGCCGCCGCCCTCGTCAGTGATCGGGGTTATAGATCCACACTTCCCACACGTCAACAACCACCGTCGCAAAAACTTCAGAAAATTCGTAAGTGGCTGAAAGTAGCTGACTATTAGAGCTTTCGATCTGACGCTCGCTGGTTGATGCGCACGGCATTGGCCGGCAGACGCCTGTCTTTGTCATGTCGGCACCTGTTTGCGTGTCGACGAGACGGCCGGGCTCTGGTTGCTGCCGCCGTCGGGCGCCATACTCCGCGAGCCAGATGCCGAATGGCGGCCGCAAGAGGCCGCTGCGACGACATCCGCTTGACGGCCACGATCGCCGCCCGCCACAAAGGGCCGCAACACACGCACCCGCCAACCTGCAAGGACTTCCCATGCCATCGCCGATCGCCTTCGTCAGCCGTATGAACCGCACCGAGGAGGATGACTGGCTCGACGTGCTGCGCAAAGCGATGCCCGACGAGCGTATCATGCCCTTCCGCGATCTGACGGAGGATGAAAGGCAGATGGCCGAGATCGCCATCGTCGCCAATCCCGATCCGGCGGAGATCTCTGCCCTGCCCGGTCTCTCCTGGATCCACAGCCTGTGGGCCGGCGTCGAGCGGCTGGTGCTGGAGCTCGGAGCCACGGCGCCGCCGATCGTCCGGCTCGTCGATCCGGAACTGGCTCGCGTCATGGCTGAAGCGGTGCTTGCCTGGACATACTACCTGCAGCGCGACATGCCGGCCTATCACCGCAGCCAGGCGGCCCGCCGCTGGGATCCCCGTCCCTACCGGCATCCATCGACCATGCGGATCGGATTGCTGGGCCTCGGTGCGCTTGGAACGGCGGCAGCGTTACGCCTGCAGCAAGCGGGGTTTCCGGTTCAGGGCTGGAGCCGGACCCGCAAGGATCTCCCGGGTCTGACGCTCCACCATGGCGAAGACGGTTTGGCCGCCCTTCTCTCCGCGAGCGACATTCTCGTCTGCCTCGTGCCCCTAACGGCGCAGACACGCGGCCTGCTCGACAGGCAGAGGCTCTCGCTGCTGCCGGAGGGCGCCTCTCTCATCAACTTTGCGCGGGGCGCGGTCATCGTCGCCGACGATGTTCTCGATGCACTGGACAACCGGCATCTGGACCATGCCGTCCTCGACGTCTTCGAACGGGAGCCGCTGGAGGCAACGGCACGCTTCTGGAGCCATCCGCATGTGACGGTACTGCCGCATATTTCGGCGCCGACCAGCCCGACGACCGCAAGCGGCATCGTCGCCGGCAACATCCGCGTCTGGCGACGCAACGGCACGCTGCCGACCACCATCGACATGCAGCGGGGGTATTGAGCGCCCGATCAAGTTGCGGCCGGACGTGTAGAGCCCCACAAATCTCGACATTGCCAAGCCTTCGACATCTGATGCATCATCGCAGGATCCAGGCCGAAAGGATCGGCGATCGGGGCGGTGCTGCAGATGTCTCTTCTTGCCAAGCTTTTCACCGTCCTCGGCGCCAAGGGCAAACGGATCGGCCGTCTCCTTGCCACGGCGGTGCTTGCCGCCTTGCCGCTCCTCATGCCCGAGCCAGAACTCCGCGCGCAAACCGACGCGGCGCCGATCACCATCATGGTCGGCCCTGGGCAGGATGCCGCCGGGATCGACGCGGCGGTCAAGGCGGCGGGCGGATCCGGCCGGCCCGTCGTCCTGCAGTGGCAGGAAACTGGTGGGACGGACAAAGCTGCCGCAGCGGAGGATCGGCCGCAGCCGGTGGTTGCCGTCGACGGGATGTGGATGCTGCGCGATCTGCTGAGCGCGCTGAACCGCGGCACCGCTCGGTCGATCGCCGGGATCGCCGGGCTGCCGGCCGCCTTCAGCTCCAGTTGGAGCATGCTGTCGGCGGAAAGCGACGGCCCGATCGGCGCACTCTTTGCAGCGTTCGGTGCAGCGGCGGGCGGGCTCACCGTCGCCTGGACGGTGCGCGCCCTTCTCGCGACCGCATTGCGGCGCTCCGTGCTGCATCACCGTTTCTGGATCGCCGTGGTCCGGCTGGCTTGCGACGCAGTTGCCGTCGTCGCCTATGTCGCGGTGGCCCATGCGCTGCTGCGGCAGCTTCTTGCGCCCGAGACCCTGTCCCGCCAGGTGGCTTCGTCGCTCCTCTGGGTGCTTGCCGGCACGTTGACCTATGCGGCGATCGGTCGGCTGCTGTTCACCCGCAACGGCGAGACTCTGCCGCCGCTTCTCGATATCGATCATGCGCGGTGGCATTTTCGCATGCTCGTCGCCTACGGGACGCTGAACGCCTTCATCGCCAGTTCCGTACAGCTGGCGGACGTGCGCATGGTCGACCCCGTTGCTGCCGACAGCTGGCTGTTCCTCACGGCCTCCATTCTGACGGTGCTGAAGCTTTGGTGGTTCATCGCCGGCCGCCATGACATCGCGCGGGTGTTCGCCGGCCGCGAGACCGGCTCGGCGCGCCGGCTCATCGGATCGGCGCTCGCGACCTTCTACATCGTCTCGGCCGTTGCCATCTGGATCGCCGGCCTGCTGGTCGCCGGCACGTCGCAGAACGGCGTCTGGGCGCGGGCGGCGGGGGCCATGCAGTTCATCGTCGTCGTCGTCCCGATCCTCGACCTCGGCATCGTATCGCTGCTTGGAGCCACTGCACGCCGCCGCGAACGCAAGAACGGCCGAGACCTTGCGACGCTCCTGCTCTGGAGCCTGCGCATGCCGATTGCCGGAGCCATCTGGCTTGCCGGCCTGCACGTGGTGGTCCTCCTCTGGCAGCCGCTGATGATGGGCGCCTCCGCGCTCGTCACCGGCTGGCTCGTCTGGCTCGAACATCTGAGCCTGGCGCTGATCGTCAGCTGGAGCATCTGCAGCTTCCTGTTCGGCTATTTCGAAACCGTCGCGCCGGCAGCAATCGTTCTGCTTCCCGGCCAGCAGGAGGATCTTCCGCCGCCTGGCACAAGCCGGATCGCGACCATCCTGCCGGTCGTCCGCAACCTGATCCTCGGCGCCGTCCTCGCGGTCGCCGGCCTCGTCGTCATCTCTTCGGCCGGCGTCGACGTGACGCCGCTGCTCGCAGGCTTCGGCGTGCTGGGGCTGGCGCTCTCCTTCGGCTCTCAAACGCTGGTGAAGGATGTCGTATCGGGCATCTTCTTCCTCGCCGAAGACGCCTTCCGGATCGGCGAATACATCGATACGGGCAAACTGATGGGAACGGTCGAACAGATCTCGCTGCGCTCCGTCCGGCTGCGGCATCACAACGGGCCGATCCACACCATCCCTTTCGGGACGATCACCTCCGTCACCAACTTCAGTCGCGACTGGGGGACGATCAAGTTCGAGCTGCGCTTCGAACCGGATGCGGATCTCGAACTGATCCGCAAGACGGCAAAGAAGGTGGGGCTTGGCCTTCTGGAGCATCCCGACTTCGGCAATGATTTTCTCGTTCCGCTGAAGATGCAGGGAATTCAGGCGGTAACGGAGAGCTCGATGGTCGTCAGGTTCAAGTTCACCTCGCGGCCCGGCAACCCAAGCCTCATCAAGCGCGAGGGCATGAAGCGGCTGCTGACGGCGCTCAAGGAGGCCGGCCTGCCGCTGGCCTCGACCGCCGTCGTCGTCCGCTCCGGCACCGGTCACGTGACCGAAAATGCCGCGACGGCCGCTGCCTCCACCGTCATCCCGATGCCCGCCAACCAGGTGTGAGCGGCTAAGGCTGTCGCCGGCAGGCGGCGGGTTTCGCGGGCGCCGAGGGCTTCGACTGCGCCTCTACCGCGCAAGGCGCACGAGACGGAACATTGCCGCGCCTGCCGAGTTGCTTTCGTTCGATGCGCGGGTCCGGACCTGCCGCCGGGCGATGAGCCGCGCCTTTCCTGCGCTCATATCGGCTGCAACACTCTCCGACCCGCCTTTGCCCCGATGCGATACGAGGAGAAGCATGATGGCCGATCAGGAAACCGTTCACTACGATGGACCGGCGGGCGGATGGGGGTCGTTGCGCGGGATAACCTCGATTTTCGGCAAGGAATGGCCAACGCCCGGGGCACTTGAGACACTGGCCCGGCAGAACAAGCCGGGCGGCTTCATGTGCGTCTCCTGCGCCTGGACCAAGCCCGCCGATCACAGCGGCTTCGAGTTCTGCGAGAACGGTGCGAAAGCGACGCTGTGGGAGCTGACCACACGCCGGTGTCGGCCGGAGTTTTTTGCCAAGCACACGATCAGCGAACTGCGCGACTGGTCGGATCACGACCTCGAACAGGCTGGACGCCTGACGCATCCGATGCGGCTCGACCGCACGCAGGACCGCTACGTTCCCTGCTCCTGGGAGGAAGCCTTCGAGGCGATCGGCGCCGAGTTGAAGACGCTGAGGGAGCGGGATCCGAATTCGGCGGTCTTCTACGCATCGGGCCGTGCGAGCCTGGAGACCTCCTATCTCTATGCCCTCTTCGCCCGCCTCTACGGCACCAACAACCTGCCCGACAGCTCGAACATGTGCCACGAGACGACGTCTGTGGCGCTCAAGAAGGTCATCGGAGCACCCGTCGGCACATCGGTATTCGAGGATTTCTCCACCTGCGATGCAATCTTTTTCTTCGGCCAGAACACCGGGTCCAACAGCCCGCGCTTTCTTCATCCCTTGCAGGAAGCCGTCAAGCGCGGCTGCAAGATCGTCACCTTCAACCCGGTCAAGGAGAAGGGCCTGGTGGCGATGGTCAATCCGCAGAGCCCGACCGAGATGCTGACCGGTCATGAGACGCCGATCTCCTGCCAGTATCTGCAGGTGAAGGCAGGTGGCGACATCGCCGCCCTCATGGGCCTGTGCAAGCACGTGCTTTCCAGGCACGAGGAAGAGCAGCAGCAGGGCCGCAGCGTGCTGGACCGGCCGTTCATCGAGAGCCACACGTCGGGCTTCGACCAGTTTGAGCAGAAGGTGAAGGCGACGAGCTGGGAAGAGATCGAGCGCAATTCGGGCCTCACCCGCGAGGCATTGCAGGCGGCCGGACAGGTCTATGTCGAGGCGGAAAAGGTTATCGGCATCTACGGCATGGGCCTCACCCAGCAGGTGCACGGCTTCGACAACGTCGCGATGTTCGTCAACCTGCTGCTGATGAAGGGCAATATCGGTCGCGACGGAACCGGGATCTCGCCGGTGCGCGGTCACTCGAACGTCCAGGGCCAGCGAACCGTCGGTATTGCCGAAAAGCCGGAACTGGTGCCGCTCGACAAGCTGGCCGAGCTTTATGGTTTCGACCCGCCGCGCGACAAGGGCGTCAACACGGTCGAAGCCTGCGAGAAGATCTTGAGCGGCGATATCAAGGCCTTCATCGGGCTCGGCGGCAACTTCGTCCGGGCCATCCCCGAGACGGAAGCGATGGAAGCGGCCTGGCAGACGATGCGGCTGACCGTGCAGATCGCCACCAAGCTGAACCGCAGCCACCTCATCAACGGCGAGACGGCGTTTCTCCTGCCGTGCCTTGGCCGCTCGGAGGAGGACATGCAGGCGGCCGGACCGCAGATCGTCAGCATGGAGGACAGCCTCAGCTGCATTCACGGATCGATCGGCAGACGCAAACCGGCGAGCGACGAGTTGCTGTCGGAAATGGCGATCGTTGCCGGCATTGCCAAGGCGACGCTGCCCGCCAATCCGAAGGTGAGATGGGACGAGTGGGTCGGTGACTATTCCATAGTCCGCGACCTCATCGAGGAGACCTATCCCGAGGAGTTTCGCGCCTTCAACGAGCGGGTCTTCACGCCGGGTGGCTTCTACAAGGGGAACTCGGCGCGCGAGCGGATCTGGAAGACCGAGAGCGGACGGGCCGAATTCACCGTGCCGAAGGAGCTTTCGGCGGCGGGCTTCGAGGACCGGGCCGGCCGCTACCGGCTGATCACGCTGCGCAGCAACGACCAGTTCAACACGACTATCTACGGCTACAGCGATCGGCTGCGCGGCATCGAGGGTACCCGCTCCGTGCTGCTCATCAATCCCCAGGAAATGCAGCGCGCCGGCCTGCGCGAGGGACAGGTTGTCGGGCTCCAATCCGATGCGGATGATGGGCGCAAACGCTATGTCGGCGGTCTGAGCGTGACGCCTTTCGACCTGCCGGACGGCTGTCTCGGGGGATACTATCCGGAACTCAATGCGCTGATCGCGCTGTCGCATCACGACGTGCAGTCCAAGACCCCGGCGTCGAAGGCGGTGCCGGTGCGGATCGTCACCTAACGACGCGAGCCAAAGGTGGCGGTGTCAGCCGCGCCACCGACCGACGCTGTGACCAATGCGGCGGCCGATCTGCATCATTGAACGCAGCCGGCGGAATAGCGCCGGTCGAGCCTTGATCTCCTGCTTGGTTCGGCTGGCGATGCGACGCGAGGCAACGATCAGGCGTCCCTTGGCCGTCATCGGCCGTGACAGAGAGAAGAGCTGTCGCGGCTGACCGCCGAAGCCGGGCTTGTAAGGTGCCTCGCCAACGGAAAAATCCATCGTCGAGATGCCGTTCTGGCGGGACCAGCGGATGAACCGGGCGATGGTCGCCATGCCCGGCGAGCACGCCGACCACTGACCGCCGGCCATCGTGATCACCGTCAGGTGAAAGACCGAGCCGTGGACGAGCCCGTAGGCGGTGGCGATCCACTCGCCGTCGACCGAAAGGCCGAACACGTGAGCGGGGCCCTTGCCGCCGAGGCTTGTGCCTGCCGCATTCCGATAGAAATCGCGCACCGCCGGCAGCGCCAGCAGATCGTACCGCCCAAGTTCCCGAAAGCGCTCGGCGCGCTGTTCGAACATGACGTGCATCAGTTCATCCAGTTCATCCGGAGTCGATGCATGCCGAAAGCCGATCTCCCCCTGCTCGCTCATGCGGCGGTCGGAGGTCTTCAGGATACGTCGGGTCTGGCTGTTGGCAAGTCGTGCGACGATCGTCTCGGGATCGCCGTCGATCGGCGTATCGTAGCTCGTCATCGTGCTGGCGCTTACCTGCGGCAGCAGAGCGAGCGGGTTGGGTATGCCGCCGATGCTCGCCGGGATCTGGTCGATGATGACAAAATCGGCCTTCGGCAGGACCTCGCAGATCGCCTGCCAAAGCGCCTGGCCGTCTTCCGGCGCGATCGACAGACCGGCAGCAAGAACCGGCGCGCTGAGATCGGAAACGCCGAGCGAGAGGAACTCGATGGCCTGCCAGCTGCGCCGTCGAATGCGGCAAAGCGGCAGCAGCATGAGTGGTTCGCCGGTACTGCGATCGCAGATCTCGATTACCAGAACATCGGCACCGGCCGGCTGAGTGAGGTGATCGGCGATCGCTCTCATCCAGTCGTAGTGCTGGAAAGCCGTCGCCCGGCCGCTCGATTGCATGAGCCGCCACACCGTCTCGACGGACGACAAGCTGGTGTGGCATCGCGCAACGAACGACGGTCTCGTCGGAATCTGCCGATCGCGACGGAGAGTGGCCGTCTGATCCTGAAGCATAGCTCCACCTGATTATCTGGGCACGGGCATTTTCAGCCGGTAAACATCCATAGCGTGTACCGCAGGATGATTACGATACCCTTATCGTGTGGAGGTGCGGTGGTTTCGAAAGGCCTTCCAGCGCGGAGAAAAGGCTGACCCGTCGATAAACTCTAGGTTACCGGCGCTGTTCAACGAATGCAGCCGGCGGCCGGGCCAGACCGGCCCCGGTTCCAGCAGGGTCTCGACCGTTTGCTCGAAGCCACCGTCATCGAGCCGGGTCACCTGCGCCAACGCAAGTGCCGCACCGTAACCTCGACGGCAGTCCTGCACGGGGCGGTAGAGGCTTCCGCCGCGTTCCACCAGTCTGCCGGCTGGCCGGCCCGAGGCGATGTCGATCATCACCGGGTTCTGCCGGTGCGGTGCCCACGGGCCGCGGAAATCGGGCGCCGACCACAGGTGCAACGCATCGGAAAACGCGCCTCCTCCATCGCGGACGGTAGCAAACATCCACCAGGTCGCGCCGCGGCGTATGATCGTCGCGTCGCTGGCGACCACCCCGGACACCAGCACCGCCTCCTGCACCCAGCCACCCGGAAAAGCGGTCGAGCGCAGGAGCTCGATCGTGCCGTTCCCGGAGGTTTCGGGGATCATCCAGATCTCGCCCTCCTCCTCGAAGACGAACGGATAGGAAAGATGGCAGTCCATCTCCAAGACCGGCACCGGGGTACCGATAGGACCCGACGCGCCGAATGGGACGGCGGAAATGATCCCCTTGCCCAGGCTATGCTCGAAGTCCTCGAGGAACAGCGTCACCTGCCCCTGGTGCAGCAGCGGGACCGGGTCTGCATAGAAGCGACGGCCGTCGTCGGGAAGATCGTGCCACCCGGTTTGCGGGTGCGCCTTGAGATCGAACAGGTCGCGGCCATCCGTCTGCCGCCAGCCGACGCGCCAGTGCGGGGAGTTGTAGCAGAGGCGGTAGATCTGCTGGACGATCCGCCGCGCCAGCTTCTTTGCCGCGACCGCCGCGAGATTGCGGGGCTTTCCGCCCGCAGCGGTCACCTGATCGACTTTCCCAGGCAGAGTCGGTAGCGACGCTTGGCAGGAGCCTTGCAATGCCGCAACGATCATCGTGGTGCTGCGCGCCAGCATGTCCTCGAAGCTTGCAAGGGCGACGCCGCCATATTCGGTGCCCAGTCGACCGCTGGCGATTGTTCTGCCGTTTTCGCTGAGTTCGGCGGTTGGCGTGCGACCGTCGAGGATGGCGTCGATCAGGCCGGCCTGGCCGATGATCCCGTCATAGGACAGTGACCAGACGGGCCGCGCATCCGCTGGCGCACCGCCGGAGAGATCGAGCAACACATCAACCGGCGCGTCCGTCAGGGAAGACAGGCTCGTCAGCAGGTCGACCGGTACGCGAGACGCGTCACCATCGCGTGGTCGGCCGAAAATCGTCGCCTCCAGCAGGAACAGGTTTTCGAGCCCGGACGGAAGTTCCGCCTGCTGCGGCACCGCTGATGCCGGCACCAGTTCGACAGACACCGCCATCTCGGGCAGAGCCTGCAGCCGCTTCACCAGCGAGACATGCCATCGTCGCACCGTCTCGCTCTCGCAGCGTATCCGCACATGCATCACCGCGTCCCCCAATCGATATGCCCGCCGCTCCCTGCGCTCAAGGTGCGGTTACTCCATCGCACGCGCCTCGACGTACCGCTGCTGTCTGCCGATCAGCCGCCGCTTGACGGTTATCCAGCAGAGGCCGAAGAAAACCGCTTCCGACACGACTGCTCCGGCAAGCGAAAGAGCCGGGGTCGTCAGCGCAAGCAGTGTCGCGATACAGACAAGCCCGATGACGGCTGCCACCAGGTTGATGATCGCCAGCGTCCAGAACGCGCTCATCGTCTCGAGGACGATCCGCGGCATCGAGTAGGCGATCAGCAGGATGGAGATCAGCCAGGCGGAGATGCCGATGGTCTGGATCGACGCATCCAGAAAGGTCTCGGACTTGATGTGGGGGGCCAGGAAAAACACGAGGCCGCCATAGACGAGACATCCGAGCGACAGCAGACCGGACCACACCAGCGCGTGGTTCCAGACCTTCCGGTACTCCCCACGGCCGATCGAGGCTGAGATTTCCGGCTGCATCATGTTGTCGAAGGCCGTGGCAACGATGCGCAGCGGCGCGAACAACGTGATCACCGCGGCAATCGGCGCATAGGCTGCAGGGCCGGCCATGCCGGTGACAAGCAGCGCGATCGCCTGCCCCTGCAGAAGCGAGGTGCTTACATAAAATACCGTCCATCGCAACTGTGGCCAGAGCCGCATATACCGCTGCCGGACCGTCCGCCGCAGGCTGACGCGCAGCCTCGTGCGGGGCAGCACCAGCAGCAGCAGGATCCCGACGCCATTGGCGAGCGTCAGTCCCTCGAAGATGCCGCGCAGCACGTTTTCGGCGCGAAGGACGATCAGCGCCGTCATCGCGCAGCCGAGGATGGTGAAGGACAGGTCGCTGCAACTGACGATCCACTGGCGCTTGCGCGCAAACGACGCGGTCCTCAGATGGCTGCGCAGCGCCCAGAGCGCGACGAATGCGCCGCCGAAGATGGCGCCGTCCGCACCCCATATTTTGAGGAGGGCTCCGGCTAAGAGCGCAAACAGCAGCGACAGCAGAAGCGCGCCTGAACCGAACGCCACATCGTAGGCGTCGGCCTGCCGGCGCGTCGTGCTGCGGGCGATCCAGATGCTGGCCGGCACGGCGGTCAATGATCGGATATAGGCGACGCCGACGCCGCCCATCACCATGCTGATCGCAAAGATGCCGTAGTCGCGCGCCGACAGGACATGCAGCAGGTAGATGTTGAGGGCGAAGTGGAAGCCACTCTGCAGCGCCTCGCCACTGACCATCAGTGCCAGCCGGCGAATGAGGAGCAGGATCTGCCCGTTCATGGCGCTCTCCCCCGCCGTTCGTCGGAAAGCGATGCGGCAGGGCGCCGTCTGCGCCGAGCAAGGTTCGCCGCGACGGCCGCCGTGATCCGTTCGGCAACAGCGTGCTTGCTGAACAAATTTTCATAGCGCCGCCGACCGGCGATAGCCATCTCGCCGAGCGGCCTCGGATCGGCGATGATCGTCTCCAGCCTCCGGCGCAGGGCGTCGACATTGCCCGGCGGCACCGTCCATCCCGTCTTGCCGTCTTCGACGACCTCCGTCAGCCCGCCGATGGCGGAGGCTACCGGCGGACGCCCCCAGGCCATGGCCTCGATTGCGACGCGACCGAGCGATTCCGGCCGACGGGAGGGAATGACAACGATATCGGCCCAGCGATAATGGTCGGATGGATCGGCGTCGAACGGCTGCAGGTCTACCCGCTCGCCAAGGCCGAGGGTATCGATCCGCCGTTGCAGCTCACGCTCCGGCTCGTCGCTTTCAAACGCGCTGCCGACGATCCGGACCTGCAGCCGCGACCGCATGGCCGGGTCCATGCCGGTGATCGCGTCGAGCAGCACCTCCTGCCCCTTGATCCGGTTGATGCGACCAAGCATCAAGACCCGAAGCGGTCGGCTTCCATCATAGGTGACAGGTTCAGGCGCTGCCGGTCCCTCGACGCCATTGTAGATCACATGCGTCGGGATCGATTTCGGATCGCCAAAGGTGCGGCTGGTGGCATTCGAGTTGAAGATCAGCTCGGAATGGCTCCAGCCGAACAGCCCGCCCAGCACCTTCAGCGCCAGCCCTTCGGGGATTTCGTGGATGTGGAAGATTGCTTTGCCCGGATAAAAACGGGCCGCCAGCGCGTAATCGACGATGACCGAGGTGTTGACGTAAACAAGATCGAAACCGGCGAGGCGCCGCGCCGCTCGAAGAACGGCAAGCGGAAGCCGCGCGGCATCGACCGTCAACAGTCGCAGAAACGCCTTGCGACGCAGGACCCACAGGGGTTCGAAGACGATGCGCGTCGCATGCGGGGTCAACAGGTCGACGATGGGTCCGCTGCGCGGCAGCACGACCTCGATCTCCGCATCCGGATAGCCGGACCGCAGGGCTTCGACACTTTCGGCAAAGCTGCGGTCGGAGCCATAAAGTTCATAGCCCTGATGGATGCATGCAATGCGCATATTGGTCTCACTTTGAAACAGCGGCTGGCGTCTTCATCCGACCCGACGCAAAATCCGTGCCTGGTACGATCCTTGCAACTTTCTCAACCAGCAGCCGCTAATGTCCCATTGATGAACGTGTACGTGAGAAAGTTGAATCAGCCATGAACCAGTTCAAACCGTCACTGCTCATTCTTGGCACACGCGGCGTCCCGGCTTCGCACGGCGGTTTCGAAACGTTTGCCGAGAAGCTGGCGCTCTATCTTGTCGAGCGCGGCTGGCATGTCGGCGTCTACTGCCAGGACGAGGTGGAAACGGTGACGCAGGAGGTCCGCAGCGAGACCTGGCGCGGCATCGAATGCATCCATGTGCAGGTGGGGTCCTCGGGGCCGAGGGCGACGCTGGAATTCGACTGGAAGTGCGTGAGGGATGCAGCAAAGCGCACCGGCGTCTGCCTCGTGCTCGGGTATAACGGGGCGATCTTCCTGCCTTATCTTCGCGCCAAGGGCCGGCCGATCATCACCAATATGGACGGCATCGAATGGAAGCGTGCCAAGTGGAGCCTTCCGGTGAAGACCTGGTTCTGGATCAACGAGTGGATCGGCGCCTGGAGCTCTCATCGTCTGGTCGCCGATCACCCGGCCATCGCCGATCACCTTGCCACCCGCCGCAGCCGCAAGGCGGCGGTGATGATCCCCTATGGCGGCGTGGCAGTGACAGAGGCACCCGAAGATCCGGTGCGTCATCTCGGCCTGGTGCCCGGCAACTATCTGATCTCGATTGCCCGCATCGAGCCGGACAACAATATCCTGACACTCGTCGAGGCCTTTTCGCGTCGCCGACGCAACGCGCGCCTGGTGGTGCTCGGCACCTTCGTCGAAGGCAACGCCTACCATCAGGCGATCCTTGATGCCGCGAGCGACGAAGTGCTGTTCCCCGGTGCCATCTACGATGCCGGAGCGGTACAGGCGTTGCGTTTCCATGCCCGCGCCTATGTCCACGGCCACACGGTCGGCGGCACCAATCCTTCGCTGGTCGAGGCGCTTGCGGCCGGCAACATGGTGATTGCCCACGACAACCGCTACAACCGCTGGACCGCCGGCGATGCGGCTCTCTATTTTACTGATGCCGACGCCTGCGAACGCTGTTTCGATGTTGCGTTGCAGGACGATGCTCTCGTCGCGACCTGCCAGGCAGCCGCACGAGATCGCGCCCGATCCACCTTCCAGTGGGACGACATCCTTGCCACCTACGAGCAGGAATTCCTGGCTCTGGCGGCACGCCGAAGCGTTTCCGCCGCGACGGTCGATAAGACGCAGCCGGTGGCCGAGTGACCGTCAACACCTCGCGCCGAACCTTCGTGTCCGGTGCGGCGGCCACGCTCGCTGCGAGCATCGTCCCGGCTGACTCCTTCGCAGCAGGCGGCGCCAGCGGTTTTCCGATCCGTCGCGGCATCAACCTCTGGCCGTGGTTTTCGCTGACCCGCGAGTTCGCCGCCCCCCGGCGGGACTACGACTGGCCGCCGTTCCAGACGCAAAGGGCTGTGCCGACGCCGGGTGACCTGCAACGACTGCGCGCTGCGGGCTTCGATTTCGCCCGGCTGCCCATCGACCCCGGCCCGTTCCTGGCGATGCGCGGCCGGCAACGGCGCGACCTCCTCGACATGCTATCCAGGGCCGTCGATACGGTGCTTTCGGCAGATCTGCGCCTGGTCGTCAATCTTCAGTCGAACGAGGCAACGCACTACTGGAACTCCGGCAACCTCACGGCGAGCGTTGATGCACCTGAGTTTTCGGCCTACCGGGCACTGGTTGCCGATGTCGCCGAGATCCTGTCACGGCATCCCGCAGACCGAGTAGCGCTGGAGCCGGTCAACGAGCCGTCGCAGGCCTGCGGTTCGGCGGCGTGGGACAAGGTGCAGCGACAGTTGCTGACCACCGCGCGCAGTCATGCACCGAACCTGATGCTGGTCGCCACGGGAAGCTGCGGCAGCATGGTGTCGGGTCTCACGGCGCTTGACCCAGCGCCGCTCGAACTGCTGGCGCCGCTGATCTACACCTTCCATTTTTACGAGCCCTATCTGTTCTCGCACCAGGGCGCGCCGTGGATGAGCGAGCCGGTCTACCGCGCGCTGAACCAGGTGCCTTGGCCGGCATCGGCGGGCTCACTGGAGGTGACGCTGGCTGCCGTCAAGGCCCAGATGGAAGCCGATGGCGAGCGGACGGCGGCTCAGAAGCGGGCAGCATATGCGGAGACGGAAAAGGTGCTGAAGGTGTATTTCGACGCCCAGCCGTCCCGCGGCTTCGTCGATGGGTACCTGTCGCAGGTAGCGGCCTGGGGAACCAGCCACGGCATCACGCCGGCGCGCATCCTGATGGGCGAGTTCGGCGCTTTACGCTCCGACAGTCGTTATATCGCGGCACCGGCGCCCGATCGCGCCCGCTATGTCGAAGATGTTCGCCGGAGCGCCGAAGCACTGGGATTTCCATGGGCGTTCTGGAACATGTTCGACGGCATGGGCGTGGTGACGGATGACGTAGACCGACGATTTGACCTGCCGATCGTCAGGGCGCTGGGGCTCACCGACGCACGCTGAGCGGTGGCACCGGCCTCACCGTCGAGGCGTGGTACATGCACAGGATGATGACGCAAAACTTGGTCATCAGCGTCGTCTTCGAGGCAATGCTTTCGGCGGTGTTGATGATCAGCAGCCAGACCATCATCGGCAGCCATACCCCACGCAGGCACTGGCGGCTGATCTCATACATGAACAGTCCGAAGCCGACCGTCAGCAGCAGCGTCACGAAGGCGCCCTGGTACAGCGTCATGCGGATGATCGGGTTCTCGATCCCCCATTCCAGCCCGTAGATGCGTCGCAGGCTTTCCAACAGGTCGAGCGGTGGGCCGATGATGATCTCGCTCACCGAGAAATGGTCGAACAGCTCGAACATCAGGATGCGGGCGTTGGCACTGCCGCCGTCCGCGACGAAGCGGCTGGCAAAGGCATCGAAAAAGCCCTGCGAGATGAGGAAGACCAGGACAACCGGCGCAAGGCTGACGAACAGGAACACCATAGCCGCTGCCGGCAGGCTGACCCGCCCACGGCGTAGTGCACGGCCCGACTGCCCCAGCGCATACACGCCACCGAAGAGCAGCGTGAGCACGAAGGCAGTCCGGCCGCCGAAGGCCACCAGTGCGGCGAGTTGCAGACCGATCATGGCGAGCCGCCTTGCCTGCGTCAGGTCCCTGGCGCCGCTGATCAGCGACAGGACATAGCAGGCGGTAACGGCGGCGTTAATCAGCGGATGGCCCTGCAGCGCCGACGATCGCAGATCGGTCTCGAACGCCTGTCCGTCAAAGCGGAACGGAAACAGCAGGTGCTTGGTGGCGAATTCGAACAGGCCGAGCAGCGCATTGACGGTCATGATCGCGTGGATCACCTGCCGCAGCCGCGTCATCAGCCGGTCGTCCGCGTCCGACAGCAGCAGGACGAGGAAAGTCGCGCCCATGAACGTATCGACCAACCCTGCCATGTTCGGCCGCTGGCGCAGGATAACGAAGACCAGGATCACCGTTGTCAGCGCCAGCAGCAGCGCCGTCGATGGCCGCTGGTCGGCAACGTGAGCGACATATCGCAGCGGATTGCCGAAGGTGCAGGCGCGCCAGCCAAAGATGATGAGGGTGATGTAGGTTGCTGGGTGGATCTTGGTGGCGGCACTGCCGGAGAGGCCATCGTAATTGTAGCCCAGCACCCAGAGCACACCGCCCGACACCGACAGCAGAACGACGACGGCGAGCGCCAGGCCATGCCGGGTGATCGCATCGAGCCCTGCACGGCGGATGCGTTCGGTACGGTAGCCCTGAACTTCCTGGACCGTCCGCTCTACCATGGCCGCATCACGACCTGATCGAGCCGTCGACCAACAGGATACCCGTCAGCCTGTGGCCCATCAGGTCGGCCGCCTGCGCCAGGGCTTCGGCGTCTTTCAGGCTCGTCACATTCTTTTCCGCGACGAGCACTACGGCATCGACACTGGCAACGAGCGGCGCCGTCTTGAGGTTTTCAGATAGGATGCCGCCATCGATGACGACCAGGTCGAACATGCGGTGCGCCTGGCTCAGCATCTTGTGGGCATTGGCGCGGCTGTCGCTCTCCTTCAGCATCTTGCGGGCACCGCCGCGACGCATGTAGGCGATGTTCTGGCCGAAGTGGAAATGGATGGCATCTGTCATCGCGCAGTCGCCGGCAAGTACGTCGAGCAGGCCGCGGTCGGCGCGGCCGTCCTGGTCCATGTTGGCGTCGATGACGAGCACACGCTCTCCGCGGCTGGTGGCGTGGATGCCGAGCAGTCCGACGAGCCGCAGCCGCTCGGCCGTATCGCTTGCGCCGGAGGTTAGCAAAAGGCTCGGTGCAGTGCCGGCGGTCAGCGGCTGGAGATCGCCGCCTTCGAACAGGCGTCGCAGCGCAAGCCCGATCGCACCTTCGAGTTTGGGGCTGATCGCTTCCTCTTCATCCTCAGCACCACTACCGGCGCGTCTCCGCGGACTGTCGAAGCGACGGCGCCGCCTCCGGCCTTCGCCGGGGATGATGCCGATGACCGGCGCACCGAGCGCCGACTGGAGCTGCGACGGCGACAGCACGGTCGGCGAGACAAATTCCGCCATCAGAGCGAGGCCGGCGCCAAGGCCGAGACCGCCGAACATGGCGCCTGCCAGCAGCAACGGCACCGGCGGCCAGCTCTTCTTCTGGGCCGGCAGCGCCTCGGTAATGATGCGGGCATTGGTGTTGTTGATTGTCACCTGCTCGCGGGTTTCCTGTGCCCGGGTGAGGAAGGATTCGTAGATCGAACGGACGGAATCGAGATCCCGTTGCAGTTCGCTCAGGCGCACGGAGGCCTGCGACTTCGACGTCAGCTCGCCCTCGAGATCGCCAACCTTGCTCGACAGATCCTTCTCGTTGGCAAGTGCGCGCTGATAATCTGCAGACACCGACGCCGAGATGCGATCGAGCTCCCGGGAGATCAAACGCTGGATGTTGGCGAGCTGCGACTGGACCGCGATCATCGACGGATGGGACGCACCGAGCTGCGTTCGCAGGCTCGTCGCCCGCTCCTCGAGCGCCGCCTCCTGACTGCGCAGCTGGGTGATGACGGAGGATTGGATGGCCTCCGACGTGGCGCCGGAGGAGAGCCCCGTGTCGCGCTGCGAGCGGATCTGGTCCACCTGCGCCCGAAGCAGTGCGCTGCGCGCCCGGGCCGCCGTCAGCTGATTGTTGAGGTCGGTCATCTCCTGCTCGCTCACCAGCCGGCCGGAAGACATGACCAAATTGTTCTGCTGCCGGTAGGTCTCAACGGCGTTCGCGGACTTCTGCACCTGGTTGCGCAGTTCTTCCAGCCTTGAGACGAGCGCGTCGGATGCCTGTCCCGCCGCCTGCGATCTTGCCGACGCCTGGTCCTGCAGATAGGCGCCGGCGACCGCGTTGGCGAGCCGTGCTGCCTTGCGTGCATCGGTGGAGGTGACTGTGACGTCGATGACGAGCACCTTGTCGGCCCGCTTGACGGAGAGACGCCGGCGCAGGGCATCGATGGTCTTCACCATGGCCGCCTGCCCGTCCGTTGCCGTATCCCCGGAACCGAGGAGACGGCCAAGCAGGCCCTGGCGATTGAACTCGGGATCCTGCGTCAACTGTGTCGCCTCGACGGCGCGCATCAGCACGCCCGTCGACTGCACGACGCTCACCTGACTTTCAACCTGCGTGATCCCGCCGTCGGCAGCGACCGAGCTCTGGTAGAGATCGTTGCGGACAACCTGGAGATCGCGCGGATCGATGAGGATTTCGGCGGTCGAGGAAAACTGGGGTGCCGTCAGCATTCCGTAAAGGAGAGCGACAAGGGTCAGCAGCGCCGCGGTGCCGAGGATCAGCCAGCGGCGATGCAGGAGGATGCTCTTCAGATCGTTCAGCTCGACCATCGAACTCCGATCCGGCTCTTCCCGGACCAGAGGCGGCCTTGCCGCGATGTGAAAGCTGTTTGACATGAGAGACCCTACCACGCGTCGCGTTTGCGGCATCGATGCCCAGTATCGACGAGAGTTCTGAATATTTCATTGTGCCGCCGGGCAATCGTGTCGAAGCGGGACACCCTGCCGCTATTGCACTCTCGTCCGGATCCGCAGCGCCATCTCGCGAACCCGTTCCAGATAGACCGCACGTGCTGCTTGCGGGGTCAGGTTGTGGTCGGCATCTGGAATGAACTCGATCGCGACATTGGCGAACCGGTTCAACTGGATGCCGTCGTCGCCGAAATGGTACCGCAGGTGGTCCAGCCCGACATCGCCGCAGCTGTAGAGGAGCGAGACCTGGACGCGCCGTTCGCCCAGCGTTTCGAATGCTTCATAGACGGAGGCGCGCTCGGCCGAGCGCGTCAGCGACAGGCCGAACCTCGACGACATCTGGTATTCGAGCTTGCCGAAGACCGCCGCGGCGACGTTCCGGGCCGAGTTGCGGATGTCGATCTCACCGCGCAGGATGCGGCCGATCGCTGCGCCGCTTACCATCTTGCGCCAATAGGTATCGATGCTTTGCGGCATCGACCGGAGGTCATCCTGCAGCGGCTTCGTCTCGTCCCAGTGGAAGGCGTAAGGGTTGACTGCGACCACGCCCTCGATCCGCTTTTCCGCAAGTGCGCTACGGAACGCCAGATAGGCTCCGCTGCAGCGTCCGACGGCAACGGCCGGGAGCAGCGAGCGCGTTTCGAGAAAATCGAGGGCTTCCGTGACGTCCGCCTGCTGCTCGCGGGAATAGAGGACCTGCAAAGGAGCGCCCGTTGCCGCCGGACTGTCGGCGACGTTGGCGCAATCGAAGCGCAGCGAGGCGATGCCGGCCGCCGCCAGGCGCCGCGCCGTCAGCGCCGTCAGCCGCCCCCATCCGGAATGGCGATCGTAGGCAGAGCCGAGAAGGATGACGGTCGCGCCGCGGCGTTCGCCAACCGGCTCGCAGAGCACGCCGTACAGCCGATCCGCATCGCCGAAGCGCACGGGACGCTCAGAGAAGTCCGGGGACTGGAGAAGCGCCTTGGCAGGCGGATTGAAGGCCGAGGCGACGGCCGCCAGAGGCGCCATCGCCGGTGCCTTGTGCCGGTCGACCCAGTCCACCAGCGTCGCGATCACCTCCTGAGGAATGCGCGAGGTGGTCGGGCTTGCGATCAGCGCCTCGTAGCCGTCGAAGGTCCGTCGCTCGATATATCGCGCCTCGGCTTGCAGATGCTCGAACAGCGCATCGCCACCGATCTGTCCGGGCCGATCGAGCAGAAGATAGTCGACCGGCCGCGCCGGCGCTGCTGTCGAGAGTTTCAGCTTTCCGACGGCAGAGGCAATGCCGGCCGGCATGACGAGCCCGGCGATGGCAACGCTCCCGGCAGGAGCGCGATCGACATCCCTTAGTTTCAGACTGTCGTCGACCACCGTCGACCACAGTGCCAGTTCCCGCAGATAGGCGCGGCCGGAAACGACGGGCGCCAGCAGGGCGACGCCGTCGAGGTTGTCCATCCTGTGCGACACTTGAAGCGACAAGGCGGCGCCGAGGCTCTGGCCGATCAGGAGCACGCGCTGGTGCCCGAACGATCCCAGCAGACGCGCCGCATCCAGCAGTGCCTCATGCCAGGCACCGATCGCGGTCTCCTCTTCGGCAGGGTCCAGAGCGTCGCCCGTGCCGGGGTAATCAAAGCGCAGGCTTGCCACGCCGTGGAGCGCGAACCGATCGGCGAGGACGCGGAAGAACTTGCGCGTCGACAGTTCCTCCAATCCCCAGGGCGACGCAAACAGCACGGCGGTCGCCGATGGCGCGATAATACGGGCGGGCGGGGTGTAGAGGCCGACGGTACCGCCGAAGACGACGGGCTTTGCGGCCGACGGCTGGAAATCTGCCGCCGGGGCTGCATCCAGGCGTCCGGAAGGGCCGAGAGGCCGGGCCGAAACCATCCCATCCTGTTGGTGCGGGTTGCGCCGAGAAGCAAACCTCATGTCGTTCCAGAACCTGTCCCTGTTCGCCAAACTTTCACGCGGGCAAGAGCCGAGCACCTGCCTGTGGCGATACTGCAAGCCTCAGGCTAGCCGACAATCGTTAGGCGGGCCTTTCGCAGACCCTTAAAATGCGGGGGACAGGTGGTTTTGGGACAGGCTTGACTGCAGCATCAATGGTGAACCGAGCCCGGACGATGATCCTCGATCGGCCATCGAACAGGCGATGATGCTCGAATAAAGCCGCAGAATAGATGCCGGGACTGCCGCATATAAAAAGCATAATAGATTAAGTAAGTGTATTATATCTTGTATGATCTTTTGACTTTTCAGGAGCATCCCGCGGATCGATAAGGATAGCGTCATGAAATTCGGCACCAGCGGACTTCGCGGCCTCGTCACCGACCTGCAGGGACACACCTCGGCGCTCTACGCTACCGCTTTCGGCCGCTATCTACTCGATGCAGGCTTGGCGAAGCCGGGTGACCGAGTGTTCGTCGCCGGTGACTACCGGCCCTCGACGCCCGACATCGCGGCGACCTGCATGGGAGCCCTTGCACGGACGGGCCTGGTGCCAATCGATTGCGGGGCCATCCCAACGCCGGCACTTGCCTGTTACGCAATGGCTCGCGGCGCCGCCAGCCTGATGGTGACGGGATCGCACATCCCGGCCGACCGCAACGGCATAAAGTTCTATCGGCCGGACGGCGAGATCGACAAGCGGGATGAACAGCGGATCAACCAGATCGCTGCGGAACTGAGCGATGCTATCAGGGACCTCACACCGGGAGGCGGTTCGGACGAATCATCCGCGGCCATGGAGACCTTCCTCGCCCGTTACCGTACGATGCTGGGCAAGGATGGACTCTCTGGCCTGAGGATCGGCGTCTATCAGCACAGCAGCGTGGCGCGCGACGGCCTGGTCGACATCCTCTCAGGCTTCGGAGCGGATGTTATTGCGCTCGGGCGCTCCGATACGTTCATCCCGGTGGATACCGAGGCCGTCTCAGCCGATACCATCCAGTTGCTCGCCGGGTGGAGCGCCGAGCACCGGCTGGACGCCATCGTCTCGGCAGACGGTGACGGTGACCGGCCGCTCGTCGCAGACGAGAACGGCGCGCCACTGCGGGGCGACCTCCTCGGCCTGATCGCGGCGAAGTTTCTCGGCGCCTCGGTGGTCGTGACCCCGGTGACATCCAACTCCGGCATCGAAGCTTCCGGTACCTTCGAGGTCATCCGCACGAAGGTCGGATCGCCGTTCGTCATCGATGGAATGAACACGGCGACTGCCGCCGGGAAGTCGGCGATCATGGGTTTCGAAGCCAATGGCGGCGTTTTGACCGCCTCGTCGTTTCAGTCGGGCGGGACGACCCTCGGCGCGCTGCCAACCCGCGACAGCTTCCTGCCAATCCTCGCCTGTCTGGCGCTACCAAAATCCGAGGCGCGACCGCTCTCCGCCATCGCCTCCTCGTTCAACCTGCCTTTCGCTTCTGCAGACCGGCTGGAGAATTTTCCCGTCGATACGAGCGCAGCGTTCATGACGTTCCTGCGCGGCGGCGCGGACAATCTTGGCAGCTTCCTCCGTCCGTTGGGAGAGGTCCTGTCGACCAGCGACATCGACGGGTTGCGCGTCACGCTGTCGGGCGGACGGACCATTCATTTCCGCCCCTCCGGCAACGCACCGGAGATGCGCTGTTATGTGGAAGCGGCCGACGAGACCTCATCCGCCGCCCTTCTTCGGCAAGGTATGACGATGATCCAGCAGTGGGCCGCCAACCGGCATTGATGACACCTTTTCTTTCTTGGAGACGCTCGTGAGCCAGAAAATCATCCCCGTCATCATGGCCGGTGGAAAGGGAACGCGCCTGTGGCCTCTGTCACGCTCCAGCGCGCCCAAGCAGTTCATCAAGGTGGTGGACGACAAGACGCTGTTCCAGGAAACGCTCGAACGCGTTGCCGACCCGGCCCTCTACGAGGCGGCGGTGGTCATCACCAACCAGGACTTCCGCTTCCTCGTCGCCGAACAGGCCCGGGAAGTGGGTGCAGCTCTCTCGGGCATCCTCCTGGAGCCGGTAGCGCGCAACACCGCGGCCGCCATCGCAGCGGCTGCGTTCTTCCTCAGCGACCGCTTCGGCGAGGACGCGGTTCTGCAACTGCTTGCGTCCGACCACGAAATCGACGCCGGCGAGGAATACCGGCGCTCGATCCGGATCGCCCGCGAAACGGCCCTGACCGGCAAGATCGTCACTTTCGGCATCACGCCGACGGAGCCGGCCACCGGCTACGGATACATCGAGGGCGGCGAAACGCTTACCTCGGGCGCCCGCGCGGTAAAGCGCTTCGTGGAAAAGCCGCCGCTTGCGAAGGCCGAGGAAATGCTCCGCGACGGCGGCTTCTACTGGAATTCCGGCATCTTCATGTGCCGCTGCGACCTGCTGCTGAGCGAAATGCTGGAATTCGCACCGGAAGTTCATGCCGCGGCCAAGGGTGCTGTGGAACACGCCACCCTCGATCTGGATTTCGCCCGCCTCGACCTCGACTGCTTCGGCAAGAGCCCCGATATCTCCATCGACTACGCGATCATGGAGAAGACGGAGAAGGCAGCGGTCGTGCCGTCCACCTTCCCGTGGTCCGATCTCGGCAGCTGGGATGCGGTCTGGAAAGTCGGCGAGCAGGACGATGCCGGCAATGTCGTCATCGGCAATGCCACCATCATCAACTCCTCCAATTCCCTGGTCCTGTCGAGGTCCGTGCACCTGGCAGTCCAAGGCTTGAGCGACGTCGCCGTCATCGCCAGCGAGGACGCGGTCTATGTCGGCCGGCTGGAAGACAGCCAGGAGGTCGGCAAGCTGGTCAAGCGTCTCGCCGCCGATCCATCGACGGCAGATCTGACGGAAACCCATCCAACTTCCTATCGCCCGTGGGGTGGGTACACGTCGCTTCTCTCGGGCGACCGGTTCCAGGTGAAGCGTCTCTTCGTGCTGCCTGGCAAGAAGCTCTCGCTGCAGCGCCACTATCACCGCTCGGAACACTGGGTCTGCGTCAGGGGCGTGGCGGAAGTAACGATCGGCGATACGGTGACGTTCCTGCGCGAGAACGAGTCGCTCTACATCCCGCAGGGCGAGATCCACCGGCTGTTCAATCCCGGCAAGATCCTGCTCGAGATGGTGGAGGTCCAGACTGGCTCCTACCTGGCGGAAGACGATATCGTTCGCGTGGCCGACGAGTTCGGCCGCTAGGTCTCGGCGTGGAGGATGTGAGCCCGACCTCGTAGGTCGGGCTGTGCATGTGCAAAGGCCCGCGCCCGCTGATTGTCAGCCTCGCCCAAGAACCTTGTTCAGCAGGTAGGATCCATAGGCGCTCTTCCCATATGCCTTGCCCAGGTTTTCCAATTGCTGGGCGTCGATAAAGCCCTCTCGATAGGCGATCTCTTCAGGGCAGGAAATCTTGAAGCCCTGCCGGCGCTCAAGCGTCGCCACGAATTCTGACGCATCCAGGAGGCTGTCCGGCGTGCCGGTATCCAGCCAGGCGTAGCCGCGCCCCATCTGTTCGACCGAAAGCTTGCCGCGTTCCAGATAGATCCTGTTGACATCGGTGATTTCCAGCTCGCCACGCGCCGACGGTGTGAGGCCGGCGGCGATCTCGATGACGTCGCTGTCGTAGAAATAAAGCCCGGTGACAGCCCAGTTCGATTTAGGGTTGGCGGGCTTTTCCTCGATCGACACCGCCTTCATCGTTTCGTCGAAGTCGACGACGCCATATCGTGACGGGTCACTGACATGATAGGCGAACACGGTTGCACCACTCTCGCGACTCATGGCGCTGCGAAAGAGGTCGTTGATGCCGTGGCCGTAGAAGATGTTGTCGCCGAGGACGAGGCAGGAGGGGCTCGAGCCGACGAAGTCGGCGCCGATGACATAGGCTTGCGCCAGCCCATCCGGCGACGGCTGCTCGGCGTAGGAGAGGGAAATTCCCCACTTCGATCCGTCTCCCAGCAGTGCCTGGAAGTTGGGCAGGTCGGCGGGAGTCGAGATGATCAGGATGTCGCGGATGCCTGCCAGCATTAGCGTCGACAAGGGATAGTAGATCATCGGCTTGTCGTAGATCGGCATCAGTTGCTTCGACGTCACCAGCGTCATCGGATGCAGGCGCGTGCCGCTGCCCCCGGCCAGGATGATCCCCTTCATGCGCTCCCCCTCAACTCGCTGACGAATTGCCTTGATACCGCAGCAGCCGTTCGACCACCTCCGCGGTCGATTGCCGCCAGTCCGGCAGGCGGATGCCGTGCGCGCTCTGCAGCCGGCTGCAGTCGAGCCTGGAATTGGCGGGCCGGCGGGCCGGCGTCGGATAGGCGCTCGACGGGATCCGGTCGACTTTTGCCGACGGACCGCCGGACGCTGCCGAGACCCTGAATATCTCCTCGGCGAAATCGGCCCAGCTTGCCTCGCCGGCGCCCGCCATATGGAAGACGCCCCGCAGGGACGCATCGTTGCTTTCCAGAAGATTGGCGGCGACGGCCAGCACACAGTCGGCGATATCCAGCGCAGACGTGGGATTGCCGACCTGATCGGCGACCACGTTGAGCCTGTCTCGCGTGGCGGCGACGCCTATCATGGTCTTGACGAAATTGCGCCCGAACGGACTGTAGACCCAGGCGGTGCGCAGGATCACGACGTTGTCCGAGCTTGCCAGGATACGACGTTCACCTTCCAACTTGGTGCGCCCGTAGACGCCAAGCGGCGCGACCGGGTCGGACTCGAGGTAAGGCGCCTGCTTGCTGCCATCGAACACGTAGTCTGTCGACAGGTGAATGAGCGGAATGCCACGCGCCGATGCTATGCCGGCAAGAGCAGCCGGACCATCGGCATTGACGGCCTTGGCTTGCCCCTCCTCGGTTTCCGCCTGGTCGACCGCCGTGTAGGCGGCGGCCGACACGATGAGATCGAGCTCGACGCGTGAAATGGCGGCCTCAAGGCTCTCCGGCTGCGCGAGATCCAGCATCGGACGACCGGACGCGATGATTTCGATGTTTTCGTCGACTTTGCCACGTTCGACCAGCGACTGAACCACCTGTCCCTTGCTGCCGGTGACCAGATAGCGTCTGCGGCTCATGGCGTCGCTCCAGCCAGCGTCAGGCCGAGACGTTCGCCCGCGTAGCCTTTTCGCAGGGGCGCCCACCACCATTCGTTATCCAGGTACCAGCGCACGGTTTTCTCGATGCCCGCATCGAAGTCGTGGGTGGCCTTCCAGCCGAGTTCGGTCTCAAGCTTGGTGGCGTCGATCGCATAGCGCGCATCGTGTCCCGGACGGTCGGTGACGTAGCGGATCAGGCTCTCGTGCGGACGGTTCACCGGACGCAGGTGGTCCATCAGCCCGCAGATGCTCCGGACCACGTCGATGTTGCGCCGTTCGTTGCGCCCGCCGACATTGTAGGTCTCGCCGATGCGGCCCCGCTCGGCAATGATATCGAGCGCACGGGCATGATCCTCGACGTAGAGCCAGTCGCGGATGTTGTCGCCGCTCCCGTAGACGGGCAGCGGGTTGCCATGCAGGGCGTTGAGGATCACCAGAGGAATGAGCTTTTCAGGGAAATGATAAGGACCGTAGTTGTTCGAGCAGTTCGAAACGACCACCGGCATGCCATAGGTGCGCGCCCAGGCCTTGGCGAGATGGTCGGAAGCAGCCTTTGATGCCGAATAGGGTGAGCTTGGATCGTAGGGTGTTGTCTCGCTGAACAGGCCGTGGTCGTCCAGGGAGCCATAGACCTCGTCGGTGGAGACATGCAGGAAGCGGAAAGCGTCCCTCGCCGCGCCGGTGAGCGTCTGCCAGTAGGCACGCGCGCATTCCAGCATGGTAAAGGTGCCGATGACGTTCGTCTCGACGAACTCTCTCGCCCCCGTAATCGACCGATCAACATGGCTTTCCGCTGCCAGATGCATCACGCGGTCGGGCCGGAAGCTTTCGAACGCCTCGCTCACTGACCGCCCGTCGCAGATGTCCGCCTGAAGGAAGCGGTAGCCGCTATTGCCATCGACAGCCTTCAGCGACGATAGCGTTCCGGCATAGGTCAGCTTGTCGATGTTGAGAACTTCATAGCGCTTGTCGAGCACCAGATGGCGGACGACAGCAGATCCGATGAAGCCGGCGCCGCCGGTCACGAGTACGCGCATGGCCCCTCCTCATTCTCCGTAGGTGAACAAGACCGGCAGATCGGCAAGCTGCGGCTGATGCTTGTCCTTCTCCGACAGGATTACCGACCGGGCCTCCACCGGCCAGTCGATGCCGATCGCCGGGTCGTCCCATGACAGTCCTCGATCATGTTCAAAGCTGTAATAGTCCGTCACCTTATAGCTGACGATCGTGTCTGGCATCAGGGTGCAGAACCCGTGCGCGAAGCCGGGCGGCAGCCATAGCTGGTGCCCATTGTCACCCGTCAGTTCCGTCGCGACATGCTGCCCGTAAGTCGGCGATCCGTGACGGATGTCGACAGCGACATCCAGAAGCGCGCCCGCAACACAGGAAACCAGTTTGCCCTGCGCCTTCGGCGGCATTTGAAAATGCAGTCCCCGGACGGTTCCGACTTCGGCTGAGAGAGATTGATTGTCTTGCACGAAGTGGACAGGGCCGGCCTCGAGCTGAAACAGGTTCTCGCGAAACGTTTCCATGAAATAGCCACGGCCGTCGCCGAGCTTCTTCGGCCTGACGAGCAAGATGTCTGCTATCTTCAACCTGTCGATCTGCATGGTCATCCCGGGGTGAGCAAAGTGGAGGCGCACTGGAACAGGTGCGGTTCGTCGTGCTGCACATTAACACGGCGCACGTCGATTGGCCGGGGTTTCCCCTAAAGCAACGCGGCTATCTGTCGACATGGTAAACTAGCGAGATGTCCCGCCCCCCGGGCGATGACGCTCGGCGCGCTGCCCAGCAGCATCAAACTGATGCAGATTATAGGGCGCCATCGGAGGCGAGGACCCTTGCGCAATTCTGACTAATGATCGCATAAATTATGATCATCTGCATATTAATTGACCCTGACGCTCTTGCAGTCACTTGGCATGTGTGGAACACTCCAGATCGCGAGAAGCAGATGGATTTATCTTCTGCTATTTGAACCCGGCCCTTGTGGTCGGGTTCTTTTTTCCCGAACGGGCGCATTCAATGTTGCCGGGGCACGATCTCCAGTAATCCTCACTAAACTTGCCGCTGATCGGTCTATACGCAAAGCACCGCGACGGATGTCTTGTCTTCCAGGCCTGGCGATTCCTCGCCCGCGACCCAGGCCGCGGTTCGCGCACACGGTGCGCCAAGCTCCCTTTATCTTTTCCTTGCATCCCGGTGCTGCCTTCGGCATCGAAACCTGACCTGCTTCAGGCCTACTTCTCCGCCATCACAACTGGAGAAATGATGATGCCCGACTTCATCTTCCTGGCAATTGGCTGCGGCACGCTTGTCGTGCTGGCCGCCTATGCCCGCGCCCTCGACCGGCTCTGAGGCGATCGGCATGTTCGAACCGCTTCTCGGCCTCGCCGTTGCCGTCGCACTCGGCGGCTATCTCGTCTTCACCCTCATCCGCCCAGAACGCTTCTGAGCCCCGGGAGAATATCCAATGACCATCATCGGGTGGCTGCAGATCAGCCTCCTTTTCGTCGCGGTGCTCCTCGTCGTGAAGCCTCTCGGGCTTTACATGGCGCGAGTGTTCGGTGGCGAACGCACCTTCCTGTCGCCGCTGCTCGCTCCCGTCGAGCGCGGCCTTTACCGCGCATCGGGCATCGATCCCGCCAGGGAGCAGAGCTGGCTTGGCTACACGATGGCAATGCTGACCTTCTCGCTGGTCGGCGTCGCCTCGCTCTATGCCATCCTGCGCCTCCAGGCATTTCTGCCGCTCAACCCGCAAGGGTTCGCGGCAGTCCCCGCGGATCTCGCCTTCAACACCGCCGTCTCGTTCGTCACCAATACCAACTGGCAGAATTATGCCGGCGAGGCGACGATGAGCCACTTCAGCCAGATGGCCGGCCTGACGGTGCATAACTTCCTGTCTGCGGCCACCGGCATGGCGCTCGCTGTCGCCTTCACCCGCGCGCTTGCCCGCTCGAAGGTTTCGACGCTCGGCAATTTCTGGGTCGACATGACGCGTGCGACGCTGTTCGTGCTGCTGCCGCTGGCGGTGGTGGTGACGATCGCCTTCGTCGCCATGGGCCTGCCGCAGACGCTTGACGCTTCGGTTACAGCAACGACGCTCGAAGGCGCCCAGCAGGTCATCTCGCTTGGCCCCGTTGCCTCGCAGGAAGCCATCAAGCAGCTCGGCACCAATGGCGGCGGCTTCTTCAACGTCAACGCCGCCCACCCGTTCGAAAACCCGACGGCCTGGTCGAACTATCTCAACATGTTCGCCATGCTGTCGGTCTCGGCAGCGATGGCATACACCTTCGGCCAGATGGTCGGCAACCGCCGCCAGGGCTGGGCTCTGCTTGCGGCAATGAGCCTGCTGCTGGTCGGCGGCGTCGCGGTCACCTACTGGGCCGAAGCCGGCGGCAACACGATCCTGACAGCCATTGGCGTCGATCCTGCCATGGGCAATATGGAAGGCAAGGAAGTCCGCTTCGGCCAGGCGATGACCGCACTCTACGCGGCGGTCACCACCGGCCTCTCGGATGGCGGTGTCAACGGCATGCACGGCTCTTTCACCGGCATCGGCGGACTTGCACCGATGTTCCTGATCCAGCTCGGCGAGGTTCTGCCGGGCGGCGTCGGGTCCGGCCTCTACGGAATGCTGGTCTTCAGTCTTCTGGCGGTGTTCGTCGCCGGTCTGATGGTCGGACGGACGCCGGAATTCCTCGGCAAGAAGATCGAGGGCCGCGAGATGAAGTTCGCCATGCTGGCGGTGCTCATCCTGCCGCTGGTGATCCTCGGTTTCACCGCCGTCTCCGCCCTGCTGCCCGTCGCGGTGGCAAGCGTCGGAACCGCGGGTCCGCACGGGCTGTCGGAAATCCTCTACGCCTACACCTCGGCTGCCGGCAACAACGGCTCGGCGTTTGGCGGGCTTACCGGCAACACCCTCTGGTACAACACGACGCTCGGCATCGCGATGCTGCTCGGCCGCTTCGGCTATGTCGTTCCGGTGATGGCGATTGCCGGCTCTCTGGCCGCCAAGATCAAGGTACCGAACTCTTCGGGGACCTTCCCCACCGACGGACCGCTCTTCGTCGGGCTGCTGATCGGCATCATCCTCATTCTCGGCGGCCTGCAGTTCTTCCCGGCGCTCGCCCTTGGCCCGATCGTCGAGCACCTTGCCATGCTCGCCGGCCAGACCTTCTGAAGGAATACGCAATCATGTCCAAGGACCATCAGGCCCAAAGCCTGCTCGACCCCTCGATCCTGCTGCCGGCGGCACGTGATGCCGTGCTGAAGCTCGACCCGCGCCAGTTGCTGCGCAACCCGGTCATCTTCGTCACCGAAGCGGTGGCGGCGGTGGTTTCCATCCTTTTCCTGCGCGACCTTGCCGTCAATCCGGCAGAAGCAGCGTTCTCCGGCCAGATCGCTGCCTGGCTGTGGTTCACGGTGCTGTTCGCCACCTTCGCCGAAGCCGTCGCCGAAGGGCGCGGCCGAGCGCAGGCCGACAGCCTCAAGAAGACGAAGTCCGAACTCGTCGCGCGACGGCAAATTGCCGGCGGCAGGATTGAGACCGTTCCCGCCAGCAGCCTCAAGATCGGCGACATCGTGCTGGTAGCAGCAGGCGAGCTCATTCCCGGCGACGGCGAAGTCGTCGAGGGTGTGGCCTCCGTCAACGAGAGCGCCATCACCGGCGAATCTGCCCCTGTCATCCGCGAATCCGGCGGCGACCGCTCTGCGGTGACCGGCGGGACGCAGGTACTGTCCGATGAAATCCGGGTAAAGATCACCGTGGCGCCGGGGTCGAGCTTCGTCGACCGGATGATCGCGCTGATCGAAGGCGCCCAGCGACAGAAGACACCCAACGAGATCGCTCTGTCGATCCTGCTGTCGGGTCTGACGCTGATCTTCCTGTTCGTCTCCGTGGCCATCTGGGGATTGGCCGGCTACTCCGGCACGATCCTGTCGGTCACGGTTCTGGCCGCGCTGCTGGTGACGCTCATCCCGACGACGATCGGCGGCCTGCTGTCGGCGATCGGCATTGCCGGTATGGACCGGCTGGTGCGCTTCAACGTCATCGCCACCTCAGGCCGTGCCGTCGAGGCGGCCGGCGACGTCGACACGCTGCTGCTCGACAAGACCGGCACGATCACCTTCGGCAACCGCATGGCAAGTGACTTCATCCCCGCTCCAGGTGCCTCGGCAGCGGAACTCGCCGAGGCCGCTCTTCTGGCAAGCCTTGCCGACGAAACGCCCGAGGGTCGCTCGGTGGTCGCCCTTGCCACGGGCGAGTTCTCGCTCCCCATGCCGGATGCGCGTTATGACGCAGTCATCGCATTCACCGCAGAAACCCGCCTGTCGGGCATCGACAAGGACGGTCGCCGCCTGCGCAAGGGTGCCGTCGATGCGGTGCTGAAATTTGCGGGCATGACCGAGCAGGATGCGCCGCAGGAGTTTCGCCGCGCCGTCGACATGGTTGCCCGCAGCGGCGGCACGCCGCTGGCCGTTGCCGATGGCGACCGCCTGCTCGGCGTCATCCACCTCAAGGATGTGGTGAAGCCCGGCATCAAGGAGCGTTTTGCCGAACTGCGCGCCATGGGGATCCGCACCGTCATGGTCACCGGCGACAATCCGGTGACGGCGGCAGCGATCGCCTCGGAAGCCGGCGTCGACGATTTCCTCGCCCAGGCGACACCGGAGGACAAGCTCGCCTATATCCGCCGCGAGCAGCAGGGTGGGCGGTTGATCGCCATGTGCGGCGACGGCACGAACGACGCTCCGGCGCTCGCCCAGGCCGATGTCGGCGTCGCCATGCAGACGGGCACTCAGGCCGCCCGCGAAGCCGCCAACATGGTGGACCTTGATTCCAGCCCGACAAAGCTGATCGAGATCGTCGAGATCGGCAAGCAGTTGCTGATGACGCGCGGATCGCTGACGACCTTCTCGATCGCCAACGACGTCGCCAAATACTTCGCCATCATCCCGGCGCTGTTCGTCGCGACCTACCCGGCACTGGCCGCCCTCAACGTCATGCAACTTGCCTCGCCGCAATCAGCAATCCTGTCGGCGGTCATCTTCAACGCGCTGATCATCGTCGCCCTCATTCCGCTGGCGCTACGCGGCGTGTCCTACCGTCCGTCCGGCGCCGCAGCCCTGCTTCGCCGCAACCTCCTCGTCTATGGCCTCGGAGGTCTCCTTCTGCCGTTCGCCGGCATCAAGGTGATCGATCTGGCCGTCAGCGCCCTCCATTTGGTGTGATCATGCTCAACCAACTCAGACCCGCCCTCGTCCTCACCGCCGCCATGACAATCGTCACAGGCCTCGCCTACCCGTTTGCCATGACCGGCATCGCCGGAACGCTGATGCCTGCCCAGGCAAGCGGCAGCCTGGTCGAGAAGGACGGGACGGTCATCGGCTCCAGCCTCATCGGCCAGAACTTTGCCTCCGACCGCTACTTCTGGCCGCGTCCATCCGCCACCAGTCCCGACCCCTACAGCGCCAATGCCTCTTCCGGCTCCAACCTCGGCACGACTTCGGCCAAGCTGCGCGACCGCGTCGCAGCCGACGTCGCCAAGCTCAAGACCGCCGGATCCCCCGCGTCCGTCCCGGGCGACGCCGTCACTACATCGGGCTCGGGCCTCGACCCGCATATCTCGCCCGACTACGCCCGGATGCAGATCGCACGGGTGGCCGGCGCACGAGGCTTAACGCCCTCCGCTATCGAGGAGCTTCTGGCTCGTCAAACGCAGGGGCGTGATCTCGGTTTCGTCGGCGAACCACGTGTTAACGTGCTGCAGCTCAATATGGCGCTCGACAGTCTTTAGACTCGAGCGCACCGCGGCTGTAAGACTAAGCCAGAACGCAGCCAGATGTGAGGACGGGAATGGCGCAGGACGATCGCGCGGATCATCGCAGGCCTGACCCCGATGCGCTGCTTGCCCTTGCGGATCAGGGCCGCCGAGGAAAGCTGACAGTGTTTCTCGGCGCCGCCCCCGGCGTCGGCAAGACCTATGCGATGTTGTCGCGCGCCAGGCGGCTGAAGGCCGACGGCATCGATGTCGTCGTCGGCCTCGTCGAAACGCACGGCCGCAGCGAGACCGCCGGGCTGCTCGACGGCCTGGAGGTTCTGCCGCGCATGCGCGTCGCCCATCGCGGCCGGATGATGGACGAGTTCGACCTCGATGCGGCGCTCGCGCGCAAGCCGCATATCCTGATCGTCGACGAACTCGCCCATTCCAACCCGGACGGCAACCGGCATCCGAAACGGCACCAGGATATCGAGGGACTGATCGACGCCGGGATCAACGTCTGGACGGCGCTCAATATCCAGCACCTCGAAAGCCTGGCGGACCTCGTCGCCCAGATCACCGGCGTCACAGTGCGCGAGCGGGTTCCGGATATCGTGCTGAAGCGCGCCGACGAGGTCCTGCTGGTCGACCTTCCACCGACCGAACTCATCGAACGGCTCAAGGAGGGCAAGGTCTACCTGCCCGAGAGCGCGAGCCGGGCAGCCGATCGGTTTTTCCGGCTCGGCAACCTGACGGCCCTGCGCGAACTGGCGTTGCGCCGCACGGCGGACCGCGTCGACGACCAGATGGTCGACTACCTGCGGCAGAACGCCATCGAAGGACCGTGGGCGACCGGCGAGCGGCTGATCGTCTGCGTCGGGCCCGATGAGGTTTCGGAAAAGGTGGTGCGCGTCGCAAGCCGCCTCGCATCCGGCCTCAACGCCCCCTGGATCGTCGTCTGTGTCGAGCGGGCCGACCGCGAGGTGGACAGCCGAGGCAGCCTACAGCGCATCGACGAGATCTTCCGTCTGGCCGAACAGTTGGGTGCTGAGACTCGGCGGATCATCGGCACCGATTTCGTCGAGGAAATCCTCCGGCTGGCGCGCCGGGAGCATGCCACACAGATCGTCATCGGCGCCAAGCGACGGCGCAAGTGGGCGCGTCTCCTGTCGCCGTCGCTTCCGGAAGAGATCACCCGTCGCGCCGGCGGACTGGGCATTCACCTGGTGACACCGGACCGGCGGGAAAAGCCGATCCGAAAGTCCCCGCACCCGCGCCTCGCAATCTCTGACCTCTGGAGACCGGCTGCCAGCGCCATCGCCCTGGTGGCGACGACCACGTTCGTCGGCACGACGATCGACAGGTTCGTCCATCTGCCTAACATCTCTCTGCTGTTTTTGCTGGCAGTTCTCGGGTCGGCGATGCTGTCCGGCTACATCTCGGCACTTGTCGCCGTCGTCCTCTCGGCTATGTGCTACAACTTCTTCTTCATCGCGCCATTCCACACCTTCACCATCGCCGCCCCGCACGAGGTGTTTGCGCTGTTCGTGTTCTTCGCGGTCGCGGTGATCGCCGGCGGCTTTGCATCGCGCATCCGCGAACAGGCAGATGCTGCCCGCCTTCGGGCGACGGCGCTGCAGTCGCTGCACGATTTTTCCCGCAAGTTGTCGGGCACGGACAAGCCGGAGCAAGCGATCTGGGCCGCCGTTTCGCAACTGCAGGCAAGCCTGAGGCGCAATGTCGTGATGCTCCTGCCGGAACGTGACGACCTGCGCATCGCCGCCGCCTGGCCGCCCGATACGGAACTCGACATTGCCGACGTGACGGCCGCACGCTGGGCGTTCGACAAGCAGGAGCCGGCCGGACGCGGCACCGGCACGCTTCCCAACAGCCGCTTCGAATTCCGTCCGCTCGCCGGCCCGCATGGCTCGCTTGCTGTGTGCGGCATAGAGCAGACGGAGGCTCGGCTCGACATCACGGCCGAACGCGCCCTGTCGGCCATCCTCGACCAGACGACCATCGCCATCGACCGCGCGCTGCTTGCCGAGAAGAACCTCGGACAGGCGGCACGGATCGAGGGCGAGCGCTATCGCGAGGCGCTACTGTCGTCGATCTCGCACGATCTCAAGACGCCGCTCGCGACGATCACTGGTGCCGTCACCAGCCTGCGCGAACTCGGCGAACGGATGACGGCGGAGAGCCGCGACGACCTGCTCCAGTCGATCGAGGAGGAAGGCGGCAGGCTCAGCCGCTTCGTCGCCAACCTGCTCGACATGACGCGCATCGAAGCCGGTACGCTGAAGCCGAAGCGCGACTGGCTGGATGTTGCCGACGTCGTGCAGTCGGCCGTCGAGCGGGCGAGAAAGTATTTTCCGGGGCATGTCATCCAGACAGGACTGGCAAGCGGCCTGCCGCTGATCGAGGGCGACAGCGTGCTGCTGGGCCAGGTGCTGTTCAATCTCCTCGATAACGCCGTCAAATACGGCGGCAGCGAACCGGTGAATGTCTATGCACGGCTGGAAAACGGCGCCGTCGTCATCTCGGTCACCGACCTCGGCCGCGGCATTCCGGCGGATGATCTCGACCGGGTCTTCGAAAAGTTCTATCGAAGAGGCCGGTCCGACGGACGCGCGCCGGGCACCGGCCTCGGGCTGTCGATCGCGCGCGGCTTCGTCGAGGCCATGGGAGGCCGCATTCATGCCGAGAGCCCCGCTGTCCGCAAGAAAGGAACCCGCGTCGTGATGCGTTTCCCCGTCGAGACGCCGAAAATCGGCGGAGAGGTTGCCTGATGCTGGGTCGCATACTGGTCGTCGACGACGAACCGCAGATCCAGCGTTTCCTGAAGCCGGCGCTGGCGGCTGCCGGCTACGAAGTGGTGGAGGCGGCAACCGGTGCCGAGGCCATCAAGGCAGTCGCGACATCCGCACCGGATCTCGTCATTCTCGATCTCGGCCTGCCCGACATGGACGGCAAGGATGTCATCGCCAGCCTGCGCGGCTGGTCCGACATCCCGATCGTCATCCTCTCGGCGCGCGACCGCGAAAGCGAGAAAATCGCAGCCCTCGACCTTGGTGCCGACGACTACGTGGAGAAACCGTTCGGCATCGGCGAATTGACCGCCCGGGTCCGCACTGCCCTGCGCCACCGCGGCAAGACCGAGGCACTGCCGGCAATGATCACCAGCGACGGGCTGGTGATCGACACGCTGCGTCGCCTAGTCTCGCGCGGCGAGGAGCGCATCCGCCTGACGCCGAAGGAATACGATCTGCTGACCCTGCTGGCGCGTCATGCCGGGAGGGTCGTGACCCACAAGACGCTGCTCACCTCCGTCTGGGGACCTGCGCACGGCGACGACCTGCATTACCTTCGGGTATTCATCGGCCAGTTGCGGCAGAAGATCGAACGCGACCCGACGAACCCGGCCATCGTGCGCACCGAGCCCGGCGTCGGCTACCGGCTGAACGCCGATCAGGAATAGCATCAAGCCTATCGACAAGCATCTTCTAAAGTTCCATTATGCGACCTCGATCGAGAGATGAAGACAGGCCGGAACCCTGGGAAGCACCCGACCGTTTTGTTCTAACCTCGTCATCGGGACGACCCGTCGTGTCGAGCGCAGGAACCAGAGCTGAACGGATGAATACGAGCTTTCGAGAAACAATTTCGCTGGAGGAGCGTCTGGCGCTCTTCGACTATGCCTTCGACAACGCGCCGATCGGCATCGCGATTGTCGATACGCAGGGCCGGATCCTGCGCGGCAACGCGAGCTTCAGCCGCATGGTCGGGCTGTCGGAGAGCGAGGTCTATCTGAAGCCCTTCCGTGACTTCACGCATCCGGATGACGTCGACGCCGATCTGACGCTCTTTTCCGAGGTGATGGACGGTCTCCGAGACGGCTACACGATGGAAAAGCGCTACATCCGGCCGGATGGCGAGATCGTTCACGCGCGCCTCAACGTCGTCGCGATGCGCGACAAGGCCGGCAAGGTCACCCGCTTCCTGTCGCAGATCGAAGATGTCAGCGAACAGAAACGAGTCGAACTGGAACTTGTCGAGCGGGCGGCGCAGTTGGAGCTGGCAATCACCGCGCTTCGCGGCGGCTTCTGGCACATGGATCTCGCAACGCACGTGTTCGAAACGTCGCACCGGCTGTCGCAGTTCATCACCGGTGTCGACGCCAAAAGCCTCGATCTCGATCAATATCTTGAAAGGGTGCTGCCCGAGGACATACTGGCCACCGATCTTACGCCGCTTATCTCCGGTGAGGTCGATCACTCGGTCGTCGAATATCGGCTGATCACCGAGAGCGGCGAGCGGTGGATGCGCTGCGACCGCCGTTTGCTGCGTGACAGCGCCGGAAAGCCGCTGCGCGTCGTCGGAGTGGCGATCGACATGACCGAGGAACGCCGTCGCCTCGAAAACATGCAGCAGAACGCCGAGACGGATGCCTTGACCGGGCTTCTCAACCGCCGCGGCCTGCGCAGTTCCTACCAGCAGATGCAGTCGACCGACGGATTCGGCCTTCTGGTCGTCGACCTTGATGGCTTCAAGCAGATCAACGACCGGCATGGTCATCCGGCAGGCGATGCCGTGCTTGTCGAGGTCGCCCGCCGATTGTCCAGCCTCGTCCGCAACGACGACGCCGTCTGCCGCACCGGCGGCGACGAATTCATCCTGATCATCCCGGGATCGGCAACGGTGGCGGAAGAAATCGCCGCCCGTGTCGTCGAGGGCGTTCGCCCGCCGATCGCCATCGGCACCGGCGAGGTCAGCGTCAACGTGTCAATCGGCGGAACTTGGAGCCCGGACAAGACGGGTGATGTCGAGGGACTGATCGGGCTTGCCGACAAGCAGCTCTACGCCGCCAAGGCGGCGGGCAAGGACACCTGGCGCATCATCGGTGCCGAATGAATGAGCGTTAGCAAGGCTGGTCCTGCAGCTAGCGGACGCGGCGAAATCAGCCGGCGCGATCGGCATTTGCCGCCGATGTCACGTAAACGCGCGAGTGGGAGTTGGCTCCAGGATCCTGCACCAGATACAGCGCGACTGCGACGGCTGCCATGATCACCATCAGGGTCGTGAGAAGAAACCCGTAGCCGTCGCTTTTGCGATCCTGGTCTGCATACATCTCCCGGGCCTCCTTTAAGAACGGATAGGACGCAGCGAGCCTGCGTCCTATCCGACAGCGTCAGTTGATGACCTGAACAACCTTGCGCGACGAAGGTTCGACGATGACGCGCTGATCGTTGACGACTGCGTAGCCATAGCTCGGGTTTTCCGGAACCGGCGTGACAACGACGGCGGTAGGCAGCGGCTGGCCGACGGAGACGCGTTCCTGAACGATCACACGTTCGGTCGGCATTGGCGCTTCGCGAACATAGGTGACGACCTGCTGCGGCGGCGGATCGATGGCGGTCCCGGCGACGGCGCCGATCACGCCACCCACGGCAGCACCAACCGGTCCGCCGACGATCGCGCCGGTTACCGCGCCGCCCGCGGCGCCATTAACGGTCGACTGCTGAGCCTGGGCAGCACCGGCGACAAGCGCACAAGCGCCTGCAAGAATGATGAGATGCTTTTTCACGGTACAAATCCTTTCTTGGTTCGACGCTGTCACGTCGTGCGTGATGAACGGCAAAAGCCAAAAAGCGTTCCCGCAAAACCGCGCATTTTGCGCCGGACGCGACCCTTTGTTCGCATGATCGGTCGTGGACGCAACCCGTTTCGCGCGAGGGTCTCGAAGCGTGTGTCGAACCGGCGCGAGGGCCAGCAAAGTCCCGCCGCGACTGCCGGAACAACAGCATTCGGTGCTGGTTACGAGCCAGAACAGCAGAAGGAGCCCGATCATGCCATTGAAGGCCATCGCCTTTAACGCGACGCTCAAGAGCACTGGAGACACGCCGTCCTCGACCGACCGCATGCTGTCACTGATTGCTGCGGAAATGGCAAAGGAGGGCGTGCTGACGGAGACGATCCGATTGGCGGACCACGACATCAAGCCCGGGGTCAGTTCCGACGAAGGTCCGGGCGATGCATGGCCGCAGTTGCGGCAGAAGCTGCTCGACGCCGACATCCTGATCTTCGGGACGCCGATCTGGCTCGGCCAGCCTTCCAGTATCGCCAAGCGGGCGCTGGAGCGGATGGATGCCTTCCTGTCGGAACTCGACGATCAGGACCGGATGGTCAGCTATGGACGGGTCGCAGCCGTCGCCGTCGTGGGCAACGAAGACGGTGCCCATCACGTCTCGGCGCAGCTTTACCAGGCGTTGAACGACGTCGGCTTCACGCTGGCGCCGAATGCCATTGCCTACTGGGTCGGGCAGGCGATGGAGAGCACCAACTTCGTCGATCTTCCCGAAGTGCCCGATGCAGTCACCAGTACGGTGAAGATGCTGGCGCGAAATACCGTGCACCTGGCGAAGCTTCTCAAGGAAAACCCGCTCCCCAGCCTTAAGTGATCGCTCAACGGCGATCGTCGCGCTGGCGCCAGAGCAGCCGCTCGACCATCATCAGCCCGGTGGAGACGAGCAGCGCCAGCGCCGCAACGAGGATCCCGCCCTGCAGGATGAAGGCGTAGTTATAGGTCTGCAGGCCGGCGATGATGACCTCGCCGAGCGTCTTGGCGGCCACCGTCGATCCGATGGTGGCCGTCGCCACACCGATCACCGCCGACAGCCGCACGCCGGCAGCAATCAGCGGCGCGGCAAGCGGCAGTTCCACCTGCACCAGCCGTTGCCAGCCTGTCATTCCCGAGCCACGGGCTGCTTCAATCACAGCACGCGGCGGATGGCTGAGCGCCGTCAGCGCGTTTTCGAACACCGGCAGCAGACCGTAAAGAATGAGGGCGATCAGCGTCGGTTTCTCGCCGAAGCCGAACACGGGAACGGCGATCGCCAACACTGCCACCGGCGGAAAGGTCTGTCCGATCGACACGATGCTGCGCGACAGCGGCAGGAATTCGGCGCCGAACGGGCGCGTCACCAGCAACGCCATCGATACCGCGACAAGCGTGGCGATAAGCGTCGCGACAAGCACCGTCCCGAGATGTGCCACCGTCAGCCACAGAAGACTGTCCTGATTGTAGATCGCCGGGGCGTTGGGAGGAGCAAGCGGCGCCAGCACCGGCTCAAAGCTGTTCGGCGACAGCAGGAAGGCGATCAGCAGAACCGCGACGCCGCCGCGCAGCAGCCTTGGAACCCACTGCCTCATCGCTCCGCCGCCGCATGCTGGAGGAGGCTTTTCAACGTGACGCGGCCAAGCGGCGCGCCCTCCTCCGAGACCACCGGCAACGCATCGCGTCGCGACCAGATGAGCTCGGCAAGCGCATCCTGCTGGGTGCTTCCGGCGCCGATAGCCGCGCCTTCGGCTTCACCGGCCTCCACCACATCCGCGACCTTGCTGATTGCCAGCAGGCGGAACGGCCGCTGGCCGTCTCCGACCATCGTGCCTACGAAATCACTCGCCGGATGGCGGACAAGATCGACGGGCCTGGCGTACTGGATCAGCCGACCCTGGTCCATGACGGCGATCATGTCGGCAAGACGAAAAGCCTCGTCCATGTCGTGCGTCACCAGCACGATCGTCGTCTTCAGATGCTTCTGGATGGCAACGAGATCGTCCTGCGCCTTGGCGCGGATGACCGGATCGAGCGCGCCGAAGGGCTCGTCCATCAAGAGCACGTTCGGCTCGGCCGCAAGCGCCCGCGCCACCCCGACCCGCTGCTGCTGGCCGCCGGAAAGTTCGTGCGGGTAGCGCCCGGCGAACACGCCCGGCTCGAGCTGGAAGAGCGTCAGCAGTTCCTCGACCTTGTCCTTGATCCGGGCGGTGTCCCAGCCGAGCAGCCGCGGCACGGTCGCGATGTTCTCCGCTACCGTCCGGTGCGGAAACAGGCCGTGTCCCTGGATCGCGTAGCCTATCCGACGGCGCAGCACGTATCCCGGGATAGAGCGATTGTCTTCGCCGTCGAGCCGGATCGAGCCGGCGCTCGGCTCCACCAGCCGGTTGATCATCCGCAGCAGCGTCGTCTTGCCGGAACCGGATGTCCCGACCACGGCGGCGATGCTGCGCGGCGCGATGGTCATCGAGACGTCGTCGACGGCCGGCAGCGGCCCATAAAGCTTCGAGACCGCATCAATTTCGATCATGCTCGGACGCCCTGTTCTGGAATGCGCGAGACCGTGTCAACAATGGCATTCATGATGGTCGCTGCAGCGAAGGCAAGTGCGACGGTCGGCAGTGCGCCGAGCAGCACGAGGTCGACCGCCATCTGACCCAGCCCCTGGAAGACGAATACGCCGAAACCGCCACCGCCGATCAGTGCGGCGATGGTGGCCATGCCGATATTCTGCACGAGAACGATCCGAACGGCGGTGAGGATCACCGGCAGCGCCAGCGGGATCTCCACCTGCAGGAGCAGTTCCGACCGGCTCAACCCGATACCGCGCGCTGCGTCACGCGTTTCGGCTGGAATGCCGGCGAGCCCCGCTACCGTGTTGGCGACGACCGGCAGCAGTGAGTAGAGGAACAGCGCGAAGAAGGCCGGCGCCGCACCGATACCGGCGATTCCGATCGCCGACGCGCCGGGAATGTTGGCGGCGATCCAGGCAAAGGGGGCGATCAGCAAGCCGAAGAGCGCCATGGAGGGGATTGTCTGGATGACGTTGAGGAGATCCAGTATGCCCTTTCGCAGCGGCGGCACGCGGTGACAGAGAAGGCCGAGGGGAAAGCCGACGACAGCTGCCGCAACCAGAGAGCCGATCGCCAGGGAGACGTGGCGCGTTGCTTCGCCCCAGAAGCTGTCGGCGCGCGAGGCGTATTCCTTCATCACCGACAATCCGTCGAGGTCACCGCTGAGTTTCAGACCTGCGAACGCGGCAACCGCCAGCCCGAGAAGAACAAGCCGCAGCAGCGGGGACGGACGCAGTCTCGCAAGCGCGTCGATCGTCATCAGCGAGAAGGCAAACAGCAGGAGCCAGAATCCGGATGCGGGTGAGACGCGCGCATAGGTGTTTCCAGCAGCCGCGAGAAAATCCGCCGCCTGACCGATGGCCATGAAGAGGGTCAGCAGGGCCGCGAGCCCCGCAGCCAGTTTAAGCCATGCCGCAGTGCGAAGAACAGCGATCAGCGCGGCAGCGGCAAGCAGCACCGACACGAGAACCAGCGCCTGCGCAGGCAGCGCTTCGGAAAGCGCCCGCGCCTGCCCCTGGACGATCCGGTTCGGCTTGAGCGTCGCGAACGGCGCCCACGCCATGCCGTAGATCACCAGCAGGGTGAGAAACGCACCAAGCTTGTCCGGTGTAAGCCTCAACCCGCCCTTCCCCCTGCGGTTTCAGGGTCCGGGCCGGCGCCTACGACAGGAAGCCGGCTCGGACCCTAACAGCACACGTTACTTCAGCAGACCGTTCTTGGTCAGGAAATCCTGGGCCACGGCCTTTGCCGGTTCGCCGCCCAGCTGGACCCGGCCGTTCAGATCCTGCAGCGTCTTCAGGTCGAGCTTCTCGAACACCGGCTTCAGCAGCGCTTCGATCTCCGGATGCTCCTTCAGCACCGCTTCACGGATCACCGGCGCCGGCTGATAGACCGGCTGGACGCCCTTGTCGTCTTCCATGACGAGGAGGCCCGACGGCGCGATGCCCCCATCGGTACCGTAGACCATGGCGGCGTTGGCGCCGTTCGTCTGGTTGGCCGCAGCGGCGATGGTCGCAGCCGTATCGCCGCCGGAGAGCGTGATCAACTGGTCGGGCTTGAGTGCAAAAGCATAGGTGGTCTGGAAGGCTGGCAGCGCTGCTGCCGAATTGACGAATTCGGACGAGGCAGCAAGCACCACCTTGCCGCCGCCCGCGACATACTTGCCGAAGTCCGACAGGGTCTTCAGGCTGTTCTTGTCAGCAATGTCCTGGCGCACGGCGATTGCCCAGGTGTTGTTGGCGGTGGAGGGCGACAGCCAGACAAGCTTGTTCGCCTCGTAGTCCATCTTCTTGACGCCCTCATACGCCTGAGCGGCATTCTTCCAGGCGGGATCTTCCGGCTTGTTGAAGAAGAACGCGCCATTGCCGGTGTATTCCGGGTAGATATCGATTTCGCCGGCAATGATTGCCTTGCGGACGACGGGCGTCGCGCCGAGCTGGATCTTGTCGGTGGTCTGGATCTTGTTGGCGTTGAGCACGGCGACGATGATGTTGCCGAGCACGCTGCCTTCCGTGTCGATCTTCGACGACACGACCACCTGGGCCTGTGCCTGGGCGGCGGCGAATGGAGCAACAACGCAGGCCACAGCAAGGATCTTTTTAAAGGATAGCACTGTTTTTCTCCATCTGTCCTGAGCGGGTTTGATCGATTCCGGAAGCATAAGTGACGGTGATGTAGGGCGCTTCCGGCACAAGACGAGTTCCCGTCAAAGGATTCTCTGCGTGCGCATTGGGATAGGCAATAGGTTGCTCGCAAACCCCTGCCGGAACCACCATCTATGAAGTACCGCACGGGTCTCGCTCTTCTGCTCCGCCCGGCGCGCACAAAGCCTTTGATTCTCGCGCCGCGATAGGATTTCATCCGCCAAACCGGTCCGCAGTCTCCTTTGTCACCATGGCAAGGGACAGGAACGGTGAAGATCGCCGTCACGCCGTGGTCGAACTTGCAGCGCGTCTCCTTGTTCGGCCAAAGTCCGGGCCGGCTGAGGAATGGGTAAGGTTTTCTGGATAGTCTGATGGAGCGGGAGATGTGTTGAATGCGACATGACAGACAGTAGCTTTCAGATGAAGTTTTGGGGTGTCCGCGGCAGCGTGCCGGTATCGGGCCCGGAATTCGCGCGTTTCGGCGGCAACACTCCCTGCATCGAGGTTCGTTGCGGCAACAATCGCCTGCTCTTCGACGCCGGTTCCGGCATCCGCGAGGCGGGCCTCGACATGCTGGCGGACCAGACGACCGACGTCGATCTGTTCTTCACCCATTCGCACTATGATCACATCATCGGCCTGCCGTTCTTCAAGCCCATCTACAACCCGGCAATCACCGTCAACATCTGGTCGGGGCACCTCGCCGGGCAGATGACGACGCAGAAGCTGGTCAAGCAGTTCATCAGCCCGCCGTTCTTTCCGGTGCGGCTTGATATCTGCAAGGCATCCCTGGCGTTCCATGATTTTCGCGCTGGAGATATCCTGACGCCGCGGCCGGGCATCCACATCAAGACGTTTACCCTCAATCACCCCGGCGGCTGCATCGGCTACCGCATCGAATGGGGCGGCAAATCGCTGGCGCTGGTCTTCGACATCGAACACCAGCCGGGCGTGCTCGACCCGACGGCGCTGGAACTGATGGCCGATGCTGATGTCGCGGTCTACGATTCGGCCTTCACCGAATCCGAGATGGACCGCTATCGCGGCTTCGGTCACTCGACCTGGGAACAGGGCGTCAAGCTCGCACTGGAGGCGCGGACGAAGCGGCTGGTGCTCTTCCACCACTCGCCATCCCGCACCGATGGCGAATTGGCGCTGCTGGAGCGGCTGGCTCAGGAAGCCTTCCCCAACAGTCTCGCAGCCAGCGATGGGATGCTGCTCGACATCACCTGATCAGTAAATCATTGCGCATACGTCGTCCTTCCTGGGCGGGCGCCAATCCCGGCCTGCCCGAAATCCGCGACAATGTCGATTTACAGGCTTTCGGGAAACTGCCATTCGTGGCGGAAGATCATCGGTCTTCAGAACCGGAGCACATGAGCGCATTCGCCAAATGGATACCGCTTACGGAGCGCCGGTTGCGCCGGGCACGGCTGGTTTCGGGACTGATCATCTATTCGTTCCTTATGATGCATATGAGCAACCACGTCTTCGGGCTTATGTCCGTCGAGGCGGCCGACGACGCGCGTCCGATCTTCCTGTTCATCTGGCGAAACCCCCTCGGAACCACCGTCCTCTACGGCGCCTTCCTCATCCACATCGGCCTGACGCTTCGCTCGATCTACGTGCGGCGCAGCTTCGTGATGCCCAAGGGCGAGGCGCTGCAGATCATTCTCGGCCTGGCGATCCCGGTGATGATTATCGATCACATCCTCGCGACGCGGGTCGCCTCGCAGCTGTTCCGGCTAAGCGACAGCTACGAGACCGTCGTTCACCTGCTGTGGACGAAGTCGCCGATCAGCGGGTTGCGCCAGGCGATCGCCCTGGTGATCGTCTGGATCCACGGATGCATCGGCATTCACTTCTGGCTGCGGCACCGACACTGGTACCCCTCGGTCTGGCCGTGGTTCCTGACGCTTGCGATTTTGCTGCCGGTTCTGTCGCTGCTGGGCTTTGCGCAGATGGGCCGGTCGATGACGAACCCGACGTTCATGCTGAGCGGCTTTCCGGGCGGCTACTATGATCCGACGGTTCTGCCGGCGAATGCCGATAGCCAGCTGCAGATGATCCGTATCGCCGTCTATTGCAGCTTCGCCGGCGCGCTGCTGCTGGTCTTCGTCCTGCGCGGCATCCGCTGGTTCGGCGAGCGCGCCCATCTGGTGACCATCCACTATCCGACCGGCGAGGCGATCAGCGTGCCGCGCGGGTTTACCGTGCTCGAAGCGAGCCGCCTGGCCGGCAAGCCGCATTACGCGGTCTGCGGCGGCAAGGGTCGCTGCTCCACATGCCGGGTGCAGATCATAGCCGGCGAAGAGTCACTGCCGCCCGCCGAACCGCTCGAACAGAAGACCCTCGACCGGATCGGCGCCGGCAGCGGCATCCGGCTCGCCTGCCAGCTGCGGCCGAGTGCCAGCCTGACGCTCGCTCCCCTGCTGGTCGCCATGCCGGAACGGGCCGTAGTCGCCGAGGGATACGAATCCGTGCCCGGCCGCGAGCGCGAGATCGCCGTGCTGTTCTGCGACATCCGCAACTTCACCAGTCTGTCGGAAGCCCGCCTGCCCTTCGACATCGTTTTTCTGCTGAACCGCTATTTCGCCGTGGTCGGCCATGCCGTCGAGGCGTCCGGCGGGCGCATCGACAAGTTCATCGGCGACGGCGCCATGGCGCTGTTCGGCATCAGCGGTTCTGCGGCTGACGCCTGCCGGCAGGCGCTGGACGCAGCCGTCGCAATCGCCGCCGGCATAGACGAGCTGAACCGCCAACTGGCCGACGAACTGACGACGCCGTTGCGGATAGCCATGGGCATCCATGTCGGCCCGGCGGTCGTCGGAACCATCGGCTACGGCGCAACCCAGAGCCTGACGGCGATCGGCGATACCGTCAACGTCGCAAGCCGGCTGGAATCGGCAGCGAAGGAATTCGACTTGCCGCTGGTGATCTCGGAGCCGGTCGCCGAACTGTCGCAGATCGACGTCTCGTCGCTTGCGCGACGTGACATCGTCATCCGTGGGCGGTCGCTACCCCTAAAAGTCTTCGCGTTCCACTCCGCCGGCGAACTCGCTCTGTTGCAGACGTCAGCGAATAAAGTCCGGCAGCCCGACCGCGTCTGATGCGCAGCCCCCCGCGCCGTGCTAGCATCGGCACATGCGCACGATGGATGACGACGACTTCTACCAGTCCTTGCCGGTGCTCCTTCGTTTCGAGGAGCTTGCGGATGCGGCAAGCTATGCGCCTCTGCCGTCCGGATGGGTTCTAGCGCTCGCCGATATTGTCGGGTCGACCCAGGCCATTGCTCTCGGTCGGTACAAGTCCGTCAACATGGCTGGTGCCGGAGTCATCTCCGCCGTCCTCAACGCGCTCGGCACACAGGATTATCCGTTCGTCTTCGGCGGCGACGGGGCGATGATCGCGTTTCCCGGGTCGAGAACGGACGACGTGGCCGTCGCTTTGAGCGCTGTCCGCGATTGGGCAGCCAGCGAGCTCGAGCTGACGATGCGCGTCGCGCTGGTGCCGATCGAAGCCGTTCGTACCAATGGTTTCGACGTGGCGATCGCCCGCTTCGGCCCCAGTCAGCACATCTCCTACGCGATGTTCGACGGCGGCGGCACGAGCTGGGCGGAGGGCGAAATGAAGGCCGGTCGCTACCACGTTCCCGAAGGCCAGGCATCGGCGCCGGACCTCACCGGGCTGTCGTGCCGCTGGAGCCCGATCCCGGCGCGCAACGGCGAGATTGTGTCGATTATCGTCAAGCCCGCCTCGCCGCAGGCGGCACCGGCGTTTCAGGCACTCGCAGCAGCGCTTATTTCCGTGATGTCGGAACAGAGCCGCGATGGCCATCCGGTGCCGGAAGACGGGCCGCAGGTCGGTCTGATGGGCGGCGGGATGGCGCTCGAAACGTCAGCGGCGGCACCGACGGCCGGCGCGCGCCTGTCGAAGCGGCTCGTATACCTGCTGCAGGTCGGCATCGTCTACATTTCGCATCGCCTCAACCTGTCGATCGGGCGCTTCGATGCCCGCCGCTATACGCGAGAGATCGCCGAAAACTCGGATTTCCGCAAGTTCGACGACGGTCTGAAGATGACCGTCGATGTCGACGAGCCCCACCGGCAGCGGCTGGAGGCGCTGTTGGAGCAGGCCGAACGGGACGGCATCTGCCACTACGGTCTGCATCGCCAGAACAGCGCGCTGATGACGTGCCTGGTTCTCAACCCGATGAGCCACGATCACATGCACTTCATCGATGGTGCCAGCGGCGGCTATGCCTATGCGGCAAGCAGTCTCGCCGAGAAGCACTCCGGCGGCGCGAACAGGTTCAGCATGCCGGCCTGAGGCGCTCATGACACGATTGTCACAAGATCGGCGCGGCAGCCTTGTCTTTGCCACACAGAGTTCCGATCTAGATGTCCTGGCTGCCCGCCGCGGATCGTCCATCCATCGAAGCAGCGACGGTTTTCATGTCTCCGGCGCCCGGCGCCGATCGCAACGCAGGCTCCGCCGATGACCCGTACCGCTGGAAATGTCTCGACCATCTTCATGGACAATGTCGCGGACTGGCTGATCCGCAACGCGCTGGCCGGCCAGCCGCTGGAAGAGATCATCCGCGGCTTCTGCGATCGTATCGCCGCCGCCGGCATGCCGATCGTGCGCGTGCACCTGACGTTTTCGATGCTCCATCCGCTCTATGACGCCCTCGGTTTCACCTGGCGTGCCAAGAGCGGGCTGACGGTGGAAGGATACCGGCACGACGCCGGCAGCCCGGAGATCTTCCTGCGCAGCCCCTACTACCAGCTTCTGAGCAATGATCTCGATTACCTGCGTCGCCGGGTGCCGAAGGAAGGCCCATATGAATTTCCGGTGTTCGAGGACCTGCAGGAAGACAAGGTTACCGACTACATCGCCTTCATCCAGCCGTTCGGCGAACAATCCGTCCAGGGCATGATGGGCTCGTGGTCGACGGACGCCAAGGACGGCTTCAGCGACGACATGATCGCCGCCCTCCAGCGCATCCAGAACCATCTGGCGGTGGCGGCGAAGATGGCGGTGCTGGACAAGCTCGCCAACAACATGCTGACCACCTATCTCGGCGGCGATGCCGGCAAGCGGGTGATGAACGGCCAGATCCGCCGCGGCGACGGCGAGACGATCCGCGCCGCTCTGGTGATGGGCGACATGCGCAGCTCGACGATTCTTGCGGAGAAGGAAGGCAGACAGGTCTATATCGATACGCTGAACGACTTCTTCGACGCCATTGCCGCACCGTTCAATCGCAACGGCGGGCAGATCCTGAGTTTCCTCGGCGACGGCTTCCTTGCCGTCTTCCCCTGCGATCGGCACAGCGAACCATCCCGCCAGGCCTGCCAAGCGGTGATGGCCGCGGTGACCGTGGCGCGCAGCCGGGTCGCTGATCTCAACCGCCATCGTCACGAAAAGGGGCTGGCGAACATCGAATACGGGCTCGGCCTGCATGTCGGCAATGTCATGTTCGGCAATGTCGGCCTGCGCGACCGCCTGACCTTCTCCGCCTTCGGTTCCTCGGTGAACGAAGTGGTGCGCCTGCAGGAACTGACGAAGAAATACACAACCGACGTTATCGCCAGCAAGGCATTTTCCGGTTACGCGCGTGGCGACTGGTCGATGCTTGGCGTCGAAAAACTGCGTGGCGTGCGCCAGAAGGTGACGATCCTCACGCCGGATACGGTGCAGAAGTCGCTCGCCTCGGACGTGCGTGTCGAAGAGGCCGTCGCCGACCTGCGCCGCAATGCGCTGTCGGAAGCCGAACGGCTGATTCTCCTGCACCGCGACAGCGCGCAGGGCGGCCAGAAGCGGCAGTCCGCCACCTGGTTGAACCGGCTGCTGCCCTGACCGCCGCCAGCCGCCGGCGCATTCCGCCGAGGTGGTGAGGCGCGACTAGCTCCGTTGCCCCCGGATGTTTTCCCGGCGGTTCGCGTGCAGTGCTTTTTTCGATTGCTTTCCCGCCCGGACGCGGCTCAAATCGGTAGGCTTGCGTCACGGGACGGAGCGGGACTGAAGCACCAGGCCAACGAGGATATGTCTGACCCGGATGGAAAAGAGCCTCACGCGTTACATCTGGTCCAATACCTATAGTCAGCAAATCTGGATCCTGCTCGTCGTCGCAGCGTCGATGATTCCCTACTTCCTCGCCTTCGATCTTCCCAAGCAGATCGTCAACGGCCCGATCCAGGGGCAAGGCTTCGAGGATGTCGCCGCCACCAAGCCGTTCATGGACATTGCCTTCGACCTGCCGCTGGTCGGGCATCTTCAGCTGTTCGACGGGATTGAGCTTGACCGTGTGGAGACGCTGATGGCGCTGAGCGGCGTCTTCCTGGCGCTGGTCGTGCTCAATGGCCTGTTCAAGTTCTATATCAACACGTTCAAGGGCCAGCTCGGCGAACGCATGCTGCGGCGCATCCGCTTCGAGCTTGTCGACCGGATCCTGCGTTTTCCTCCCATCTACTTCAAGCGCGTCAAATCGGCGGAGATTTCGTCGATGATCAAGGACGAGGTGGAGCCACTCGGCGGGTTTACCGGCGACGCCTTTGTCCAGCCGGCGCTGCTCGGCGGCCAGGCGCTGACGGCGCTGTGCTTCATCATCGTCCAGAACTTCTGGCTCGGCATGATCGCCGCCGGCATCGTCTGCGTGCAGGCCATCATCATCCCGCGCATGCGCAAGCGGCTGCTGGAACTTGGCCGGCAACGCCAGCTGACGGCACGGCAGCTTTCGGGCCGCGTCGGCGAGATCGTCGACGGCATCCACACCATCCACGGGCACGATACGTCGAACCTCGAACGGGCCGATATAGCAGCCCGCCTAGCGCTGATCTTCACCATCCGCTACGACCTCTACCAGTGGAAATTTCTGGTCAAGTTCATCAATAATTTCCTCGCCCAGCTGACACCGTTCCTGTTCTACGCGATTGGCGGCTACCTGGCGCTCCAGGGACGGCTCGACATCGGCCAGCTGGTGGCGGTGATCAGCGCCTACAAGGACCTGCCGGGGCCGCTCAAGGAACTCATCGACTGGGATCAGGCTCGCCAGGACGTGCAGGTGAAATATGCGCAGGTGGTCGAGCAGTTCGATGTCGACGGACTGGTCGCACCGCAGGTGCAGGACGTGGTTGCGACAGCCATTCTGCCACTCTCGCATCCGCTGGTCGTCTCCAACCTGACGCTTGCCGACGACAGCGGCGCACGGCTTCTCAATCACGTCTCGCTGGAGATCGAACCGGACGAGACGGTCGCTTTGGTCGGACCGAATGGCGGGGGCGCCGAGGCACTGGCCGAAGCGCTCGGACGGATCGTCTGGCCGATGTCGGGAAGAATCACCATCGATGGCAAGGACATGCTGGAGCTGCCCGAATCGGTCACCGGGCGCCGCATCTCCTTCGTCTCGTCGGACGTCTACTTCTTCCACGGCACGCTTCGCGACAACCTGCTGTACGGGTTGAAGCATGCGCCGCTGACCGAGGTGGAGTATGGCGGCGCGAAGGCCCGCGGCTACAAGCGCGGGCTGATGGAATCGCAGCGTTCCGGCAATCCGGTGCTTGATCTCAACAGCGACTGGATCGACTACTCGGCAGCCGGCGCAAGCGGACCCGACGATCTGCTCAAGGTCATCCGACCGGTGCTGAACGCCGTGCTGATCCTTCAGGACATCTTCGACCTGGCGCTGCGCTCGCAGGTGGACGTCGCATCGCATCAGGCGCTGACGGATCGCATCGTCGAAGTGCGCTCGGCGCTGCGGCGGCGCCTCGAGGACGAGGACCTGCAGGATGTGGTCGTGCCCTTCCAGCCGAGCGAGTACAACAGGCACGCCACGGTCGGCGAAAACCTGCTGTTCGGTACGCTGAAGCCGCTGGTGACGCGCCGGATGCTGGCGACCCATCCGCATTTCCGGGCGGTGATGGCCGAAAGCGGGCTCTCCGACGAACTCTATCAGGTCGGGCTTGCGATCGCAGAGAATGCCGTCGAGCTGTTCCGCGACCTGCCGCCCGACCACCCCTTCTTCAACCAGCTGACCTTCATGACGCCGGACGACCTGCCGACCTACGAGGCACTGCTGCAGAAGCTGCAGGGGACGACAGTCGACGAGGCATCGTCGGAAGACCGCAGCAGCATCATCCGGTTGAGCTTCTCCTACATCGAACCGCGGCACCGCTTCGGCCTGATGACAGAGGAACTGATGGCGAAGATCGTCGCTGCACGGCAGCAGTTCTACAACGACATCCCGCAGGATCTCGCCGATAACATCGAACGCCACGACCCGCAGAAGTTCTCCGATTCCGCCTCGCTGATGGACAATGTGCTGTTCGGCCGGCTGGCCTATCAGGAGGCGGACACCTCGGATCGCATCCGCCAGATCATCCGCGACATTTTCGTTGAGCTGGATCTCGAGGACAATGTCCTGTCGATCGGCCTCGATTTCGACGTCGGCGCCCAGGGACGCAGGCTGACCAACGTCCAGCGGCAGAAGCTCAATCTGGCACGGGCTCTCTTGAAACGCTCCGACTACTTCATCTTCAACCGGCCGCTGTCAGCACTCGACCAGCGCGTCCAGAACGGCATCGTTTCCCATATCCTCAACGACCTGCACGAGGACGGAAAGCGTCCGTCGATCATCTGGGTGCTGCCGAATACGGACTGCGCAGAACTTTTCGACCGTATTGTTGTTCTTGAAGGTGGCAATCTTGTCGAAACCGGCAGTTTCGAGGAGCTGAAGCATCAAAATGGGATGTTCAAGCAGCTACTATCGTAATATCGTTTCTTGGGGCAGGGAAAGGTAGAGTGCGATGCTATTGAAGGATGAGGTCGACATGCTGCGGCGCGTGCCGCTGTTTTCGCAGATCGCTCCGGCCAAGTTGAAGCTGCTTGCATTTGCTTCCGAACGTCTGAGCTGCCGCGAAGGCCAGAACCTCTTCCGCCAGGGCGATGCCGGCGATGCTGCCTATGTCATCCTGTCGGGCCATGCCGATGTTCTCGTACAGGCGCCGAGCGGCGAGCTGAAAGTGGCTGAACTCGAGCAGAACTCGATCGTCGGCGAGATCGCCATCCTTTGCGACGTGTCGCGTACGGCGACCGTGCGTGCGACGACCCGGCTTGAGGTGCTGAAAATCAGCAAGGAGAACTTTCTCGAGCTGATGAGCGACTTCCCCGACATGGCGGTCGAGATCATGCGGGTACTGGCCGACCGTCTCAACCAGACCACCGCCGAACTGACCGTTGCCCGAAGCCGCGAACCCAGCCTGGCGACCTGAACGTTTCGACCCGCCGACGCCGCCGTTGATCCGCTGGATCCGCTGGAAGCTTGTCCACGAGCGCTGAAGCGCGTTGCCCGTCGATCGGTTCTCCCCCAGGATTTTCGAGCCTTGTAGATCTGCGTGTTGATCACGTTCCTTTTATGTTCTAATCCTCGTCCGATGATGCGGATGCAGGAACAGCAATGAGCGCGGCCTATCTCGACAAACTCAACGACCGGCAGCGGCTGGCCGTCGAGCATGGCATTTCCGAAGGCGGCGGCGCCAGCGCAAGACCGCTGCTCATCATCGCCGGCGCTGGCTCCGGCAAGACCAATACGCTGGCGCACCGGGTCGCCCACCTGATCGTCAACGGCGCCGACCCGCGTCGCATCCTGCTGATGACCTTTTCCCGCCGGGCCGCTTCCGAGATGACCGGGCGGGTGCAGCGCATCTGCCGGCAGGTGCTCGGCGCCAACGCCTCAGTCATGACCGACGCGCTGGCCTGGGCCGGCACGTTTCACGGCATCGGCGCGCGGTTGCTGCGCATGTATGCCGAGCAGATTGGCCTCGACGTCGATTTCACCATCCACGACCGCGAAGACAGCGCCGACCTGATGAACCTCGTCCGTCACGAACTCGGCCTGTCGAAGACCGACAGCCGCTTCCCGACCAAGGGTACGTGCCTGGCGATCTATTCGCGCGTCGTCAATTCCGAGAGCAGCATCCACGAGGTGCTGAAGACCTCCTACCCCTGGGTTACCGGGTGGGAGGCGCAGTTGAAGGAGCTGTTCGCTGCCTATGTGGAGGCCAAGCAGATCCAGAACGTCCTCGATTACGACGACCTCCTCCTCTACTGGGCGCAGATGGTGTCGGATCCCGATCTCGCCGACGATATCGGTGCCCGCTTCGACCACGTGATGGTTGACGAATATCAGGATACCAACCGGCTGCAGGCGTCCATCCTGCTGGCGCTGAAGCCCGATGGTCGCGGCCTGACGGTGGTCGGCGACGACGCGCAGTCCATCTATTCCTTCCGTGCCGCGACTGTTCGCAACATCCTCGATTTTCCGAAATCTTTCCCGGCAGATCATGCGGACATTGTAACGCTCGACCGCAACTACCGCTCGACGCAACCGATCCTCGCCGCTGCCAACGGCGTGATTGACCTCGCACGCGAGCGTTTCACGAAGAACCTCTGGACGGAGCGCGAATCCGAACAGCGGCCGCTGCTGGTCACGGTGAAGGACGAGACCGAGCAAGGCGCGTATATCGTCGAGCAGGTGCTCGCCAATCGCGAGATCGGCATGACGCTGAAGAACCAGGCGGTTCTGTTCCGCTCTTCCAATCACAGCGGCGCACTGGAAGTCGAACTGACGCGCCGCAACATTCCCTTCGTCAAGTTCGGCGGCCTCAAATTCCTCGACAGCGCGCATGTGAAGGATCTGCTGGCAACGCTGCGGTTCGCCCAGAACCCGCGCGACCGGGTGGCCGGCTTCCGGCTCCTGCAGATGCTGCCCGGCATCGGCCCGCAGACTGCCGGCAAGATCCTCGACACGATCACCGCCGATGCCGAGCCGCTCATGTCGCTTGCCGAAATTCCGCCGCCGCCGAAGACCGGCGAGGCCTGGACCTCCTTCGTCGATCTGGTCACGACGCTGCGCAAGGCCGATGCCGGCTGGCCCGGCGAGATGGAGGCGGCGCGTCTCTGGTACGAGCCGCATCTCGATCGCATCCACGAGGATGCAGATACGCGCAAGGCCGATCTGCTGCAGCTGGAACAGATCGCCGCCGGATACCATAACCGCGAGCGCTTCCTCACCGAGCTGACGCTCGATCCGCCGGATGCGACGAGCGACCAGGCGGGCGTGCCGCTTCTCGACGAGGACTACCTCATCCTGTCGACGATCCATTCCGCCAAGGGCCAGGAGTGGCGCGCAGTGTTCATGCTCAACTGCGTCGATGGCTGCATCCCCTCCGACCTCGGCGCCGGCACGACGGCGGAGCTCGAAGAAGAACGCCGGCTTCTCTATGTCGGAATGACGCGCGCCCGCGACAGCCTGACCCTGATCACCCCGCAGCGGTTGTTTACCCACGGCCAGAACAGTCAGGGTGATCGCCACGTCTATGCTTCGCGAACCCGTTTCATCCCCGCCACCTTGCTGCAGTTCTTCGAAACGACGAGCTGGCCGAAAGTCAGCGCCGCCGCGTCCGAGCGCAGCGCCCGGCAGATCCGCATCGATGTCGGCGCCCGCATGCGGTCGATGTGGAAATAGCACCATGGGGTCTGCAGCCGCTCCCATGACGAATGACGCGCAGACGCCGACCACAGAGGTGGGCGGCGGCCGGCAGAGAAAGATCATCCATGTCGACATGGACGCCTTCTATGCATCCGTCGAGCAGCGCGATGATCCGAGCCTTCGCGGCCGGCCTGTCGCCGTCGGCGGCGGAGAGGCGCGCGGCGTCGTCGCGGCAGCCAGCTACGAGGCACGCACGTTCGGCGTCCACTCTGCAATGGCCTCCGTCACCGCCAAGCGCCGCTGCCCCGACCTCATCTTCGTGCGGCCGCGCTTTTCCGTCTACAAGGAGATTTCCGAACAGATCAGGGCGATCTTCGCCGAATACACGCCGCTGATCGAGCCGCTGTCGCTGGATGAGGCCTATCTCGACGTGACGGAGAACCTGAAAGGCATGGAGTTTGCCACCGAGATCGCCGAGGAAATCCGCGCCAAGATCAAGGCCGAGACCGGCCTCACCGCCTCTGCCGGCGTCTCCTACAACAAGTTCCTCGCCAAGATGGCGAGCGACCAGCGCAAGCCGGATGGGCTGTTCGTCATCACGCCGCGAAACGGCCCGGCTTTCGTCGAGGCCCTGCCGGTCAAGAAATTCCACGGTGTCGGTCCGGCGACCGCCGAGAAGATGAAGCGTCACGGGATCGAGACCGGCCTCGACCTGAAGTCGAAACCGCTTGCCTTTCTGAGACAACATTTCGGCAAGGCCGGACCCTATTTCTACGGCATCGCGCGGGCGATCGACGAGCGGCAGGTGAGGCCCGACCGGGTGCGCAAATCGGTCGGTGCGGAAGACACGTTCGCCGAAGATATCCACGGACTGGAGGAGGCTGTCGAGCGCATCGCACCGCTGATCGCCAAGATCTGGGGCATTGCCGAACAGAAAGCATTTCGCGGCCGGACGATCACCGTGAAGATCAAGTATGCCGACTTCCGCCAGGTAACCCGCAGCCGCTCGAGTGAACTGGCCTTCGCCGGTCCCGATGAAATCGCAGAGATCTGCCGGCGGATCCTCGAACAGGAATTTCCGGTGGAGAAAGGTGTCCGGCTGCTCGGCGTGACACTCTCCCACCTCACCGCGATCGAGCCCGGTGAGCCGCAGCAGTTCCGGCTCATGCTATAGCCGGGACCTGACGCGGAATTGGGGAGACGGCGATCCGCTAGCTGCCGATCTCGATCACCACCCGACCGCGGATCTGTCCCTCGACGATCTCTTGGGCGACCCGCGGCAAGGCCGACATTGGCTCCACGACCATCAGTTCGCGCAGGTGATCGTGATCCAGGTGCCGGCTCAGCGTGTCCCAGGCTTTCAGACGTTTGGCGATCGGCGTCATCACCGAGTTGATGCCAAGCAGCGCCACGCCGCGCAGGATATGCGGCAGCACGGTTGCCGGCAGATCGGCTCCTCCCGCCAGGCCGCAGGCGGCAACCGCGCCACCGTAGACGGTTTGCGACAGAATGTTGGCAAGCGTTGTCGATCCGACCGAGTCGACCGCGCCGATCCACCGCTCCTTCTGCAGCGGCGGCCCTTTTTCGCTCAATGACGCACGATCGATGAAGCCTGCCGCACCGAGCTTGCGGAGATAGTTGTGCGTCTCAGGTCGGCCCGTCGACGCCGTAACATTGTATCCCTTGGCGGCCAGCAGGCTGATCGCGATCGAACCGACGCCTCCGGCGGCCCCCGTCACCAGGACCTCGCCACCCTCCGTGCCAGCCATGCCCCAGTCCTCGAGTGCATCGACGCAGAGGGCGGCGGTATAGCCGGCCGTGCCGATTGCCATGGCCTCCTCCAGGGAAAATGCCTCCGGCAGGGAGATCAGCCATTCCGGCTTGAGGCGCTGGAAGCGGCTGAAGCCGCCGGCCTCGGTTTCCGACAGACCCCATCCGTTGACCAGCACCTTGGTCCCCGGCTTCCAGGCATCGCTGCGGGATTCGACGACCGTGCCCGCAAGATCGATCCCCGCGATCATCGGCAGCGTCCGGGCAATCTTGCCCTTGCCGGTGATCGCAAGGCCATCCTTGTAGTTGACGGTCGAGTAGGCGACCTCGACCAGCACGTCGTTGTCAGGAAGATCGGAGAGCGTCAGGTCGCGAAATCGCCCCTGCGGTCGCCCCTCGACCATATCGATCACCATGGCCTGGAATGTCTGTGGCACCGTCTGATCTCCTCCATCATCTCGCGGTCGTGGCGCGCCGATGTGCGGCAGCCGCCAGCTGCATGATCGTCAATCCCGATGCATCCGTCCATGCCCGACCAAACCGTAAATGGACGGGCGCCTTCCCGGTGATGACGGACACGAAAAAGGCGGCCGGGTTAGCCGGCCGCCTTCGTTGGTTTTCAGTTACAGCAGATGGCCTTAAGCCAGCTCGAACCGGTCGGCGTTCATCACCTTGGTCCAGGCGGCGACGAAGTCGTCGACGAACTTCTTCTCGTTGCCCGACTGGGCGTAGACTTCCGCCAGGCCGCGCAGCTGCGAGTTCGAACCGAACACCAGGTCAACGCGGGTTGCCGACCACTTCACCGCACCGGTCTTGCGGTCGCGAGCCTCGAAGAGGTGCTCGGCCGGGGTGACAGGCGCCCATGCGGTTCCCATGTCGAGCAGGTTGACGAAGAAGTCGTTGGTGAGCTGGCCGGGACGGCTGGTGAACACGCCGTGCTGCGTGCCGCCGTAGTTGCCGCCGAGAACCCGCAGGCCACCGACGAGGACCGTCATTTCCGGCGCGGTCAGGGTCAGCAGCTGCGCCTTGTCGATCAGCAGTTCCTCCGGCGAAATGGTGAACTCCGCCTTCTGGTAGTTGCGGAAACCATCGACGACCGGCTCCAGAACGTCGAAGGAATCGACATCTGTCTGCTCCTGGGTGGCATCGGTGCGGCCCGGCTTGAAGGGAACCTCGACCGCGTGACCGGCGGCACGAGCGGCACTTTCGACCGCAGCAGAACCACCCAGCACGATCAGATCGGCCAGCGATACCTTCTTGCCACCGGCCTGCGCCGCGTTGAACGCAGACTGGATCTCTTCAAGCTTGGCCAAAACCCGGGCGAGCTGCTCCGGCAGGTTGGCCTGCCAGTCCTTCTGCGGCGCCAGGCGGATCCGTGCGCCGTTGGCACCGCCGCGCTTGTCGGAACCGCGGAACGTCGAGGCCGAAGCCCAGGCCGTCTGCACCAGTTCGGCAGAGGTCAGACCACTTGCCAGGATCTGCGCCTTGAGGTTGGCGATATCCTGCGCATCGATGAGCGAATGATCGGCGGCCGGGATCGGGTCCTGCCAGATCAGATCTTCAGCCGGCACTTCCGGGCCGAGGTAGAGAACCTTCGGGCCCATGTCGCGGTGGGTCAGCTTGAACCAGGCGCGGGCGAAAGCGTCAGCAAACGCAGCCGGGTCCTGATGGAAGCGGCGGGAGATGGCTTCGTAGGCGGGATCCATGCGCATCGCCATGTCGGCAGTGGACATCATGATCGGCACCTTCTTCGAAGGATCCTGGGCATCGGGTGCCATGTCCTTCTCGGCAAGGTTCCGGGCGTGCCACTGGAACGCGCCGGCCGGGCTCTTGACGAGTTCCCACTCATAGCCGAACAGCACGTCGAAATAGCCCATGTCCCAGGTGATCGGGTTCGACGTCCAGGCGCCTTCGAGGCCGCTGGTGATGGTGTCGGACCCCTTGCCGCTCTTGTAGGTGCTCATCCAGCCGAGGCCGAGTTCGGCAATGCCCGCACCTTCCGGCTCCGGACCGACATGTGCCGCGTCGCCCGCGCCATGCGTCTTGCCGAAGGTGTGGCCGCCGGCGACCAGGGCGACGGTTTCCTCGTCGTTCATCGCCATGCGGGCAAAGGTGTCGCGGATGTCGCGCGCCGATGCCAGCGGGTCGGGATGGCCATCGGGACCTTCCGGATTGACGTAGATCAGGCCCATCTGCACGGCAGCAAGCGGATTTTCGAGCTCACGATCACCGCTGTAGCGGCTGTGTTCCTTGTCGCTGGTCGCCAGCCATTCCCGCTCGGCACCCCAGTAGATGTCCTCTTCCGGTTCCCAGACGTCGGCGCGGCCGCCGCCGAAACCGAAGGTCTTGAAGCCCATCGATTCGAGAGCGCAATTGCCGGCGAGGATCATCAGGTCGGCCCAGGACAGCGAGTTGCCGTACTTCTGCTTGATCGGCCACAGCAGGCGACGTGCCTTGTCGAGGTTGGCGTTATCCGGCCAGCTGTTGAGCGGAGCGAAACGCTGCGTACCCGAGGTCGCGCCACCGCGACCGTCGGCCGTGCGGTAGGTGCCGGCGCTGTGCCACGCCATGCGGATGAACAACGGGCCATAGTGACCGTAATCGGCCGGCCACCAATCCTGGCTGTCGGTCATCAGCGCCACGAGGTCCTGCTTGACGGCCGCAAGATCGAGACCCTCGAAGGCCTTGCCGTAGTTGAAGGCGGTGCCCATCGGGTTCGACAGCGCCGTGTTCTGGTGCAGGATGCGAAGGTTGAGCTGGTTGGGCCACCAGTCGCGGTTCGACCGCATCGAGACGCTCGTTGCCCCGTGAACGACCGGACATTTGCCGGCAGCACTCGTCTTGGTTACATCCATCTCAATCTCCAATGGTTGTCTTGATTGTCCGACCATTCATCACGCGCGTGACGGTCGTGTGAAACATTTCATCGCACCGGAGGCCCCCGCCCCGCAGTCGATCATCTTCATCAACCCAGCTATAGCAAAGCCCCATGATTAGTGTAAGCAGGATAAACTGATCGCTTTGATAGGCTAAGGTTATGAGAAACCTGACACTCCGACAGCTCCGTTATTTCGAGGCGCTCGCCCGGCACCGGCACTTCGGCCGGGCAGCAGAGGCCTGCGCGATATCGCAGCCCGCGCTTTCCGTGCAGGTGAAGGAGCTTGAGGAAAGTCTCGGTGTGGACCTCCTGGAGCGCGGCGCCCGGCAGATCCGCCTCAGCCGCTTCGGCGAGGAGTTCGTCGGCCGGGTACGGGATATCCTGCGCTCGGTGGACGAACTGGAAGATCTGGCACGCGCCTCGCGGCACCGTCTGCTGGGGCGCCTGCGCATCGGCGTCATTCCGACGATAGCTCCCTACCTGCTGCCAAGGATGATCGCCGACCTGATGGCCGAGCATCCGGGGCTCGACATCCACGTCCGCGAGACCGTGACGACCAGACTGATCGAGGAGCTCTCCGAGGGCAGGCTCGATACGGCAATCGTCGCGCTGCCGGTCTCCGAGCCGTCGCTGATGGAAGTCCCGCTCTTCGAGGAACCCTTTCTGCTGGTCCGGCCGGTTGCCGATGCCGACAAGCCGGTGCCGAGCCGGGCAAAGCTGCGCGAAATGCGGCTGCTGCTGCTCGAGGAGGGTCACTGTTTTCGCGAGCAGGCTCTGTCCTTCTGCACTGCCGAGGCGGGCGTGTCCAAGCCGAGAGAACTGCTCGACGGCAGTTCGCTGTCGACCCTCGTTCAGATGGTCGGGGCGGGCATCGGCATCACGCTCATTCCGGAAATCGCCGTCTCCGTCGAAACACGGTCTGCCGCGGTGGCGACCGCTCGGTTCGACGATCCCCAGCCGTCACGACGGATCGGCATGATCTGGCGGTGCACCAGCCCCATCGCCCGCCAGCTTGGCGAGATCGCAGATCTCGTGCGGACATCCGCCGCAACCCTGCAGGCGTCGACGACACCTTTTCCATAGCGGGTGCTGCCAAGCCCTCACGCAGTTCCACCAGAATTGCTTTCGGGGACCGCGTTTCGGTTGTAAACCTGCCACACATCAATAAGCATTGTTAACTGTGGAACGGGTTTTTCCCGCGTTGGCACACTGTGTCAATTTTTTGTCAACGCGTTCTCCCTGACAATTCGCCCGCGAGCTTTCGAGTGTCGCAGGGGAAGGGTTTGGGCAATGCAGTCCAGGTTAAATGCCGACCGAACCAGACGCAGCGGCGCCTCGCTTCCGTGGCGCGGGTCGCTGTTCGGCAAGGTGACAGCCTTCCTGCTGGCAGCCGTTGCGCTCGCCTACGTGTCCGGCGCGGCAACGGGCTGGCTGATGATGGAGCGCAGCCAGCGCGAGGAGTGGCGCCGTCAGGCTGAGATGAATGCCCAGGTGGCAAGCTCGGCACTCCGGAGCATCTACACCTTCGTCACCGTCGACCTGGCCGGCAGCGGGCAGATCATGCGGATCATCTCGGATCGTATGATCGGCGACGACCAATCGGTACTGGATACCGGCTTCATCCCCGCCGATGTCCTGGCGCTTGCCAGCATACAGACGAAGAACGATGTCTGGCTGTTCCGTTATGAGGCAACCGACCAGACCTTCTACAGCATTGCCGAAAGCAGTGGCGCCGAACAGGATCTTCCGCTTCTCGATCCGGGGGCCGTGCGAAGCAACTCCCTCGGACGGATCTTCACCGGCTTCGCGACCATCGGCGACGAGGAGAGCTTCATCGCCTTCCTGCCGATCGAGACCACCGATGGCAAGCTTCTAGGCGCGGTCGCGGCAAGCATCGGCACCGCCGACCAGTTGCTGGCGACGCGCAGCGCCTTCTATCGCAACTCGCTGATGCTGCTGGCGATCATCATGCTGGCCACCGGCGCGACGATCGTACTCGTCATGCGCCACATCTTCCGGCCGGTGCCGGCACTCATCGACGCGCTGAAGCGGATCGCCCGGGATGATACCGGCACGGTCACGCCGTTCAGGCGGCGCAAGGACGAGATCGGCCAGTTGGCCAGCGCCATCGAGACGCTGCGCGAGGCCGTCGTCGAGCGCGAACACCTGCGAAAGGTGCGTGAGACGGCCGCGCAGATGGAACATCTCGCCCATCACGACCCGCTGACCGGACTGCCGAATCGCAGTTACCTGCAAAAGGCCCTGTTGTCCGCACTGGCGGAAATCGCCGCCGACGGCACGGCGCTCAACGTCATCCTGTTCGATCTCGACCGGTTCAAGCCGGTCAACGACACCTATGGCCATGCCGTCGGCGACGAAGTTCTGATCATGACCAGCGAACGCGTCCGTTCGCTGATCGGCGACGACGACGTGCTGGCACGTCTTGGCGGCGACGAGTTCGCCCTCATCCAGAGGCTGCCGGCCAACACCCGAGCCGGACAACGGCTGGCGCGACGCATCCTGGAGGCGGTATCGCAGCCTTATCGGATCGGAGACCTGACGCTGGAAATCGGCACCAGCATCGGCATCGCCTCGGCGCCGGTGCATGGCAACAATCCGGCCATTCTCTTCAACAATGCCGACCTTGCGCTCTATGCCTCCAAGGCCGCCGGTCGCGGCACCTACAACGTCTTCCAGAAGGGCATGACGATGCCCAGTTCGGCGCGCGCGACGCTGGAGGCAGAACTGGTTCAGGCTCTGGCGCAGGAACAATTCGAAATTCACTACCAGCCGATCATGGATCTGAGAAGCGGCGCCACCAGCGGCTACGAGGCGCTGGTTCGCTGGCGACACCCTGAGAAGGGGCTCGTTCCGCCAGGCCTGTTCATCTCCGTTGCCGAGGAGTGCGGCCTGATCGCCGAACTCGATCGATGGGTGATGAAGCGCGCCTGTATGACGGCGGCCAGTTGGGACAACGGCCAAACGGTCGCCGTCAACGTCTCGGCCATGGAGATGCGGCAGGAAGACCTGCCCCAGCGCATCCGCGCGGCGCTGGAGGCCAGCGGCCTGTCCGCCCATCGCCTGGAGATCGAGCTGACCGAATCCTTGCTGCTCGACCATGCCCAGGCCTTGCCGACGATGAACGCGATCCGTGCGATGGGCGTCGGTATCGCCGTTGACGATTTCGGCACCGGCTATGCGACGCTCGCCTACCTGGCCGACCTCCCCTTCACGCGCATCAAGCTCGACCGGCGGTTCGTTTCCGCCATCGAGACCAGCAGCGACTGCCGCAGCATCGTCACGAGCACGATCAGCCTTGCCCACCAGCTCGGGATGAAGACGACAGCCGAGGGCGTCGAGACAAGGGGCCAGGTCGAACTCCTCAAGGTCTTCGGCTGCCACTCGGCGCAGGGATACTATTTCGGACGACCGGAAATCATGCCGATTAGCACCACTCCAGTACTTCCCCAGGCGGCGGCTGCCGCTATCCGATAGCGAAGGATCGAATGCCATGCTCTGCCAGACACTTCGACTGCTTTATCGCTTATCCCCAACCCTCCGGCACCGCGACCTCAGCAGGGCGTGGGGGTTCGGTCTCTCCCTCATCCTCCCGATGATGTTCAGCGCCGGCATCGCCAGCCCCTCCGCTGCCGACCAGCATCCGGACACCCTGAAAAAGATCCGCGAAAAGGGCGTCATCGTCATCGGCCACAGGCTGACCGAGGTCCCCTTTTCCTACGTCCTCGACGGCAAGCCGGCCGGCTACTCCATCGAACTGTGCCATCGCATCGTCGATGGACTGAAGGCGAGCCTCAAAGTGCCTGACATCGCCATCGAATATGTACCGGTGACCGCGGCCACCCGCTTCGTGCTGATCAAGGCCGGCAAGATCGACATGGAATGCGCCGCGACGACCAACAACGCCGAGCGCCGCAAACTTGCCGAGTTCACCTACCCGCACTTCATCACGGCGACGCGTTTCGTCGCCAAGGCGAACGCGCATCTCGACAAGGTCGCCGATCTTGCCGGCCGCAGCGTCGCGGCAACCACCGGCACCATCAACCTCGAGCAGTTGAACGCCGTCAACCGGAGCCGCGGCCTGAACGTCTCGGTGCTTCTCAACAAGGGGCACAAGGAAGCCTTCGACATGGTCGAGAACGGCCGCGCCTCGGCATTCGTGATGGACGACATCCTGCTCGCGGGCCTGGTCGCGGCCGCCAGCGACCCGAGCGCCTTCACCATTTCCAGCGAGACGCTCAGTCCGCCCGAACCCTATGGGATCATGCTGCCGTCCGGCGACCTGGCCTTCAAGACCGAGGTCAACGCCATCCTGAAGCGCATCTACACAAACGGCGAAATCACCGCCATCTACGATCGCTGGTTCCAGTCGCCGGTGCCGCCGGATGGTTTCAACATGAAGCTGCCGATGTCCGACGAGCTGAAGTCCTTCATCCGGGAGCCGCGCGAATATGATCATTGAGCGTCTCTTAGCAAAACCATCCAGCAGCGGCGGCATCCGCCCGGCGATGCGCCTGATGCTTCTACTGCTCCTCGGAGCGATTGCCGGTGCGGACAGTGCCGGCGCACAGGCACCGACTTCGACGATCGATCGGATCCGGGAAACCGGCGTTATGCGCGTCGGCTACGGCACCACTGCGCCGTTCTCCTTCAAAGAGACCGACGGCAGCATCGCCGGCTATTCGATCGATCTCTGCAACGAGCTCGCCGGCGAAATCGCCGGCCCGATGGGCGTTGGCACGGTGCGGGTCGAATACGTGCCGCGAACGCCGGCCAACCGCATTCAGCTTCTCAACGATGGTGACATCGATATCGAATGCAACGCCAGCACCAGCTCGCCGGATCGCCGCAAGGTGGCCTCGTTCGCGCCGCCGCACTTTATCGCCCAGACCCACTTCGTGACGCTGAAGAAATCCGGCATCCACACAATCGACGATCTGCGCGGCAAGACGGTGAGCGTCGTGCTGGGCACCGTCAATGTCGGGCAGATCCTTCAGTTTTCACGCGACAAGAAGCTGGGGCTTGCAGCCGTACCCGTGGCGGATGTCCAGGCTGCCTTCGATCTTGTGGAGGACGGCAGCGTGTCGGCCTTCGCCATGGATGACGTGCTTCTGAGGAGCATGGTGATCCGTACCGGCAACCCGGATGACTACGTCATCTCGGACGAACCCCTGGGGGATCCGGCGCCTTACGGGTTCATGACGCGCATCGACGACCCAGCCTTCGCCGCGCTGGTCGCCGACAGCCTCGTTCGTATCTACCAGGGGCCGAAGATGATGGAGATCTATGACAAGTGGTTCATGCGGCCCATTCGTGGCGGGCGTTACAGCCTCGACCTTCCGATGTCGGACGACCTGAAGGCGGCAATGGGAATTTCCGCACGCTAGAGGTAGCGGCGACGGCTGCACCCTTCGCGTGGAAGGATGCAGCCGTGGTGATCAGCCTTCCGGCGTCAGGGTAACCGAGGTGCCGGTTGCTGCGACGTTGAGGCCCAGCTGGCCGGTGACGCTGACAGTCTGCAGGTGGATCGAGCCCGAGGTTCCGCCGACCAGGATGTTGGTGCCGACACCGGCGCCGACGGTCGCTTCAACGGAGGCACCCTGGTAGAGGCCACCGAGCGAGCCCTGGTGGTAGCCTGCAGTCGGTGCAAACACAGCCCAGATCAGGCGGCTGCGGGTGGTAAAGCCGAGATCGACGCCCATCTTGCGCACGACGCCCGAGTAACGATCGAGCGGCTCACCGCCCATCGTCGAGGTGAAGACGCATTCGGCTTCCTTGGCCGAGCCAAGCACGTAGCCGACGCCACCGCCGACCGAGCAATCCAGATAGCCGATCCGGACGCCGCCGCGCTGATCCGATTCCGCATATCTGGGCGCGCGGTCGCGCGAAACGAGATCTGCGGAAATAGCAGCGCCAGCGCTGGTCATGACAGGCAGTGCACAAACTGCTGCTGCGAGAATCCTGTTCATCGAAAAACTCCTTTGATGCTGTCGCTGCCTGAAGGCGGCGGTTGTCCAAGCCCGCAGCGACGTGTTCATTAACGCGCATGGCAAAAAAATGATCCATGACTTTCGACTTCTGCGAAGAAGCCGGCCGTGTCTATGTCGCGCAGAGGCCGGAAGATCAGTTCCGGATCCGCAGATCGGGCTCGGCGCTGCCCTCCATGATCGCCATTCCATTCGGCAGGTCGTTGCCGTCCAGCTTGTGGCGGATGTCCTCTTCGGAAAGCCCGAAGCCTTCCCAGCGGGCGCGCAGACGGCGGCGCAGATCCTCCACGTCCACCTCGACCAGTACCGTCATGTCGAAGATCGGCTTCAACCGGTCCCACGGCGCCTGACGCATCAGCAGGTAATTGCCCTCGCAGACGATGATGCCCGTCTCCCGGCGGATCAGCCGCCCACCGGCCCGGGCAATCTCGATCGCCCGATCGAACACCGGCACCGCCACGACATCGTCGCGATTGTCCTTCAGCCGTTCGAGCATGTGGCGCAGGCCGTGAGCGTCGAAGGTATCGATCGCGCCCTTGTGCGAGAGCCGACCCATCTCGGTCAGAACCGCGTCGTCGAAATGGAACCCGTCCATCGGAAACACGGCGGCAAGCCCGGGCCGCTCGCGGTTGATTTCCTCGACAACCGCGTCGGCGAGCGTCGACTTACCGGATCCGGGCGGGCCGGCGATCCCCATCATCAGTCGATCGCCGTGATAGCGGTTCAAGAGAGTGGTCGCGAGCTTCCGCGCATTTGGATCAAGTTCTGCCACGATGCCATCCAATCCGATTGTCCGCGCCCGGATCATCTGGGATTCGGAACGTTCCCCTGCAAAGCAGAGCCGCCGTCACAGATCAAGCGTCAAGCCGATCCGCAGGCGCCCAAGCAGGCAATGCCACGCCCTCACCGCGCGGATCATGGGCGCCGCTCAGGCTCCCGTCGTCCTCTATGCGGATGACGCCGGCCTGGCCGAACAGCGGCGACAGAGCCGGCAGTTCGGCAACCGCGTGCCCGCGTCTTTCCAGCGCCTGCTGGGTCCCGCGGCCCATCGAGGCTTCGAGCTTCAGGCTGTCGCGCGCGTCGGAAAACGTCTTGCCGAGCAGGAAACGCGGCTCGGCCAGCGCCTGCTCCGGCGTCATATGCCCGTCGATCAACGCTGTCAGGACCACTGCAAGCGTCTGCGGCTGGCCGTCGGCGCCCTGCGTTCCGTAGAGGAGATGCGGCCGATCCCGCTTCAGCGCCATGCCGGGGTTGAGCGTGTAGAACGGACGCTTGCCCGGAGCCGCCACATTGGGGTGTCCAGCACGAGTGGAGAAGGCGGCGCCGCGGTTCTGCCAGAGGATCCCCGTATCGCCGATCACCGTACCGCTTCCCCAGTCGAAGTAGGTGCTTTGCAGCACGCTGGCTGAGCGACCGTCGCGGTCGGTCACGGCGAAGAACACCGTATCGCCGTGCCGATGGGCGTGCGGCCATGGCATTGCGGCGTGCATGTCGATCCGGCCGGCGCGCTCCGCCAGGTGGTCGGGTTCGAGCCGTTCGGAATAGTCGATGTCGCTACCGTCCGGATCGGCGATGGTATCCCGATCGAGAAACGCCTGCTTCACCGCCTCGACGAGCAAATGAATGCGGTCGGCGCTGCCGCCGGGCATGGTCGAAAGGTCGAAATTCTGAAGGATGCCGAGGATCGACAGGGTCGACAGCCCCTGCGTCGGAGGCGGCGGCGCCAGCAGCGTCAGGCCGCGATAGGCGATCGACAGCGGCATTTCCTCGCGTGTGACGGTCGCGGCAAGATCGGCAAGTCCGAGTGGCGAGCCTGCATCGGCAAGACCCTCCGCAATGCGGCGAGCGAGGGGACCGTCGTAGAATGAGCGCAGCCCGTCCGCCTGCATCTGGCGCAGGACAGAGCCAAGCTCCGGCTGGCGAAACGGGCCCGACTGCCGGCGATGATCGAAGACATCGGTGAAGCCGCGCCACGCCTCGATCTCCGCCGCACGAAACTCCAGCCAGAAGGTCTGCGATCGCGTCGGCGGATAGCCGTTCTCGGCAAGATCGATCGCCGTGCGCAGAAGGTCACGGATATCCAATGACTGCGACCAGTGTCTCGCCGCGTAGCGCAGCGCATGGTCCCAGCTGTCGACGGCGCATGCGGTGGTGAGGGTCGAGCCGGCGCCCCGCAGCGGGATCGGCGATGAGAGATGGGGCAGCCGGGCTGCGGCTTGACCGATACCAAGCAGCGAGGCACGTCGTCCCTCGCGGTCCGCTACCAGCCAAACGGCATCTCCGCCAAGCCCGCAAAAATGCGGCATGACGACGGTCAGGGTCGCGGCGGTCGCCACTGCCGCTTCGATCGCATTGCCACCCTTCTCCAGGACGTCGACGCCGGCCTGCGTCGCCAGCGGATGTGGACTGGTGACCATTCCGGCTGCTGCGTCGAGCGGACGAGGAGAGATGTGCATGCAAAAAGGCTCTCTTTGATTAGGCGATGGTCGCCGGCCGTCCGGCGGTCCATTCAGTTGTGCGCGACATCCAGCGGGCTGCCAAGTGCGGATCGCAGCCCGCGCCCCAGGCGACGCAAAACTTGTGCTTCCGCAATCGGCGGCGAGCGGGTTACAGAAGAAGCGACCCCTCGTTCTGTCCAGCGGATCCCTGCATGTCGACCACCCCGCTCTTCGATGTCGTTCTCAGCCATGCCCGCCTGTGGCCCGGAAATGACCTGATCGATATCGGCATACACGATGGACGCATCGCCGGTCTGGCGCCTGCCGGCTCGCTCACCGCCCGCGACAGCCACGATCTCGGCGGACGGGTCGTCGCGCCGGGTCTCGTCGACACCCACGTGCATCTGGACAAGGCCTGCCTCATATGCCGCTGTCTCGATGCTGGTGGCGGCCTGAAGGGGGCAATCGCCGCCGTATCGCAGCTGAAGCGCGAATTCGCCGTCGAGGACGTATATCAGCGCGGCGCCCGCGTGCTGGAAATGGCAATCGCCAAGGGGACGATGCACATGCGCACGCATGTGGAGGTGGATCCGCGGGCCGGCCTGCGCAGCTTCGAGGCAATCCGGCAATTGAAGCGCGATTATGCCTTCGCCCTCGACCTGTCGATCTGCGTCTTTCCGCAGGAAGGCCTCACCAACGATCCGGGCACAGAAACGCTTCTGGAACAGGCGCTGGCGGACGGCGCGGATCTGCTGGGCGGGTGCCCTTATACGGATAGCGATCCGTCGGCGCAGATGGAGCGGCTGTTTGCAATGGCCAGGGCCCACGATGTCGATCTCGACTTCCATCTCGACTTCGATCTCAATCCGCAAGGCTCACATCTGGAAGAGATCTGCCGCCGCACGATCCGACAAGGCTATGGCGGCCGGGTCGCCGTCGGTCATGCGACCAAGCTTGCGGCGATGGACCCAGCTGCCTTTGAAAGAAGTGCTGCACTGCTACGCGATGCGGGCGTGGCGGTGACCGCCCTGCCCTCCACCGACCTCTACCTCAACGGCCGAGATCAGGGGTTCCGTGCGGTCCGCGGCGTGGCACCGGTGCACCTGCTGGCCGAGCGCGACATCACCGCCTCGATCGCAACGAACAACGTCCTCAATCCGTTCACGCCCTTCGGTGATGCTTCGCTGCTGAGGATGGCCAATCTCTATGCCAACGTCATGCATCTCGGCCCAACGGATTTCCGGATATGCATGGATCTGGTGACGACGCTTCCGGCACGGCTGATGAGACTTTCGAATTACGGCCTGGACATCGGCGCCTGGGCCGATCTCGTGGTGCTCAATGCCACGGATCCGATCGAGGCGTTCGGCGGGCTCGCCGAGCCGCTTGCCGGCTTCAAGCGCGGGATCAAGACCTTCGAACGTACCGCAGCCCGCCTCATCCGGCCGTGAACGCTCGCGGCGACTATGCCCGCGTCCGCAGGCCATCCATCAGCAGCCCGATGAGGCGGTGAGCGCGCGGCTTCCAATCGGGAAGATCCGACATCGAATATATACCGGACAGGGCGTGCAAGAGGTCGGTGGTGTCCATGTCGCTGCGAATGAGGCCTTCGGCGGAGGCCTTGGCGCGCAGCCCCTCCATCGCTTCGCGGATGCGCGACGTCCCTTCCGTAAACAGGTCGGAATTGGCGCTCATCAGCGCCTTCAGGCTTTCGGCCATGCCGCGCTTGGCGGCGATGTAGAGGACGAAGCGGGCCATCCACTCCTCGAGCGCCACGTCGGCAGGGCGCGTGGCGGCAAGATGTTCGGCCGCTGCCGCCAAGCTCTCCAACTCGCGCCGATAGACGGCCTCGACCAGATGCTCGCGCGTCGGAAAGTGCCGGTAGAGCGTACCGATACCAACGCCCGACTGACGCGCGATATCCTCCAGCGAGGCGTTCGTGCCTTGCGCGGGAAACACCTTTGCCGCAGTTGCCATCAGCTTCTCACGGTTGCGCAGTGCATCGGCGCGCGGCGCCTTGACTTGACCGCCATGCGTGACAGGCTTGCGCTCCGAGCCGGGTTGGTCTGACGACAATAAATGTTCCGGTCACGGTTGAGGGACTTGACGCACGCGTCGCAGTCCCTAGGTTAATCGGAGGCGCCTCCGTTTGTTGAGGCGCTCTGTCCGCTTTTAATGCATGCGGCAGCGGCATTCCATGAAAACCTTCCAAGGCCACGGCTCTGGCGAAGGATACCCCGAATTCAGAATGACGAACCACTCAACGGCTAACCGCGATCAAGGCAGGAACCGTCATGACACGAACCATTCCTCTAACCCTCAACATCAACGGCAGCCCGCATGAACTGCAGGTCGAGCCGCGCGTGACGCTGCTGGATGCGTTGCGCGAACATCTGAACCTCACAGGCACCAAGAAAGGCTGCGACCAGGGTCAGTGCGGCGCCTGCACCTGTCACGTGGATGGCGAGCGCGTCCTCTCCTGCCTGACGCTGGCAGCCCAGGTCGAGGGGCGCCAGATCACCACGATCGAGGGACTGTCCACCGGCGACGGCGCACTGCACCCGGTCCAGGAAGCCTTCCTGCAGCATGACGCCTTCCAGTGCGGCTACTGCACGTCGGGCCAGATCATGTCCGCCGTCGCCTGCATCCGAGAGGGTCATGCCGGCTCCGACGACGACATCCGCGAATACATGTCCGGCAATCTCTGTCGGTGCGGAGCCTATAACAGCATCGTGTCCGCGGTGCGCGAAGCGGCGGAGGCAGACCGATGAGAGATTTTTCATACCAGCGCGCCTCTTCGATAGAGGAAGCCCGTCAGGCAAGCCTCCAGGCAGGCGCCATGCTGCTCGCGGGCGGCACGACGCTGCTCGACCTTGCAAAATGCGGCGTCACCGAACCGGATGCCGTCATCGACATCAGCCATCTCGACGGTCTCAACCTGATCACGTTTGACGGAAATGGCGCGACCATTGGCGCGCTGGCCAAGATGAGCGCCGTCGCGGATCACGCCGATATCCGGTCGCGGTTCCCCGCCGTCTCGCAGTCGCTGTCGCTTGCCGCATCCGCCCAGCTTCGCAATATGGCGACGATCGGCGGCAACATCCTGCAGAGGACACGCTGTACATACTTCCGCGACCCTGTCGCCTTTCCCGCCTGCAATAAGCGCAGTCCCGGCTCCGGCTGTTCGGCGCTTGGCGGCATCACCCGCAACCACGCCGTTCTCGGCACGAGCGACGCCTGCATCGCCAGCTATCCGGGTGATCTGGCGGTGGCTCTCGTGGCTCTCGATGCCACCATCCACATCGGCGACCGTCGCGTAGCGGCCGAAGACTTCTTCCTGCTGCCCGGCGACACGCCGGATCGTGAGACGGTGCTCGGGCGCGGCGAGATCATCACCGCCGTCGGCATCCCGTCTTCCGCCGCTGCGCACAATTCGGTCTACTTGAAGGTGCGTGACCGTCAGTCCTACGAGTTCGCCGCCGCCAGTGCGGCTGTCGGCCTGGAGCTGGAAGCAGACGGCGTGACGATCCGCGACCTGTGTGTCGCGCTGGGCGGCATTGCGACCGTTCCCTGGCGGGCACGCGCCGTCGAAAGTGCCTTGATCGGCCAGCGTCTGGACGCTGAAGCGGTCAATGCCGCCAGTCGTCTCGCCATGGAGGGCGCCGTCAGCCACGGCGACCACCGCTACAAGATCGATCTGGCACCGCGTGTCGTTGCACGCGCCATCCTCAGCCTGGGAGGCATCGCATGACCATCATGGAACCCCGCAAGCACGGCGATGCATCGGATGGCATGGTCGGCGGGCGCATGTCGCGCTTCGAAGGCAGCCTGAAGATCAGCGGAGCCGCCACCTATGCTCTCGAATATCCATTCGACAATCTTGCCCATGCGGTGCTGCTGCAGAGCACGATTGCCGCGGGCCGGGTCGTGTCGGTCGAGACGACAGCAGCGCGCGCCGCGCCCGGCGTGCTGATGGTGCTGACGCCCGAAGACGATCTCGGCCTGAAGATGGCCGGCGACTGGTTCGGCACGCCGCCGGAAGACAAGCCCTACCAGCCGCTGCCGCGCGAGGTGCAGTTCAACGGCCAGTCCATCGTTGCCGTCGTCGCCGAAACGCGCGAGCAGGCTGTCGAGGCCGCAAAGCTGATCACCATCACCTATGAAGAGACCGCGTCGGTCAAAAGCATCGACGACCCGAATGCCGGCGAAGGCAAGCTGATGGACAATCTCACCGTCGGCTGGGGCGATGCGGAGGCGGCGCTTGCCGCAGCACCCGTCAGCATCGAGGCGGAATATGCGACGCCGCGCGAATATCACGTGGCGATGGAGCCGCACGGCCTGACGGCCGAGTGGAATGGCGACGAGTTGACCATCTGGGAACCGAGCCAGTGGTCGCACGGCATGGCGCGCATGTATGCCGAATGGTGCGGGCTGCCGAACGAAAACGTCCGGATCATTTCGCCCTTCATCGGCGGCGGCTTCGGATCCAAGGGGCAGCCGCTGGCCTATGGCGCGGTGGCCGTCGCGGCAGCAAAGCGGCTCGGGCGTCCGGTCCGGCTTGCCGTTACCCGGCCGCAGAACTTCACCAGCTATGGCGGACGTGCGGCCACCCGGCAGAAGATCGCGCTTGGTGCCACGCGCGACGGCATCCTGCAGGCAATCGTCCACCGCGGCGCCAGCGAAACCTCGATCTATGCGGACTATCCCGAGCAGACCGGCGCTGCGACGCCGATCCTCTACAAGGTCGAGAATTTTTCGTCGCAACACCGCATCGTGCCGGTCAACAGCGTCACGCCCGGCGCGCTTCGCGGCCCGGGCAAGAACCCCAGCGCCTACGGTATCGAATGCGCCATGGAAGAGCTGGCCTACAAGCTCGACATGGACCCGTTGGAACTGCGCCTGAAGAACTATGCCGACCATGATTACCAGTCCGGAAAACCCTGGTCGACGCGCCGTCTGCGGGAAGCCCTGACCGAAGGCGCTGAAGCCTTCGGCTGGTCGCGGCGCAGCCACGCACCGCGCTCCATGCGCAAGGGCAAGCAGCTGATCGGCTGGGGCATCGGTTGCGGCACCTTCCCGGTCATCCGCGCGCCGAGCGATGCCATCATCCGCATCCTTGGCAATGGTCGGGTGGAGGTCGTCAGCGGCTCCATCGACATGGGCCAGGGCACCTACACCATCCTTGCCCAGACGGCTTCCGAAGTGCTCGGCGTGCCGACTGACCAGATCGATGTCAAGCTCGGCGACTCCCGCCTGCCGGGTTCGGCAATTGCCGGCGGCTCGATGCTGGCCGGCTCGATCACCGGCGCCGTCCACAAGGCGGCGACGGCGGCACGTGACGAACTGATCGGGCTTGCACTCAGCGACGCCAACTCGCCGTTCCGCGATACCGGCTCGAACACGCTCAGCCTCACCGGCGGCCGCATCGAGGGGGCGCGCGGCGAAGGACCGTCGCTCAGCCTTGGTGATCTCATGGCGGCACTCGGCCGTGACGAAATCGAAGTCCGCCGGAACACGCTGCCCGACGGCGCCCAGAGTGCCCAGGAACAGCAGCAGGCCTGGACAACGATGGCCAAGGTGCAAGGGCCGACGATGGGCGACTATTCGATGCACAGCTGGTGCGCGCATTTCGCCGAAGTCGTGGTCGACGAGGACTTCGGCACGGTTCGCGTGTCGCGCATGGTGTCGGCGTTCGATTGCGGGCGGCTCTATAATCCGAAGCTGGTCGAGAGCCAGTGGAAGGGCGGCATCATCATGGGCATCGGCCAGGCGCTCCTGGAAGAAGGCCTTGTCGACCCCCGCAACGGCCGGACCGTCAACAACAATGTCGGCGATTACCTGGTGCCAACCAATGCCGACATCCCCGACCTGCAGGTGATCTCGGTCGGCGTGCCGGATTACGAGGCGTCCGTTCTCGGCGGAAAGGGCGTCGGCGAAGTGGGCATTGTCGGAGTGGCCCCGGCGATCGCCAACGCCGTCTTCCACGCCACCGGCAAGCGCATCCGCGATCTGCCGATCACGCTTGAAAAGCTGCTGTAAGACAACAAAAAGGGGCGGTGCCTGACCGGCACCGCCCCTTTTTTAATCCAGTTGAGACCGGAGCGCTCAGGCGCCGGCGCCGGCCTGCTTGCGGGCAAGCCGCGCGCGGATCGACTCGACGTCGGCGCGCGGCGTCGCGGCGAACAGTGTGCGCGTATATTCATGCTTGGGGTCGGCGAAGACCTCTTCCCGCGTCCCGTACTCGACGGCTTCGCCGTAGTACATCACCATCACCTCGTCGGCGATATAGCGCACGACCGACAGGTCGTGGCTGATGAACACGTAGGTGAGATTGAATTCCTCCTGCAGGTCGGCCAGCAGGTTCAGCACCTGGGCCTGGATCGACAGGTCGAGCGCCGAAACCGGCTCGTCGAGCACCAGCAGCTTCGGGTTCATCATCAGCGCACGGGCGATTGCGATGCGCTGGCGCTGGCCACCGGAGAACATGTGCGGGTAGCGGTTGTAATGTTCCGGCGCCAGGCCGACCTTCTTCAGCATGTCGCGCGCACGGTCGCGGCGTTCAGCGCTCGAAAGGTCGGTGTTGATTGCCAGCGGTTCGCCCAGAACGTCGCCGACCTTCTGGCGCGGGTTGAGCGAGCCATAGGGGTTCTGGAAGACGATCTGCACCTTGCGGCGCATTTCCGCCGTCAGATGACCGGGGCGCGTATCGACGGTCTTGCCCTCGATCAACAGTTCACCCGCCGTCGGCGGATCGATGAAGGTCAGGATGCGGGCAAGCGTCGACTTGCCGCAGCCGCTTTCACCGACGATGGCGAGCGTCTTGCCGGCGTCGAGCTTGAAGGATACGCCCTTGACCGCATGCACGACCTTCTCCGGTTTGAAGAGGCCCTGCGGCACATGGTAATCCTGCTTGATGTTGCGGATTTCCAGCATCGGCGTGGCAGTGGTCTGGCTCGTGGTGGCGTTCATCGTGCATCTCCGGCCAGTTCTTCGGCGGCCATGAAATCGGAGACCGTGCTCAGGCGGTCACCCTTGGCATTTTCCGGGAGGGCCGAAAGCAGCGCCCGCGTGTAGGGGTTCTTCGGCGCTTCGAAGAGGGTCAGCACGTCGGCCTCCTCCATCTTGCGACCCTTGTACTGGACGATGACCCGGTCGGCGGTTTCGGCGACGACGCCCATGTCGTGGGTGATCATGATCAGGCCCATGCCATGCTCGGCCTGCAGCGCCATCAGCAGGTCGAGGATCTGCTTCTGGATCGTCACGTCGAGCGCGGTGGTTGGTTCGTCGGCAATCAAGAGCTTCGGATTGCAGGCGATCGCCATGGCGATCATCACGCGCTGACACTGGCCGCCCGACATCTGGTGCGGGAAATGGTTGAGCCGCTCGGCCGGGTTCGGCAGGCCGACGAGGTTGAACAGTTCGACCGCCCGTGCGCGTCGCTCCCTCTTGCCGAGCCCCATGTGGATGCGCAGGACTTCCTCGATCTGGAAGCCCACCGTGAAGCAGGGATTGAGGCTGGCGATCGGCTCTTGGAAGATCATCGCCATATCCTTGCCGATCAGCTTGCGCCGTTCGGAATCCGCCAGGTTGCGGATGTCGCGTTCCTGGAAGAGGATCTTGTCGGCGGTGATCTTGGCTGTCCACGGCAAGAGGCCCATGACGGCGAGCATCGACACCGACTTGCCGGAGCCGCTTTCGCCGACGATCGCCAGCACATCGCCTTCGTTGACCGTCAGCGATACGCCATCGACTGCCTTGAACCATCCGGTGGCCGTCTCGAATTCGACGGTGAGGTTTTCAATCTCGAGAAGTGCCATGATCAGGACCTCTTCATCTTCGGGTCGAGCGCGTCACGCAGCCCGTCGCCCATCAGGTTGATCGCCAGCACGGTGATGAGGATGGCAAGCCCCGGGAAGGTCACGACCCACCAGGCGCGCAGGATGAACTCGCGTGCTTCGGCAAGCATCGTGCCCCATTCCGGTGCGGGAGGCTGCGCACCCATGCCGAGGAAGCCGAGTGCTGCCGCATCGAGGATGGCGTTGGAGAAGGACAGCGTCGCCTGGACGATCAGCGGCGCGGTGCAGTTCGGCAGGATGGTGCGGAACATCAGTCGGATCGGACCGGCGCCGGCAAGCCGTGCGGCGGTGACGTAGTCGCGGGATTTCTCGGCCATCACGGCTGCGCGCGTCAGGCGGACGAAATGCGGCTGCAGCGTCAGGGCAATGGCGATCATGCCGTTGGTCAGGCTCGGCCCGAGGATGGCGACCAGCACCAGTGCCAGCAGCAGCGACGGGAAGGCCAGCACGATATCCATCAGGCGCATGATGACGGTGTCGACCCAGCCGCGGAAATAGCCGGCAATGAGGCCGACGAGGATGCCGCCGGTGAGTGACAGCGTCGTCACGAAGAGACCGATGAACAGCGAATATTGGGCGCCGTAGATGAGCCGCGAAAGGATATCGCGTCCGACCGGATCGGTTCCGAGGAGATAGGAGATGCGACCGCCTGCTAGCCATGACGGCGGCAGAAGCACGGCATCGCGATACTGCTGGAACGGCGAGTGCGGAGCGATCAGCGGCGCAAAGACAGCGACGATGACCAGCGCGACGAAGACAAAGAGGCCGATGACGGCGCCGCGGTTTTCAGAAAAGTAGTACCAGAATTCGGCGAGCATCTGGCGGCGCATCGCACCGCTGCTGACCGGCTGGTTCTGAGTTGTGTCTGCCATGGGATTTTCTCCTTCTTAGTGGCGGATACGCGGGTTGATGAGACCGTAGAGCAGGTCGACGATCAGGTTCACGATCATGATGATGCCGGCGATCATCAGCAGGCCGCCCTGGATGACCGGGTAGTCGCGGCGGAAAACGCTGTCGACCATCCACTTGCCGATACCCGGCCAGGAGAAGATGGTTTCCGTCAGGATGGCACCGGCGAGCATGACGCCGATCTGCAGCCCGATGGTGGTGATGACAGGGATCAGCGCGTTGCGCAGCGCGTGCAGGCTGACGACGCGCAGCGGCGACAGGCCCTTGGCGCGGGCGGTGCGAATGTAATCCTCCGACAGGACTTCGAGCATGGCCGAACGCGTCTGGCGGGCGATGACAGCAAGCGGAATGGTCGCCAGCACGATCGACGGCAGGATCAGGTGGCTGACGGCCGAGGTAAACGCGCCTTTCTGTCCCGACAACAGCGAGTCGATCAGCATGAAACCGGTGACCGGCGGGAAGAAGAACATCAGCGACATGCGGCCCGAGACCGGCGTCCACTGCAGGATGCCGGAAAACAGGATGATCAGCAGCAGGCCCCACCAGAAGATCGGCATCGAATAGCCGACGAGCGCGATGCCCATCATCGACTGGTCGATGGCCGAGCCGCGCTTGATGGCGGCAATCACGCCGGCCGGGATGCCGATGACGACGGCAATGAGGATGGCGCAGAAGGAGAGCTCGACCGTCGCCGGGAACAGCGCCAGGAACTGCTTGAGGATCGGCGTCTTTGAAACGATCGACGTTCCGAAATCGCCGGTCAGCACGCCGCCGAGATAATCGAAATACTGGAGGAACATCGGCCGGTCGAGGCCGAGCTGGGCGCTGATCTGCGCGTGGCGCTCGGGCGACATGACGCGTTCGCCGGAGAGCAGTGCCACCGGATCACCGGGCAGCAGCCGGATGAAGGCGAAGGCGATGATCGAAACCCCGATGAAAGTCGGGATCAGTACGGCGAGACGCCGCAAGAGAAAGCCAAACATGGATGGACCCATTTATTGTTATTTGTCGGTCTATGGCCAGCGACGGTCTCGTCCGTCAACCAGGCCATTCCGGGATCGACGGCGGTTCGGCGTCGATCGTGAGGAAAAGCCGCGGGGTCATGTGCCCCCGCGGCCTGCAATGCATCGGGCTGCCGATTACTCGGTGATGTCGACGTTTTCGAAGGTGAAATCGCCAAGCGGGCTCTGAACGAAGCCGGTGACTTCCTTGCGCATCGGAACGATGGATAGGGAGTGGTCGAGGGTCGCCCAGGGAGCTTCCTTCTTGAAGATGACCTGTGCCTCTTCGTAGAGCTTCGTGCGTTCAGCCTGGTCGGACGTGACCTTGGCCTTCTTCACGAGCGCATCGAATTCCTTGTTGCACCACTGAGCGCGGTTGTTGCCGCCCACGGCTTCGCAGCCGAGCAGGGTGTCGAGGAAGTTGTCCGGATCGCCGTTGTCGCCGGTCCAGCCGAGCATGGCGGCACCGTCGCGGTCCTTGGCCTTCGAACGCTCGAGATATTCGGCCCATTCGTAGGAGACGATCTCGACCTTGACGCCGATCTTGGCGAAATCATCCTGGATGATTTCGGCAGCGCGACGGGCGTTCAGCATGTAGGGACGCGATACCGGCATCGCCCAGACCTTCATCGACAGGTCCTTCACGCCGGCGTCGGCCAGCATCTTCTTGGCGGCGTCGAGGTCGTAGGTGTCGTCTTCGATCTTGTCGTTGTACGACCACATCGTCGGCGGGATCGGGTTCTTGGCAGGCGTTGCCATGCCCTGGAACACGGCGTCAACGATGGCGCTCTTGTTGATCGCCTTGTTGAGTGCCTTGCGGACTTCCGGCTTGTCGAACGGAGCCTGCGTGGTGTTGTAGGCGAGGTAGGCGACGTTAAGGCCTTCCTGCTCCATCACCTGCAGCGACGTGTCGGACTTCATCGAAGTGACGTCGGCAGCGTTCGGATACGGCATCAGGTGGCATTCGCCGGCCTTCAGCTTCTGGTAACGCACGGCAGCGTCGGTGGTGATCGCGAAGACCAGATCGTCGATCTTCGGAGCGCCGCCCCAGTAGTCGGCGTTCTTCTTGTAGCGAATGACGGCATCCTGCTGGTAGCCGACGAAGGAGAACGGACCGGTGCCGAGCGGCATCTGGTTCAGCTGAGCCATCTTTCCGTCAGCCTGCAGCTTGTCTGCATATTCCTTCGACATGATCGAAGCGAACGGCATGGCAAGGTTGGCGAGGAACGGTGCTTCCGAGCGGTTCAGGACGAACTTCACCGTCATGTCGTCGACCTTTTCGATCGACTTGATCAGCTCGGGAAAGCCCATGCCGGCAGAATATTCCCAGGAGGTGCCCGGTACATACTGGTTCCAGGCATTTTCCTTGTTGATCTGGCGATCGATCGAGAACACCACGTCGTCAGCGTTGAGGCTGCGCGTCGGGGTGAAGAATTCGGTGGTGTGGAACTTGACGTTCTGACGCAGCTTGAAGGTGTATTCCGTGCCGTCGTCCGATACGGTCCAGCTTTCGGCGAGACCAGCGACCGGCTTCGTGGTGCCCGGTTCGAATTCGAGCAGGCGGCTGTAGACCGGGTGGGCCGAAGCGTCGAAGGTGGTGCCGGCGGTGTAGAGGCCGGGGTCAAAACCTTCCGGCGAACCTTCCGAGCAGTAGACGAACGTCTTGGCGCTGGCGGCGGTCGAAAGGAACGAAGCGGCGAGCAGTGCCGCAGCAAAGCCAAATTTGTATTTCATTGAAATCTCCCATCGGCTGGCTGCGAACCGTTCCGCACCGGCCGTTGCACGATTGAGAACCCCACGGCTTCTGCAGTCTCCGCTGCATGCCCCGCGGCACCTTTTGGTCGATCCCGTTCCCACTTTGCCGCTCGGCGAGAGCGTGTGGAGAAGGCCAGGACCGGCCGGCACGAGGTACGTCATATCCAAGCGCAAGGGCTTGTAAAGCCTCAGGCGTCTTTCTGATGTGAACGATGACACTTATTTCCATATTTCGGTTCGAAATGCAAAACTCCAGCTATCACGGGGAAATAAAATTGCGTGACTGGTGGGCTGCAACGATTTCAGTTCTTCCACCACGCCGCAGATGAGGATGAGATTCCACCCAGGTCCTTCCATCGCGAGCTGCCGGAGGGCGCACTGAGAGCTGTGCAACCCACGCCGCACTACCCGGCGGACCGACGGGCCCTATAACAAGAGCGATCTGTAGAGCTCGGTCGGAGACAACATGCTGGAACCCGAAACCATCACCTTTCCTGCCAGCGACTGGGTGCCGAACCACCCGCGACTGCCAGTCTTGATTTACCGGCAGGCTCTTTCAGGTCCGTCGGCGCAGTTTGCCGATCTCCTCGAGGCGAGATTTCTAGGCTGCGGCTGGCAAGGTACCTGGCGCAACGGCATCTTTCCCTACCAGCATTACCACACCGGCGCCCATGAAGTGCTGGGCGTGGCCCAGGGTCACGCCCGCGTGCTGATCGGCGGGCCGAATGGTTCGGTGATCGAGGTGAAAGCGGGCGACTGCCTGGTGCTTCCGGCCGGTACCGGTCACATGAAGCTGGAAGCGACCGGCGACTTCCTGGTCGTCGGCAGCTACCCTCCAGGACAGGATGCCGATATCCAGACTGAGGCGCCGGACACGGCGCAGCAGCACCGCATCGACACTCTGCCGCTACCGCAGGCGGATCCACTCTTCGGTGCCGATGGGCCGCTGGTGCGGCTCTGGACGGACGGCTCCTCCCCCGCCTGAACGGCGCCCTGGGGGCCGCGCCCCTGCTCTCTACACGTCCGCGAAACGACTTGCCTTCTCAGCCCCGGCGTGTACCACTGACACGTCGGCGTTGAGGAGCGTCGACAGACGTTTATGGGTTGGGAGGACCTGCAATGCTGATTTCCGGCATCATTCTGGCATTCTGTTTCGCGTTCGGTGGCATCGCCTATTTCCGCTGGCGCGACGGCGTCTGACCGATGCACGCCATCTTCGGCCAGCGCTAGCCGCACCGAACCTACGCCCGCCTCCCGCAGCAGCCATCAGACAAGCCCGCCACACGGCGGGCTCTCAGTCGATATGTCGTACGCGAGGTGGATCAGTTCTGCTTGGCGTCGAACAGGTGGCGGAACTGACGCGGCTGGCAGCGCAGGTACTGATCGGCAGCGGTTACCGTCTCGCCAAAATGGGCGGCTGCGTGCCACGGCCAGCGCGGATCGTAGAGGATGGCCCGGGCGATGGCGATCAGGTCGGCATCCTGGTTGTTGAGGATGGCCTCTGCCTGTTCGAATTCTGTGATCAGCCCCACGGCGATGACGGGGATTTCGACCGCCTGCTTCACGGCACGCGCCAGCGGCACCTGATAGCTCGGTCCGACGGGGATATCCTGATGCGCCGCAAGACCGCCGCTCGAGACGTGGATGGCGCTGCAGCCGCGCGCTTCGAGGGCGCGGGAGAACTCGACCGTCTGCTCGATGTCCCAGCCACCCGCCGCCCAGTCGGTGCCGGAAAGCCGCATGGTTACCGCCCGCTCCGACGGGAAGGCCTCGCGCACCGCGTCGAAGACCTCGAGCGGGAAGCGCATCCGGTTCTCCAGCGATCCGCCGTATTCGTCGGTGCGCTGGTTGGCGAGCGGCGAGAGGAACTGGTGCAAGAGATAGCCGTGCGCCCCGTGGATCTGGACTGCGTCGATGCCGAGCTCCGCCGCACGACGTGCAGCGTCCACAAAACCGTTGCGGATGCGGGCGAGGCCCTGCTTGTCGAGAGCCTCCGGCGCGTCATAGATGTCGCGGAACGGGATGCTGCTCGGAGCGACGGTTTTCCAGCCGTCTGCGTGATCGGGGGCCAGCTGATGACCGCCGTTCCACGGCTTCTCGGTCGAGGCCTTTCGCCCGGCATGACCGAGCTGGATGGCAATCGGCATGTCCGACCAGGCGCGGACGCCATCCAGCACCCGGCCCATCGCCTTCTGCGTTGCATCGGAATAGAGGCCGACGTCGCCGTATGAGATCCGGCCCTCCGGCGTCACCGCCGTCGCTTCAATGGTGAGGATCGCCGCGCCGGACAGCGCCAGATTTCCAAGATGGATCAGGTGCCAGTCGGTCATTTCGCCGTCGACCGCCGAATACTGGCACATCGGCGCGATGACGATCCGGTTGCGCAGATGCAGGTTTCCCAGCTCGAACGGTGTGAAAAGTCGCGTGCCGGTCATTGAGCGTCTCCGATTATGGTCTGTAGTTGAGCCGTGCGATCGCCTGGCGACGGCCGCGGTATCCGCAAGCACTAGCCGGCGGCCTGCATAGGGACTTGTACATTCGCAGGGCAAACGTCCAGATCTGTCAGGAATTCATCGGGCAGATTTTTGAGGGCGCTGATCCGGCGGGCGGATCCTGAACGGCGGGAACGCGCCACGATGGTCGGCCGAATGTGTTTGGGAAGCTCGCGCGTACGCAATACAAAACGCGCGTGTTATCTCTGCGCTCGAATCTCTAAAGGTAAGGTAAACGGAACATATAATGGACAGCGTAACGATCGAAAATCGCAGCGATTTCGCCCAGTGGGCGATCCAGCGGGCCAGTGCCATCGTCGCCGATCAGGGCGGCAACCTTGCCTTGGCGGCACGCGATGAAAGCGACGAGAAGGTCGCCGATACCGCAAACGCCCTCGGTCAGGCGATAGTCGATGTACTTCTCGAAGTGTTCGACGGACTGGTGCCGCAGGACTGAAGGCCCGACCAGAAACAAAAAAGCCTGCCGCGGGAGGAGGTGCGGCAGGCTTCTTGAACTGCGACCAGCGGCTGGGAGGAGGAGTGCCGCCGATCCTGCGAATGACCCTGGGAGGAGGAGTGAGCCATTCGCGCCATGAACTTCGCGGGAGGAGGTGCGAAATCCATTGACCGTAAGATGCCACGCCGCGTGCCCATTGAGTAGGCAGTTAAAGCGCATGCCTGCCATGCGCCATGCACGTAGCACAATGCCAATTTGGCGATCGAAGCGGAGGCGAGCCTTACTACAGGCTTCAGAGGCCTTGGGTCCCGTCATGCATGCACATCAGGTCCGAGCCGTGCCGTTCCTTCAGCAGCGAAAGGATTGCCGTTCGGCGGGGCTCACAGCATAGCTATGATCAGCAACCGTCCGCAGCAAGGGTCAGCGATAGCCGTTCAGCATGTCGCGGATCTCGGCCAGTCCCCGGCTTGCATCCTTGTTACCGGTCTCAGCGGCGAACTCGAACACCTTCCAGGCGTCGTTATACATGCTGAGGCTCATGTAGCTGTAGCCGCGAAGCACCGCGAGATCCGCCGGCTCGTCGAGCAGCTTGGCGCGCTGGTCGAGATAGACGAGTGTCTCGCGGTAACGCTTGGCATTGAAGGCGCTGACGGCACGGTCTGCCAGGATCACTGTCTGAAGTTCGGCGGAGCGCTCCGGGTTCTGCGGCGACTGCGTCGCGGCAATGGCCGCCTGGTTGGTAAGGCCGAGGCGCAGATAGGCAAGGCTGAGGCCGTAGGCCGCATCTTCCCGCACGCGCTGCACGGAGCTGCGCGATCCCAGTTCGAAAGCCTGCGATGCCTCCAGCGGACGGTTGAGATCCATCAGGCACCAGCCATGTGCAACCGACTGCTCCGGAGAGCTGGACGGCGACTGGCCGAGCGCGCATCCGGCCGTCCGGTTGCGCGTCGTCGTGGCGGGCGCAGCCTGGCGAGGTGCTGCGACGGAGCGGCGGGGAGCCGCCGTCTGAGCGGCCGGCTGGCGAACCGTTTCGGCAACCGGCCGCGCCACAGGCTGGGCGACCGGTCGAGGCGGCGGCGCGACCTGTGCGGTCTGCTGCGGCACATAGGCAAGCTGACCCGGATTGACCGGAGGCTGATTGCCGACCGCAAGGCCGAGATTGGCGATGCGCTCGGACCTGCCGGACCAGCTGCGGCGCAGGTCATCCACCGCGGCGCGGTTGTTGAGCTGCTGCTGCGTCAGCGCAAGCCCATAGGCGGAGGGTTCGTCATCGGCCTTCCAGGACAGCGCCGTCTGGAACCAACGGATGGCGGCCTCGGGCTGGTCGTAGGCGCGGGCATACCAGCCGAACTGCTGCGCGGTCGGCACGTAGCGCTTCTTCGTCACTTCAGCGGCGACGCGCTGCAGAACAGGTGCCTGGATCGTTGGCGGCGGGTCACCGGCGAGCAGGTTGGCGGTTGCCGCCAGATAGGTCGAACTGGAATCTTCGGATTCGTCCTTCCAGCGGAACATCACCTCTTCCGCTTCGGACGACGCGTTGCGGGCGATCAGCGTCAGGGCCAGGCCCTGGGAGGCAGACGCGGTATCTGTTTTCTCTCGCGAGGCGCGGAACCACTTCTCGGCCTCCGCCATGTTGTCGTGGCGCAGCTGATACCAGCCGAGCAGCATGCTGTCGCTGCCGGTCGTATCGGCCTGGGCCAGCCGCTGCAGACGTTCGATGTAGATCGGGTCAAGGACGATTTCAGGCCGCCGGTTGGCTTCGGCCACGAACGCGCGGGCCAGATCGTCACGTATCGGATCGAACTCCTTCACACCGTCCGCGCCGGTCTGCTCGAGCGCCAGAAGCGGTTGGACCTCGGCGTAGGAGAGCAGCGACGCCGCCCTCTGGATCGTCGCCTGCCGCTCCTGCGGGTTCTCGCAGGTCTTCAGAATGAAGCTGTAGGCGTCCTGGCCACGCGCGGTGCGGTTGGTGCGGATGAAGGCCTCCGCCACACGCCAGAGCACGTCGACCTCGGCGCAGCTGAGGAGACTTGGCGTTCCGGCGCCGACGTTGACCACCGTGTCGTACTGCTTGAGGTTCGACGCATTGACCAGGCGGACGCGCGCCTCGGCGACATCCAGCCGCTCGAGCAGATCCGCCGGCGGCTGCCATGCCTGCTCGGCGCTCTGCCGTTCGGCAACCGCGCGCCGCACCTCGGCATACCGCCCCTCGGCATAAAGCCGCCACATGTTTTCAAGCTGCGCATCGCGAAGCGGCGGCACGGCCAGGGGATCGGCCGGCGGCTGCCAGTTCGGATAGAGCGCCCGCAGCCGGGCAATCTCTGCCTGCAGCCGCGCGGTGTCGCCACGCGTCGCGAAATAACGCAGCGCACTTTCATCGACCTGCGGCGAGGCACTGGCAGGCGCCGTGGCGCCTGCGTCATCGCCCGTAGAGGGTGCTGCCGGCGAAGCCTGAACCAGCTCCTCGGCATCGAGGACATCCGGCGGGACGGACGATGCCGGCTTCTGCAATTCACGGATCTGCTCGACCAGGCGCTGCGTATTGGAGTCCGGTTCAGCGGCCGCCACGCGGATATATTTCATCGGAGAGGGTGCCAGCCGCTCGTTCGGGCCGGCAGCAAGAGCCGTGCCGGATGCCAGCAGCATGGACAGGAGGATGAGAGGTGGCTTCACAGACACTGTGGATAGTTCTCCCTGACAAACGCCAGTCCAAGCAGCTGAAGCGTCGATGGGTAATAGAGCACGGGGTTGAACTGCTGGACGGCGGTTCCGAGCTTCGTTCCGTCGGTTATACAAGCGGCGATATGGTTAATGATCTGATAACCCGGATCATCGAGACGCTCTTTGACCCGGCCGCCTGGGATATCGACGATCCCCACGCCACCCATATCGTCGGCAGACCAGCCGCGACGGAAGCGGTCGAGCAGGGCCTTCTCGGTCACGCCGCCGCGCATCAGGTAGAGCGGAACGCGCAGCGCGTTGTAGCCATATTCGGCCGGAAAGCCGGCAGCCAGCTTCGGCGCAGTAGCAAGGCTCACCCATTCGGACGGAAGGCGTGAAGGACCCAGCTGCACGTCATGCATGAGGCGCAGACCCTCGTCCGACAGTTCCGACCATTTCTCCGAGGGCGCCAGAAGAGCGAGCACCGGGAAGGCCTCGAAGACCCAGTAGGACGGGTTGATCACCGGCCCGTCGTCGCGGTGCTTCTGGTCGAAGCCTTCGGCCGCCGGCAGCAGGATCGTCCGGCCTCTCCAGGTCACGACGAGGTTGCGCAGCACTGATTTGGCGATGCTCGACGCCTCTGTCACGTAGACCGGTTTGTTCCAGTGCGACCCCGCCAGCGCCAGCGCATAAGCAATGAGGATGTCGCCATCCGAGGCATTGTTGACATCCGTCACGTGCGGGCTGGCGTCAGGTTCCCATCGCCAGGCCGCAAGCCCGTCGTCGCGGACCAGCAGTTCAGTCCGGGTAAACGACCAGATCTGCTCGAAGCCTTCCGGATCGTTGGCCAGATAGGCGAGCAGCAGGCCGTAGCCCTGCCCTTCGGTGTGGCTGACATTGCCGTTGCCATTGTCGACGATGCGTCCCGAGCCATCCAGGAACTTCGCCTTGTAGGCGGCCCACATCTCGGTCGGCAGCGCACCTGCCTGCGCATGGCCAGGGCCCGTCGAGCAGGCCAGAGCCAGAAGGAAAGCCGCCACGGCTGCGAAATGCTTCCTCACTTGCGCCTCCCGAACTTCGACAGAAGCGACGACGTGAACACGCCGAGCAACATCAGCAGCACAATGAGCGCGACCGAGTAGATCAGGATGTTCGTCGACAGCCAGTTTGCCATCACCATTCGATAGTTGTCGAGGGACGCCGGCGCCGTCTCGATATAGGAGACGCGGCTGACGGGAAGTGCCGCCATCGTCTGCGCCTTCTCGTTATAGGCGACCAGCCGCCCCGTGACCTTCTGCCAGTTCTCCGGCATGGTCACCGCCTCGACGCCGGAACGTAGGGTTCCGGTATCCGGCGCCGTCACCACGGTCCAGGTTCCGTTGCCGGCATCGCCGCGCGACTGGGCCAGGATCAGCGTCTGGTTGGCGGTCGGCTGGAACGGCAGCTCGGCGCTCGGCAGGACGCTCAGCCTGTCGAAGGACATGTCGAAGTTCCGCTCGAACCAGTCGCGCGCGCCGCTGATCCGGCCACTCAACGCTCCGCCGCCGAGCTTGGCGCTCCAGTCGTCGATGCTGGCGGAAGAGGTGGCCGCCTGTGCCGACTGCGCCTGTCCGGGACGCCATGCGGCAGCGTTGTTGAGCGGCAGGTTCACCTGTTGCAGGGCCTTCTGCGGGATCTGCGAGATCGGCCCGATGAACACCGCGTCGCGGTTGCCGAAGCTGCTGGACGGTGCTGCCGCATCGATCTTGATGACGCGCCCGGCCATGACCGAGACGCGCCCGAAGAAGGTCGAGGCGATGCTCAGCATGTCGGGATCCAGACGATCGAGTGCTACCAGGACCGGCTGGCTCGTCGCGGTGTTATATGGGTAGCCTGTGCCGGCCAGTGCCTCGAGGTTAGGCGACCGACCGATGCGGGCAAAGTTCGGCATCGAGAATTCGGAGGTGTCGAAAAGCGCAAAACGCGGCGTCGTGGATGCCGAGGATCCCGGCACACATGCCTGGTCTTCCGGTGCATTGATGACCACTTCTAGCCCGATCGAATTGACGCCGGCGCGCATGTGGCGCAACGGGATCTTGACGGCCTGGTGGCGCAGGACACCGCCGCTGCGGGCATAGAGCGGCGTGCTCGAGGCGATGTTCTCGTTGACGTAGACGTCGATGTGGCTGCCGGGCTGGACGCTTTCGGTGAACGCGGCGTCAACCAGCAGTTCCGCCTCGCCATAGGCATTGGCATAGAAATCGGCAGGAACGGCAACGCCAAAGTTCAGGCGCATGCGACGGCCGGAAAACTCGGTGGTCTGCAGGCCGAACTGCGACAGGGGTAGCTTCTGGCCGCCGAACAGCAGCGGCGCATCCGGGGCCGACCACCGCTGCGTGGTGATCACGTCGCGCCGGACACCGCTCGGCCGGTCGGCGCTGGCGATGACTGTGTCGATCGCTCCCTCGATGTTCGCCCAGGAAGGCCCGCTGATGACCATCACGCTTTCCGACGATCCGGGTGGCGAGGCGATCGCGGTCACCGCTGCGGATTGCGCTGCGGCCGGCATGGCCGGTAGCAGGGGCTGCAGTTCGGCGAATGTGCCGACATACAGCGTCATCTCTCCAGGCTGGCTGGGCTCCGGCGTGCCGGTGCGATAGTCGAACGACAGACGCGGCAGGCCGGACAACAGCGACAGCCCCTGGCTCAGCCGGATGAGTGGATTGGTAGACACAGACTGGCCGAGTGCCGGCGCGACGATCCGCAGCCTGGTACGTCCGGAAGCATCGACACCGAGCGCCTTCACCGCTTCGGATACGGAGGAGGTCTGGGCGACGGCGCCATCGAACGACAGGAACGTCTGGTCGGGCTTCACCGTCGTCCACAGATCGTAGGTGGAGCGAACGTCGCAATCCGTGCGGTGCCGCTGATTGACGCGGAACTCGATGAGATTGCTGCCGCTCTGCAGCAGGCCCTGCGGGACCCTGAACTGCGTGGAGCGGACGTTCTCGGACGAATCCACAGGCATCTCGCCGACCGGCCGGTCGTTGACCAGCACTTGCAGGCGCGAAGCCTCAGGTGCTGCGACGATCGAATTCTGGAAGCCTACATGGAAGGTCGCGGCGGCGGCCGCCTGTTCCGGCGTCAGGTAGACGGAGAAGCGGCTGCGATCCAGTTCGCCGGTCAGCGTCAGCGTGTCCGATGGGATGAGATAGCGACGATCGGCCGGCGATACGTCCACCGTCTGGCGTGTCGGCGGCGTTGTGGCGGGCCTTGCCTCCTGCGGGACCGGCTGTGGCTGGACCTGGATCTGCGCCCGCTGCGGCACTGCCGGTTGATCCGGCGTCGGAGCGCCTGCCTGCGGCCGGGACACGGTCGGCGTTATCGACGTCGGCCGTGGCGGCGGCACCAGGGTCGGCGGCGACGGGCGCTGCGGGGTGTTCAACTGCGGGATGACGAGCGGCGGGGCGGCCGGCGCCTGCGGCGGCCGTTCACCGGACATGTCGAAGGTTGGCACCTGGGCGAGCGTCGCGGTCTGCGACAGCAGCACGAGCGTCAGCAGCGCAAGGGAGGTTGTAACAAGCCTCATGTCAGTTGCCCCCCGCCTTGCTGTGTTTGCGCCACCGCCACAAGCCGACTGCCCGCGTGAAATACACAAGACCGCGCGCCGTCTGATAGAGGGACAGCCACAGGAACCATGCCGTGCCGCGCAGCAGCCCCGGATTGCGCCGCCGCGACCGCTGGAAATCCTCCCACTGGCTCGAATTGGCGAAAATCAGGTCGGCGATCCAGCGATGGTCGGACGGCCCGTCCGGACGATACTGGCAGCCGACGGTGGTGACGTCGCCGGCAGATTTGCGGCTGCGGATGAAGATCGGCAGCAGCGCCGTCTGTTCTCCGTGATGGGTCTTGAAGCGCAGCACACCCTCGCCGCCGACCTCGATCAGTTCCATGTCGCGGTTGAACACGTCGATCCGGGCACCGCCGACCGAGACGTCCTCAATGGAAGCGGGATACCAGTTGCCGTTGAGGCCGAATTCGCAGCGACGACGCACCCTCACCCGGCGCGACGAGGAATGCTCCTTGCGTTCGGAGACGACGCCCAGCGCGCAGCCGGCCATGACCAGGTTGAGCAGGTTCCAGCAGCCGACGACGATCGTCACGTCGGCTTTGTAGGGCTCCGTGTAGATCCGGTAGATGGCGACGATCTGGGCCACCACCAGGATCGCGAAGATGACGAAGAACGGCCGGGCAATTTCCGACAGGCGGCTCGAAGAGACGGATTCGTCCTTCGCGGTTACCTTGAACGTCGGCCGCCGCGGGTTGAGGATGACCGAGACCACGGCCGGTAGCAGATGGACGGTCTGGACGTATTCGTAGAGTTCCGAGATCCACGGCCAACGGAACGAGCCGTAGAGGTAGTTCTGCATGGTCATGTTCACGGCGATGTATGCCAGCGTATAGCCGAGGAATTCGCCGCCGGATGCCGTGAAGATCTCAAGGTCGAAGAACAGGTAGAAGAACGGCGCGATGAGGAAGATTGCCCGCGGGAAAGGGAACAGCCAGAACAGCGTCGAGGACATGTAGCAAAGGCGCTGCGGCAGGCTGAGGCCGCTCTTGAAGAGCGGCATGCGGAAGCGCAGGATCTGCATCATTCCCTGCGCCCAGCGACTGCGCTGGCCGATGAAGCTGGCAAACGTGGTCGGCTGCAGGCCGGCGATCAATGGCTTGTCGACATAAACGCTGTTCCAGCCGGTGCTGTGCAGCGCCAGTGCCGTCTCGCAATCCTCGGTGATGCTGATGCCGCTGAAGCCGCCGGTAGATTCCAGGGCGCGGCGGCTGAGAACAGCGGCCGAGCCGCAGAAGAACGCCGCGTTCCACTTGTCCAGGCCCCGCTGGATGATGCCGTAGAACATCTCGTTCTCGCTCGGCATCATGTCGAAGGTTTCAAGGTTGCGTTCCAGCGGATCGGGATTGATGAAGAAGTGCGGCGTCTGCACCAGGAAAAGCTGAGGATCCTCTTCGAAGTAGCCAACCGTTTCCAGCAGGAAGTCGCGGGCCGGCGCATGGTCGGCGTCGAAGACGGCGACCAATTCGCCCTTCGACTGACCGAGACCGTTATTCAGGTTGCCGGCCTTGGCGTGCTCGTTGCGCTCGCGCGTCAGGTAGGTGACGTTCATCTCGCTGCACAACTGCTGGAGGACCCGATGGCGCTCCTCGGCCGCCTCCGCCTCTATCAGCGACGGCGAGTTGCGCTTCTGCAGCGTGCCGCCGTCGTCGAGCAGCCAGACCTGCAGCTTGTCGGCCGGATAATCCATGGCCTTTGCCGCCGCCAGCGTATTGGCAAGCAGCGTCACGTCCTCGTTGTAAGTCGGAACGAACACATCGACCAGCGGGAAGCGCTTCTGGCTGGCGGCGCGGGACGGCCGCGAGGGCAGCGGCGTGGCGACGATGAAGAGGCTGAGCGCAAGCATCAGGACGCTGTAGAGCTCCGCCAGGTACAGCAGGAAGCCCGGAATGAAGCTTTCGATCTGCGAAATCGGCGGCAGTGTTTCCGTAGTCCGCCAGTAGACGTAGCGCAGGACGATGGCCGTGCCGAACGCCAGCGCGATCAGCCGCCAGATCCCGTCTCCCTTGAGGATCTTGATGACCCACATGAGCGTCACCACGCCAATACTGACGATCAACTGGGTTTGCAGATTGACCGGCAGCGTTAACAGAAAGACGGACGCAACGATGACCAGGGTCCATACGGCGAGGGTCGGCACTTTACCCATTCTCATTCCTTTGGCAGAATCATTTCGCCGTTCGAGCAGTGACGTCCGTCGTCAACAGGAAGAAGCGTTGCCCCCGCCCGTACAGCCGGGCAGCGGGATCGCAATTGTGGTGGATGAGCCGGAGGCCGCTGCGCGCGGCACCTGCTGCGCCCCGGTGCCGCTCGGCAAGGTCGAGGTGTCCGGCATCGGCACCATGACGGCCGGGACGGCCTGCGGCCGATAGTCGACCGGCTGAGGCGCCGTCACCGCTGGCCGCGCGACTGCGCGCGCCGGCGCGCGAACGACGACGGAGTTGGTCGTGACGTCCCGCGGCTCGCCGATGCGTCCGCTGTCGAGCCAGCCTCTTGGGCCGGGATAGATATTCTCGCGGCCCGAAATGGTGTCCTCGTCGGCGCCGCGCGGTACGCCGTGCGGGTTCCAGATCGCCCCGACGAGCGTGCCCGTCAGGGTGTAGCCATACATGACGTTGAGCAGCTGCCTCTCGGACGCGTCCGTATCACACAGGCGCATGCGCACCTGGATCATCCCGAAATTGCGGCCGATGGCGAGCGGCGTGCTGCGCGAGCGGATCTGCTGCCAGGCGAAGACGCAGGTATCGCCGGCGGTGGAGCGCCCGGTCGCATAGCTGAACGGACCATAGCCGTTCTGCAGCAGCCGGTTGGTTCGTCCCAGGCGAACGCCCGGGATGGCGCGCGCCACTTCGCGGGAAATGGAGCTGTCGGAGATCGGCGAGTATGAAGCGCTGGACGTCGTCGCCATGGACCCCGGTTCGCCGAGGAACTGCACCCTGAAAAAGTTCTGGCCCGCTACCCGCGCCGTCGTCGCCAGCAGCACGGTCTGTTCGACGCCATTCGAGTACGGCTTCTGGATCACGCCTCGCACCGCCGGTCCACCCGGTGGCGGAACGACCAGTGCCTTCTCCGAGGTGACAAGCTCCGGCGCAGCCGGCTGCTGCACGCCACCGGTGGTGCTGCAGCCGCAGGAGAGTGCCAACACGAACAACGCGCATGCCTTCCTAAACCTGTCCGTCGATATGATTGACACGGATCTGGACGCCTTTCTCATCGATATCTCGAACAGCCTGAAGAGCTTTCAGTGGAAATGGTGAATTAGAATATCATTAACTTCAAGCATGGTTAATGCTCCGTTAACAGGCGATTACGGAGGGGACAAGAAGCTGCCAGTTGTGCGGGAAACGGTCGATTGCGTCTGTGCCTGACGACTTTCCCATGCAAGGGGCAGAACCAAGGCCGGATCGACCGCATATCATGGTCTCAATTCCGGCGAATCAGGCTTAATGAACACGCTACGCATTCATCAGTCCCCGGCAGCCATGGCAGACGCTCAAGATCCGTGGTCGCAACCGAGATCGACGTCCGGGTCGTCAACGCCGGCGATCTGACGTAACACTTGTCTGGCGGCAGCGCCCGGCCGCTGCGGGAGTGGCGCGATGGAGGCTCACATGTCCTACGGATTTCTCGATGTCGCGGTGACCCCGAGCGTTCGCGCTGCACAGGCAGAGATGGGAGCCGACCACATCTGGACGGACTTCAAGGGCCACCGCGAGCACGATCGGTTCGGCCGCAACGAAGCAGCGTTCATCTCCGATCGCGACACCTTCTACATGGCTTCGGTCTCGGAAACCGGCTGGCCGTACGTCCAGCACCGCGGCGGGCCGCGCGGTTTCCTCAAGGTCATCGACGACCAGACGCTGGCCTTCGCCGACTATCGGGGCAACCGTCAATATATCAGCACCGGCAATCTGGCCGCCAACGACCGGGCCTGCCTCTTCCTCATCGACTATCCGCGGCAGGCGCGCCTGAAGATCTACGCGCATGTCGAGAAGGTGTCGCTCGATGCCGATCCGGCCCTCACGCAAGCCGCCACCGATCCCGGCTACGGGGCACGGCTGGAGCGGATCTTCCGGCTCCGGCTGAAGACGTTCGACTGGAATTGTCAGCAACATATCACGCCGCGTTTCACGGAAGACGAACTCGCGCAGGCGATCCGTCCCTTGCGCGACCGTCTTTCGCAACTGGAGTCGGAGAACGCGATACTGCGCGCCCGGCTGGATGCTCTCGGAGAGAAATGATGGAAGCGCCGGGCAGCGCTTCAGTCGGTCGAAAGCACCACGTCTTCCAGTGGCAGGCGGATATCGCAGACGACGCCATCTTCCGGGTATGAGATGCTGGCGTCGCCACCGGCGGAGAACTTCATGCTGCGGGTGATAACCGTGTGACCGAAGCCCATCCGCTGCGGCGTGGCGACCCGCGGTCCGCCGCTTTCCTTCCACCGCAGGTGGATCGTTGCATCATCCTGCGAGGAAGCGATGTCGATGCGGACGTTGCCGCCAGCATTGGAGAGCGCACCGTACTTGGCGGCATTGGTCGCCAGTTCGTGGATCACCAGGCCGAGCGCGATTGCCGCGCGCGGCGATACCGCATAGTCCGGGCCATGCATCACCAGGCGCTCGAACGAGCCGAGGATATGCGGAGCGAGTTCGGCACGGATGATGCTGGCAAGCGGCACCGGCTTCCAAGACCGTTCGGCAAGAAGATTGTGCGTGGCGGCAAGCGCCTGGATGCGGCTGGCGAACGCCGCCTGGAAGCCCTGCACGGTATCTTCCGTCGAGGCGGTGCGCTTGGCGATCGACAGCACCAGCGCCAGCGTGTTCTTCACCCGGTGATCGAGTTCGCCCATCAGCAGCAGTTGCTGCTTCTCGGCAGCCTTGCGCTGCGACAGGTCAACCATCGCCACCACACAGCCGACGATGTTTGCGCCAAGCTTCAGGGGTGCGGCGCTGATCAGCAGGTCGCGGATACGCGGTGCGTTCGGTGCATGGGCTTCCAGACCCTGTACCGGGGTGCCGGCCATTGCCAGCGACAGGAAGTCGTTGCCCTGCATCAGGCCGGTGGTGCCGGCGATCGTGATGTTGAACGCATCATCGAAGGGCAGTCCGATCGGATCGCGCGAGGCGATCCCGCCGACCGCCGCGTTGGCGTGGGTGACGATGCCGTCGAGATTGCAGACGATGACCGCCTCGTTGGCGGAGGCGATGATGGCATGCGCCGCCCGCTCGGATTCCTGCGCCGCAATGGCGCGGATGCGGTGGGTGATGTCGGTGAAGGTCGCTGCAACGCCGTGGTTGACGCCGAGCGCCAGCGGCGCCGCCGACACCAGGATGTGACGTTCCTCGTCGCCGATCGACGTGCTGATCTCACAGGTTCCGCGCGCCGAACGCGCCTGCTCGACCAGCGCCTGCACGGCATCCCGGTCGGCGGGCGACAGTAGATCGACAAGCTCGATGCCGGCAAAGCCTTCTTCCTGCTGTCCAAGCAGTTCGGCCAGCGCCTTGTTGGCATAGATCAGCCTGCCGGAGCCATCGAAGGCGGCCGCACCAGTATCCATCGCCTCCATGAAGTCGCGGTAGGATTCCGTCCGCCCTTCGAGTGTGAACACCTCGTCCTCGTTCTGCGGATTGCGCATGACGAGTGCGTCGACCTCACCTTCGCGGATGGCGCGCAGCGTCTCCTCGGCCTCTTCCAGCCGGCGACGAAGCTCCGATTCGACCCATTCCCGATTGTTCTGATCGCGGCCGCTGATGGTCATGCGTCAGCCACCGACCTTCAGATGCACCAGGACCTTCTCGATGTCGGAAAGGTCGCCGATGATCTTGCGGATCGGCGTGGGCAGTTCGCGAACCAGCGTCGGGATGGCGACGATGTTGTGTTCGCGGGCCAGTTGCGGCTGCTGCCGCAGATCGATAACTTCCACCACGTATTTGCCCGGAAGATGTTCCTCGCAAATGCGCTGCAGGTTCTCGATTGCAGCGGTCGACTTCGGTGTCTGGCCAGCTACGTAGAGTACGAGTTTCCGTGGGGAGCCCTCAGTGGCTTCATCGCTCATCATTCATCCTCAACCGCTCAGACCACGGCTTTTCATCATTTCCTGGCGATCTGAACTGAACTGTTCAGCGTCCTGCTCTTCGAAGGCAAGCTTGCGCCGCATCTCCGCTTCATCTGCTTCCAGCTGCGCCTGGAGCGCGGCAATCTGCGCCTGCGTCTGCCGGCGACGGTTGTCCAGTTGCTCGCGGATCTGCACGATTTCGCCGTCGCGCCTGGCCTGCTCGCGACGATCCCGCGCTTCCTGGGCCCGACGTGCCGAGCCAGTCAGCGCGCGTCCCTCGCCTACATAGGGCAGCAGCAGCTGAATTCCGTTTTCCGTCATCACGAATTCGCGCACCTGATTGGAATGGGCGGTGCCGCGCGCCTTCAACAGATAGAGCTCGCGGTTGAATTCGCCACTCGCCTCGCGGTTCAGCAGCAGGATCCAGGCGTCCATCAGCGACGAGAGGCCAACTTCGGTCTCGGTTGCACCGTCGGCCGAGTGCATCAGATGCGTAAAGACGGCGGTGATGCCCTGCGATTTCAGGGCGTCGACCATGCGCAGCAGCATTGCCTGCACTTCCCCGAGCTCGCCGGAGCCCATGAAGGCGGAGATCGGATCCAGCACGACGATCGACGGCTTGACGCGCATGATCTCGCGCAACATCACCGCCAGGTGCATTTCCAGACTGTAGAAGGTCGGACGGGCGGCCACATAGTGCAGCGCGCCCGAATCGAGGTGCTGCTGCAGATCGATGTTGATGGAGCGCATGTTGCGCACCGATTGCGCCGCTGATTCCTCAAACGAGAAGTAGACGGCGCGTTCGCCGGCGCGGCAGGCGGCATCGACGAAACAGGCGCCAATCGTGCTCTTGCCGGATCCCGCCACACCGCTGATCAGGATGCTGCTGCCGCGATGGAAGCCACGCCCCTCGAGCATTGCGTCGAGATCGTCGATCCCGCTCGCAATCCGCTCGTCGAAGACCTTGTGGTTCAAGCCGAGCGCGCTCACCGGCAGGACGCTGAAGCCGTCCTTGTCGATCAGGAACGGGTATTCGTTCGTACCGTGCGCCGTGCCGCGATACTTGACGATCCGCAACCGGCGCGTGGAAATCTGGTTGTGTACCCGGTGATCGAGCAACACGACGCAATCGGATACGTATTCCTCGAGACCCTGGCGGGTCAGTGTGCCGTCACCGCGTTCGCCGGTGATCACCGTGGTCAGCTCGCGTTCCTTCAGCCAGTCGAACAGACGGCGAATTTCGGCGCGCAGAACAGCGGGGTTCTGAAAGGCGGAGAACAGGCTTTCGATCGTATCCAGGACGACGCGCTTGGCGCCGACCTGGGCGATCGCCAGTTCCAGGCGCAGGAACAGACCTTCCAGATCGTAATCGCCGATCTCGGCGACCTCCGCCGGGTCGACGGCGATGTGGTCGATCAACAGCTTGTTGTCGGCGATCAGATCGTCAACCGAAAAGCCCAGCGAGGCGACGTTGCTGGCGATATCGACCGGACGCTCCTCGAACGTCACGAAGACGCCCGGCTCGTCGTAGTCGCGGATGCCGTTGATGAGGAACGTCGTGGCAAACAGCGTCTTGCCGCAGCCCGCAGAGCCACAGATGAGGCTGGGGCGCCCGGTCGGCAGGCCGCCGAGCGTCAGTTCGTCAAATCCGTCAATGCCGGTCGGCGACTTGTTGATACCGGTTTCCACAGAGTGCCCCATTCAAAATATCGACGTCGTAGTGGCGTCGGTGCGGCTGCACAAGCTTCGACCGTTTATCACGTCACACACGTGGCGCAAGTCTTCGACGTCACGGGTAGATCCATCGCCAGACTGGCGAAGAAAAAGCCCGTAAACCTCAGGTTTCTAAAGAGAGGCACCATCTGATCCCGTCGCCATCGAATACAATACGCGACTCGCAGTCAGGTTCCGATCGCTGGCGTAAACCTGGCTGAAGAGTCTCTCCGAGCAGCGCCGAAACGATTCGGATGCTTCAGGATTTCAAACTCTTCCGCGGCTTGAAGCCGAGAAGGAGAGACTTGAGTTCCGGCTCTCGCACGCGCCTGGCCGCCTCGGCGATCGGCACCCACTCCAGCAGTCGCTCCCCCTTCTCCTTGTATGTCCCCTCCGTTCCCGTCACGTGGATCTGGAAGACGTCGACGATGTAGGGAACGACGTCCAACTGATCGAGCGGCTTCAGGTAGGTGTAGCGACCGACGGGACGCTTGCGCACCGTACCTCGAATACCGGCCTCCTCCCACGCTTCGATCGCCGCCACCTCGTGAGGCTTCCTGTCCTTCATCGGCGACCCCTTGGGGATCACCCAGCGCCCGCTGCGCCGCGAGGTGATCGTCAGCACCTCGAAACCGCCCTCCGCGTCGGCCGCGCGAAAGCACAGGGCTGCGTATTGCTGGCGGAACGGAGCGGTGAACAACTTGTGCGGAACGTGCGCCAATTGCGTCAGCAATCGCTGTGTCTCGTCCGCCGGAGGCTTGGGTGTCTTGCTTGCCATGCTGGATATGCCGTGTGGGTTTGTCTTTTTTGATATTGTCTCGATTGCCCGCGAGCATTTATGACACATTTATGACAGTCAGGCGCAAGTTGAAGGCCAGCCCCGCATGATGAATGTTTTTCGCAAGTTGATGCCGCGGGAAGACAAGTTCTTCGAAATGTTCTGCGAGCACTCACGCACCGTGGTTGCCGCGGCACAGGCTCTCGAGCAGATTCTGAACGGCACGGATGTCGAGCGGAACTGCGAGCGCATCGTCGAACTGGAGCACAAGGCCGACGACATTACCCGCGACGTGCTGCTCGCGGTGCGCCGCAGTTTCATCACGCCCTTCGATCGCGGCGATATCAAGGACCTCATCCAGTCGATGGATGACGCGATTGACATGATGCACAAGACGGTGAAGACCATCCGCCTGTTCGAGCAGCAGAACTTCGACCCGCTGATGCAGCAGATGGGATCGGAAATCGTCGCGGCGGCCAAGCTTGTCGCCGAAGCCATCCCGCTGCTCGACAAGGTCGGAACCAACGCGCAGCGCCTCGCCTCGATTGCCGAACAGGTGACCGTGGTCGAGGGCCGCTCCGACGACCTTCACGACCAGGGCCTCAAGGACCTGTTCCGCCGGCATGGTGGAAAGGGCGGCCAGAGCGATGCGATGGCCTACATGATCGGCAGCGAGATCTATGGCGAGCTCGAGAAAGTGGTCGACCGCTTCGAGGACGTCGCCAACGAGATCAGCGGCATCGTCATCGAGAACGTCTGATGGATGCGACCCTCGCCCTGCCGCTGCTGCTTGCCCTGATCGGCATCGCGCTGTTCTTCGACTTTCTCAACGGCCTGCACGATGCGGCAAATTCGATTGCCACAATCGTCTCGACGCGCGTGCTGCGTCCGCAGTTCGCCGTCGCCTGGGCGGCCTTCTTCAACTTCATCGCCTTCCTGTTTTTCGGCCTGCATGTGGCCGAAACGCTTGGCACCGGCATCATTGATTCGGCGATCGTCTCGCCGCAGTTGATCTTTGCGGCGCTGATGGGGGCGATCATCTGGAACATCGTCACCTGGATCTACGGGATCCCTTCGAGTTCCTCACACGCCCTGGTCGGCGGGTTGCTGGGTGCAGGCCTTGCCAAGGCCGGCTTCAGCTCGGTTGTCTGGTCAGGCGTCGGCAAGACCGTCGCCGCCATCTTCCTGTCGCCGGCGATCGGCTTCTTCCTGGCGCTGGTGCTGGTGCTCATCGTCTCCTGGCTGTTCGTTCGGCAGACGCCGTTCGCCGTCGATCGCACGTTCCGCGTCATGCAGTTCATCTCCGCGTCGCTCTATTCGCTCGGGCATGGCGGCAACGATGCGCAGAAGACGATGGGCATCATCGCCGTGCTGCTGTTCAGCCAGGGGCATCTCGGATCGACCTTCTACGTGCCGTTCTGGGTGGTCATCTCCTGCCAGGCGGCGATGGCGCTCGGCACGCTGATGGGCGGCTGGCGGATCGTCCACACCATGGGCTCGAAGATCACCCGCCTCAATCCGATGCAGGGTTTCTGCGCCGAAACCGGCGGTGCCCTGACGCTGTTCGGCGCGACATGGCTCGGTATTCCGGTATCGACGACGCACACGATCACCGGCGCCATCGTCGGCGTCGGCGCCGCCCGGCGTGTCTCTGCCGTCCGCTGGGGGCTGGCCGGCAACATCGTCATCGCCTGGATCGTCACCATGCCGGCGGCCGGCATCATCTCCGCTTTGTTCTTCCTGCTGGTGGGGCTGATCTCCTAGCGTCAGCCGCATCTCCAGAAGGAACCCCGCCCGGCTCGCCGGCATTGAACCGCCGGAAATCCGAGCGGTGATAGATGCCCACCAGTTATCCGAATACGCCGGACGGCCGATACTTCGTCGTTCGCGGCCGCCTCTGGCGGCGCAGCAATCCGGCCCTCGACGAGGAGACGCGGTCTCGGCTGGTTCGGGACCTGATGTCGGCAAGGCGGGCCGTGCGCGATGCCAAAGGCGACAGCATGGCGACGACTGAGGCCCGGCGGCGGGTCGATGCGGCCAAGGTCGCGCTCGGCGAACGCGGCTCCGTCTGGTGGGACGACGGCGCCCCAGACTTCAACCGCCACATGGCGAAGAACACGCCCTATGCGGACTGGTTCGACAGCCTCTGAGCGGAAGGAGCATGGCAGGCGACAATGCAGCCGGCATACTCCGGATGCACATCCCTTAGCCCTGCGTCACCGCATCCAGCGCCGCCTTCAGCTCTTCCACACCGTGCGGCTTCGGCAGCAGCGCGGTTCGCGACGGATCGTCTAGATCCGGTCCGCGATCGGCGCCCGTCGCAAAGACAATGCCGATCTTCGGCCAGCGCTGCCGCACCTGGATGCAGAAGTCCTCGCCGGACATGCCCGGCAAACCGAGATCGCTGACGACGATGTCGACCGCCTGCGTCTCCAGATGACCAAGAGCCTCCTCCGCCGACCCGGCCTCCAGCACGTCGCAGTCGAGGTCGGCGAGCATGTCCGCCGTTGCCATGCGGATGAGGCCGTTATCCTCGACGAGCAGGACGCTCAGCCGCCGGTCTTCGGCAGCCCTCGGCTCGGCAAGCTGCGCGGCCTTGGCCGGCGGCGGTGCGGCCGCCTGCGCCTCGGCGATCCGCATCTGCTTCTCGTTGTTGAGAACGTGCCGGATCTTGCGAGCCAGCGCCTCGCGCGTATAGGGCTTCGACAGAAGCTGGACGCCCGGGTCGAGCCTGCCGCCGTGAACGATGGAGTTCTCGGTATAGCCCGAGGTAAACAGCACGGCGATGTTCGGCAGCCGCTCCTTGGCTTTGCGCGCCAGGTCGGCACTCTTCAGCGGCCCGGGCATCACCACGTCGGTGAACAGCATGTCGATGGGAATGCCACTCTCGACGATCGTCAGCGCGGCGCTCGCCTCCGGTGCCTTGAGGACGCGGTAGCCGAGTTCCTGCAGCATCTCCACCACAGTGGACCGCACGCCCTCGTCGTCCTCGGCAACCAGGATGGTCTCGTGGCCACCCTCGACAGGCGTGTCGCCCGGCGTGACATCCAGATCCTCCTGCTGCGTCGAACGCGGCAGGTACATCCTGACCGTCGTTCCCTGCGCAACCTCGCTGTAGATCTTCACGTGCCCGCCGGTCTGCTTGACGAACCCGTAGACCATCGACAGGCCGAGGCCGGTGCCCTTGCCCTCCGGCTTGGTGGTGAAGAACGGCTCGAAGACCTTCTCGATCAGGTCGGCCGGCATGCCCGATCCGGTATCCGTGACCGAGAGCACCACATACTGGCCCGCCACCACATCTTCGTTGTTTTTCGCATAGGCGCTGTCGAGTACGGCATTGCCGGCTTCGATGGTGAGCTTGCCGAAGCCATCCATGGCGTCGCGGGCATTGATCGCCAGGTTGAGGATGGCGTTCTCGATCTGCATCGGGTCGACAAGCGTGTTCCAGAGGCCGGCCGAGACGACCGTTTCGACTTCCACGCCGTCGCCGATCGTCCGGCGCAACATTTCGTCCATGCCGCGGATGAGACGGCCGACATTGACGACCCGCGGATCGAGCGCCTGCCGTCGACCGAATGCCAGAAGCTGCGATGCAAGCTTGGAACCCCGCGCCACGCCGGCGAGCGCATTGGTGATCCGACGCTCGGCGCGCTCGTTGCCGGAGACATCCTTGGCAAGCAGCTGCAGATTGCCGGCGACCACCTGCAGGAGATTGTTGAAGTCGTGGGCGACACCGCCGGTGAGATTGCCGATTGCCTCCATCTTCTGCGCCTGCTGAAGGGCGATCTCGGTCTGTCGCAAGGCTTCAGCCGCCTCGCGCTCCTCGGTCACGTCGCGGCCGACGGCATGGATGTAGGCATCGTCGGGCACCGCCGTCCACGAGATCGTGCGATAGCTTCCGTCCTTTGCCTGGTAGCGATTCTCGAACGAGAACGTCGTCACCCCTTCGCTGAGCTTGCTAACTTCGGCAAGCGTGCTGTCCAGGTCGTCCGGGTGGATGAGGTGCATGAAGGAGCGCCCGAGGAGCTCACCCTGGTCCCATCCGAACACCGTACTCCATGCGGGATTGACGGCGACTATCGTGGCGTTGAAGTCGGCGACCAGCATGATGTCCGTCGACAGGCGCCACATCCGGTCGCGGTCGGCGGTGCGCTCCGCCACGCGCTGCTCGAGAGTCTGGTTCAATTCCTCAAGCTTGGCGCGCGTTTCGCGCAGTTCCTCTACATCCGTGTTGGTGCCGATCCAGCGAACGATACGGCCAGCCTCGTCCCTGACCGGGACCCCGCGCGCGATATGCCAGCGATGGACCCCATGCCTGTCGAGCAGGCGGTATTCCATCTGATAGGAGCTGCCGTTCAACCGGGCGTCCGCCCAGGTTTCCAGCGTCGCGAGCCGATCATCGGGATGGACGATTTCCAGCCAGTTGTCTCCGCCGAGCGAACCTTGCGGCCTGCCTGAAAATTCATAGGTCCGATCGTTGAACCATTCGATCGAGCCGTCCGGGCGCGCTGTCCAGATGTGATTGGGGATTGCCTGCGCCAGCGCCCGAAACCGCGCTTCGCTGTCGCGCAACTCCCGCTGTGCCAGGCGCCGCTCGGTGACGTCCTGAACCACACCGACAAAGCGGACGACGTTGCCGTCCGCGTCATATTCGAACTCACCGCTGCGGGCGATGACGCGCTTTTGTCCGTTGTCGGCGCGCCGGATCCGGTATTCTACCTTGAGAGGCGCCGTCGCCGACTTCCGCGTATCGGGATTGGAGGCGACGTTGTGGTCTTCTTCGACGACCAGCGCCTGGATCGTGTCGATCGGGATGGCCTTGGACGGCGTAAGGCCGAAGATCTTGCAGAACTCGGCGGTCGGTCGAAGCACGTTGTCCACGAGATCGAGAGAGAAACCACCCACCCCGCCGGCCTCCTGGGCCCGACGCAACCTGGCTTCAGTCTCCTCCAGCGCCTGCGTCGCCAGATGTTCCACGGTCCTGTCGCGCAGCACCTTCACCAGCCCGACCGGACGACCATCCTCGTCCAGAAGGGGGCTGATCGAGCCGCTGGCCCAGAACCGGTCGCCGGACTTGTGAACATGCCAGCGCTCGTGGTGCGCCGTGCCGACCTCCAGGGCTTCATTGATCGCGTCATTGGGCCGCCCGCCGGCGCGGTCTTCTGCCGTGAACAGCAGATCCCAGTCGCCACCCACGACCTCTTCCTCCGTCCAGCCGAAAATCCGCCGCGCGCCTTCGTTCCAGCGCAGAATTCGGCCGTGGAGATCGAGGGCGAGGATTGCGTAGTCGGTAGCACCGTCAAGGATCTGGCGGCTCTGCGCCTCGCTGGCCTTCAGAGCCTCCGTGACGCTGACACGATCCGTCACATCGGCGCCCTGGACAAAGATACCGATCACCAGTCCATCGCCGTCGGAGACGGGATGGTAGACAAGGTCGACATATTTGCGCTCGACGCCGGCATCCGCGGATGCCCGGAAGTCGACCGGCATCGCCCGTCCCTCATATGGCTTTCCGGTCCGGTAGACCTCGTCGAGGACCTCGAAATAGCCCTGCCCGCGAAGATCGGGAAGTGCGTCGCGCACCGCCTGGCCAACCAGATCGCGGTGTCCGACCAGTTGGCGGTAGGAGGCGTTGGTCAGCTCGAACACGTGGTCAGGACCACGCATCATCGCGATGAAGCCCGGCGCCTGCTCGAACATGCTGCGCAGGCGTTCCTGCTCCCCCTGGCGCCAGCGTTCTGCCCGGACCTTGGCGCTCGTCTCGATGACGATCGCCAGCACGCCGCAGGGTCGGCCGTTGTCGTCCATCACCGGCGAGTAGTCGAGGTTCATGAACACCTGTTCGGGCTGTCCACTGCGGTGCAGCGTCAGCTCCTGATCCTCGTAGGCAAGCGTTTCGCCGGCGAGCACGACCTTCATGACGTTGTCGTTGAAATCGGCGACTTCCGGCCACCCCTCGCGGACCTTCGAACCGAGAAGGCGTGGATGCCTGCCTCCGGCGAAGACCGAATAGGCGTCATTGTAGATCATCACGCCGTCCTCGCCCCAAAGCGTGACGATCGGCACCGCGGAATTGAGAATGGTCGTCGTCGTCACCTTCGCCGCCTGCGGCCATTGCGAGGGTGGGCCGAGCGAGGTGGACGTCCAGTCGAAGCTCCGGATCAGCCGGGCAAGCTCGCCGTCATGCGCGAGGAAATCGAAGTCGGTGGATGTCATGGGATTCCGGGGCCATTGCGTGTGCCCTATGTAGGGGAAACCCGTCTTCAGGGGAAGCTTGATGCCCAAATAAGCGCGGCCGCGGGCGGCGGCATCGCGAATGTGCGAGGCGGACCGGTCAGCGGGATCAATGCAGTCCGTCAGCCGATCCCGGTCCGAACAGAGCGAGAGCGATCTTGCCCAGCTCCGTCGGCTTTTCGCAGAGCGCAAAGCCGGTGAATCTGACCGGGATCACCGAGGGATCATAGCCGGTGGCGAACACGAACGGGATGCCGCGCGTTTCGAGTTCTTCGGCAACCGGAAAAACGAACTCGTCGCCGAGATGCACGTCGAGGATCGCCGCGTCGACCCGCGAGGTATCGATGAGCGAAAGCGCCGTCAGCACATCTCCGGCCGGCCCGACCACCAGGGCTCCCGCCGCCTGCAGGTTGCGCCTGGTTTCGTCGGCGAGAAAGTACTCATCCTCGACAATGAGGATGTGCCGGCCGGCAAAGAGGTGGATATAGCTTTCCATCAATGTGCACCTCTCCGGACAGTGCCGTGACTGTCAGCTCTGCATCTCCATCAGAAGACGGGTCAGTTCCAGCTCGTCGCACGGCTTGGTAAGGCAAGGCGCATCGCGAAAACTGTCCGGCATCGAGCGACAGTCATACCCGGTCAGGAAGACGAACGGCACGTGGCGTTTCACCAACATGTCGGCGAATGGATAGACCATATCGCCGCCAAGCTTCACGTCGAGGATCACCGCGTCCACCGAAAAGGACGGATCCTGCGAGATTTCCATGGCCCGATCGAGATTGGAGACCGGACCCAGAACCGTTGCTCCAACCCCTTCCAGCGCGGTGACCAGACTGGATGCGGTGAGATATTCATCTTCGACGAGAAGATAGGAGCGACCTGCGAGAACTGCTTTATGCGACATTTCCATACCTCAGAGTTCCGCTAACTGGCCACCGGACGATTAGTTGCCGGGGGTTGAACGGACCGAGGTGAAGGAGGGGATCGGCTGGCGAATGTCGTCGGCGAAGTCCGCTTCAGGCTTTGGACAGCCTCAACTCGCCTAGAGCGCTGACATTGACGGCGATGTCGTGATAATCCCGCATGCGGAAATGCGCCACGTCGGCGGGTATGGAATGGGTCGCCGTCACCACCACGACACCGGCCTGCATGCGTTCCGCAGCCTCGATGCCCGCATGCGCATCCTCGAACACCACGCAGTCCTTCGGATCGAAGCCGAGCAAGCGGGCAGCCTTCAGGTAGCCTTCCGGATCCGGCTTGCCGTTGACGACATCATCCGAGCAGATCAGCACCTTCGGCACGGGAAGACCGGTGGCGGCAAGCCGCTTCAGGGCGAGCGACCGAACCGCCGAGGTGACGATCGCCCAGCGCTCCGGCGGCAGACCGCTCAGAAACGCCGCCGCGCCCGGGATCTCGACGATCCCGTCCAGGTCGTCGAGTTCCTTTTGCAGCACGATCTCCGCCTGCTCCTCGGCATCGAGGCCCGGTATCGCTTCGCGCCGGATGACCTCGATGGCGCGCACGCCGTGCAGGTTGCGCATGAAGGCTTCCGGTTCGACGCCGTGTTCCACCGCCCATTCCCGCCAGACGCGTTCGACTACTGCGATCGAATTGAGGAGCGTGCCGTCCATGTCGAACAAGAAGGCATCATAGGAGCGGGCAAGAACTGAGTCGTCTGCGGCGGTCATCAGGTTCGTCATCGGCATGTCCCGGAGAGTGATCGGGCCTTTCGGCGCTCAGGCGGAATCGCGCAGCATGATGGCGGCATTCAGCAGGATCCGCTCGTCGGCTGGAAATTCGTGCTTCGTCATCGCGGTTTCACCGAGCTTGGACAAGAGCAATTCGGTCGCAAGCCGGCCGATCTCGCTGTAGTTCTGCGCCACCGTGGTGATGGGCGGGCAGGAATAGCGCGACAGCGGATGATCGTCATGGCCGGCGATGCGCAGATCGCAGTCCGCCCCCCGCCCGACCTTGAGACGCGATTGGTAGGCGGCGGCGATGGCGCCGAACGCAACGCGATCGTTGGCGCAGAGGATCGTGCGGCTCGGAAAGCCTCCCCGCTCCTTCAGCGTTCGCAGCGTCTCCTCGTAACCGAACTTTTCGAAATCCCAGTCGCGCGTCTGCGACAGCGGGATGATCTGCGGCTCGAGATCAAGTTGCGTCATCGCCTCCACGTAGGCGATCTGTCGGCTGGTCGCATTATTGTTGACGCCCGGCATGCCGAGATAACAGGGCGGCTCGCCCGACCGGCAAAGGTAGTCGACGATCAGCTGGAAGCTTTGCCGGTTGTCGGTGCCAACGAACGGCGACGTCTCGTCGAGCGGCGAATCCACGTAGATCAGCGGGATTGCCCCACCCAGCTGCGCCAGCGTCTGATGGTGGGACTTGACACCCAGGGGCGCAATGATCGCACCTGCGACGTTCATCGACTTGAGTGTTTCGATCGCCCGCTGCTCGAGCACCGGGTTGCCGTCGGAAGACAGCACGAAGGCCAGCAGGCCCGCCTCGTTCGCCAGCAGTTCCACCCGGCGCGTCAGGGCCATGTAGAACGGGTCGGTGGAGTTCGGGATGATAATGCCGATGATGTTGCTGCGGCGGCGATTGAGGTTGACGGCGAACATGTTCGGGCGGAAACCGGATTGCTCGACTGCTGCCTCGATCCGCTGCCGCGTCTTGCTGCGCACCGACGAGGGATCGTTGAAGTATTTCGAAACGGTGGGGCGCGACAGGCCGACGAATTCGGAAAAATCCTCCATCGTTTTGATCGTCGCTTTCTCTACCATCAAGACTTCCTGCGTACGGCTGACATTCAATCGATTAGAAAACGGGCCGATCCGGCTCACCCGGAGCCGGATCATAGGCGTATTCAGAAGTTCGGCACAACTGGCCCCACGCGAGCCTACTGCTTGCAGGCGCTGAAGTAGATTTCCAGCACCGCATCGACCGAGGCGATGGCGAGATCATGCGCGAACGGCTTCGTCACGCCCTGGCGGACGCGCGGATAGCTCGCCTGGAGATACTGGCTGATCAGCGTTTCGGGGATCTCCACGCCTTCGAGAGTTGCGAACAGGTCGCTCACAGCAGCGTCGATCTGAGGATGCGGCCAGTAGTAGCGGATGCGATCGCTATAGCTGAAATGGCGCTGAAGGCGCTGCTCCTCGGCCGGGCCGTGATAATACTTCTCCCAGTTCTTCGGCTCCTGAGACAGCACGCGCTCGGTCACCTCGATGAGGCTTTCGCTCCGCTTGCCGGGATAGAGAAACGCGGCGATGCGATCGAGCCCGTAGAGTGCTTCGCGCAGCGCAAACGTCAGTCCGGGGCCGACCTTCAGGATGGCGAACCTGTCGCTTACCAGCGCAGCAAGCGCGTCCTCGGTCTGGTAGTCGGTCGAATGGGCTTCGAAGACGAAGCCCGGGATGCCGGTCAGTGCCGCGCTGAGAGCACGGGCCGCCGGCGGATCGTAGGCGATGACGTTCTGGTTGCCGAATTCGACGCCCGGCTGCACCACCACGCCGATCGCCCGGGAGAAGGCATCCGTGGCGCCGGCGCGCTCGAAGGCCTGCCGGTGGATCGACACGGTTTCGAGTGCTGCTGCCGGCTTGGTCACCTCCAGCACGTCGAGCTCTTCCATGGCTCCGCCGGGGATCGGAACCTCGGTGCCGATGATGTAGACCGGCTTTGGCCCACTCATGCCGGCGATCGCCTGCTCGGCAGCCGCGGCGAGTGTTGCCGCACGCTCAGCGGTCAGCGCGTCCGGCAATGCCACCGGCTCGCCCAGACAGCCCATGCTGGTGTCGAGATGCAGCTTGATGAAGCCAGCTTTCGCATAGGCTTCGATCATCGCGACAGCCTTGCCCATCGCTTCTTCCGCGGCCAGATGTTTCCACGGGTTCGGCCCCAGGTGATCGCCACCGAGGATCAGCCTGTCGACCGGAAATCCGGTCTTTGCGGCAATCTTCTCCACGAAGGTCCGGAAGTCGGACGGCGTCATGCCCGTATAGCCGCCATCCTGGTTGACCTGGTTGCAGGTCGCTTCGATGAGCAGGTGCTGACCTTCGCGAAGAGCGCGAAGCATCGCCGCCTCGATGACCAGGGGATGCGCCGAGCAGACGGACGGGATGCCGCGCGGACCCGGCCGGTTTTTCCATTCGGCAATGTCGAGAAGCGGGTTCTGGCTGGTCATGCCTGTTTCCTTGCTGCGGTTGCGATGAAATCATCGAGTTCGGCACGTATCGATGCGCCCTCCATGGGGCCGGCCTTGGTGACCGCCCGGGCGCCGGACGCATTGGCAAGCTCCAGCGCCGCCGCCGGGTCCATGCCCGCCAGCCAGAGCGTCACGAAGGTCGCACCGAAGCTGTCGCCGGCGCCGGTCGGGTCGACTTCCGTCACCTCAAATCCGGGATGGGAGATCGTCCGGCTCCCGTCGAAATACGTCGCGCCGGCTTCGCCGCGCTTCAGGACGATCGCCTTGATGCCACCCTTCAGGAGCTCTTCGACCGCACCCGTCTCGGTTTTTGCGGATGCAAACAGGAACAGCTCTTCGCCGCTCGGCAGGAATATGTCCGTCTTTGCGAGGACCGCCGACAGCGCCTCGCGCATCCCCGGGCTACCGAGAATTTCCGGGCGAAGGTTGGGGTCGAAGGAGACCGTTCCGCCCTTCGCCTTGACCGTACCGATCGCCGTCAGGATGGTTTCGATGACACTCGGCGCATAGAGCGCGGTGCCCATCACATGCACATGCGTACAGTCGTCGAGCAGCTTGCGCGTCTGGTCGTTGAGAGAAATCTGGCCGCAGGCGCTGTGGCGGATGTTGAAGACGAAGGCCCGGCTGCCATCCTCGCGGTAGCGCACGAAGGCGCTGCCGGTGGTTCCCATCGGGTCGACTTCGATGCCGGAGACATCGACGCCGTCGGCTCTCAACCGATCCAGGTTGACGTGGCCGAAGTCGTCATCGCCGACCCGCGAGATGATGGCGCAGGCCTGGCCCAGCTTGCCGACCTGGTCGATGAAGATCGCCGGCGCGCCCGACGGGAAGGGCCCGATCAGCGGCACGGGCGCGCGAAAGCCGTTGCCGCGTTCAGTGGCGATGATCTCGACGAGGATTTCGCCGATGGTAAGGATCTTGCTCATGAAAATACCGTCGCGAGAGAATTACTGTTTGGCGCGCTTGGAGCGGACGTCGAGCCAGACGGCGATGAGAATGACCAGCCCCTTGACGATCAGCTGATAGAAATACGGGACCGACAGCATGTTCATGCCATTGTTCATGACGCCGATGATCAGTGCCCCGATGAGCGTACCGACCATGGTGCCGACGCCGCCTGCAAGGCTGGTTCCGCCGAGCACGGCTGCCGCGATGGCGTCCAGTTCGTAGCTTGCACCGGCATTCGTCTGCGCCGACAGGAGCCGAGACGACAGAAGGATGCCGCTGATCGCCGCCATGATGCCCGAGATCATGAAGATGGTGATCTTCATCCGGTCGACCTTGATGCCGGAATAGAGCGCCGCCTCGCGGTTGCCGCCGATGAGATAGGCACGTCGCCCGAACGTCGTCTTGCTGAGCAGGATGTGGTTGAACAGGAAGAGCGCCAGAACGATCCAGATGATGATCGGCAGGCCGAACACGCTGTTGGCGCCGATTGCCATCCAGCTTTCGTCGAGGATCATCGCTGGCGCACCGTTGGTCGGCAGGCTGACGAGGCCGCGATAGATGCCCATGGTCGCGACCGTGACGATGAACGAGGGGAGCAGAAGTTTCGCCGTCAGCGTGCCGTTGACCAGGCCCAGCATGGCGCCGGCGATCAGCGTCAGGAGAACGGCCGGCACGAAGCCGAGACCGAAGGCGAAGCACTGCGCTCCAACCATGCCGGCGACGGCGATGATCGAGCCGATCGACAGGTCGATCTCGCCGAGCAGGATCACCCATGTCATGCCGAAGGCGGCGATGGCGATGACCGCCACCTGCTGCAGGATGTTCATGAAGTTGGCGATCGACATGAAGCGCGGGTTCACGACGGAAAAGATCACGCACAGAACGATAAGCGCGAGGAAGATGCCGCCATACTGCTTCATGATCTTCCTGAAAGCGGCTGCGGATTGGCTGGTCTGGGTCATGAAGAGTGTCCCGTCGCGAATGACATGATGGTTTCGGGATTGAGGTCGTGGTCGGTGGCAATGGCGATCTGGCGGCCTTCGCTCATCACAACAACGCGGTCGCTCATGCCCAGCACCTCCGGCAATTCGGAGGATACGAGCAGGATCGCGGTTCCCTCGGCCGCCAGCTGGCGGATGATCTTGTAGATTTCAAACTTCGCGCCGACGTCGACGCCACGGGTCGGCTCATCGAGGATGAGGACCTTCGGCCGTGTCAGCAGCCACTTGGCAAGCACGATCTTCTGCTGGTTGCCGCCGGAGAGCGCGCCCGCCGGCGTGTCGAGCGATGCCGTCTTGATCGATAGACGCGCAACTTCCGCATCGGCCGCCATACGCTCGCGGCGGCGGCGCAGAAACCCGAGCCGTCCGGCAAAGCTGGAGAGTGCCGCCATGCTGATATTGCTCTCGACGCTCTGGCTGAGCACGAGGCCTTCTTCCTTGCGGTTTTCGGTGACGAAGCCCAGGCCGTGGGCGATCGCATCGACGGGAGAGGTCAGATGAACACGCTCGCCGTTGAGACGAACCGTGCCGGCTGCCCGCTTCATGCCGAAGATGGCGTTCATCACCTCCGACCGGCCGGAGCCGATCAGACCGAAGAAACCGAGGATCTCGCCCGGCCGTACATCGAACGCGATATCGGCGAACTCGCCATCGCGCGTCAGATTGTCGACCGACAGGATCGGCGGGAGGGACCGCTCGGGAGCCGCGGCGACGCGTTCGGGATAGATCTCGTCCATCGTGCGGCCAACCATCAGCGCAATGAGGTCCTCGATCGTGGTGTCTTCGCGGCGCTTGGTGGCGATATAGGTGCCGTCACGGATGACGGTGATGTCGTCGCTGAGCCGCATGATTTCTTCCATGCGGTGGGAGATGTAGATGACCGCGACGCCCTTCGCCTTCAGCCGCTCGATGATGCGGAAAAGGATTTCCGCCTCGCTGTCGCTCAGCGAGGATGTCGGTTCGTCGAGAACCACCACGCTTGCCTCGATGCTCAGGCCCTTGGCGATCTCAACCAGCTGGCGTTGCGCGATCGACAGATCGCCAACCTTGTCGGTGACGTCGATCGGCAGCCCGAGATCCTGGACGATGCGCCGCGCCTGGGCGACAAGCGCCCGGTCGTTGATGAAGCCGGCGCGCGACGGCTCCCGAGTTGCCAGGATGTTTTCCGCGACCGTCAGGTTGTTGCAGAGGCTGAGTTCTTGGAAGACGATCGTCACGCCGAGCGCGGCAGCCTCCTGCGGATTTCCACAGTGGTACGGACGGCCGTTCAGATGAATGCTGCCGGAGGACGGCTGATAGACGCCGCTGAGGATCTTCATCAGCGTTGATTTTCCAGCACCGTTCTCGCCCAGCAGGGTGTGGACGCGACCGCGCCTGACGTCGAGGCGCATGCTCTTCAGCGCGGTGACAGGACCGAAGGTCTTGGTGATGTCGCTGATCCGGAGGACCGTGTCGTCATCGGCTGTGGCCATCACAACCTCTCCTCATATCGGTATCAAATGGCGGCTCCCGACGGTCCACTGACGCCGAGGTGCAGCGGGAACGGCCGGTTGCCAGAAGCCGCCGAGCACAGGCCCGGCGGCTCCGGATGCGGCATTACTTCTTGGTGTAGACGCCGGGAACGATCGGCTGTTCGGCCGGAACTTCTTCTCCGGCGATCACCTTGATCGCCGAGTCGACGGCCTGCTTGCCCATCTGGTCCGGGAACTGCTGGATGACGCCGACCATGACCGGGTTGCTGTCGACGGCCTTGCGGGCTTCTTCCATACCGTCGAAGCCGATGACCTTGACCTGGCTCTCCAGATTGGCTGCCTTGACGGCAACTGCGGCGGCAAGTGCCGCGTCGTCGCCGAAGCCGAAGATGCCGGCGATCTCGGGATCTGCCTGCAGCATGTTCTGAGCGGCGGCCAGCGCCTCGGCGCGGGTGATGCCGGTCTGGATGGCGACGATCTTCATCTCGGGATGCTCGGCGATAGCCTTCTTGAAGCCCTCGACGCGGTTCACTACCGACTGGACGGTCGGGTAGTCGATCACGGCGACCTTGCCCTTGTTGCCGAGTTCCTTGGCCATCAGCTCGCCGGCCTTGACGCCGCCGGTGAAGTTGTCGGTGCCGATGTGCGAGGTGACCTTGGCGTCCTTGGCCGGCACGTCAACGGTAATCACCTTGATGCCGGCGCGCTCGGCCTTGGTGATGGCTGCGAGGACGCCCTGGCTATCGACCGGCGAGATGACGATGACATCGACGCCCTTGACGATGAAGTCCTCGACGTCGGCCAGCTGCTTGCTGAGGTCCTGGTTGGCGATCGCCACTTCCAGCTTGACGTTCTTTGCCGTCGCCTCCTGCTTCATGGCGTTGGCAAGCTCGATGTAAAACGGATGCTGCTGCGTCAGAAGCGACGCGCCGATGCCGTCCGCATGCGCGGATACGCTAGCGGCCGACAGCAGGCCGAATGCGAGGATGGCTTTGAGAATGGGGGTGCGGTTCATAGTTCCTCCCGAACTTTTCGCGGGTCTGCAGTCAGATGGCGCAGTCGGGACGCAGACCCTCCTCAGGTCCCGATCACACGGTCCGAAAAATCATAAATATTTACGCGCGTCAAATTTAAAATATTAGCGCGCTACTATTGAACTTTGCGATCACTCGATCCGCAAACCCGTCCCGGCGTCGAACAGATGCTGTCGCGTCGGATGTGCCTTTAGATAGAGGACGTCGCCCTTTGCGACTTTGGGCCGGTCGGTGAACAGCGCCGTCAGCGGTATCCCGTCCGTCTCGCCGAGGATGAAGGTGGCGTGGCCGGTGCTCTCGACGCCGGTAACGCGCATGGCAAACGCGCCGTCGGTATCGGCGGCAGCCAATTCCAGATGCTCCGGCCGGATCCCCCAGATGACTTCGCCCGAGGCGTTTACGGGTGCCGGAACCGAAAGATTGGCACCGAGCCGGATCATGCCGTCGCTGGCGTGGCCCTTCAGCAGGTTCATCGCCGGAGAGCCGATGAAGCCGGCGACGAAGACGTTGCCGGGACGGTCGTAGAGATCGAGCGGAGCGCCTGCCTGCTCGAGGCGACCCGCCCGCAAAACGACGATGCGGTCCGCCATCGTCATCGCCTCCACCTGGTCGTGGGTCACGAAGATGGAGGTCGAGCCGAGACGGTCGTGAAGCGCGCGGATCTCGGCGCGCATCTGCACCCGCAGCGCGGCATCGAGGTTCGACAGCGGCTCGTCGAAGAGGAAGACCGCGGGGCGCCGGACGATGGCCCGGCCCATCGCCACACGCTGGCGCTGGCCGCCGGACAGCTGGCGCGGCATCCGTTCCAGGTAGTCGCCAAGGCCAAAAATGGCGGCCGCTTCCTCAACGCGCCCGGTGATCTCCTCCTTCGGCGCCTTCCGCAGCCGCATCGAGAAGCCCATGTTCTCGCGTACCGTCATATGCGGATAGAGGGCATAGTTCTGGAACACCATGGCGAGGTCGCGCTCCTTGGGCTCGACCTCGTTGACGACGCGCCCGGCGATCGAGATCGTTCCGCCGGTGACCTCCTCAAGGCCGGCGATCATCCGCAGAAGCGTGGACTTGCCGCAGCCCGACGGTCCGACCAGCGCCACGAACTCGCCGTCCGCGACGTCGAAGCTTACGCCATGCATCACCTGATGCGTCGCGTAGGCCTTGACGAGATTTCGCAATTCTACCTGGGCCATGTTCTCTCCGTTACCGAACCGCGCGTGCCATCCTCAAGCGAGGACGACGACCTTGCTGAGGTGGCGGGGTGCGGCGGTATCGACGTTCTTCTGGTTGGCGACGCGTTCGCCGAGGATCTGCAGCGCCGGCAGCAGTTCGAGCGCCCGCGCGGCGCCGGTCCGGACAAGCGGAATGCTGAGATCGCCCGGTCCGCCGAGACCGATGACGCGGGCGCCCTTGGCCTGCACTTCGCTGGCCACCTTCGCCTCCTCGTCTGTCGTGTCGGCCGAATAGAGAAGAACGACGAGCGAGGTCTCGTCGATCAGGCTGATCGGCCCATGTCGGTATTCGAGCGGGTGGAAGGCCTGGCTGTAGGTGATCGACATTTCCTGAAGCTTCAGCGAGCCTTCCGTCGCCATGCCATAGAGTGCACCGCCGCCGAGATAGACGAAGTGCGAACGCCCGGCGATGAGCGGAACGGCGGCTTCCGCCGCACCCAACGCGGCCTGCGCCTCGGCCACGGTGCCGACCTCGACACCGGCCATGCGCAGCCCCGCCAGCAGCATCAGCGAAGCCGAAACGGTCATGACGATGCCTTCCTCGGCATGCGTCGGGATGTAGACGGGCACGTCGGCCACCTCCAGCAGCGCCGTGTCCGGCGCGCAGGAGATGCCGATGGTGCGGATGCCGGCAGCCCGCGACGCCTCAAGCGCCTGCACGGTTTCGGTCGTCGTGCCGGAGCGCGAAAGTCCGATCACCGTCACGTCCGCGCGATCGGCCAGGTAGTCGTCCATGCGGCGCGCCCATTCGGCGCCCGGTACGGCAATCGCGTTGCGGCCGTTGTGGTTGAAGGCGGTGGCGATCGACTGGGCGAGGAAGAAGGAGGTTCCGCAGCCGGTGACGACGACGGTCTTGCCAGGGACCTCGGGCAGGCTTTGCAGCAGCGCCTTTTCCCAGAACGGGAACTGTTCCTTGATGACTTTTTCGGTCAGATTCATTGCAGTCATACCCTTTATTTGCTCGCGCCGGCCATCAGGCCCTGCACGAGGAAGCGATTGAGGAAGATCACCAGGAGCACCGGCGGCACGATGGCGACGATGCCGGCGGCGTTCATAAGGCCGTAGTCGACATAGTTGCGGGTGACGAATTCGGGGATCAGGACGGTGAGCGGCTTGGTGGACAGCGTCGGCGAAAACACCAGCGGCACCATGAACTGGCCCCAGGCCGACAGGAAGGTAAGGATCGCGGTGGCGACCAGTCCGGGGCCGGCAAGCGGCAGGACGATGCGCACGAGCGTGTGGAGTTTCGAGGCACCATCGAGCCAGGCCGCCTCCTCCAGCGACAGGGGCATCGCCTGATAGACGCTGCGCATCAGCCAGAGCGCCAGCGGCAGGAAGGCCGAGACATAGATCAGCGTCACGCCGACATAGGTATCGACGAGCCCGGCACCGATCATGATCCGGTAGAGCGGGATCATCACAGTATAGGCCGGAACGCCGAGTGTCGCGACGATGATGACGAACAGCGCGTCGCGGCCCGGAAAGCGCAGCCGGACGAAGGCCCAGGCACCGAAGGCGGCAACGATAACCGTGACCAGTGTCGCCGCCAGCGAGGTGACGATGCTGTTGGCGAGCGCCCGCGAGAACTGCGGCCAGACGGACTGCACCTGGTTGCCCTGGCTGATCGAGGCCGCACCGAACAGCTTGCCGTAGTGTTCGAGGGTCGCAGCTTCCGGCCAGAACCTGAGGCCGGTTCCGACGAGCGCGTTGGGCGGCGTCAGCGAGGTGACGAACGACCAGTAGATGGGGCCAACGGACCACAGGATGAGGGCCGCGACGGCGAAAAGATATCCGAGACGCCGCATCAGTCGTACCTGGTTTCTTTGTAGACGCGCAGCACGTAGAGCGCCGACACCGAGAGCGAGGCGATCATCGCCAGGATCGACAGCGCCATGCCGAGCGAAAACTTCATGTTCTGGAAGGCCGACAGATAGACCTGGATCATCACGCTGCGGGTTCCAAGCGAACTGCCGTTGAGGATCCATGCCTCGTCGAAGAGATTGAAGGCGAACACCGTCGACTGGCTGAGCGCGATCGCCAGCCCGCCCGCAATTAGCGGCAGGGTGATCATCGTGAACTGGCGCCAGCGCGAGGCGCCATCCAGTCGTGCAGCCTCGTAGAGGTTCGTCGGGATCGACTGCAGGGCTGCAAGCAGGATGATCGCCGTCAACGGCATCATCCGCCAGGCGTGCACGACCGACACGAGAAAAAGGCCGGTGAAGCGATCGTTGAACCAGACCTGGTTGGTCGACGTCAGGCCGACCGCCTGGAGCAGGCTGTTCAGCAGTCCGTAGCTCGGGTTGTAGATCCACAGCCAGATGATCGCGTTGACCACCGGCGGCAGGCACCACGGCAGGATGACGATGGCGAGCAACCAGCGCCGGCCTACCGATGCATGATGCAGCAGCAGCGCGGCGGCCAGCCCGCCGACGGTCTCGATGGTCACGGCAATCACCACGTAGGCGAAGGTGTTGACCCAGCTCGTCAGCACGTTGCTGTCCGACATCAGGGCGATGTAGTTCCTGAAGCCCACGAACGGCGTTCCGGGCCGCATCGGCTCGATGCGGAAGAAGCTGTCGAACACCGTGATGACGAGGGGCAGGATCACCAGCCCCCCCATCACCGCGATGACCGGGGCGGTGAGGCCGAGGCCGAGCCGCGCCTCCCGTCCCAGGAGGCGCTTCGCTTGGAAGCTGGGCGCCATTACTGCCGTGCCTCTTCGGCTGCGGCGGCAATCGCCTGAACCGCATCGGCGACCGACATCTGGCCCTTGGCGGCGGCATTGAGGTTGGTCGCAACGGCGCTCGAGAACTCCGGATACCAGCCGGGCGTACCGCCGGCAAACAGCGGCTCGACCAGGGCGGCCTGAGCGATCAGCACGTCGCCCTGCTTAAGCTTGCCGTCCTTGTTGAGCTTTTCGAGCACGGAGATGCGCGTCGGCAGGTTGCCGAGCTTCTCGTAGTTGTCGATCATGGTCTCCGGATCGAGCATCCAGTTGATGAAGGCGTGCGCCGTCTCCTTGTCCTTGGCCGAGACCGGGACGCCAAGCGCACCGGGCAGGCCGATCGTGCGCGATTTACCGGAGACATTCGGCAGCAGGGCTGCGGCGGCATCGGCCGATACCTGCGACTTCGACGCATCGGTATAGACTGCGAGGTTACCGGCCCAGCCGGCAACGTCGAAGGTGGTCTTGCCCGACTTGAACAGTTCCTGGATCTCGACATCCTTCAGCGACGTCGCCGCGGGGTCGATGAGACCGGCTTTCAGCGCTTCCACCTCGAATTCCATGGCTTTGTAGCCGGCGCTCGACGCCTCGGTGAACAGCGGCTTGAACTCGGCATCGAAGAGATCGCCGCCGAACGCCTTGGTGAGGAGGTACCAGGCAGTGGCCGAGCCTTCGGTCGCCGAAAGCGGCAGGCCGATCGGATATTCGGCGATGCCCTTGGCCTTGACCGCCTTGGCGGCGGCGAGCAGCTCATCCGGCGTCTTCGGAACCGTGGCGCCGGCCTTTTCGAGATGCGCCTTGTTGTAGATCATCACCCGGTAGTCGTTGTTATAGGGGATGCCGACCTGCTTCCCGTCGAAGGTGAAGATCGACGTGGTCGGCAGATCCTTCTTCAGGTCCTCGGACAGCAAGCCCGACAGATCGTCATACCAGCCGGCGCTGCCGAACTGGCCAACCCACGACCAGTCGACTTCGGTCGCCGATGCCGGCGCCGTGCCGGCGACCATCGATGTGATGATCTTGGTGCGGATCTCGTCCCAACCGAGCGTCTGGATATCCAGCGTGCCCTTGGTCTTGATGGTATATTTGTCGGTCATGTCCTTGGGCAGCGTGACCCAGGGCGGCAAGAGGACGGCGAGCGCTTCGGCGGCGTGAGCGCTCATCGTGCCAAAGCTCGTGGCAAGCCCGAGCAGTGCGGTGGAAGCAAGGAATGTGCGGCGTTTCATCAGCTGTTCTCCTGTTATTATGGTTGAAGGCATGCAGAAACAGTCGGTGCGAAGAAGTCCTCCATCGGCCAGCCCGCCAAGGTGCCGGCGCGCCAGATGGCGCCTCCGACAGGTGGCAGCTTCGGCGTGGAGGACGCGCCGAGCAGCGTTTCGAGATGGTGGGTGATCGTCCGCGAGCCGAACACGCTGCCGGCATGCGACCAGGCAAGCGTCGGATCTGCCAGCCGAAACCGGGCCGCCTCGACATGGGTGGCGAGTAATTCCGCGGCACCGATGAGAAGCTGGACTGCGGATGCATCGCCGCTGTCGGCCATCGCATCCACATGCCGTGCAAGACCGCCGACGCCGGCACGGGAATTCTGCTGCGCATAGGCCCAGTCGATCAGTGTCTCGGCCGTACAGCCGCAGGCGGAGAGGATGCCCTGGGCGAAATCATGAGCGCGGCTGCGGCCGTCGAGTGCCTGGGACGCCAGCGACAGCGCCTGACGGCCGATCCAGAAGGCCGACCCCTCATCGCCGAACGCATCGCCCCAGCCGCCGACCCTCAGGCTTGTCGCCCCTGCTTTCGCCCAGGCCATGCTTCCGGTTCCGGCCAGCAGCAGCACGCCGCTTTTGCCGGTGAAAGCACCATCATAGGCGACCTCGACATCGTTGAGGACGAGATGCGGGCAAGGCAAAAGCGTGCCCGCCACGCGCTGCTGCTCTCGGCTGAGAGACACGATCTCGCCATGCATCGGCAGGCCGAGAACGGCCGCTTCAGGCGTTTCGCCGCCGCAAACCTCGGCAATTGCTCCCGCCAGCAGGGACTGCCAGTCGGACACGTGGTGCGGATCGAGGCTCGGCCCCTCAAATCGGCGAAGCACGGTGCCAGTCGGATCAGCGATGGCTGCGATCGTCTTGCTGCCGCCGGCATCGAGCCCGAGGACGAAGCTCATGGCCGCACCGCGTCCTGGAGCGCAGCAAGCGTGATTTCCGTCCCAAAGGCTTCGATCCGCTCGATCCATTCGGCGCCAAGGCCATTGTCGGAGATGATCGTCTGCAGGCGCGACAGAGGCGCGACCTTGTAGGTGAGCCGCGCGCCGAACTTGCTGGAATCAGCCAACAGGATGCGTTGCTCGGCGCGGCTCAGCATTACCGTGTTCAGCCGCGACTCGTTCTCGTCGACCGAATAGATGTTACCATCCTCGGCGATCGCGCCGCCGCCGAGGAAGAGCTGCTTGAACCACAGGCGGTCGAGCATTTCCTCCGCAAGCGGGCCGACGAGGGAGGAGTTCTCCTTGCGCAAATGCCCGCCGAGAAGCGTCACCTTGACGCCCTCGACATCGATCAGCAGCTGGGCAGCCGGCAGGCAGTTGGTGAAGATGTTGAGCGGCAGCGGATCAAGCCGGATGCGCCGTGCCAGCTGAAGCACGGTCGTGCCGGAATCGAGGAATACCGAGGTTCCCGGCTGGAGCATGTCATAGGCGAGATCACCGATGGCGCGCTTTGCCGCCAGCCCCTGCGCCTCGCGCTGCTCGAACGCCACCTCGCCCTCGAAATGATCCGAAAGCCGCGCGCCGCCGTGGGTCCGGACGATGACACCCTGCTCCTCGAGCTGGGTCAGATCCCGGCGAAGCGTCGGCACCGAGGCACCGACTGCTTCGGCGATCGCCGCGATCTGCGACGAGCCGTTGGAGAACAGAAACTGACGGATGGCTTGAGCGCGGTCGCTTTTCATCGGTGGCCGTTCGTCTTGCTTGAACTGACCAAACTATCGATGGACGGAAGATCAATGTCAATCATTTTGATGATCGTTATTGATCGTTTTCAGCTTTTGGCACGGTGAGTGCGGCGCGCCAACCTGGGCGGCGCGCCACAAGGGTTAGAACCCTTCCAGCACGATCTTGCCTTTGGCCCTGCCGCTTTCGATCGTCGCGTGCGCCTTCCTGAGGTTTTCGGCGTTGATGGGCTTGAGCACCTCGGTGACGGTGGTGCGGATCCGCCCGTCGTCGATCAGCTTTGCCACCTCGTTCAGAAGCGCGCCCTGCTCGCCCATGTCGGGCGTTTCGAAGAGGCTGCGAGTGAACATCAGCTCCCAGTGGATGGAGACCGCCTTGCGCTTGAAGCCCACCACATCGAGAACGTCCGGATCGTCGATCAGCCCGAACCGGCCCTGTGGCGCGATCAGATCGATGATCTCTTTCAGATGCCGGTGGGTTTCGGTGGTGGAGAACACGAAGGCCGGAGCGCCGATGCCGAGTGCTTCCACCTGGGCAGCAAGCGGCTGGTTATGATCGATCACGTGATGAGCACCGAGATCTTTGACCCATGCCTGGGTCTCAGGGCGCGATGCCGTGGCGATCACCGTCAGGTCGGTCAGCGCCCGCGCCAGCTGGATGGCGATGGAGCCTACCCCGCCTGCCCCGCCGATGATGAGGATGGCGTTCGCGGCGCCCGGAACCGGCTTGCGGACGTCCAGCCGGTCGAACAGCATTTCCCAAGCCGTTACCGCCGTCAGCGGCAGCCCGGCGGCCTCGGCATTCGACAGTGTCTTCGGCTTGTGGCCGACGATCCGCTCATCGACGATGTGGAACTCGCTGTTGGCACCCGGGCGGCCGAGGGCGCCGGCGTAGAATACCTCGTCGCCGGGTTGAAACGCTGTGACGTCCGGTCCGACTTCGGCGACCGTGCCGACGGCATCCCATCCGAGGACTTTCCAGCCATTGTCTTCAGGCCGGGCGCTACGGCGAACCTTGGTGTCGGCCGGGTTGACGGCGACAGCCGCCACCTGAACCAGGATGTCGCGACCAGATGCGCGCGGCCGCTCGAGTTCGATATCCACAAGTGCATCATCCCGATCGATTGCACCGGGGATCCTGTATCCGATCGCCTTCATCGTCTTCTCCTTTGACGGCAGTTGTTGTCGCCTCAAAATGTGCTAGCCTCGGAAAACTGCAATACGCACAAGCAACGCTAATACTATCAGAAAGGATAGTGTGATGGCCAAGGTCCGGCACTCGCGCTTCGACTGTAGTCCGGGCTGTTCGGTGGAAGCCGCCGTCGGCCTTATCGACGGAAAATGGAAGTCGGTGATCCTCTACCACCTGCTCGACGGCACGCTGCGCTTCAACGAGATCCACAGGCAGATCGTCAATGTGACGCCGCGCATGCTGACCAATCAGCTGCGCGAATTGGAAAGCGACGGGCTGATCGAGCGCAAGGTCTATGCCCAGGTGCCGCCGAAGGTGGAGTACAGCTTGTCGCCGCTCGGCCGGAGCATGGAGCCTATCCTTCTATCGCTGAAGGCCTGGGGCGATGCCAATATCGGACTCTACGGCAAGCCGACCGCCGCACCCGCCAATGACGAAAAAGCAGCCTCGGCCGGCGGCCGGCTGAACGACGCTAACGCCTGATCGGGTAACTGATCGTTCAGGACTGTCCGGAGGGATTTGCGAACACGAGTTCCATGCGGTCCGCCAAAAACCGGGTCACCACGCTCTGAACCGTGCGGTCCTCCGCATCGACATCGAGCGCACGGCTGACAAGGACGATGCTGTCGGCAGCGCACTGGAGAAATTCCGCATCGCGCGCGGTGATCCGCTCTGCCGTCAGCCGCGTCTCCTTCCGCCGGTAGTCCGCCAGCCCCTCCTGCAGCAATGCTTTGGTGATCGATCCGCTCTCGGCATAGGCGGCGATGATGCCCGGGAACCGACCGGCCGAAAACCAGGACGTCGATCGCGACAGAGGCGCGCCATCGACCACCGACAGCCGTTCGAGCCGGTGCAGCGGCGCGCCCATGCGGCAGCCGAATAGCCGGGCCTGGGCCGCATCAGCTGCGACGATGTCGGCCTGGATGAGGCGCCCCGACGGCTCGAGCGACTGGCGCATCATGTTTTCGGAGAAGCGCGTTCGCGCTCCGATCGGATAGACGATCCGCTGCGGGACGGCGTTGACAAAGGTCCCTCGCCCGCGCTCCGCCCGCAGCAAACCCTCGACCGAGAGCGCGGCAATGGCACGCCTCACCGTGTGCCGGTTGACGCCGAAGCGCGACGCCAGTTCCGTCTCCGGCGGCAGTTGATCGGCAAACTCTCCCATAGACACCGCACTCCGGAGTTCGTCCGCCACCCGGCGCCAGCGCGAGATCCCGTCATCCGTTCCGTTCATGCCGTTTCCCTCAGCGCGTCATTCAATCGTCATCATTCACCGGGTATAACGTAAACATATCCGATTGTCTAAACAAATAGACAACTCTGCTGTTGATGACAAAGGTTTGCCGCCGTGGGTTCAGAAACATTCAGTCGAAAACAGGCGCTCGACATTCTTGCCGCCGCGCCGGCCGAGATGCTGGCAGAGCGTTACGCGCTGCTCGGCTCCGATCTGCCGGCCGTCACGCCGGTTCGCGGGCCGGAGATCGGCACCGTGATGATCCGTGGCCGAGCCGGTGGCGGCGGCGCCGCATTCAATCTGGGCGAAGCAAGTGTCACGCGTGCGACGGTCAAGATCGCCAGCGGCGAGGTAGGACATTCGATCATCCTCGGCCGCGACCAGCGCAAGGCGCAGATCGTCGCGCATCTGGATGCCGTCCGCCAGTTGAACGCCTGGGTCGGACGCATCGACGACGAGATCCTGCGCCCCGCTTTCGAACTTATCAATGCAGAAAAGCTGCGGCGCGCCGAGGAGACCGAGGCGACCCTCGTCGACTTCTTCACCGTCGCGCGGGGAGAAGACTGATGCAGAACGTTTCCTTTGACGGCGGCTTCGGCGATCCCGTCTATACGTCCCAGGCGGTCTTCCGGGCCATCATGGACGCGTTTTCCAGCCCCGGCACGGTGGCTTCGCTCTCCGGTCACGCAGCAGGCCCGGCACCGCTCGGTGCAGCCGCCTCGGCGATCCTGCTGACGCTTGCCGACTACGACACCCCTGTCTGGTTCGAAGGCGAGGCAACGCAGGACGCAGCCGCCTGGCTGACCTTCCATACCGGCGCTCCCGCCGCGTCCGATCCGTCCAAAGCCGCACTGGTGGTCCTGTCCGAAGGCAGCCATCCGGCGCAGTGGGAGGATTTTTCCCACGGCACGGTCAACTACCCGGACCGTTCCGCCACCTTGCTGCTGCCGGTGCGGTCGCTGACCGGCGGAACACCGCTTGAACTGTCCGGCCCCGGCATCGAGACGACCCGCCAGATCGCGCCTGACGGGCTTGCCCCAGAGTTTGTCGCCTGGGCTCAAGGTAACCATGCCGCCTACCCGCTCGGGCTGGACCTCGTCCTCGTTTGCAACGGCGACGCGCTCGCCTTGCCGCGCACGACGCGCATCAGGGAGATCTGAAACCGATGTATGTAGCGGTAAAGGGCGGCGAAGCCGCCATCGACAAGGCTCACAAACTTCTTGCCGATCGCCGGCGCGGCGATCGTGACGTTCCGGCGCTGACACTGGCGCAGGTGGCGGGGCAGCTGTCGCTGGCCGTCGACCGGGTGATGGCCGAAGGCTCGCTCTACGATCCTGAGCTTGCTGCCATGTGCGTGCGCCAGTCGCGCGGCGACCTCATCGAGGCGATCTTCCTGCTGCGCGCCTATCGCACGACGCTGCCGAGATTCGGCTACTCGCGGCCGGTCGAAACGGGTTCCATGCAGATCGAGCGGCGGGTTTCGGCGACCTACAAGGATATTCCAGGCGGTCAGCTTCTTGGGCCCACCTTCGACTATACGCACCGCCTGATCGATCCCGCCATGGCAGGCGACGAGCCGGTCGATCCGCCGCCACGGCGAGAACTTGCTGAGGGCAAGGCATTCCCACGGGTCACCGACATCCTGAACGGTGAAGGCCTGATCGAACCGGACGTGCGCTCGGACAAGGAGCCCGCCGACCTGACCCGCGATCCGACCAGCTTTCCAGTCGATCGCGACCAGCGGCTACAGGCGCTTGCCCGTGGGGACGAAGGCTTTCTGCTGTCGCTCGCCTATTCGACGCAGCGTGGCTATGGCCGAACGCATCCGTTTGTCGGCGAAGCGCGCATCGGTCTCGTCGAGGTCGAGATCGACGTGCCGGAACTGGGCTTTGCGGTCGCCGTTGGATCGATCCGCGTCACCGAATGCCAGATGATCTCGCAGTTCCGCAACCAGGGCGAAGACGGTCCGCGGTTCACGCGCGGCTATGGCCTGGTGTTCGGCCAGTCGGAACGCAAGGCGATGGCGATGAGCCTTGTCGATCGGGCGCTGCGCGCCGACGAGTTCGACGAGCAGCGGACGGCACCGGCGCAGGACGAGGAATTCGTCCTTGCCCATTGCGACAACGTCGAGGCGACCGGCTTCGTCGAGCATCTCAAACTTCCCCACTACGTGGATTTCCAGGCCGAGCTTGGCCTCCTGCGCATGCTGCGACAGGAGCACGGCGACGCGCAACGACTGCAGGCCGGGGAGACGGCGGAATGAACCTGCCCAGCTACAACTTCGCCTATCTGGACGAACAGACCAAGCGGATGATCCGCCGGGCGATCCTGAAAGCGATCGCCATCCCCGGCTACCAGGTGCCTTTCGCCTCGCGCGAAATGCCGATGCCTTACGGTTGGGGAACCGGTGGCGTGCAGGTGACGGCAGCGATCCTCGGTCCGACCGACGTGCTGAAGGTCATCGACCAGGGCGCCGACGACACCACCAACGCGGTTTCCATCCGCGCCTTCTTCGCCAAGACGGCCGGCGTCGCGACGACGACCAAGACCACCGAGGCAACCGTTATCCAGACGCGCCACCGGATCCCCGAAACGCCGCTGACCGCCGGGCAGACCCTCGTCTACCAGGTGCCGATCCCCGAGCCGCTGCGCTTCCTGGAACCGCGCGAAACCGAAACCCGGATCATGCACGGGCTGGAGGAATACGGTCTGATCCAGGTGAAGCTCTACGAGGATATCGCCCAGCACGGGCACATCGCGACGACCTATGCCTATCCGGTGAAGGTCGAGGATCGCTACGTCATGGATCCGTCGCCGATCCCCAAATTCGACAACCCGAAGATGGACAACTCGCCGGCCCTGCAGCTGTTCGGGGCCGGACGCGAAAAGCGCATCTATGCGCTGCCGCCGTTCACCAAGGTCGTCAGCCTCGATTTCGAGGATCACCCCTTCGCCGTGCAGCGCTTTACCGCGCCTTGCGCGCTCTGCAACGCAACCGGCGTCTATCTCGACGAGGTCGTGACCGACGACCGCGGCAGCCGGATGTTCGTCTGCTCTGACACCGATCATTGCGAGACGCGCCAGGCCGAGGGCCACCATGGCTCCGGGCTTCCGCATGCCGCAGGAGAACAGCCATGACCGGTCCCATCCTCTCCGTCCGCGATCTGGAACGGCGCTATGGCAATTTCATCGGCTGCACGGACGTCTCGTTCGATGTCTGGCCCGGTGAAGTCGTCGCCATCGTCGGTGAATCCGGCTCCGGCAAGACAACTCTCCTCAACTGCATATCGGCCCGGCTCGAACGGTCGTCCGGCAGCGTCCGTTACCGCATGCGCGACGGCGGCTTTCCGGATCTCGCCGAACTATCCGAGGCGGAGCGCCGCTTCCTGATGCGCACCGACTGGGGCTTCGTGCATCAGAACCCGGCTGACGGCTTGCGGATGCGCGTCTCCGCCGGCGCCAATGTCGGCGAGCGGCTGATGGCGGTCGGCGAGCGGCACTACGGCGACATCCGCCGCACCGCCGGCGACTGGCTGTCGCGCGTCGAGATCGGCACCGAGCGGATCGACGACCAGCCAGTGACATTCTCCGGCGGCATGCGTCAGCGCCTGCAGATCGCCCGCAACCTCGTCACCCATCCGCGGCTGATCTTCATGGACGAGCCGACGGGTGGTCTCGACGTTTCGGTCCAGGCGCGCGTGCTTGACCTCCTCCGCAATCTCGTCACCGACCTCGGCCTGTCGGTCGTCATCGTTACCCATGACCTGGCCGTCGCACGGCTGCTGTCGCAGCGGATGATCGTCATGAAGAGCGGCCGGATCATCGAACAGGGGCTGACGGACCGTGTGCTGGACGATCCGCAGCATGCCTACACGCAATTGCTCGTCGCCTCGATCCCGGAGAACTGAGATGACCCTGGATCAAACTCAACCGGTGATCGCCGACACTCTGCTTTTGTCGGTTCGCGACGTTGCCAAGTCTTTCACCATGCATCTGCGCGACGGCTTGGTGCTTCCGGTCGTCCGCAATGTCAGCTTCGAGATCCACAGCGGCGAATGCGTCGTCCTCGGCGGACCGTCCGGCGTCGGCAAATCCTCGATCCTGCGCATGGTCTATGGCAATTACGCCATCGACGAGGGTCAGATCATGGTGCGAAACGGCGCCTCCGGCGAGATGCAGGATCTCGGCAGCGGCGACGCGCGGCTGGTGCTGGAACTGCGAAAGAACAGCATCGGCTATGTGAGCCAGTTCCTGCGCGCCGTGCCACGCGTGTCGGCCCTGGAGGTCGTCGCCGAGCCGCTGATCAGCCGCGGCACGCCACGCGACGAAGCCGTCGACCGGGCCGCCACGATGCTGGCACGGCTCAATCTCCCACGGGCCCTGTTCGGCCTGCCGCCGGCAACCTTTTCCGGTGGCGAGAAACAGCGCGTCAACATCGCCCGCGGCTTCATCACCGATCACCCGATCCTGCTGCTTGACGAGCCGACCGCCTCGCTCGACGCCGAGAACCGCGACGTGGTGGTCGCGATGATCGCCGAGAAGCGCGCCAGCCGGACGGCGATCCTCGGAATCTTCCACGACCAGCCGGTGCGTGATGCGGTCGCGACGCGGATCCTCGATGTCGCCGCCTTTTCTGCCCGGAGGACCGCCGCATGACCAAGCTCTCCATCGAGCCGCTGATCGATCCGACGGCGCGGGTCAGCGACTGCACGCTCGGGCGCTATACGGAAATCGCCGAGGGCTGCCGCATCTCGGAGACCGATCTCGGCGACTATTCCTACATCGAGCGGGGCGGACAGGTCTGGTGCGCGACGATCGGCAAGTTCGCCAATATCGCTGCCGGCGTACGCATCAATGCCACCAACCATCCGATGGACCGCGCCAGCCTTCACCACTTCACCTATCGCGCCGGCGACTACTGGCCGGGCGAGCAGGATGAGAGCGAATTCTTCGCCGCCCGCCGTGCCAAGCGGGTGTCGATTGGTCACGATGTCTGGATCGGCCATGGGGCGACGCTTCTTCCGGGTGTGACGGTCGGCAACGGCGCCGTGATCGGTGCCGGCGCCGTCGTCAACCGCGATGTCGCCGCCTACACCATCGTCGGCGGCGTTCCGGCACGGCTGATCCGCAATCGCTTCGAAGGGACGATCGGCGCGCGGATGGACAGTCTTGCCTGGTGGAACTGGTCGCACGAACAGATCCACGACGCCCTGCAGGATTTCCGCAATCTCTCGGCCGAGGCATTTCTCGACCGTTACCGGCAGTGACGCAAAAACTTCACAGAACTGTCACGGCACGATCATCGAAGCCTACGCAAGCTACCGCAGACAGCGCACAGCAGGAACTCCACAATGACTGCGATCACGGTATCCAACCTCTCCAAGACCTACGGTTCGACCCAGGCGTTGAACGGTGTCAGCCTGACGCTGGAACGCGGTGAGATGGTGGCCCTGATCGGCGCATCAGGCTCCGGCAAGAGCACCCTCATTCGCCATCTCGCCGGGCTTGAAACGGGCGATGGACGGGGCGGTCAGATCGACATCCTCGGCCGCACCTCGCAGAAGGCCGGGCGGATGAGCGGGCAGGTGAAGCGCGGCGCCGTGTCGGTCATCTTCCAGCAGTTCAACCTGGTCGGCCGCCTGTCGGTGCTCACCAATGTCCTGGTCGGCCATCTCGGCCGCGTGCCGCAGTGGCGCGGAACGCTCGGACTGTTCAACCGCGCCGAAAAGACCAAAGCGCACGCAGCACTTGCCCGCGTCGGCATCCCGCAGGTTGCCGCACAGCGCTCCTCGACGCTTTCGGGCGGCCAGCAGCAGCGCGCGGCGATTGCCCGAACCCTTGTGCAAGGCGCGGAGATCCTGATCGCCGACGAGCCGATCTCGGCGCTCGATCCGTCTTCGGCACGCCGGGTCATGGACGTGCTCGCCGACATCAACAGCCAGGACAACATCACCATCCTGGTCTCACTTCACCAGGTCGAATACGCCCGTCGCTACTGCAAGCGGACGATCGCCATGCGCGACGGCGTGATCGTCTTCGACGGCCCGTCGACGGCGCTTTCCAACAGTTTCCTCGCCGAGCTCTACGGTTCGGCGTCCGAAGAATTGGTCCTGCCGGATGCTCCGGCGGAGCAACTGCCTCCCGCACCACACACGGGGTTACAGAGCCGCCACCCGGCTCTCATCGACGCCTGACCACATCCATCACCGGAGACCAATCATGAACGCGATCCTCAAGAGCATGGCGACGGTATCTGTCGCCCTTACGATTACCACATCTGCGCTGGCGCAGGAGACTACCATCAACTTCGGCATCATCTCGACGGAATCCCAGCAGAACCTGAAGACCACCTGGGACCCGCTCCTGAGCGACATGAAGAAGAAGACCGGCCTAGACGTCAAAGCCTTCTTCGCCTCGGACTATGCCGGCGTAATCGAAGCCATGCGCTTCAACAAGGTGCAGGTCGCCTGGTACGGCAACAAGTCGGCAATGGAAGCCGTCGATCGCGCCGAAGGCGAAGTGTTCGTCCAGAGCGTGCCGAAGAACGGCGAACCTGGCTACTGGTCGGTGGTCATCGTTCCGAAGGACAGCAAGATCCAGACGATCGACGACGTGCTGAAGTGCGACCAGTCGATCAACTTCGGTCTCGGCGATCCGAACTCGACGTCGGGATACCTGGTGCCGATGACCTTCGTGTTCGGCGCTCGCGGCATCGACCCGAAGAAGTGCTTCAAGAACGTCACCAACGCCAACCATGAAACCAACGCCATGGCCGTTGCCAACAAGCAGGTCGACGCGGCTGCCAACAACACCGAGAACATGGCGCTGATCAAGCAGAACAAGCCGGACGCTTTCGCCAACATCCGCGAGATCTGGCGTTCGCCGCTGATCCCTTCGGACCCGATCGTCTGGCGCAAGGATCTGCCGGATGCCACCAAGACGAAGATCCGCGATTTCTTCATGACCTACGGTACCGACAAGTCCACCGGTGACGTGGCTGCCGAGAAGAAGGTGCTGGAAGGCCTGAAGTGGGCACCGTTCCGTGCATCGACCGACAAGCAACTCCTGCCGATCCGCGTCATGGAACTGTCGAAGTCGATCGCCCAGGCGCAGGCCGATGCGACGCTGTCGGCAGACGCCAAGAGCGCCAAGATCAAGACGCTGACCGAGCAGAAGACGAAGTTCGAAGCCGAACTCGCCGCTGCTTCCAAGACCTGACCTCATCGACAAACGCGGGCGGGTTCAAGGACCCGCCCCCCTTTCTCGGCACCGGAACCATGACCATGACCGACGCAACTCTCCCCGCCGGCCCAAGCTCGAGACCGGCTTTGCCAGACGTTAAACAACCGAGCAGCCTGCGCAGCATGCTGCTGATGATCGCCGTCGTTGCAGCGCTCGCCTTCAGCTGGGCGCCCGCTGAAATGGACCGCTGGACCTACCTGTTCAGCGACAGCGGCAACATGGCTGCCTACGCCCGCGACTTCATGAAGCCGGACTTCAGCACCTGGCAATACTATCTCGAGGAAATGCTGGTCACCGTCCAGATCGCGCTCTGGGGCACGTTCCTCTCCGTCGTCCTCTCCGTGCCGTTCGGGATTTTGAGCGCCCACAACATGGCGCCTTGGTGGATCAACCAGCCGGTGCGCCGGGTAATGGATCTGTTCCGCGCCATTCATGAGGTCGTGTTCGCCGTGCTGTTCGTCGTCGCCGTCGGGCTCGGCCCGTTTGCAGGCGTCATGGCGCTGTTCGTCCACACCACCGGCATCCTCGCAAAGCTGTTTTCCGAGGCGGTCGAGGCCATCGATCCCCGTCCCGTCGAGGCGATCCGCACGACCGGCGCATCGCGCATGCAGCAGGTGATCTTCGGCGTCATCCCGCAGGTTCTGCCGCTGTGGATCTCGTTCTCGCTCTACCGGCTGGAATCGAACATCCGCTCCGCCACCGTTCTCGGGCTGATCGGCGCCGGCGGCATCGGCCAGGTGCTGTTCGAGACGATCCGCGGCTTCTACTATCCCCAGGCTTCCGCCATCATCATCATCATCGTGCTGACAGTCACCGTCATGGACCTGATCTCGCAGCAATTGCGCAAGATCGTCATCTGACGCCTCCGACCTGTTCGCCAACCTCATGAATGTCCCGTACCCATGTCTTCCGAACTGATCTTCACCAACTGCGCCATCATCCTCCACGACGAGATCGTCCATGGTTCGATGGTGGTGCGCGACGGCAAAATCGCCGACATCTCCTCCGGCGCCGTTGCCTCGGGCACGGATCTGGACGGCGACTACGTCATGCCGGGCTGCGTCGAACTGCACACCGATCACCTGGAAACGCATTTCCAGCCGCGCCCGAAGGTGCGGTGGAACATGGATGCCGCACTGCAGGCGCATGACGGACAGATCGCCACCTCGGGTATCACCACCGTCTTCGATGCACTGCGCGTCGGGCTGGATGGCGATACGGAACTGGGTGCAGCAGAAATGTCGGCGATGGCCGAGACCATTTCCAGCGCCTCGAAAGCCGGCAGATTGCGCGCCGAGCATTTCATTCACCTGCGCTGCGAAGTCTCCGTCGCCGATGTCGTCGATCATTTCGACCGGATGAAGGGCAACGACCGGATCCGCCTGGCATCGCTGATGGACCACGCGCCGGGCCAGCGTCAGTTCGTCAGCCTCGAAGCTTACCGCATCTATTATCAAGGCAAGAAGAAGCTGTCCGACAGCGAATTTGCCGCCTTCAGCGAGCGCCGGATCGCCGAATCCGCGGCCAATTCGGCGAAGAACCGCAGGCTGATCGCCGAGCGCTGCCACGCCTCCGGCATTTCGATCGCCAGCCATGACGATGCGACCGCCGAGCATGTCGCGGAAGGCCTGCAGCTCGGCATCTCGCTTGCCGAATTCCCGACGACCGTTTCGGCGGCCGAGCTTTCCCGCGAGGCCGGACTGCAGGTGCTGATGGGTGCACCCAACGTCGTGCGCGGCGGATCGCATTCCGGCAACGTCTCCGCCCTCGACCTGTTGAACCGGGGGGCGCTGGACATCCTGTCGTCCGACTACGTTCCGTTCAGCCTCGTCCAGGCAGCATTCCTGCTCGCCGACAAGCAGATCACCGATCTTGCGAGCGCCGTCAGGCTCGTCTCCGCCAATCCGGCGGATGCCGCCCGGCTGACTGACCGCGGCCGGATCGAGATCGGCCGCCGCGCCGACCTCGTCCGGGTCCGCGCCACGCCGGGAATGCCGCCCTTCATCGCCGGCGTCTGGCGGGAGGGCGCGCGCGTTGCCTGATCGTCGCGGGATCTTCGTCGCCATCGTCGGACCGAGCGGCGCCGGCAAGGACACGCTGCTGGCCCTCGCCCGGGAGGCGCTGCAGGATTGCCCAGGCATCCGGTTCGCCCGGCGGGTCATCACCCGCGATGCCGACGGGGCGACCGAGGATCACGACACGCTGGATGTCGCATCATTCCAGGAGGCGCGCACGCGTGGCGACTTCTGCCTGAGCTGGGAGGCACATGGCCTCTGCTACGGGCTGCCGGCTTCGATCGCCTTGGAATTGAAGGCTGGCAACGTGGTGGTGGCCAACATGTCGCGCCGTTCCCTCGACCTGGCGGCCGGGATCTTCGGCGGCATCGACGTGGTCGAGATCACCGCACGGCCGGAGCTTCTGATCGACCGCCTGACGGCGCGTGGGCGTGAAACGCCGCAGGAGATCGCCGCACGCGTCGCTCGCTACGCCCCGGTCGATCGCCCGGCGTCAGCGATCGGCTTCCTTTCCATCGACAATTCCGACGACGTTTCGGCTGCTGCCGGGCAACTGGCGCGGCATCTGAAAACGCGAACCCGCGCCGCGGACGATCCATCGATCTCCAGTCGCTTGGCCTGATCCAGGATCGAGATACTCCGGCACCCGCGCGTCGCGACATCGTGCCGCAGCACATTTGCGCGAGGGGATCTTTGCAACCCCGGGCGACGCTTCTGGTTAGGAACACCGACGATAGCAGATCGTAGGATGTCCGCCGATGGAAACAATGTCTCGGGTCGGAGCCTGGCCCATCGGCGAAAGCGAGATGGCGCAGCGCATTCGGGCGCATGATTGGAGTGCGACGCCATTCGGTCCGGTCAACGCCTGGCCGGACCGGCTGAGGCACGCCATCGAACTGGTCCTCGACATGCCGTTTCCGGCAGCGGTGGGCTGGGGGCCAGATCTCCTGCAGATCTACAACGACCGCGCCATCGACAGCTACGGACACCGCCATCCGGCCGCACTCGGACGGCCGCTGCTGGAGAACTTCGTCGAATCCGCCACCCGCCTGCGTGCCGCGCGCGACCGCATGTTCGCCACCGGCGAAGCCTTCGACTACGATGACGAGGCGATGCTGCTGCCCTCCGGCGACGGCGGATCCCGGCAGAGGCGCTTCACCGGCGGCTGGACGCCGATCAGGGGCGACAGTGGGGACATCCTCGGCGTCATTGCCAGCGGCATGGACACCACCGATCGGGTCCGGTCCGAAGCCGCGGTGCGCAACTCGGAGCAACTGCTCCGGGCGCTCAACAAGGCCAGTTCCTACCTGTCCTACCGGATGAGCGCCGATTGGGCCGAGATGCACGAATTCGAAGACGGAAGTGCTGCCGCGCCGGACGTCGGATCGGGCCGGGCCTGGCTGATAGAGTATATCCTTCCCGCCGATCAGGATCTCGTCAACACAGCCATCGACGAGGCAATTCGCAACAAGAGCGTGTTCGAGCTCGAGCACCGCATCCGGCGCCCCGACGGCAGCATCGGCTGGGCGCTTTCGCGTGCCGTTCCCATTCTCGGGGCGGACGGCGAGATCGTCGAATGGTTCGGTGCCGGAAGTGACGTGACAGATCGCCGGCAGCAGCAGGAACGGCAGACATTCCTGCTGCGGCTGAGCGACGAGCTGCGATCCGTGTCGGAGCCGCGCCGGATTCAGGAGGAGGCCGCACGGCTGCTCGGCGAGCACCTTCAGTCCAGCACCGTCTGCTACGACGAACTGGACGCAACGACCGGACGCTACATCGTCGGCGGGGAGTGGCATCATCCGGATGAGCCCGGTTCCAGCACGCATTGCCTGCTCGAAGAGTGGACGATCCCAGGTCTCACTGCCGGCCGGACCTGGGCGGTTGCCGACACGAGCATCGATCCAGCGGTGCCCGACGAGCACAGGTCCGGCCGGCGTGGCGATGCAATCAGCGCATTGATCGCCGCACCACTGGTCAAGGAAGGCAGGCTAGCCGCCGTCCTGCTCGTGACCCAGAAGGCTCGACGCAAGTGGACGGCGGGCGAAATCGGTCTTGTCGAGGAAACCGCCGAGCGAACCTGGGCGGCTGTCGAGAGGGCTCGCTCGGAAGCCGCCCTTCGCGAGAGCGAGGCGACGCTCGCCGGCGTGATCGAACAGGTGCCGATGGGCGTAGCTCTCTTCGATGAGCACGGCCGGATCAAGCTCAAGAACCCGCATTTGCAGCATCTGATCGGCGACTTCATCCCCTCTCAAGACGAGGCCGGCGGGCATCACTGGCAGGGCGTCGATGCGGCTGGCCGCCCCATCGCGCTTCAAGAATATCCCGGAGTGCGCGCCCTGCGCGGCGAGGATGCGAGCCTGCCGACCGACTTCAAGCGCGTGTCAGACGGCGACGAGCGATGGCTCCGCGTCTCGGCCGTACCCGTGAAGAATGGTGCCGCGATCATCGGCGGGATCACGATCGTTCAGGACGTCACCGCAGAACGACGCGTCCAGGCCGAGATCCTGGCGCTCGGCGAGCGGAACCGGGAGATCCTGGAGAGCATCTCGGACGCCTTCTACGCAGTCGATTCCGATCTGTGCTTCACCTACGTCAACCGCCGGGCGGAAGAGGTGTGGGGCAAGAAACGCGAGGAGCTGCTCGGATCGAGGTTCCTCGACGTGTTTCCGGCGGCGCTGGGTTCGGAGGCCTATGAGGCGCACCTGCAGGCGATTTCCGCGCGTGAAGTCGTGCGGCTGGAAACCGTTTCGCTCATTCTCAGGCACTGGATCGACGTCAGCATCTATCCGACGGCCGACGGCGGCCTGTCCGTCTATTTCCGCGACATCTCGGAGAAGAAGCAGGGCGAACTGGCGCGGCGCGAGAGTGAGGAACGCTATCGGATGATCCTCGATAGCGCCCGCGACTACGCCATCTTCGCGACCGATCTCGACGGCTGCATCCAGACTTGGCCGGCTGGAGCCGAAGCCGTGTTCGGCTGGACCGCCGAGGAAGCCATCGGCCAGGACAGCGCGATCACCTTCGTGCCGGAGGATGTGGCGAAGGGTCAGCCCGGACGGGAGCTGTCGGAGGCAATGGAAAATGGCGTTGCCCCGAATGTACGCTGGCACCGCCGAAAGGACGGAGGGCGGGTGTTCATCGAAGGTTCGACCCGTCTCCTGCGCCAGGAGAACGGCGCGCCGTACGGCTTCCTCAAGATCGGCCAGGACACCACCAACCGGCACGAATGGGAAGAGACGCAGAAGGTGCTGGTCGCCGAGTTGCAGCACCGGACCCGCAACCTGATCGCAGTGGTGCGCTCTATCGCCACCCAGACCATGGCGCATACGGGTCCGACGGAAGCCTTCAGGACCGAATTCAGCGATCGCCTCTCAGCACTTTCGCGGGTTCAGGGTCTGCTCTCCCAGGCGCAGGATGAGCGGATCACGATCGGTGGACTGGTGAAGATGGAGCTCGATGCGCTGGGTGCGGTCGCGAGCGAGCGCCTGGTGATGTCCGGCCCCGCGGTCCCGTTGCGGCACTCGGTCGTCCAGACGCTGGCGCTGGCGCTGCATGAGCTCGCAACCAACGCCCGCAAATACGGTGCGCTCTCGGCGCCGGACGGCTCTCTCCGGATCACCTGGACGACCTCCAGCGTCGAGGGCGAAGGTCGGCGGCTGCTTCTGGAATGGCTGGAGGAAGGGTTGACCCTCGCAGCCCCGTCCGGCGGTTCGGAGCGCAAAGGGTTTGGGCGCGAACTGATCGAGCACGCACTCCCCTACAGCCTTCGGGCGAAAACCAGCTTTGAACTGGGCGATGGTCGATTGCGATGCACCATCGACCTGCCTCTCGCCAAACGGAAAGGATCGGGTGGATGACAGAAACGCAGCACTTCAGCGGCAAACGCCTGCTTCTCGTGGAAGACGATTACTTCATTGCGCGGGACACTGCCCGTCTTCTGACCGCCGAAGGTGCCGAGGTCGTTGGGCCGGCGTCCAACGTCGCCCGGGCGCTCGAACTGATCGATGCACACCAGATCGATGCGGCAGTGCTCGATGTCCACCTTGGGAGCGAGATGGTATTTCCCGTCGCCGAGGTGCTCGCGGCCCGGGGCGTGCCGCACGTGTTCGCCACTGGATATGACCAGGCCGCCATTCCGGCCCAGCACGCCAATGTCAAGCGCTGCGAAAAGCCCGTCGAGGCCTCGGCGCTGGCCAAGGCACTGTTCGGCTAACTTCCGTCCAGGCCTGGAAAGATCACCGCCCGTTACGATCCTTCCAGCCATCGTAGGCCGCCTGCGCCTCCTCGGTCGTCGGTGGATAGAGGCCGATGACCGAGGCGCCGGCCTGGACCTGCTCCAGCACGAAATCCTCGAACGTCTCCATGCCCTGGCATTCCTCGGCGATCTCGTCGGCGAGGTGCGCCGGAATGACCATCACGCCGTCGCCGTCACCGACCAGCACATCGCCCGGGAAGACCGGCGCATCGCCGCACGAGATCGGCACGTTGATGTCGAGCGCTTCGTGCAGAGTGAGGTTGGTCGGCGCAGAGGGCCGCTGGTGGTAGGCGGGCATGTCCAGACGGCCGATCCCTTCCGCATCGCGAAAACCGCCATCCGTGACGACGCCCGCGCAGCCGCGCATGGCAAGCCGGGTGATGAGGATCGACCCCGCAGAGGCCGCCCGCGCGTCCTTGCGGCTGTCCATCACCAGCACCGATCCTTCCGGGCAAGTATCGACGGCAACCCTCTGCGGATGATCCGCCTTGCGGAAGACGGTAATCGGATTGCGATCCTCGCGCGCCGGAATATAGCGCAGCGTGAAGGCCTGGCCGACCATGTTCCTGCCCTTCCAGGCGATCGGGAAAACGTTCTGGATGAACTGGTTGCGAAGCCCGCGCTTGTAAAGCGCCGTGGCGACCGACGCCGTCGACACCTTCATCAGCTTGGCGCGGGTCTCCGTCGAAAGCACGTACTCGGTCATCGTCGTCTCCGGCTTGTTTGTCAGTTGATGGCGGGTTCGTCGACGCGCGGCCCGAACTCGGTTTTCAGGAAGTCGAAATCGCAGCCCTTGTCGGCCTGCTCGATATGCTTGGAGAACATCACGCCGTAGCCTCGCCCGTAACGCGGCGGTGGCGCCTGCCAGGCGGCGCGGCGTGCTTCCAGCTCCGCCTCCGGCACCAGCATGTTGAGGCTTCGCGCCGGAATATCGAGCTCGACCATATCGCCTGTCTTGAGGAGCGCCAGCGGCCCGCCGACATAGGCCTCCGGCGCCACATGCAGGACGCAGGCGCCGAACGAGGTGCCGGACATCCGCGCGTCGGAGAGCCGCACCATGTCGCGCAGGCCGTGTTTCAGGAGCGCCTTCGGCATCGGGATCATGCCCCATTCCGGCATGCCCGGCCCGCCCTGCGGACCGGCATTGCGCAGCACCAGGACCGTGTCGGGTGTCAGCGGGTAGTCGGAGTCATCGATGATCGTCTTCAGTTCAGCATAGCTGTCGGCAACCAGTGCAGGCCCCGTATGCCGGTGAAATTTCGGATCGCAGGCCGCCGGCTTGATGACCGCGCCATCCGGACAGAGGTTGCCCTTCAGCACGGCCAGCGAGCCTTCATGATAGACCGGATTGTCGAGCGGCCGGATGACGTCGTCGTTCCACACCTTCACGAGGTCCAGCCCCTCGGTGATCGGCCGCCCGGTGACGGTGATCGCCGAGGAATCGAGCTTGTCGCCGAGCTGCTTCATCAGGGCCCGAAGACCGCCGGCATAGTAGAAGTCCTCCATCAGATAGGTCGTGCCCGAGGGGCGGATGTTGGCAATTACCGGCGTCGTGCGGCCGATGCGGTCAAGGTCGTCGAGTTCCAGCGGAATACCGGCGCGGCGCGCCATGGCGATCAGGTGGATGATGGCATTGGTCGAGCAGCCTGTCGCCATGGCCACGGTCACCGCATTTTCGACGGCCGCCGGCGTGACGATCATGTCCGGCGTCAGGTCTTCCCAGACCATCTCGACGATACGTCGCCCGCACTGCGTCGACATCCGCTGGTGCCCTGCATCGGCGGCCGGGATGGACGAGGCGCCGGGCAGCGTCAGCCCCATCGCCTCGGCAATTGCCGTCATCGTCGAGGCGGTGCCCATCGTCATGCAGTGACCGTAGGACCGCGCAATGCCGCCCTCTATGCCCTGCCACTCCTCCTTGGAAATCGTCCCGGCGCGGCGCTCGTCCCAGAACTTGAAGCCATCCGTGCCCGAGCCGAGATGCTTGCCGGCCCAGTTGCCGCGCAGCATCGGACCGGCCGGCAGATAGATGAACGGCAGCCCCATGCTGAGCGCCCCCATCACCAGACCAGGCGTTGTCTTGTCGCAGCCACCCATCAGTACCGCACCGTCGACCGGGTGCGAGCGGAGCAGCTCTTCCGCCTCCATCGCCAGCATGTTGCGGTAGAGCATCGTCGTCGGCTTGACGAAGTTCTCAGACAGCGACAGTGCCGGCAGCTCCATCGGGAAGCCACCGGCCTGCAGCACGCCGCGCTTCACCCATTCGACGCGATCCTTGAAGTGCATGTGGCACGGTTGCGCATCCGACCAGGTATTGAGGATGGCGATGATCGGACGCCCTTCCCAGTCGATCGGATCGTAGCCCATCTGCATGGTGCGAGAGCGGTGACCGAAGGAACGCTGGTCGTCGGGAACCATCCAGCGCGCCGAGCGGAGCTGGTCGTAAGTCTTGCGCTGCTTCATGATGATGTCCGATGGGTGGTGGAGCCTCGCCCGAGCCGGGACCTGATGCAGTCGGACCGCGATCGGCAACGACGGTGGTGCGACGCAGGCTGGTGCGGCGATGGGATAGCGATGCCGGTCGATGCGACGCGAGGATCGATCACGGAACCCTCCTCCGAAGCCCATGAGCCGGGAACGCTCCCGTTCACAGATTGATAAACTAAAACATCAGTTGGTCAACGGGCTTATATATCAGTTTCTTGTTCTCCTCCCGCGCGCTATATTCGATGCCACGGAGACCTCATGGATACGCTGCCTTTACCCGCCGCCCCGCCCACCCGGCGGATATCGACCTCCCGCCAGGTCTACGACCTGCTGCGCGATCGCATCATCTCGCTCGACCTTGTCCCGGGCGCCCAGCTTTCGCGCAGCGAGATCGCGCTCTTCTACGGTGTCAGCCAGACGCCGGTGCGCGATGCACTGCAGATGCTGGAGACGGAAGGACTGGTTCTCGTCTATCCGCAATCGCGGACCGAGATCTCGCGGATCGACATCGGCCAGGCACGCGAAACGCAGTTCCTGCGCATGTCGCTTGAGCTGGAGGTCGTCCGGGCGCTTGCGGCAACGCGGCCGCAGGCGACGCTCGACAGAATGCAACAGCTTGTGGCCGAGCAGGAGAGCACCCTGGATACGGATCTTGGCCAATTCGCCCTGCTCGACCGGCAGTTTCACCGAACGATGTTCGAAGGCGCTGGCGTTCCCAATCTCTGGACGTTGATCCAGTCGAGATCAGGCCATATCGACCGGCTGCGCAAGCTGAACCTGATGGATCCCGGCAAGGCAGGAACTATCCTTGCGGCACATACGCAGATCGTCGACCACCTGCGGCATGGCCGCATTGCGGCGCTGGAAGACGTCGTGCGACGGCACCTGACCGGGACGCTGGCGACGGTGGACGCCATCCGTCTCGCACACAGCCAGTTCTTTTGAAGAAATACCGGAAAAGAGATGCGGACCGGCGTCAGTCGTTGCGGACGGCACTGAGATTGGCGGTCAGCTGATTGATCGTCGCCAGCGTTTCTTCCGCCGTCTTTCGATCCATGCCGATTGCCTCTGTGACGTGGCGCGTCACCGATTCGGATGCAACTTCGAGCCGGCGGCCTTGCTCGGTCAGGAAAATGTCGACGCGCCGTTCGTCGGCTGCACGCCGCTCCTTCTTCACCAGCCCCATCACCGTCAGCCGCTTGAGAATCGGCGTGACGGTACCGGTGTCGAGACCGAGTCGTTCGCAGATATCACCAACGGACAGAGAACCATCTGCCCAAAGCAGGCGCATGATCAGGAATTGCGGGTAGGTCAACCCGACCGGCTCAAGGGCCGCGCGGTAGACGCGATTGAACGCCTGCCCCGCCTTGTAGACGGAGAAGCACAGCATGCGGTCAAGACCAAGCTCGTCGTATGTCTGATGCGGTGTGTCCATGAGCGGGATATATATTGCGCAAAATATAATTGCAAGGCGTTGACAGGCGGATGATCAACCAATAGATTGCGTGCTATAAGATCACGAACTATAGAAATCGATCATCGTTCACACAAGGAAAGCACCTATGTCTGTTGATGCAAAGTACAAGACAACTGCAACCGCAAACGGCGGCGGCCGTGATGGCAAGACGGCACTCGCCGACGGCACGCTGGAACTGCAGCTGGTCGTGCCGAAGGAACTTGGCGGACCGGGCGGCGACGGTGCCAACCCGGAAAAGCTCTTCGCACTCGGTTACTCGGCCTGCTACCTCGGCGCCCTGCGCGTCGGCGCACAGCAGCTGAAGACGAAGGTGCCGGAAGGCTCGACGGTCACCGCGACCATCGGCATCGGCCCCCGCTCGGAAGGCGGCTTCGGCATCACCGCGGCTCTCGACGTCTACCTGCCGGGCATGGCGGAAGCGGAAGCCCAGCAACTGGCTGAAACCACGCACGGCATCTGCCCCTATTCGAACGCCATCAAGGCAAGCGTCGACGTGGCAACGACCGTTCGCACCTGATTTACAGCGGAAACCTGTCCGCTTTCGAAACCCGGCCATACCCCGTATGGCCGGGTTCTTCTTGTGAGGAACAGCGACCTGCGAAGGGACGCTGTCTTCTCTCCATCAATGCGCAGCGACGAGCTTCGCCACGTGCATCTTGTGCATTTCGAGCGTCGGCAGCGTCTTCTTCGCGAACGCCTTGGTGGCGTCATCGTCGCCGCCCTTGGCATAGGTCGCAAACAGCGTGACGGCCTCCATATGTGCGACGTTCTGCATCTCTATGTAGAGCGGCTGGAACTCCTGCTCCGAGGCGCCCTTCAGCGTTTCCAGCATGGCGGCGTGCTTGGGCGAGAGCATGCCGTCGGCATCCACCTTGGCGGCACTCTTCAAGTCCTTGCCGACCTTGGTATGATCCTTGATCATCTGCTGCGCGAACTCCTTCACGTCTCCATCGCGGGCCTTCTGTTGGGCCAGCTTGCTGGATTCGATCTCGAACATGTTGGAGCTCTGGACCTGCTTGACGAAGGATCCCTTGTCCATGTTCATCGCCGGGGCCGCGGTGTCCGCCTTGGCCGGCATCTTGGCGGTGGAGAGCGAGGCTCCGCTGACAAGAAGCGCGGCCGCGACGAACGAAGTGGAAATGATGTTTTTCATCGTGAGGCTCCTCAGTTGGCCTTGCCGAATGCAGTTTGCAGATCGGCCACGGCCAGATCCATTGCGTCCTTGGCGGCCGGCACGACCTTGGCCATGCCAAAGAACTCGTGGGTCACGCCGGGGAAAATCTTCGAGTTGACGGCAACGCCGGCATCCTTGAGCTTGGCGGCATAGGTTTCGCCATCCGACCGAAGCGGATCGATCTGGGCGAGGATGACAGTCGCCGGCGCCACACCGGCAAGATCGGAGCGACCGTTCAGGTTGATGCGCGGATCGGCGGCCTGATCCATCGAGGTCGTGCTGTTCTTCACGAACCACTCCATGTCGGCCTTGCCGAGCGGCTTGGCCTCGGCATTTTCCTGGTAGGACGGCGTGTTCATGTCGTTGCCGGCGATCGGGTAGACCAGCAGCTGATGCACCGGCATCTTGGCCTTCTTTTCCTTCGCCATCAGCGCCACGTTGGCAGCCAGGTTGCCGCCGGCACTCTCGCCGGCCACGGCGATGCGGTCAGCGTCGCCATTCAGTTCGTGGATGTTCTCGACCGTCCACTGATAAGCGGCCCAGGCATCGTCGTGGGCAGCCGGAAACTTGTGTTCCGGTGCGTGGCGATATTCGGCGGACACCACGATGGCGTTGGTGTTCAGCGCCAGCGCCCTCGGCGTCGCATCATAGACATTGATGTCGGCGACCACGAAGCCACCGCCGTGATAGTAAACGACCACCGGGAACGGGCCCTCGCCGCCGGGAATGTAGACGCGCGCCGCGATGCTTCCCTGCTTTGTGGGGATCGCGATGTCGCGCGTCGTCACCTGCGCATCAGGATTGCTGGAAATGCGCTTGTCCCACTGGATGGCACGGGCGGCGTCGGCTGCGCTTGCCTGCGTGCGGGCTTCCGCTACCGTCAGGCTGGCGAAGGGCTTGGCATCGAGAGCCTGCAGCTTGTCGAGTACGGCCTGCATTTCCGCGGCCGGCTTCGGCGCTTCCTGTGCCTGCGTGGTACCAGCCAGGCACAGCAACAGGGCCGCTGCCGCAGCGCTGCTCGAAAGACGTAATGTCATGAGAGTTCTCCGTTGGATAGCAACCGAAGAACCGCGAGAAACAGCTAATGTTCCAGCTTCTTATGGGAGGCTGCACCCGCAACTCGACGCTGAAATCTGCAACGGCAGGAAAGATCGACACCAGCTCATAGTCTTGTCAAAGAACCGCGCCGGTAACGGCAATCAGATCGCCGGCGCGGTGACGTTAGCGTGAGGTCCTACGACACGGACCGGATCAGTTCATCGTATCGCAGGCCTTCATCATCTCGGACTTCTTCATGCTGTTCTTTTCCATGCCTGCCTTATGCATGCAGTCCGTCTTGGTGCCGGCGGTGGTCGTCATTCCGGAGGACTTCATCGGATCCGCCTTCATGGTGTCGGTCTTCATCGTGTCGGTCTTCATGGTGTCCGTCTTCATCGGCGCAGGGCTGGTCTGAGCCTGGGCGACGCCCGCCGTCATGGCGAGACCCAGAAGGATGGCACCGACGGTGCTGGAACGGTGGCTGATCATGTTGCTTCTCCCGGTTGATGTGCTCGCCGCAGGTCGCGCCAAAGGTCACATGCTGGAAGTTCGGCGCGAGCGAAGCAGCGGTTACAAGGATCACGACCAAGTGATCGCAAGCCTTCCCTCGCATTTTCCGACATACGGGTGTAACCGTTTCACGGCAGCGCCGTATGAAGCTTACCGACATGACGCAGTTGATCGAGCCTGAGCTGAAATCGCTGATGCTCTTGTCCCTGGATGGAGACGAGGTCGCCTACCGCTGCCTGCTCAACGCCCTGCGACACCTGCTCGTCAACTACTATGGCCGGCGCATGAATGGTTCGGCGGGCGGAGACGTTGATGACCTGGTTCAGGAGACCCTGCTGGCGCTGCACCAGCGACGAATAACCTACGACCGGCAAAGGCCGTTTACCGCCTGGTTCTTCACGATCGCCCGCCACAAGCTGGTTGATCACTACCGTCGCCATGGCGGCCGTCACCACGTACCGCTGGATGCAGTCGGCGACATCGTCGACAGCAGCAACGGCAGCGAGGCCGCAGCGGCAAGCCTCGATGTCGAGCGGTTGCTGGCAAGCCTGCCGGCCTGGCAGGGGCAGATGATCCGCCAGGTGCGACTGGAAGGGCGTTCGGTCGCCGAGACCGCAGCAAGCGGCGGGCGAACCGAGGCGATGGTCAAGATCGGCGTGCACCGCGGCATCAAAGCGTTGGCCGCAAGAATGAGAGGCGACCGTGACGACGGATGATCTGATCGACAGACTGGCAAGCGACCTGCGCCCCGTCGCGCCGAATGCGCTTGGCCGCCTGCTGGTTCTTGCGCTGCCGCCTGCGCTTGCGGTCTCTGCGGCCCTGATCGTCTTCGTCCATGGTCTGCGTCCCGATCTTGCGCAGGCGATATTGCTTCCGGCGTTCTGGGTGAAGTCGGCCTATCCGCTGCTGCTGGCGATCATCGGCATCGGTGCGATGGTGATCGTTGCTCGTCCCGGCGGCGTGCCGAGGGCAGCGGGTGCTAGCGCACTCCTCGTCTATATCGGAGTTCTGACGCTTGCATTGTGGCAGTTGCACCTGGCACCTGCCGCCGACTATCGGCAACTTGTACTCGGTGTTTCGGCCTGGTTCTGCCCGATCGCGGTGCTGGCAAGCGGTGCGCCGATACTCGCCGCACTCACCTGGTTCCTGCGCAAGGCGGCGCCGACCAGGCTGCGGCTGGCGGGCTTCGTCGCCGGCATTACATCCGGAGCTGCCGGCGCCTGGGTGTATTCCTGGGGCTGCATCGAGAACGGCCTCACTTTCGTCGCGCTCTGGTACACGACGGGCATCCTGCTGATGGGCCTGATCGGAATGGCATCCGGCCGCCGGCTGCTCGCCTGGTAGGCATCGCCGAGCCGGTCCAGCTGCGCGGCGACGTCACTTCGCCGACGGTGTCACTTCGGCGACGGCATCGCGCGGCGTGGCGTCGGCCGCCTCCACCACCGCATGGACGGCATGCTTGGCGGGAACCGCAGCATTTCCTTCGGATCGGTCGCGATGCAGCGCCGCACGCGCCAGCAGCATGAAGGTCACAGGCGTGGTGATGGTGACGAACAGGCCGATCAGGATTTCATGCACGACGAGACGCGACGACCCCACCGAAAAATAGATGATCGACGCCACCATGATCCCGCCGGTTCCCCAGCTGGTGCCAAGCGTCGGTGCATGCAGCCGCTCGTAGAAGGTCGGCAGGCGCAGGAAGCCGATCGTGCCGATCAGCGCCAGGGCTGCCCCGAGCAGCAGGAAGAACGCGACAATGATCGCCGCCCACAGCGGCAGGTCGAGGACTGGCTGGGTCATTCGATCACCTCGCCACGCATCAGAAATTTTGCGAGCGCCAGGGTCGCGACGAAGCCCAGCATGCCGATCACCAGGGCGGCCTCGAAGTAGACGGTGCGTCCGGTGCCGATGCCGAAGGTGACGAGCAGCAGCATGGCGTTGATGTAGAGCGTATCGAGGCTCATGATGCGATCCTGGGCTCTCGGACCGGTGAAGATCCGGACGGCGGCGACCAGCATCGCGCAACCGAGCAGAAGCTGGGCGATCGAAACGGCGGTGAACAGGACGATGGCGCTCATGCAAAGATCTCCAGCAACAGGGCCTCGTAACGCTGCTTGATGGTGGCCGCCCAGGTCTCCTTGTCAATCAGGTCGAGCACGTGGATCAGCACGGTCTTATCGCCGCTGTCGTATTCGAGCCAGGCCGAACCCGGCGTCGCGGTGAGGATGACGGCCATGATCGCAAGCGCTGTCGGATCCTCGATCTTGAGCGGCACGAGCAGGAAGCCCGAGGTGTTCTGGCGCCGCTTGCCCTGCAGCAGCAGCCAGGCGACGGCGATATTGGAGCGGATGACGTCGACGAACACGACGACGAACAGCTTCGGCAGCAGATACCATTTCCTCAGCCGCGGCTTGTCGGGTCGAAGCGCTGCCTGCGCCCAGCCGGCAAAGATCGCCACCATCGAGCCGAAGAGCAGGTGACCGACAGTGAACCCGTTCAGCAACAGCCACATCAGGACAAGGCAGAGGCTGAGAATTGGGTAGGGCAGCATCACGGCGCCCCCTTTGCAACGTCCGGCGCCGGACGCCAGCCATCGACCCGGACGGCGTTTCGCACCGCGTCGATGTAGATCGACGGCTGGGACAGCGTCCGGATGGTCGTATCCATGTAGCGCATCGCCGGGCCTGCCTGGATGGTCAACGCCATGGTCAGCGACAGCAGGAACATCACCGGCACCAGCTCGATGACCAGCACCCGCGGAACGGTCCCCTCGAGCGAGCTCCAGAAGGTGCGAATCCCGACGCGCGTCATGGCGATCAGCGCCGCGACGCCCGACAGGATGACCAGCACGATCAGCGTCCAGACGGCAGCATCCGGCGGCGTGCCGATGGCGCCGATCCCCATCATTGCCGATAGCATGGCGAACTTGCCGATGAAACCGGACAGCGGCGGCAAGCCGGCCAGCAGGATGGTGCAGGCGGCAAAGCAGGTGCCGAGGATCGCCATCGTCCCCGGCATCATGACGCCGTCCTCCTCCTCCATCCGCTCGTCCTCACCGTCGCCATAGGCCTCCATCGTCACCGTCAGAACGTTGGCGCCTGCATCCTGGCCGCGCTCGACGAGTTCGATCAGCATGAACAGGGCGCTGATGGTGAAGGTGGAGCTGACCAGATAGAGCAGCGCACCCGACGAGACCGCCCCGTCGCTGATGCCGACGACCATCAGCATCGTGCCGGACGACACGAGCACGGAATAGCCCGCAAGCCGCCCCAGCGCCTGTGAGGCCAGCACGCCGACGGTGCCGAAGATGAGCGTGGCGATGCCGCCGAACAGCAGCACCTCCGAGCCAAATCCGGCAGAAGGGCCGTCAGCAAACAGCAGCATGGTCAGCCGCAAGATGACGTAGATGCCGAGCTTGCTGAGGATGGCAAAGATGCCAGCGACGGGTGCGGCGGCGGCGCTGTAGGCCGTCGGCAGCCAGAAGCAGAGCGGCCACATGCCGGCCTTGATCAGGAACGCCACGCCGAGCACCCCTGCCCCGGCTTCCATCAGCATGCGGCGATCCGGCTCTATTTGCGGAATCCGGGCGGCGAGATCCGCCATGTTGAGGGTGCCCGCCGTCCCGTAGATCAGGCTGACGCCGATCAGGAAGAAGAATGCCGCGACGAGATTGACGGCGATGTAGTGCATCCCCGCCTTCACCCGCATCGGACCCGAGCCGTGCAGCAGCAGGCCGTAGGAAGCCGCCAGCATGACCTCGAAGAAAACGAACAGGTTGAACAGGTCGCCGGTGAGGAAGGCTCCGTTCAGCCCCACCAGCAGCAGCTGGAACATGCTGTGATAATGGGCGCCGACGGCATGCCAGCGGGCCATCGAGAACACCAGTGCGGCAAGCGCCAGCAGCGCCGTCAGCAGCAGCATGAGCGCCGACAGCCCGTCGACGACGAGCACGATGCCGAAGGGGGCTGCCCAGTTGCCGAGCAGGTAGACGCCGTCGAAATCGTTCGGATTGCTTTCGATGCGGAACAGGACGAAGGCAATGAGCAACATGATGATCGCCGAAGCCAGGCTGATCATCGCCTTGGTGACGCGCTTACGCTCGTCGAAAAACAGCAGCACGGCGGCGGCGATCAGCGGCACCAGGATCGGCGCGATGATCAGATGGTGGCTCCAGGAGATCATTTCAGGTCGTTCCTCCCGTCCACGTGGTCGTTGCCGGTCAGCCCGCGCGAGGCGAGCATGACGACGAGGAACAGCGCTGTCGTGGCAAAGCCGATGACGATGGCCGTCAGGACCAGCGCCTGCGGAACCGGATCCGACAGAACCGAGGGATCGACACCCTCTTCGAGGATCGGCGGCAGGTTGCTCTTCACGCCGCCGACGCCGAAGATGAACAGGTTGACGGCATAGGAGAGCAGCGAAAGCCCGACGATCACCTGATAGGTGCGCGGCCGCAGGATGAGCCACACGCCGCAGCCGGTCATCGCGCCGATGGCAATAGACAGGACCAGTTCCATCAGCTGTCCTCCGCCTTGGCCGCGCCGATCGCCTTCAGGCGATTGTTGCGGATGGACTGGTGGGCGAGTGCCACCATGATCAGGACCGTCGATCCGACGACGAGAGCGAAAACCCCGAGGTCGAAGAGCAGCGCGGTGGCTGCCGGCACCTTGCCGATCAGCGGCAGATCCAGATACCGTGAATGCGAGGTGAGGAACGGATAGCCGAGGAACCAGGCGCCGATGCCCGTCGCCGATGCGATCAGCAGTCCGCCGCCCATCCAGCGAACCGGCAGGATGCGGATGCGATCCTCCGCCCAGCGCGTACCACCGGCCAGGTACTGCAGCAGGAAGGCGATCGACAGGGTAAGCCCGGCGGAAAAGCCGCCTCCCGGCATGTCGTGGCCGCGCATGAACAGGTAGACGGAAAGCGTCAGGATGACCGGGAACAGCCACTGCATGATGACCGATGGCACGAGCAGGTAGTCGCGCACGGTATCGCCCGGAGAGCGCTCGGGACGCTCCTCGTCGAAGCGGTTCTGGATGCGCTGCTGTTCGGGCATGTCGATGCTGTCGGCCGCCGGACGGAAACGTCGCAGCAGGGCATAGACCGTCAGTGCCACGACGCCGAGCACGGCGATTTCGCCCAGCGTGTCGAAGCCGCGGAAGTCGACGAGAATGACGTTCACGACATTGCGGCCGCCGCCCTGCTCGTAGGCGTTGTCGAGGAAATACGTGGCGATCGCATCGGGCACCGGCATGGTCATGACGGCGAACGCGATGAACGACATGCCGACGCCGCAGGCGATGGCCAGCAGCAGGTCGCGGAACCGCCGGAAGCGGCTGCGCAGGGTGATCACCTCGCCGACATCGACATTGCGCTTCGGCAGCCATCGAAGACCGAGAAGGATGAGAACCGTGGTGACGATCTCGACCAGCAGCTGGGTGATGGCGAGGTCCGGCGCCGACAGCCAGACGAAGGTGATGCACACGATCAGCCCAACGCCGCCGAGCATCACCAGGGCCGCAAGCCGGTGATACTTGGCGAGATAGGCCGCGCCGATCGCCAGCGCCGTTCCGAGCAGCCAGACAATTGCGAATGCCGGGTCAATTCCGGAAAAGGCAAGCGGCCGCACTTCGAAGCCTGAGAGCAGGAGCGGCAGCAGTCCCGCCATGAAGCCGGTTGCGACGACCCAGCGCAGTTGCGGCTGCAGATTTCGCGTGCCGATGCGGCTTTCCGCCATGCGCGCCCAGCGCCACGACACCGTGACCAGAACCCGTTCGAAGATACGCTGGCCGCGCAGCCTGCGGAAGAACGGCGGACCATCCTGACAGCACGACAGGTAGGGCTTCAGGGCGAAATAGAGGACGGTTCCGCCGATCAGAGCGATGAAGCTCATCAGCAGCGGCAGGTTGAACCCGTGCCACACGGCAAGGCTGAATTCCGGCGCCCGGGTCCCCAGCACGCTGGTGACCGCCGTATCGAGAAACGGTCCGATCGACAGGGACGGGACAATGCCGACCACCAGGCAGACGACGACGAGGAACTCGACCGGGAAGCGCATCCAGCGGGGCGGCTCGTGCGGCTTCGGCTTCGGTAAGTCGACCGGCGGCGGTCCGAAGAAGACGGTGTGGATGAAGCGCAGCGAATAGGTGACGCTGAAGGCGCTGGCGAGCGTCGCCACATACGGCAGGATGCTGTCCAGCAGCGAATCGGCATGCGTCTCGACGGCCTCGGCGAAGAACATCTCCTTCGACAGGAAGCCGTTGAGCAGCGGCACGCCGGCCATCGCCGCACTCGCCACCATCGCCAGCGTTGCCGTGAACGGCAGGTAGCGAAACAACCCGCTCAACCGCTGCATGTCGCGCGTGCCGGTCTCGTGATCGATGATGCCGGCGGCCATGAACAGCGACGCCTTGAAGGTCGCGTGGTTGAGCATGTGGAAGATGGCGGCGACCATCGCCAAAGGACTGCCGAGGCTCAGAAGCGTGGTGATAAGGCCGAGATGGCTGATCGTCGAATAGGCGAGCAGGCCCTTCAGGTCCCGCTGGAACACGGCGAAATAGGCGCCGAGCAGCAGCGTCAGCATGCCCGCGGCGCCGAGCAGGAAGAACCACTCGTATGTCCCGGCTAAAGCCGGCCAGAGGCGCGCCAGCAGGAAGACGCCGGCTTTTACCAGCGTTGCCGAATGCAGATAGGCCGACACCGGCGTCGGCGCTGCCATGGCGTTCGGCAGCCAGAAGTGGAACGGGAACTGCGCGCTCTTGGTCAAGGCGCCGAGCAGGATGAAGATCAGCGTCGGCAGGTACAGTGCGTGGGCGCGGATGGCGTCGCCGGACGCCAGGATCTTGTCGAGGTCGTAGCTGCCGACGATGTTGCCGAGCAGCAGCATGCCGATCAGCAGGCAGAAGCCGCCTATGCCGGTGATGGTGAGTGCCATGCGGGCCCCGTCGCGGGCCGAGGGGATGTGGTGCCAGTAGCTGATCAGCAGGAAGGAGAAGATGCTGGTCAGTTCCCAGAAGATCGACAAGAGGATGACGTTTCCGGAAATGATGATGCCGAGCATGGCACCCATGAAGGCGAGCAGGAACGAGAAGAAGCGCGGGATCGGGTCATCGTCGCCCATGTAGTAGCGGGCATAGAGGACGACGAGGAAGCCGATCGCCGTTACCAGCATGGAGAAGATCCATGCGAAACCATCCATCCGAAGCGTGAAGTTGAGACCCAGCTGCGGGAGCCATTCGGCTTCGAACCGCAGCACGTTGCCGCTCGTCACATAGGCGTAGGCGATCGTCGTCAGGCAGAGCGAGGCAAGCGCCACACCGCCGGCGATGAACACGGGCAGGTCGCGCGACGTCGTATTGAGAAGCAGGCCGGAGACGAGGCTGCCGATGAACGGCAAAGCAAGCAACAGGACGAGGAGATAGGGCTCGAACGTTATCCCAACGAATTATTTCCTTTCAGGCTGCGGACAAACGCTCCGGGATGACCGCCGCAGATCGCCGCAACTGGCCCCCTAGCAATTTTTCCAAGGACGCCATATATGATCAATATCAACCAATATGGGCAGCTTGGTCCGATGGGTCAACTCGCACACGACAAAATTTTATCGCCGGCACTGTGTCGCGCCGCACGTGGTTTTCTCGACTGGACACAGGCGGAACTGGCCGACCGGTCGGGCGTATCGCGCAGCACGATCCGCGATTACGAGGGCCACCGACATGATGTGCATCGGGCGACCGAAGCGCAGCTGCGGCTGGCATTCGAGCGCGGCGGGATTTCCTTCGTCCCGATCGAGGGCGATACGATCGGCATCTGCAATCCCTGATCTTGCCGAACACGTGGGGGCCAGGATTTCGCGACGATCGGTTTGTATCGGGCCGGACACTCGTATATGCCGTGCCTTCCAACGTAGAGGAGACACGCCGATCCGCCTTTCCGCCTCCAGCAGCCCTTGGAGCTTTGCCGCGACCATCGCTCACGCGATCGCCTGCGCGCAGAGCCTGTTGCTGCTGTTGCTGCTGTTCTACCCATCGGCGCAGAGCAAGCGCGACCTCGACGTCGCCGATCTGCTTGCCATGTCCTCGACGCCCGCCTCCGCGGATCACGAGGGGTTGGCAAAGCGCGAGAGCACGCGTCCAACGCTTGCTGCCGATCACGGGACCCGCAGCAAGGCGCGGCTGATCGATCCGCCGGACTTCGACCTGTCCCATGGCGCTCGTGTCGCCGGCTCCAGCTGGCACCGTCAACGAACAGGCCGGGATGACGGCTGGCTTTCGGCTTCGGGGCCGGTTGCTGCATTCCAACCGCGCGCACCGCCGCCGGCAGGTCACACGTCCTGACCTGAAGCCCTCGGGCTTTCACGACTTATCCGGCGCGACCGCTGCCTTGAATGAGGCAGACCGCCCAGCAAAATCTGGAACGACGACATTGAAGAACTCACTCTGGAAGGTGATGACGTATCTGATCGTCATCGTCATCGGCGTGCTGATCGCCCTGCCGAACGCACTGCCTGAAAAAACCCTCGCCGGCTGGCCCAATTGGCTGCCGCACGAACGCGCCTCTCTCGGTCTCGACCTGCGCGGCGGCTCGCATCTCGTGCTCGAAGTGGACCGGCCGTCGCTCGAAAACGAATGGCTGCAGACGCTCACCCAGGAATCGCGCACCAGCCTGCGCGAAGCTGGCATCGACTTCCGCTCGGTGCAGCGCCAGGGCGGATCGGTGGCGGTGACCATTACCGATCCCGCCAGGCGCGATGCCGCACGCGATGAACTGGCCAAGCTCGGCAGCGGCGTGCCAACCGGCATCGGTGCAGGCGCAAGTGAGCTCGACGTTTCGTTGCGTGGCAACGACACCGTGCTGCTGCGCCCGTCTGAAGCCGGCGTCACCTACCGCATGAGCAATGCCGTCGAGCAGAGCCTCGAGATCATCCGCCAGCGCGTCGACCAGGTCGGCGTCGCCGAGCCGACGATCCAGCGGATCGGCGGCGACCGGGTTCTCGTCCAGCTTCCGGGCGAGCAGGATCCGTCCAACCTTCGCGCACTTCTCGGCTCGACCGCCAAGATGAGCTTCCACCTGCTCGGTCGCGAAGGCGAACCCGGCATCACCATGATCGCCGACGAAGAGGGCCGCAACTACCCGGTCCAGGATCGCGTCCTGCTGTCCGGCGACCGTCTGACGGATGCCCGCGTCTCGTTCGAGCAGAACACCAATCAACCGGTCGTCAGCTTCCGCTTCGACCAGGCCGGCGCCACCCGCTTTGCCCAGATCACCCGCGACAACGTCGGCAATCCGTTTGCCATCGTGCTTGACGGAAAAGTGCTGAGCGCGCCGGTCATCCGCGAACCGATCACCGGCGGCTCAGGCCAGATCTCCGGAGACTTCTCGGTCGCCAATGCCAACACGCTGGCGGCTCTGCTGCGCGCCGGCGCTCTGCCGGCCAAGCTCACCGTTATCGAGGAACGCACCGTCGGCGCCGACCTTGGCGGTGACGCCATCGAGCGCGGCATCCTGTCGGGCCTCATCGGCTTTGCGCTGGTCGTTGGCTTCATCATCGTCCTCTACGGATCCTGGGGCATCCTCGCCGTCGTCGCTCTGGCGCTCAACGTCATTCTGACGTTTGCCGGCCTGACGATGGTCGGCGCCACACTGACGCTGCCCGGCATTGCCGGTATCGTGCTCGGCATCGGCCTTGCGGTCGACGCGAACGTCCTCATCAACGAGCGTATCCGTGAAGAGACACGCAAGGGCAGAGGCGCCTATGCGGCGATCGACCAGGGCTTTGCCAAAGCCTATTCGACGATCATCGACAGCAACGTCACGGCGCTGATCGCAACGGTCCTGCTGTTCTGGTTCGGCTCGGGCCCGGTGCGCGGCTTTGCCGTTACCATGGGCCTCGGCATCGCAATCTCGATGTTCACCGCCGTCGCCGTTGTTCGCGTCGCGATGATCGCCATCGTCCGCCGCCGGAAGATGAAGGTCATCAACATCCGACCGCTGGTGGCCGTCGGCCTCATCCGCGACGGAACGAAGATCGACTTCATGAAGGCGCGGATGTTCGGCATCGGCATCTCGGCCTTCCTGTCGATCTCCTCGATCATCCTGTTCATCACCCCCGGCCTCAACTACGGCGTTGACTTCAAGGGCGGCATCCAGCTTGAGGTGTCGACCCGCGAACCGGCCGATCTGGCGCGCTTCCGGTCGGGCATCGAAGGCCTCGGTCTCGGTGAAGTGGCGCTGCAGGAGTTCGGCGACCGCAACCACATCCTGATGCGCCTCGAGCGCCAGCCGGGACCGGAGACGGCGCAGACCGAAGCCGTCGAAAAGCTGAGGTCGGAGATCGTCAAGATCGACCCGACCGCCAAGGTCGAGCGCACTGAGGTCGTCGGCCCGAAGGTCAGCGGCGAACTGGCAATCGCCGGCATTACCTCGGTGGTGCTCGCCAGCCTTGCCATGCTCATCTACATCTGGGTGCGCTTCGAATGGCCGTTCGCGGTCGGCGCCATCGCGACGCTGGTCCTCGACGTGACGAAGACGGTCGGCTTCTTCGCACTGACCGGGTTGGACTTCAACCTGACGGCCATCGCTGCCCTGCTGACGCTGGTCGGATATTCGGTGAACGACAAGGTCGTCGTCTACGACCGAATGCGCGAGAACATGCGTCTCTACAAGTCAATGCCGTTCCGCGACCTGATCAACCTGTCGATCAACGAGACGTTGGCGCGAAGCCTCTACACCTCCGCCACGGCATTCCTGGCCATGGTGCCGATGGCCATCTGGGGCGGCAGCGCGGTGGAAAGCTTTGCCGTACCCATGGTGTTCGGCATCTTCATCGCGGCGTCCTCGTCGGTGTTCATTGCCGCTCCCATCCTGCTGTTCCTCGGCGATTGGCGAGCCAAGCGCCAGAAGCAGCAGCAACTGGTTCCGGCAACCGCTTCGGAATAGGCCGGCGAGACAAACAGGACCATCGGCGTTTCGACGCCGGTGGTCCAACATGCGGGCGGTTGTCCGGGAAGCGAACAGTGCGTTCACGTCGCTCCTCTCGCATTGAACGGCGCCTCGCTCCTATATGGGAGCCAACCACGTTCACCACCGCGAAGGCGCGCATCATGAAGAATATCGGTTTTCTATCCTTCGGCCATTGGTCGCCCTCTCCCCAGTCGGGCACGCAGTCCGCCGGGGATGCCCTGTTGCAATCCATTGATCTGGCGGTTGCCGCCGAGCAGCTCGGTGCCGACGGCGCCTACTTCCGCGTCCATCATTTCGCCCGGCAGCTTGCCTCGCCCTTCCCGCTGCTCGCAGCCGTCGGCGCCCGGACGTCCAAGATCGAGATTGGCACCGCCGTCATCGACATGCGCTACGAGAACCCGCTCTACATGGCCGAGGATGCCGGCGCTGCTGACCTGATTTCAGGGGGTCGCCTGCAGCTCGGCCTCAGCCGCGGCTCGCCGGAACAGGTCATCGACGGTTGGCGTCACTTCGGCTACGAGCCGGAAGATGGCCAGAGCGACGCCGACATGGGCCGCCGGCATGCGGAGGTGCTTCTGGATGTGCTGAAGGGCGAAGGATTTGCGAAGCCTAATCCGCGTCCGATGTTTCCGAACCCGCCGGGACTCCTTCGGCTCGAGCCGCATTCCGAAGGCCTTCGCGAGCGGATCTGGTGGGGCGCCGGATCGAACGCCACCGCCGTCTGGGCTGCCAAGCACGGCATGAACCTGCAGAGCTCGACGCTGAAGGACGACGAGACCGGCGAGCCCTTCCACATCCAGCAGGCGGCGCAGATCCGCGCCTATCGCGAGGCCTGGAAGGAAGCCGGCCATGCCCGCACGCCGCGGGTGTCCGTCAGCCGCAGCATCTTTGCGATCGTCAACGATCTTGACCGTGCCTATTTCGGCCGCGGCGGCAAGGAGCAGGATTCGATCGGTTATATTGACGAGAGCACGCGCGCCATCTTCGGCCGCTCCTACGCGGGCGAGCCGGATAACCTGATCGAGCAGTTGCGCGCCGACGAGGGCATCGCCGAAGCCGATACGCTGCTGCTGACCGTCCCGAACCAGCTCGGCGTCGAATACAACGCGCACGTGATCGAGGCAATTCTGACGCATGTGGCGCCGGCGCTCGGCTGGCGCTGACGTAACGGTGCGGAGCCGCGGCGCACATCGCCGCCGCTCCCGACCATCGTTCGTTTATGGGCCGGCGCAGACCGGAGCGCGTTCCGTCGGCACCTGTCCGACCTCGACGCCATAGGCCCTAAGTCCCTGATCATCGAGGCGGATGATCCGGTAGCAGGGATTGCCGCCCGTCCACCAGGGATCGGGAATGTCCAGATCGGTGATGAACCTGTGCGAGCAGGCCTGCCCGGAGCTGTAGGCGATGCCCTCGGCGCTGGTGCCTGCCAGCGGCACATGGATGTGTCCAAAGACAACGTGCCGAACCCCGGCCGGGTGGGCGCTGAGGCTGCGCATCATAGCACCCTCGTCATGCATGCCGATGTTCTCGAAGTGACCGATGCCCGGGTCCATGGGCGGATGGTGGATGAACACGGTCACCGGCAGGTCGCCGGCACCGGCCAGCGCGCCGCTTAACCATTCCAGCCGGTCCGGACCATAGATGCCGCCGATCACCGCTGCCTCATGGCTGTCGAGAAACAGCAGCCGGCCAAACTTCGTATCCATGAACGACTGGATATAGCCGTTGCCATCGCGCGGCTGGTCCGGAAAGGCGTCGATGAATTCCGGCCGCTTGTCATGGTTGCCGAGCAGCAGGCGCGCCTCGAAGGGAAGCGGCGCCAGGATGTCGCGCAGCAGTTCGTACGCTTCCGGGTCTCCGTAGTTGCAGAGGTCGCCGGTCATCACCAGCAGATCTGCATCGGCGTGCTTGTCGATGATGTCGGTCACTGCGGCGCGCAACTGCTTTTCCGGGTCCACGCCGTTCACGACGACACCCGGAGGCATGAGATGGGTATCGGTCAGCTGGATAATCTTCATCGTCTGTCTTTCTGCTCAAGAAATGGCTGCGGAGATCATCTCCCCGCAGCCCCGTCAGATTGCCTTGCGGCTCAGTTCATCAGCGCGTTGGTCTGCGCGACGATCTGCTTCAGGCCTTCTTCCGGCGTCACTTCGCCGCGCATCACCGTGCCGATGATGTCGCGCTGGGTGCGCCATATGCGGACCGAATCGCCACCCGGATAACCGGCCCACGGCAGCGAGCGGTCTGCCTGCAGCGAGGCAGTCTTGACGTTCGGATGCTCGGCATAATAGGGCGCCAGGAAGTCAGGACCGGTCGCCAGCTTGTTGGTCGGCAGATAGCCGGTGATGCGGACGATCAGGTTCTGGGCTTCCGGACCGGTGATCCACTTCAGGTACTTCCAGGCAGCATCCTGCTTGGCCTTGTCCTGGGTCAGGATGACGGCGGAGTTGCCGCCGGTCGGTACGCCGCCCTTTTCCGCGTTATCAAGCGGGAAGGTTGCGGTCTTCAGCTTGAACCGATCACCCACGAGACCCTCGACCGTCTGCACATGTGCCGGCGTCGAGAAGATGAAGCCCGTGAGGCCTGCGCCGAACTGCTGGCGCGACTGGTCCCAGTCGAGCAGCGTCTGGTGACCTTCCGTCACGAACTGGCGCACCAGCTTCAGCGCGTTGAGACCGATTTCGTTGTCGAAGCCGGCAGTCTTGGTTGCCGTATCGACCATCTTGCCGCCCTGCTGGACGATCAGGGCCTGCCAGAGCCAGTCGTCAGGCCAGCCGTTGATGTCGTAGCCCATGCCGGCGACCTTCGGGTCGAGCGCATGGATCTTGGCGGCCAGTTCGATCAGCCCGGCAAAGGTCTTTGGCATATTGTCCGGGTCGCCGCCGGCTTTGCTGACCAGATCGGCATTGATGTAGATGATCGGCGAGGAGGCATTGACCGGCAGTCCGTACTGCTTGCCGTCGATCTGGCCGAGGGCGGCCATCTTCGGGCTGTAGTTCTTGTCGAGGAACGCCTGGCCGCCATCGGCCTCGATGAACGGGCCGAGGTCGGTGATCTGCTTGCGCGGCTCAAGGGTATGAACCAGTTCGGCCGTCAGGTTATAGCCGGAGAAGTAGACGTCCGGCAGGTTGCCGGTCACAGCGGCGCGCAGCACCTGCTGCTGGCCCTCGTTATAGCCGGCGGCCGGTGCGAGGAAGTTGATCGTCACATCCGGGTTCTTCTTCATGAACTCGTCAGCGAGCGGCTGATGGAATTTCGTGAAGCCGGGAAGATTGTATAGCACGTCGAGCGTGATCTTGTCGGCTGCCAGCGTCGGCTGTCCCAGTCCGGCAGCAGCCAGGCCGAGGACGAGGCCGCCGAGCGCGGTACGTCGGTTGATGTTCATGTCAGTCTCCAGAGGTGAGTGGTCGGTGGGAGGAGTGGTGAACGGTTACTTGACGCCGGTCATGGTGATGCCGGCGATGAAATGGCGGCGCACGAGGAGGAAGCAGATCAGCATGGGTGCGGTGATGATCGTCGCGCCGGCCATCAGCGCGCCGTAGTTCGCCCCGGATTCGACATCCGAGAAGTAGAGCATCCCGAGCGGCGGCGGCGCGAGATTGGTGTCCGACACGACGATCATCGGCCAGTAGAGGTCGTTCCAGTGGGCCACCAGAGAGAAGACGGCGAAGGCGGCAAGTGACGGCAGAGAGCCGCGCAGCACCAGTCCCCAGCAGATCTCCAGCTCCGAAAAACCGTCCATCCGGGCGGCTTCGATGATTTCGCTCGGATAGCTGCGGAACGACTGGTGGAACAGGAAGATGGCGAAGACCGACAGCAGGAACGGCGCCATCATCGCAAAGTAGGTGTTGAGCAGGTTCGTCTTCGCCAGGCCGACGAAGAGCGGCAGCGCCAGCGCCTGGATCGGCACGCAAAGCGCTGCGATCACCAGCGTCATCATCAGCCTGCGGCCGGGAAACCGAAGCTTGGCGAGCGCATAGGCAGCCGGAACCGCCGTCACCACCTGCACGGACAGGATGCCGAAGCAGACGATCACGCCGTTCAGCATGAACCGCGCCATCGGCACCTGGCCCGCCGCACGGGCATAATTCTCGGCCGCATCGAATTTCTGCGGGATCGGCCACAGCGATACGTCGAAGATTTCCGCCGGAGAACGGATCGACGTCAGCACCATCCAGTAGAACGGCAGCAGCATGGCGAAGGCGCCGAGTGCGAGCACCAGATGCGGGAGATATCTGCGCAACGACGCCATCAGTAATGCACCTTCCGGTCCATATGCACCGTCTGGCCGATCGACAGGATCAGAACGATGACAAGGAAGATCAGCGTCAGGGCCGCCGCATAGCCGGTGTTGGCGTATTCGAAGCCCTCGAGATAGAGATCGAACAGCAGGGTCTCCGAGCCGAAGCGGCCCTTGGTGAGGACGGCGACCGTCTCGAAAACCTTGAAGGCGGAAATCGAGGTGGTGACGACGACGAACATCGTCGTCGGGCCGAGCATCGGCCAGGTGACGGTGAAGAACCTATCGATGGGGTTTCTGGCTCCATCCAGCCGGGCTGCCTCGTGCAGATCCTTTGGGATTGCCGTCAATCCCGCGAGAAACAGCACCATGTTGAAGCCGACGATCTGCCAGACACCGATCAAGGCCATCGTCGGGATCAACAGCACCGGGTTCGACAGGAAGGCGACCGGCTCGAAGCCGAACCACTTGATCGCAGCGTTCACCGGCCCGAGCGACGGATGCAGCAGGAACTGCCAGACGGTGGCCATGGCCACCAGCGTCGCGGTGACGGGGAGGAAATAGGCGACTTCCCAGAAGCCGCGGCTGCGCTTGCGGTTGTAGACCAGCAGCGCGACGCCAAGCGCCAGAAACACGCCGAAAGGTATGACGATTGCCGCATAGATGACGGTGTTCTTCAGCGATCTCATGAACACAGGATCGTGGTAGGCCTTGATGAAATTCTCAAGTCCGACGAAGCGGCTGGAAAGCGCACCGAGTTGGTAGTCGGTGACCGAGAAACCGGCGAGCACGACCATCGGAACGATATAGATCGCCACCAGCAGCAGCGCGGCCGGGGCAACGAACATCAGCCCGCGCCACATCATCCGCCGCTGCGCGCGCGCCGCCCGGGGTCTTTGCCCGACCGTTACTGTCGAGGCCGGCGTGTAAAAGTCCGCTGCCGTCATGCCGCCACCCGCTCGAGGACCGAGACCTTGCGGCGCTCGCCGTCGGTGCCGAACAGGTGCGCCTGCTCCGGCGCAAAGCCGAGGCGCATCGTGCCGGCCGCCTCAACGGCCAGTCGCTCGTCGGATGACTGACGCATCGTCAGGCGAACGGTCTCATCAGCGAGCAGATGGGTGGTGACGAAGCGGTCGGCGCCGTGGGTCTCGCTGCGCACCACGCGAACCGCAAAACCGTCGGCCGCGTGGCGCAGGTCCTCGGCGCGGATACCCAGCGTCGAGGGACCTGCATCCTTGGCCGCCGCCTGGATCTGCAGGTTCTGGCCGAAAGCCGAGACGCGTCCCTGCCCATTGATCTCGACCGGCAGAAGGTTGATCGACGGCGTGCCGATGAAGCGGGCGACGGTGAGCGTTGCGGGCGAACGGTAAAGCTCGTCCGGCGTCCCGAGCTGCTCGATCCGGCCCTCCGACATCAGCGCGATGCGATCGGACATCGTCATCGCTTCGATCTGATCGTGGGTGACGTAGATGAAGGTTGCGCCCAGGCGGCGATGCAGCGAGGCCAGTTCCTCGCGCATGTGGGCGCGCAGCTTGGCATCGAGATTGGAGAGCGGCTCGTCCATCAGGAAGGCTGCCGGCGAGCGGACGAGTGCGCGGGCGAGGGCCACGCGCTGGCGCTGGCCACCGGACAGCTGCGCCGGCTTGCGGTCCAGCAGATGTGCAATATGAAGCGTTTCCGCCGCCTGCTCGACGGCAGCATCGATCGCCTTCATGGTTTCTGCCGGCGCCAGCAGCCGCCCGATCAGCGGCAGGCGAGCAGAAAATGTCAGGCGCCGCATGCGCAGCGGCGTGGCGATGTTCTGCCGGACGCTCATGTGAGGGTAGAGCGCGTAGGACTGGAAAACCATGGCCAGGTTGCGATCGCTGGGATCCGTGTCGGTCACATCGTTGCCGCCGATCGAGACGGTGCCGCGATCCGGCGCTTCCAGCCCGGCGATGATCCGCAGCAGCGTTGACTTGCCGCAGCCGGACATGCCGACCAGCGACAGGAATTCGCCGGGGCGGATGGAGAGATTGATCTCCTTCAGGACCTCATCGTTCCCGAAGCTCTTGCCGATGCCGAGAAGGTCAAGCGATTGAGGCGTCGTCATTCTGCGCTCCTTTTTCAAAGCGCGTATGCGACCCCTGCATGACAGATGGACGACGGTTCCAACAAAGTTTGATGACCGTCCCGCAGAGATGCGGTGGCATTGCCCGCCGGGCGATTACCCGCAGCAGCGCGGCAATTCTACCGAGAAGCGTACGGCATCGGACGTAACAGGTCCGACGGTTGCGAATTCCGTATATGCAGTCAAATGCATGTGACAGATGCCGACATCAAGTGGAGGATTCGACAAATGGACAGCGCATCCGCTCCGGACGCCAATGCCTTGGTTATCGTCGCCCAGGACGTCGGAATATTCTCCTGGGATGTCATCAGCGACCGGTTGAGAGGCGACAGCGAGATCGCCGGTTTCTTCGGACTGCCGTCGGAGGACGTCGCACGGGGGCTCGGCATCAGCCAGTACCTCAATCGGGTGTTCTATGAAGATAGGGAACGCGTGGCGGCTGCCATTCACGGAGCGATCGTCGCCGGCGGCCCCTACCAGGAGGAGTACCGGATCACCAGGCCGAACGGCGAGACCGTCACAGTCACCGCCATCGGCCGCTGCTTCTTCGATGAGCAGGGTGACCCGGTGCAGTACTGCGGCGTGATGTTCAAATCGGTCGAGGAGAAGGCTGAGGTCGGCCACGATATCGTCCGAAGCTTCGTCACTGCCGCCCAGAAGCATGCAGCGGAACTCGCCAACCCGAAGATCGCAGCACTGCTCGAGCCGGTGCTCGAAGAGCTCGATAGCTCGGCCCTCTAGGAGGAACGCCGGCAGTCGCTCGAATGCAGAAACGACGCTTGCGCGCCGTTCGTTGCAGCCTTTCAAGGGAGGACACCGCGCGGGTCTGCGGTGGATAGACCCGCGCGGCGCAGTCGAGGATGGTTCACATCATTGCGGCAGACAATGTGTGGCCCCGACCAGGAGACGGCGTAATTACTCCGCTGGAGAGAGAGCGGGCACCGCCTCCGTACCGTGCTGGCGCAGCGGCCGACCACCGGTCAGCATGCGGGCCAGCATGTAGAACACCGGCGTCATGAAGATGCCGAAGAAGGTCACCCCGATCATGCCGGAGAAGACGGCGATGCCCATGGCGGATCGCATCTCGGCGCCGGCACCCGTCGACAGGACGAGCGGGACGACACCCATGATGAAGGCCATGGAGGTCATCAGGATCGGGCGAAGGCGAAGACGGCTTGCCTCGACTGCGGCTTCGAACGGCTTGCGCCCCTCGAATTCCAGCTCCCGAGCGAATTCGACGATCAGGATCGCGTTCTTCGCCGATAGCCCCACCAACACCACCAACCCGATCTGGGTGAAGATGTTGTTGTCACCTCCCGTCAGCCAGACACCGGTCATCGCCGCCAGCACGCCCATCGGCACGATCATGATGATCGCCAGCGGCAGGGTGAGACTTTCATACTGTGCTGCGAGCACCAGGTAGACGAGCAGCAGCGCCAGCGGGAAGACCACGAGGCTGGAATTGCCCGCCAGGATCTGCTGGTAGGTCAGATCCGTCCATTCGAACTCGATGCCCGGCGGCAGCGTTTCGCTGAGGATCTTGGTGATCGCCGCTTCCGCCTGGCCGGACGAGAAGCCCGGAGCCGGACCGCCGTTGATGTCGGCCGACAGGAAGCCGTTGTAGCGCGTCGCGCGTTCCGGACCGGTCTGCGCATCGACCTTCAACAGTGCCGAAAGCGGGATCATCTGGCCGGACTGCGAGCGGACCTTCAACTGGCCGATGTCCTCCGCCTTTGCGCGGTACTTGGCATCCGCCTGAACCCGCACGCTGTAGGTGCGGCCAAATGCGTTGAAGTCGTTGACGTAGAGCGAACCGAGATAGATCTGCAGCGTTTCGAAGACGTCGGTCACCGATACGCCGAGCTGTTCCGCCTTGGCGCGATCCAGATCCGCATAGAGCTGCGGCACGTTGATCTGGAAGCTCGAGAAGATGCCGGCAAGTTCCGGCGTCTGGTAGGCCTTGGCGATGACCGCCTTGGTCGCTTCGTCGAGCGCCTGATTGCCGAGGCCGGCACGGTCCTCGATCTGCAGCTTGAAGCCGCCGGTCTGCCCCAGACCGTTGACCGGCGGCGGCGGGAACATTGCGATGAAGGCGTCCTGGATGCCGCCGAACTTCTGGTTCAGCTGCATGGCGATCGCGCCGCCGGAAAGCTCCGGCGTGGTGCGCTTATCGAAGTCGTCGAGAATGGCGAAAACGATGCCGGCATTGGAGCCGATCGTGAAGCCGTTGATCGACAGGCCCGGAAAGGCGATGGCGTGCACCACGCCCGGCTGCGCCAGGGTGATCTCGCTCATCCGCTTGATGACGTCTTCGGTGCGATCGAGCGTCGCGCCGTCCGGCAACTGGGCAAAGCCGATCAGATACTGCTTGTCCTGCGCCGGCACGAAGCCGCCGGGAACGGCATTGAACATGCTGTAGGTTGCCGCGACTAGCGCCAGGTAGATGATCATCACCAGGCTCTTGCGCGACAGGAGCCCGCCGACCGTGCGGCCGTAGCCGTTGGATGCCGCGCCGAAGGCACGGTTGAAGCCACGGAAGAACCAGCCGAAGGTGGCGTCCATGAAGCGCGTCAGCCAGTCCTTCTTGGCATGATGGTCCTTCAGCAGCAGGGCGGCCAGCGCCGGCGACAGCGTCAGCGAGTTGATCGCCGAGATCACCGTCGAGATGGCGATCGTCAACGCGAACTGCCGGTAGAACTGGCCGGACAGGCCGCTGATGAAGGCGAGCGGCACGAACACGGCGACCAGCACCAGTGCGATCGCGATGATCGGGCCGGACACTTCCTTCATCGCCTTGTAGGTGGCGTCACGGGGACTGAGGCCGTTCTCGATATTGCGCTCGACGTTTTCCACCACGACGATCGCATCGTCGACGACGATGCCGATTGCCAGCACGAGCCCGAACAGCGTCAACGCGTTGATGGAGAACCCGAAGGCATACATCACCGCGAAGGTGCCGATGATCGATACGGGCACGGCGATCAACGGGATGATCGACGCGCGCCAGGTCTGCAGGAAGACGATGACGACGAGAACGACGAGGGCGATGGCTTCGAGCAGCGTGTCGACGACCTTCTCGATCGAAGACCGGACGAACTTCGTCGTGTCGTAGACGATCTCGTACTTCACGCCTTCCGGCATGGCCAGCTGCAGCTGGTCCATCGTCGCCTGCACGTTGTCTGCGATTTCGATGGCGTTAGAGCCGGGAGCCTGCAGGACGGCGACGGCAACCGCCGGGCGGCCGTCGAGCAGCGAACGGAGCGTATAGTCGGCCGCGCCGAGTTCGATACGGGCGACGTCACGCAGCCGGGTGATCTCGCCGTTCTCACCGCTCTTGACGATGATGTTGCCGAACTCTTCCGGCGTCCGCAGGCGGCCCTGGGCGTTGACGTTCAACTGCAGCTCGACGCCCGGCTGCGACGGCGACGCACCGATGATGCCGGCTGCGGCCTGGACGTTCTGGCTGCGGATAGCATTCGAGATGTCGCTTGCGGCCAGCGAATGTTCAGCGGCCTTCTGCGGGTCGATCCAGACGCGCATCGAATAGTCGCCGGCGCCGAACACCTGCACCTGCCCGACGCCCTGGATCCGCGTCAGCCGGTCCTTGACGTTGAGCGTTGCGTAGTTGCGCAGGTAGGTGATGTCGTATCGGTCGGTGTCAGAGACAAGGTTCACGACCATGATGAAGTCAGGCGAGCTCTTGACGGTAGTGAGACCGAGCGCGCGGACTTCCGCCGGCAGGCGCGGCTCGGCCTGGCTGACGCGGTTCTGCACCAGCTGCTGCGCCTTGTCCGGGTCCGTGCCGAGCTTGAACGTCACCGTGACGTTCAGCACGCCGTCGGAGGTTGCCTGGCTCGACATGTAGAGCATGTCCTCGACGCCGTTGATCTGCTCTTCGAGCGGCGTCGCGACCGTTTCGGCAATGACGGACGGGTTGGCGCCCGGATAGCTGGCGCGCACGACGATCGACGGCGGCACGACCTCGGGATACTCCGAGATCGGCAGCGAGCGCAGGCCGATCAAACCTGCGACGACGATGAGGATCGACAGCACGCCGGCAAACACCGGCCTGTCGATAAAGAAGCGGGAAATATTCATGTCAAAGCCCTCTCTCCGGGGTTAACAAGAAACGGAAGACGCCTGTCCCGCGGCCAATGGACGCCGACGCCCTTTCGGGCGCAGGCGAGATCCATCCTTCGGAACCACGCGCCGAGCCTGCGAAAACCGTTCTCGGTTTCCGGCTTGACGCGTGAGGCCGCAGGCGACACAGGCGAACGATATGGTTTGAACGGTCCGACCGGCAGAGCCGGTCAGGGCATCAGTTGTTGGCGACCTTGGCTTCTTCCTCAGGCGCAACCACCGCGCCGGGGCGAACTCGCTGTAGGCCGTTGATGACGATCCGATCGCCGGCATTCAGGCCCTTCTGCACGATCCTCAGGCCCTCGACCGCGGAACCCAGCTCCACCTGCCGGTATGCGATGGTATTGTTTGCATCGACCACGAAGACGAACTTCTTGTCCTGGTCGGTGCCGACGGCCTTTTCGCTGATCATCAGCTGGTCCGACGCGGTTGGCTGGCCGAGGCGAACGCGGACGAACTGGCCCGGAATGAGCTTGCCGCCCGGGTTGTCGAAGACGGCGCGGACACGGATCGTGCCGCTCGACGCGTTCACCTCGTTGTCGATGAGCTGCAGCTTGCCGCGGATCGGCGTGCTGTTGGCGGCGAGCGTGCTGACCTCGACGGGTACCCGGTCGATGGCCGGAACGCCGTTTTCGGACGGCAGGTCGGCGATGATCTGCGCCACCAGTTCTTCGCCGGCATCGAAGCTTGCATAGATCGGATCGATCGAAACGATGGTCGCCAGCGGGCTGGAGGCCGAGCCGGCGGCAACGAGATTGCCGACCGTCACCTCGATCTTGCCGACGCGGCCGGCGATCGGAGCCTTGATCTGCGTATAGTCGAGGTTGAGCTGTGCCACCTTCAATGCAGCCTTTGCAGACTGGACGCCGGCAAGCTCATCCCGCTGGGCGCTTTGCCGCTGGGCAAGCTCGCTCTGCGAGATGGTGTTCCTGGCCAGGAGATTGTTGCCGCGTTCGAGCTCGGTATTGGCGAGTTCGAGCTTGGCTTCCGCCGAGGCGACAAGCCCCTGCGCCTGGGCGACGGCTGCCGCATAGGGTTCCGGATCGATGCTGACCAGCAGGTCGCCGGCCTTCACGAGGCCGCCTTCGCGGAAGTGTACGGCCTGAACGGCGCCGGCGACGCGCGGGCGCAGCAGCACCCGGTCGACAGCTTCCAGCCGGCCGGAGAACTCCTGCCAGGTGGTGACCTTGCGCGGCTCGACGGAGGTGACCGTGACCGGTACCGCCGGCGTTGCCTGTGCAGCCGGGGCAGCCTTGGCCGCCTGCGGCATGTCGAGATAGATGGATGCGCCGGCGATCAGGGCAGCGACGCTCAGCCCGGTGCCCCACAGGGCCCAGCTTGTGATCTTCGATGTCATTTTGCTCTCCTGCGGACCCTTGGGAAGCCCGCCTCTCTAGTCGAAACGTCAATGGATCCGACCACGCCGGAAACCGGCGGTCGGCTGCGCGGCGCTGACGCCGCGGTGATCTGAATGTGTCTGCTTTTAGTCTGTGAACCGGGCTGCGAAGGGCACCGGTGTCACGAAATCGAGAACCTGTATGATGTCATTCCGGTCTCCTTCAGAGATGAAATGCTGAATGTGATGCCGTCTAAAAATCGTCGGCCTAGACCTGCAGTCCGTCGACGAAACTGGTGAATTCCGAACAGAGAGGAGCAAGCCACGTGCCCTTCCCTTCCTTGTAAATGCTCGTCCAGCCGCAATCGGCTGAAAAGATGCGCTGTTGTACCGTGACGCCGAAAGCCCTCAGGCTGTCCGCATAACCGATGACTTCGTCGCGCAGTGGATCGTCTTCCGACGTCACCACGAGAGCTGGTGCGACGCCCGCAAGCCGCGAACAGAGACAGGGCGCCGCATAGGGATGCTGAAAACCCAGATGCGAGCCAAGATAGTGGCTCCAGCCGTCCGACCAGCGCTCCCGCATTCCGACGTCGTCCGCCTTGCGAAACGAGGCGCTCGTCATCTGCGGATCGATCATCGGCGAAAACAACATCTGTCCGTTCAACTCGCCGGGCAGCAGATCACGCGCCTTCAAGGCGACACCTGCAGCAACGTTGCCACCCGCCTCGTCACCGGCCACGAACAGCGGCGACTTGGCGCTGCCGAATTGCTTGCGGCGGGTAGACAGGCAGGTCAGAGCCTCGAACGCAACTTCCATCGCCTTCGGAAACGTATTGCTCGATACGCCCGCATAGTCGGCCTCAAGAACGATCGCGCCGGTCTCCGCAAGCGCCTTGGCGATCGGCCGTTCCGTCTCGCCGCGGTCCTCATCGAGAAACGCACGGCCCCGCAGGTAGAGGACGATCGGCGGCACCTTGCCGGGCTTCGTCCCCTCATACAGCCGCATCGGCACCGGCGGTGTCGCCGACCGGTCGAATGCGATGTTTTGCCACTGCAGCGTCATGAAAGTCCCAGTGCCATCGATTGGATGAGCAAGCGTTGCCGAATTTTCTAAGTATGATATTATTATCCCAGAAAACTTGCACAAGTCGCTCTTCAGGGTAACACTGTTCCGAAAATCGGAATAATGCTGCAGCGCGTCACGGGAGCTGTACATGGATCAGTTGTCTGCAATGCGTGTCTTCGTGCGTGTGGTCGAAACCGGCAACTTCACCCGTGCCGCGACCGCTCTGGATATGCCGAAGACCACCGTCACCACCATGGTGCAGAGCCTGGAGGCCCACCTTCGCACGACGCTGCTGAACCGCACAACCCGACGGGTCATGGTGACCACCGACGGCGCCCTCTATTACGAGCGGGCAATCCAGATCCTTTCGGAGCTCGACGAACTCGACGGGTCGATGTCGAAATCGCAGGCACAGCCATCCGGGCGGCTGAGGGTAGAGATGGCCGGCGCCTTTGCGGACCTCATCGTCATTCCGGCGCTTTGCGACTTCTACCAGCGCTATCCGCAGATCCAGCTGGATATCGGGGTCGGCGACCGGCTGGTCGATTACATCGCCGAGAATGTCGATTGTGCTCTGCGCGGCGGCACGCCCACCGATCAGTCGCTGATCGCCCGTAAGGTCGGCGAGATCCAGCTGCACGCCTACGCCTCGCCGATCTATATCAACAATTTCGGTGTTCCCGAGCATCCGCGCGACCTCGAGGACAAGCATTTCGCGGTTGGCTATCTGAACGCGACGGCAGGGCGAGTGATGCAGATGGAATTCTGCCGCGGCGACGAGGTGCTGGATATCGCACCCCGCTACGCGGTCTCGGTCAACGACGCGCGTTCCTATGTGAACGCCGCGATCTCCGGCATGGGCGTCGCCCAGAGCGCCCGCTTCATCGTCAAGGATGCGCTGGAGCGTGGCGAACTCGTCGAGGTGCTGACCGACTGGGAGTGCGAGAAGCTGCCGCTCTACATCGTCTATCCGCAGACCCGCCACGTCAGCAACAAGGTGCGGGTGTTTGTCGATTGGCTGGCAAAGCTCGTTCAAGGGCTGAAGTCGGGCGACGAACTACCGGAATTGCGCAAGGCGAGCTGATCATCCGGCACCGGGAATACCGACCCCTGTCGGTCATCTCCGATCACTCGCTCAAAAGCGTCAACCGGCCAAAGCCATGCGCGCATATTCGCGCGGCGGGCAGCCGATCTTCTGGCTGAAGGCAGTGCTGAAAGCACTGGCGGACTGGTAGCCGACCTGTTCGGCGATCTCGTCCAGCGTGCCACGCGAATAGCGCAGGGCGTCCTTGGCGAGCGCCATTCGCCACCGCAGCAGATATTCTACCGGAGCAAGCCCGACTGCCTCGGAGAATTTGCGGGCGAAGGCGGAACGCGACATCCCGGCCCGCTGCGCCAGTTCGGCAATGGTCCAGCCGCGCCGCACGTCGGAATGGATCTCGCCGATCGCCCGGGCGAGCTGTGGATCCGAAAGTCCGCGCAGCATGCCGGGATGAGGAAGCTTGGCTGCCTCCCTGCGCAGCGTCTCGATCAGCAGCACCTCGAGCAACCGTGAGAGGATCAGGTCGCTACCGACGCGCGCGTTCTCCGCTTCGTCGCGGATATAGGAGATCAGGTTGCCGAGCCTTGCGCCAGTTCCCTCGCCTGCACCGACGTGAACGAGGCGCGGCAGAAGCTCTGTCAGCAAGTCGGCATTGGTCGGATCGCAGAGGATGCAGCCGCCGACAATCCGGGCAACGCTTTCATCGCCGGCATCGCCGACGATGATCTCGCCGTTCACCAGATGCCGGGCCTTGAAGTCGTCATCGGACAAGACGATGTCCTGTCCATCGGCGCTGAAGAATACATCCGCAGTCGGGCTGCCCGACAACACGAAATCTCCGGCGTCCAGGTGCACGGTCTCTCCTTCGGCCGTCCGGAAACGGACGTTGCCTTCGATCACGAAGTAGAGCATCGGTCCCGGCTGCGGCGGAACCTGCACGGCCCAGTCTCCGAACCCCGCCATGCTGCCCATCAGCACCGTCTTCGGTCGCAGCAACTGGACCACATCCGTCAGCGCATCCATCTGCACAATCCATAACGCCATCTAACGGCTACACCATGGATCGTCCCAGACGATTTGTACAGGGTCAGGCCTCAGGCACCATTGCTCGATGATCATTGAGACGATCCGTAACAACAGCTGGATCTTCCATTATTCCTAATCTTCGCTGGTTCGCTATTCTCGGGGCATCGAAGAACAAGGAGATCGATACATGACCAAGACAGTTCTGATCACCGGCACGTCCTCCGGATACGGCTTCAGCATGGCCGAACACTTTCTCGACCGCGGCTGGAATGTCATTGCCACCATGCGCCATCCGGACCCGACGATCTTCCCGCCCGGCGGCGACAGGTTGAAGGTGCTCGCCCTCGACGTCTCAAGGCCGGAGACGATCGACAAGGCAATTGCCGACAGCATCACGGCTTTCGGGAGCATCGACGTGGTGATCAACAATGCCGGCATCGGGCTGGCGTCCGCCGTCGAGGCGACGCCGGACAGCGCGGCCCGGGAGGTCTTCGAAACCAATACCTTCGGCGTCTTCAACGTCTGCCGCGCCATCATTCCGCACATGCGCCGCCAGGGTCACGGCGTGATCGTCAACGTCACGTCGAGCGTTACCCTCGGCGTCGTCCCGCTCGTGGCGCTCTACGCAGCCAGCAAGTTCGCCGTCGAAGGGTTTAGCGAAGCGCTGTCCTACGAGCTCGAACAGTTCAACATCAAGGTGCGGCTCGTCGAGCCGGGCTACGGGCCGACCACCCGCTTCACCGCCAATGGCGGACCGCGCATGCAGGGCCTCATCCCGGCCGACTACGGACAGTTCGCACAAGGCTGCTTCGAAAAATTCGCCAACTATCCCACCGCCTATTGCAGCGAGGCGGAAGTCGCAGACGCCGCCTATGCCGCGGCGACCGAGGGCGGCGAACGGCTTCGCTATCCCGCGGGCGCCGACAGCAAGATGCTGGCGGAGCTTCGCTGGACCACCTCGGAAGATCACTACCGGGCAAGGATGCGCGAGATGTTCGCGCCGGATATCCGCCGGATGTCGAACGCCGCCTGAGCAGCGGCGCGCCTACGGCCTGCCGGCGCTGAGACATCGCGCCGGCATCACCGCCCGCCGGTCAGCTCGTTCAAGAACCCCTGAACCGTCGAGAAGAACTTCAGCGGCTCTTCGGCAAACGGAAAATGCCCGGAGTTTTCGAACTCGACCAGTCTCGCATTGCGCATCGACCGGGCCATGAACCGCGCCGCACTCGGCGGGCAGACCCAGTCGTGTCGGCCGACGATCACCAGTGCCGGCACCTCTATCGTATCCAGTTGCGAACGCAGGTCATAGTCGGGCGCGACGACCTGCATGAAATGCTGCATCATCGGGATGTCGAGGGACGTCAGCGACAGGATTTCCTGCATAATCGACGCATTCGAGGGTGCCACATAGAACGGTGTAAGATCGCGCATGAACAGAGACATTGTCTCTTCGGTGATCTCTCCGGAAAAGACGCGTGACGCGATGGCCAGCGCCGCGTCCGAGCCCCGCGATGCCAGCGTCGGGCCAGGATCGCCATCCTCCTCCTGTATCGGCGCAACCGTCGGGCTGCCGTCGCAGATGATCAGACCGCCCAATTGACCGGGATGCCGCAGCGCCATGTGCAGCGCGACGAAACTGCCAGCCGAATGCCCGAAGACGACGGGTCGTTCGATGCCCAGTTGCTTGCAGAACAGCGCCACATCATCGGCCATCTGCTCAAGCGTGCAGGTATCGAGCGGCACGCGCTCGGAGCGGCCGTTGCCGCGCAGATCGATGAAGATCACCTGGGCGATGTCGGCAAGCTCGCAGAGCCCGGGCCTTAAATAGCCGTGATCGAAACCCAGGCCGCCATGCAGCGCGATGATCGTCGGCTTCTCGACAAGCCCGCCCGCCTCGACGGCGAAGGCACTGCTGGCGACGTCGAAGAAAATCGATGCGTCGTTGATTCTTGCTAACATGGAAACATCCCCGTGTCTGATGTGCGGGACGATCGCAGCCGGCTGGCACTTTGATGTTTCAGGAAGCCGCGACTTCGTTGCATCGGAAACTGGAGACCTCGCAGCAAACGCGGCAGCCCGCCGGATTACAGATCAAACCCGTTTGCCCGGCCCTGTAATCCTTCGACGCGCAGGCAAGCGGAGACTGGGATCCTTGTCTCAACCTCAGAGGGCTCCCGGTGAACATTTCCCATACAACAGCTTCAGCTTCGGCTCCGCCCACTCTCAGTTTCGCGGAACTGAACGCCAACCCCCATCAGCTTTACGCGGAGCTGCGCAGCCGCTTTCCGTTCGTCAGGCGTGAGGACGGCGTCTACATCGTCTTGCGCGCCCAAGATATCGAGACGCTGATCAGCGATCCCCGTACGCGGCAGATCGAGACCGAAATGATCAGGATCCGCGGGATCAACTCCGGGCCGATCATGGACTTCGTCTCATACAGCATGCTGTTTTCCAACGGCGAGACGCATCGCCGGCGCCGGCAGCCGCTGACCCGGAATTTCGCCTTCCGCATGATGGCCGGCTTGCGGCCGAAGGTCCGGGCGCTTTCCCAGGACCTTTTGGATAACGCCGTCGACAAGGGTCGGCTGAAGCTTCGCGACGATTATGCCGCGCTGATCCCGGCAATCACGATTGCCGGGATCCTCGGCATCCCGCGCTCAGACGTTCCGCTGTTCACGACGCTCGCCTACGAGGTCGCGAGGATCCTGACGACCTCGTGGACGACGGAGGACATTCCCGGCATCGAAGCAGCGACCCGGGAGCTGACGGACTACTGCGCGCGGCTGATCGCCGAGCGGCGCAAGCTCCCGAGAAACGATTTCCTTTCCGAATATGTGGCGAAGATCGACGAAACGCCGGAATTGTCGCCAATCGAGGCCGTCATGCAGATCGTTTCCGTGGTGCTCGGCGGCAGCGACACCACCCGCGCCGCGATCGTCATCCAGACGGGGCTGCTGCTCGAACGGCCGCATCTCTGGGAGGCGATGCGGAGCGATCCGCAGATGATCGTCCCGGCAGTCGCCGAAGCCTTGCGCTACGAGCCGGCGGTGGGATCGATCCCGCGGCTGACGCTGGAGGATGTGTTGCTCGACGGGCACCTGATCCCCAAGGGCGGTCCCATGAGCCTCTCGACCCTTTCGGGTTTGCGCGACCCTGCGGTCTACGACAATCCCGACGCATTCGATCCGCAGCGCGAGCAGCCGCGCTGGCACCCCGTCTTCGGCGGCGGCGAACATCGCTGTCTCGGTGAGGCGCTGGCGAGGATCGAACTGGAAGAGGCACTGACGACGCTGACGACCTCGCAGCTGCAGTTCGGCCTCGGGTCACAGCCGCTGCGCATCCACGGGCACGCGGCGATCCGCAAGGTCGACGAGCTGGAGATCGAGTGCCGATAGGCAGCCAACAAGGGGCACAAGCGTCCGGGCGAGAAGACAGCGCCCGGACGTCGATAGCGAGCGTGACCGGCCGCGGAGCGGCTCCAGCCTTGGCTCAGAAGGCGACGACGTTGTATTCGACGATCCTCTTGAAGCCGATACGCTCATAGACGGGTTGTCCCATCGGACTTGCCTGGAGCGTCACCACCTCGAAGCCCATCTCGACAGCCGTCCACGCCGCGTGCAGCGTCATGAGGGTGGCGATACCCTTTCTGCGATGCTGTTCGGCGGTCGAGCAGAGGTAGATTCCAGCGATGCCCTCCGCGCAGAGAAGCGCCGAGGTCGCGACCATCCTGCCGCCGATCCTTGCGGCGAACCGCCGAAAACTTCCCGGCGCATCCGGGCGGTCGAGCTCCATCTGCAGCGTTCTTCCGACCTGGTCCGGGGTGACGCCCATCGACGGCGCAAAGCAATCCACCCATTCCGCAAGACCGCGATCGTCCCTCACCTCCTCAATGACAAGCCCGGCGGGCTTGGCTTTGCCGGTGGGCAGATCCGTGAGGCGCAGCGCGTAGACAGGTATTGTGCCATGCCTGGCGCCGCCGTGCCGCATGAGGGCGTCCAGCGCATCCGGGCGGGAGTCCGGACCGACCCACCAGATGCAGGGCACGCCCGCCAGTTGCTCCTGTGCCTGCGTGATCAGCACATCGATGTCGGCGCCGTAGAGGCGCAGAACGCCGTTCAGCTGCGGGTGGACGACACCGGAGCGAAACAATGAAATGCCGTCGTCACGGCGGAGCTCGCGGCCGAAGTTCAGCCAGTAGCGACGGCAGTTGGCGAGAGCGGCCTGGAAGGTGGCGTCGGAAAGGTAGGTCTGGTCGATCATTGAAGGTCCTCGGATCAGGTTGCCCGCCACCCTTTCCGGCCCGCTGATGCACTGCCATGTCAGATTCACGGCTGTCGATTGCGGATGACATGGAGGCTATTCCGCACGGCAGATTAGGCCCGCGAGATGCCGAAGCCTTCGTTACATCCGGGTTGGGCCGGGTTACCGATGAATGCATCGAGGGCGATGCTGAAACCGTAGGCTCATGGGCCACTGGTCAACTCCATGATGCCGCTCGTGACGCACACGGCGGTTCACAGAAATGGAGAACACAACGATGAAAACCGCCCTTATCGCTATCGGCTTCGGCGCACTTGGTCTGGCGCTTGCCGCCACCGAGGCCATGGCTTTCGTACCCGAGCCGATCCCCGGCAGCCTGATCTTCCCGCAACCGCCGCACACGAAGCTCACCAAGGCGCCGGTCGGCAGCGCCGTCGTGCACGAGTTTCGGCGGGACGGACGCAAGTACCGCGAGACCTACGTCATCCAGCAGGACCGCTCGCTGAAGCTGACCAACCGCGGCGTTGGCAACGACTAACCTGGCCGCACGGGCGCGGCGGCCGGTCGCCGCGCCCGCTCTGTCGCAGAAATAGGACCGGCCGACCGGTCAACCTCCCCATATGCCCAGTCGCAGATCGTCCGGATGCGGCTCCAGCATCTGCCTGTTGCTGCTGATATAGGCGCCGAGACCGCAGGCCAGCACGGCGATGAACAGCAGATAGTAGGCCGGCGCCATCGGATCGTATTCGACGAGCCAGGTGAGAAGAACCGGCGTCAATCCGCCGAAGACTGCGTAGGAGATGTTGTAGGAGAAGGAGACGCCGGTGACCCGCACACGCGCCGGGAACGCGTTGACCATGACAAAGGGCACCACCGCCATCAGCCCGACGGCCAGCCCCATGATGATATAGAGCAGGCACAGAAGACCGAATGAGTGCCCGGCGAACGAATAGAAGACGAATGTCGCCGCTCCGAAGATGGCGCTTCCGCCCATCAGGCAGAAACCGGCACCGAGCCGATCAACGGCCATTCCGAAGAGAGCGGTTCCGAGGATCAGCGCAAACGTCCCGATGCTCGTCGCCACCAGCGCATGTTGCGCCGAAAATCCGTAGACGGTCTGGAGCAGGGTCGCGGTCATCAGGCCGGTGACGAGAATGCCTGCCGACAGCACCCAGGTGAGCAGGATCGACACGACGATCGCCCTCAGATGATTGCGGAAGATCGACACCAGCGGCAGCTCAGGCACCAGGGCCCAGCGGTCACGCAATGCAGAAAAGACCGGTGTCTCCTTCAGCCGCCACCGGGCGCCGATCGCCGGCAGGCTGAACAGCGCGCCCATGACGAAGGGGATCCGCCAGGCGAAGGCCTCGATCTCTGCGGCGGAGAAGAACGAGTTGAGCAGCGCGACGATGACCGATGCCAGGAGGATACCGGCCGTGAACGACGACGAGACGAGAGCGCAGGCGAGGCCCACGTGGCGGCGCGGCATCTGCTCGGCGACCAGCGTCCAGGCACCGGGCACCTCGCCGCCGATGGCGACGCCCTGGAGCACGCGCAGACAGATCAGCAGCAGCGGTGCTGCAACGCCTGCGGTCGCGTAGTCGGGAAGCACGGCCATGCCGAGCGTCGACACCGACATCAACAGGATCGAGAAGGCGAACAGCTGCTTACGGCCGAACAGGTCGCCGAAATGCGCCAAGGCGATGCCGCCGAGGGGACGGAACACATAGCCGGCGGCAAAGATGCCGAAGGACTGCATGACCGCCAGCCAGCCGGCGATACCAGCCGGGAAGAACACCTTGCCGATGACCGGTGCAAGAAAGGCGAAGACGACGAAATCATAGTAGACCACCGAGCCGCCGGCGGCGACCAGCCCGATCGTGCGCAGGTTCTGGTAAAGGTCTGCCGCCGGCACACGACCTGTACCTTGATCTGAGCGGCCGTCGCTTGGCTTTGCGGAAACCGCCATCCACCTGCCCTCCCCAAGCATCCGACATCATCCAAACGGTGGGGGCCGGTCATTGGCACTCGATGTCAGAAACGGCCTGTTCGGTTACGATTGAAATCTTTCTCTGTCCTCGGGCCCAAGCTTTAGGCGAGGTTGATCCGGTGGAAGATCGCCTGCGCCAGGGACTGCGAACTGAATGGCTTGTTGAGCGCGCAGGCGCTCAGAAGCGGACAGTCATCCAGATTGGCCGCCCGGTTGCGGTCAGCCAGCACGAGGTAGCGAAGGCCGCTCAGTACCGCCTCGAGCTGCATGATCGACATCGACGGGTCGATGCAGCTGCTGTCGACCACCACCAGGTCCGGCTGGATTTCCTCCGGCTCGAGGATCCGCAGGAGCGCATCCAGGCTCCCGTAGCCGACCGGCTCGTAGCCGAGTGCTGCGATCTTCTCCTCGTACATGTCGAGCAGCGCCTTGTCCTTCTCGACGATGGCGACTGTCTGCCCGCTGCCGGTCGGCACCGAGCCTTCGTTGAAGAAGCTCTTGACCGGCACCGGGGGTCGCAGGCTTGCCGGAAAGAACAGCTCGAAGCGTGTGCCCGATCCGGAAATGCTCTGGACGTTGATGCTGCCGTCCATGCCAGAGACGCTGCCATGAACGGCCGAGAGGCCGAGGCCGGTGCCGCCCGACTGCGCCTTGGTGGTGAAGAACGGCTCGAATATGTGCGGCAGCAGGGACTTCGGTATTCCGTCGCCATGATCCTGTACCGCGAGACAGACATAGGAACCCGACAGGATTTCCCCGTGCGACAGTGTCCGCCGCCTGCGGACCTGCACCTGGCTGACTTCCATCTCGACCTCCTGGCCGCGGACGGAGGCTTCCATCGCGTTCTTGCAGAGGTTCATGGCGATCTGGTGGATCTCGATCGGATTGCCTTCGATGACGGCCGGCTTTTCCGGCAGCCTGGCGGTCAGCGCGATCTGGTTTCCCAGCGTGACCTGCAGCAGGGGCAGGATATCCGATATCGCCTCGACGACATCGAACGGCTTGCGAGCCCGCTCCCGCTTGCGGCTGAAGGTGAGGATCTGGTCGACGATGTGCTTGGCGCGCTCGGCACTCGTCAGGATCTCCTGCACGTACTGGCGCGTCGGCGATGGCTTGCGCAGCATCTGGAGCGCCATTTCCCCGTAGCCGAGGATCGCACCCAGCACGTTGTTGAATTCATGGGCAATGCCGCCGGCGAGCGTTCCAACCGCCTCCAGCCGCTGCGAATGTTCCAGCCGGTTTTCGAGCGCCTCCTTTTCCTGGCGGCTCTGCTTGCTGTCGATGAGCTCGATCAGCACCTGCACCGTCGTCTGCATGAGGCCGATGTCGTCGGCAGCCAGCTTCGGGCGCGGCGCGTCGAAGAGGAAGAGCAGCGTCGCCGCTGAGCGGTCCGGCAGCTTGCGGCCGACGACGATCCCCGAGGATGTATCGTCGCGCGTATAGGCGAGATCGTCGGTCTTCAGGAGGTTTCGGTGGGTCGGACACCAGGGGTCGTCCTGCGGCTGCGCGTCCGCGTTCATCAGCAGGTCCCTGGCGAAATCGGCAAGCAGCGCGACGTATTCTTCCTGCTGACCGCGCAGCCGGTAGTGGTCTTTGACCTCGCCCGTATCGCCGTTGAGGATCACGAAGCCACAGGCATCGGCGTCGAAGAACCCGGCAAGCATTCCCAGCGCCTGCTCCATCAGGTCGGGAAAATCGCGCGGCGAGGCATTGACCATCATTGTCTTGATAAGGGTGATGCAGCTTTCGTATTCGAGACGGTTCTTCAGCCGTTCCGTCTGGTTGCGGAGCCGGTAGACCAGCACGAAGACATAGAGGCAGAGCGAGATCGCCGTCGCGCCGAGCAGCATGCGGCTCCAGGCGCCGTTCGAATTGACGGCCCCGTAGATTTCCAGATAGAGCGCCTGCAGCTGTTGCGCGCGCGCCGGCGTGCCGGACGCCTGGACAGCGGCGATCTTCTCGTCGACCACCGGCAGGATGGCGAGGATCATCTCCGCATGGGTGACCAGCGTCTGGATCTCCCGGCTGTCGGCCGCGGGAACCGCCATGTGCCGGATATAGGTGAGATCGGCGCGGATGGTCGGCACCAGTTCCGCCTCCGGCTTGGTCGCGAACCGCATCATCAGGTTTCCGAGATCGGAAACGGCGGCGAGGCCGGTGCGCACCGCCGGGTTCCGAGACTGATGAAGGGTGGTGAGGGTCTGGCCGAAGACGCCGATCGAGTTCTGCAGCAGCGCGTTGCGGGTCTTGAACTGCTCGACCAGCTGCTCGTCGGCATCGATGCTCTTCTGCAGCTCCTGCAAAAGTCGCGCCAGCCGTTCCTGATCGTCGAGCTTCGTTGCCAGCAGCAGGTCGTTGAGCTTGGCGGTGATTGCCCGCAAGGCCACCACCGAATTGACCAGCGGATCGTACGAGCGGATGAGGCCGGCCCGCACCCGCAGCACGTCTCGCTGCAGAGACGCATGGCTGAGATCCACCTCGCGCAGCGTCCTGGTGATCTTTTCGTGCGTTGACTGGCCGGGATCGCGCCCAGCGGCGATGACGGCCAGCGAAATGGCAAACATGACCGCCAGCGCGATGAGCCACGCCTCACCGACCACCTTCAATGGACGGCGCTTTGAGCCTTTCACCATTGTATTCTCCGGTCAGGCTCTTGAGGAATTCGACGATCGACGCGACATCGTCCTGGGGCAGTTCGCGCCCGAGCTGGCTCCGGCCCATGATGGCGACGGCGTCGTCGAGACGTTCCGCCCGGCCGTCGTGGAAGTACGGCGCCGTGACCTCGACATTGCGCAGGCTCGGCACCCGAAAGACATGTTCGTCTTCGTCAGCGCCCGACAGCGGCCAGGGCAGGATGTCGGCGGATGGGCCCGCCCAGTTTCCCGGTTCCGGCGGTGCAAAGATCCCGAAGATCTGGAACATGTTGCCGCCGATGTTCGAGCCCTGATGGCAGGAGACGCAGCCATAGCTCTTGAACAGCTCATAGCCGCGCTGCTGCTCCGGTGTGATCGCATTCGCATTGCCTTCCAGGTAGAGGTCGAACGGGGCGTTCGGCGTCACCAGCGAGCGCTGGAACGTCACCAGCGCATCGAGAACGCTGTCGCGGTCGGGCGATCGTCCGTAGATGGCCTTGAAGCGCGTGCGGTAGAAATCCGTGCCCGTCAGGCGCGGCAGCAGCGTCTGCCAGTCGTTCGCCATGAGGTTGGGATCGATCAGCACATTCTCGTTCTGCGCCGCAAGCGACGCAAACTTGCCGCGCCAGCCGAGACGATAATTGTTGCCGACGTTGAAGACGGTGGACGCATTGAACTGATGCAGCCGGCCGTCATAGCCGACCGTCCGCTTCACCGGCACCGTGCCCCCGGTCGCCAGGCCGTGACAGGAGGCACACGACAGCATCTGTCGCCGCGACAGGATGGGATCGTTGAACAGCGTCTCGCCCAGCTCCACCTTGGCGGCATTCAGGCGCGGCGACGGCGGCAGGGGGAAGAGCGCATCACGCTGATCCTCCGCCAGCGCCGCATGGCTGCTCGGCAGCCCGCCGCTGAAATCCATTCCGGCAACACAGAGACCGGCGGCGAGGACGGACAGGCCGGCGAGAACCCTGATGCCTGTCCGCGACGAGATCATGGCTTGCTCCGTAGCCGGTCGGTGACCACATCGGCATCGAAGAGATAGCCGGCACCGCGCTCGGTCATGATCAGCCGTGGCCGCGACGGGTCTTCCTCCAGCTTGCGACGCAGCCGCAGGATCAGCACGTCGATGCTGCGATCGAACACCTCGTCGTCGTGAATCCGGCTGGCGGCCAGCAGCTGTTCACGCGACAGGATCTGCCGTGGAGACTTGAGGAAGGCGGTGAGCAGGTTGAACTCGCCAGCCGTCAGCTTCACCTCTCGCGTGTCGCCGCACACGAGCTTGCGCAGCTTCATGTTGAGGACCCAGTTGCCGAAGGAGTAGGTCTTGCGCTCCTTCCGCCCCTTGATGACGGGTCGCTCGCGCAGCGATGCGCGGACGCGGGCGAGAAACTCGCGCACGCCGAAGGGCTTGGTGATGTAATCGACCGCCCCGAGTTCCAGTCCCACTACTTTGTCCGCCTCTTCCAGACGGTCGCCGCTAATGATGATGACCGGCGCGTCGCAGGAGCTCGAAAGGGTCCTGACGATTTCCAGCCCGTCCTCATGTCCCAGATTGAGGTCGACGATCACCAGATCGACGGGATCGGTCGACAGGATGCGGGTCAGATGCTGGCTGTCGGAAATGCCGGTGACCCGGAAGGCGTGCTGGGTGAGGTAGTCGGTCAGCAGATTTCGGATGCTGGGGTCGTCATCGATTACGAGTACGTGCTTCAATGTTCCGCTCCTGGGCGCGCAGGTCGGCATGCGGGTCCCTCCCCACAACCGCAGGAGTTGCAGCATGGTGGCGGTGGCCGGAACACACGTCGACGACCACGGCGCTGCATGGCCTGAGAATTGCGACTATGTCGGCGGCCAGGGTTTCAGCGCCGTTTCAACGGATGGAAAAATGAATGCAACCGTAACATGGTCGCATCCCACTGCGCCGCCGCACGCTGTCAGCCGCGCCCATTTGCGAGGTCCGTTTGCGCGGCTGGGCCACCAGCCGCGCAGGCAAGCGGCGACGTGCCGCTGTGACAGCCTGCTGCTCAGTGATCCCTCAACCTGCCGGTCACCGAATGGATCTGGGAGCGGGAGATGCCGATATCCTTGAGGAGATAGTCGGGCAGCGACATCAGTTGCTGGGAGGCCCGCTTGCGCGCCTGCCATCTGGACCACCTGCGCGCGCGGATCGCCAGGTAGCGCATGAGAATGACGATGGGGCTGAGCCTCTGCAGCTCCTGGAACCCGTTTAAATGCTTCTTGGTGTGGATGACCTGATAATGCATTTTGCTTTTCCTTGGTGTCCTGTTTCTTCTGCTTTGGGCTTCCGCGTTGGAGCGGCAGCAAGATCAGGATCGCCGGTCCGGCGGTTGTCGTCATTTCAGCAAGCGGGACCTTGGTTGCATCCGCAACAGCAGCGCCTTGATCCGGCCGGCGAAGCGCCCACGCCGCTCAACCGGCTGATCGCAAGTGATCTGCTCATGCGCGTCATCCGGCGCGCCCATCGAAGCGGGCGTCGCGTGCAGGCTTTCTCCGGCGAATGCGAAGCCGCTCAGCATCTCGTCGAGGAGCCGCCGGGCGGCTGGCCGGGCCACCGGCACCAGACTTTGCGCCTGCGCCGGCGGATCCGCCGGCTCGGGGCCATCCAGGGCGATAAGCCTCAGATGGTTTCTGCAGTTGCGGGGGGACAATGAGGATCGGTCGATGTCTGACATGGCAGCCTCCAGGGGAGACCACAGGGAGCCGGCTTGCCGTTGCAGCACCGTTTCATCGGGACCCTGCCGCTCCTACAGATGTAGCCGGACGGCAATCGGTTCTCGATCCGCCTACAGGTTCAGGAGCGCTCAAGGCCGCAGGCATGGTCCTGCAGTTCCTCGGCCGAGGCGAGATTCAGGTCGAACAGGGACAATCGGGTGGCGAGGATGAGGAACCCGTCGGCGCGGGCCCTGGTCATCGCAAGGCTGAAGCGTCCCATGTCGGAGGGCGCAACCGGCAGGCTGTCGGAGAGCAGTCGGAAGGCGCCGATACGCTGGATCTCGTCTTCGCCGGCCCGGCGGACCCAGTAGTCATTGCCCTTCAAGCCGTTGGCGATCGGTCGCCAAGCGGCGCCGAGCCCGTGCTCCACCGCATCGAGCCGGGCTCGAACGTCGGCCGACATGCAGGAGATGTGGATGTGAAGCTGCCTCTGCGACCGGCCATAGCGGGAGTTGATGGCCAGCAGGACTTGATCGTCGTTGATGCCGCGCGGCCCATTCGAGAGGAATTCGCGGTTCTCCCAGGCAAGCCAGAAATAGTTCGGCGTCTCTGGATCGAGCAGCGTCGCGCTTTCCATGCCGGATATCGCCTGCGTCGGAAGCAGGAGGTAGTGATGGGGACCGTTCCGGTCCCGCAGCACGACATAACCGGCGCCGCGATCAACCTTGAGGCAAGGCTCGGCCATCGCCGCCTGCCCGGCCCGGAGCCCGCACCGGCTGCCGATGATCTTCGACAGGGCATTGCCGTCCGGAAGCAGGGCGAGATAGGCGCCGAAGATCAGCGCCAGGACCAGGCCCGGAACGAGGAGGAACTTACTTAGCGATCTCAACACCGATTCCTCTCGACGCGGCAGGCGAACGACGTGTGGCAGCGGCAGGTGCGGGCGCCTCGTCGGAGCCCGCACCCTCGCACGGCAGGTTACTCAGCAGCATTCTCCTGCGGGCGGAAATGATCAAGGCCATGGGCGGCGCGGATTATGTCGGCGGCACGCTCACCGACGACGACGCAGGGAGCCATGATATTGCCGACCGGGATTCGCGGCAGGATCGACGCATCGGCAATCCGCAGATTGTCGATCCCGTAGACACGCAGCTGGGCATCGACCACCGACATCGCGTCGCGGCCCATCTTGGCGGTACATGATTGGTGCCAGTAGGTGATCGCGGAATTGCGGATGAACCGTTCCATGCCGAGCCGATCGCGTTGCAGCGGCGCGACCTCCCCCTTGACCAGCGAGCGGAAGCTGTCGCTGTTGCCGAGCTCCCGGCACAGTTCGATGGTCTTGAACGCCGCCGCCAGATCCTCCGGCTCGCTCAGCGAGTTGAGCTCGATGAGTATCGGGTCGCTGGGATCGGCGCCGGACAGCCGAAGCTGCCCGCGGCTCTTCGGCTGCGCAAGGCCGGCGAACATCGACCAGCCGTGTTCGGGCGGATCGATACCCACTTCCTGCGGCGACGGCACCGCAAATTCCAGCTGGCAATGCAGCAGATCCGGTGCGGGAAGACGCGAGTCGCTCTTCGAGTAGATCGTCGCCTCGCATCCGCTGCTACCGACGCCCTGTGGCTCCAGGTATTCCCAGGTGCAGCCGAAGGCCAGATGATCCTGATGGTTCTGGCCGACACCCGGCAGGTGCTGCACCGTCTTGATGCCGTGCAGGCTCAATTCCTGCTGTGGCCCGATGCCGGATTGCATCAGCACCTTGGGCGTGTGCAGGGCGCCGAGCGACAGGACGACCTCGCAGCGCGCGGCAAACCGCAGCAACTGCCCTCCGACCATGGCCTCGATGCCAACGGCTTTCTTCCCGTCGAGGATCACCCGCGTCACCAGCGCATCCGTCAGCACCGTCAGGTTGGACTGGTTCATGCGTGGATAGGTGTAGGACCGGTAGACGGACTGGCGCTTGCCGTCGCGGATGCGCAGATCGGCGATGGCAGCGCCGCCGGCTGCTTCCATCATTTCGCCGTTGGGACTGGCAAAGGTCGGGATGCCCATGGCCGCCGCAGCGTCGAGCAATGCGCCGGCGATCGGTTGCGGCGATGCCGGCTGTTCAACGTGAACAGGACCACCGCGGCCGCGGCGCAGCGCATCGGCCTGTCCCTGCCAGTCCTCGATGCGCCGATAATAGTCGAGCACCGACTGGTAGCCCCAGGCCGGATCGCCGGATTCGGCCGCGAAATATTCCCAGTCCGCCTTGTGCCCGCGGGCCCAGACCATGACGTTGATGCTCGAGCCGCCACCCAACGCCTTGCCCATGCTGAGCGGCAGGCGGCGACCGTTCAGGGTTGCGGCAGGCTCGCCCTGGAACGCCCAGTCGTTGGACGATCCGAGGTTCAACGGCCACTGGCCGGGTTCGGTGATCGCCGGCATCTCGTCGCTGCCACCCGCCTCGAGAAGCAGAACCTGCGCGTTGCGATCCTCAGCCAGTCGCGCGGCGACCACCGAGCCGCTGGAGCCTGCACCGCAGACAATGAAGTCGAATTCCCGGCGAAGATGCTCGCGCAGGCCCGCCTGGTTCCGGGCCACGTCGTACATGTGCGAAGCATCATCGGATTGGTATGTCATTGAGCTCACCATGATTTATGTTGAGATTGATCTTGCTGAAGCGGGGCTGACCCTTTGGGGCACCCCTGCCGCGATCCGGCTGTGCAGACCTTCGCCCATGCCTGTTGCTGCGGTGTTTCGGTTTCAGGTTCCGGGTTTCATCTGCAGCAATCCGACCGTCCGCGTCAGTGTCTCGGCACCGCGTCCTTCAGAAGATCATCGAGCTGCACTTCCGTCAGATCCACTTGGTAGAAGCGCTTGAAGAAGGTCGCGACGTCGGCGCGCAGGTCCCCCTGGAAGACTGTCGGGTAGAACAGTGCCTCCAGCCAGCGGATGCCGATCAGTCGGTTGATCCCGGGAGGAGCGTCGAACCAGCCGAACGGCAGCGTCGGCGTTGCGTAGACCTTGCCGTAGCGGACCGCGGCGATCTCCGCCCAGGACCGCTCGCGTTTGGCGATGCGGGCAAAGCGCGGCGTTGCCGCCAGGATGACGTCCGGGTTCCAGGCCGCCACCTGCGGCACGGAGACGTTCGCCAGCCCGCCCTTGCCGAGCGCTGCCGCGACATTATTGGCGCCGACGGCTTCGAGAACCTCGAGATTGATTGATCCGCCAAGGCCGGTTTCCAGCCCCTCGGGTCCGCGCCCGTAGTAGACGCGCGGACGGTCCGCTTCCGGGATCCTTGCAAGACCGTGCCTCAGCGTCCGGAACGTGGCTTCGGCATAATCGGCCAGTTCTCCTGCCCGGTCCGGAACCCCGAGCAGCTCTCCGACCTGCCGCAGGCTTTCCGGCGTTTTCTCAAGGCTTCCATCGATCAGGATGTACGGAATGCCGGTCTTTGCCTGCACCATGTCGGCAAGTGCAATGAAGGTCGGATTGACGGTACCGATATCGATGATGACATCCGGACGGGCGGCAATGACGGCCTCCAGAGTTGCCGTGTTGCCCTGGCCGGTAAGCCGGCCGAAGGTCGGCAGTGAACGCGCGGCCGGCAACAGGAACTGCTTCTCCCGTTCGCTCGGCTCGCGCGACCAGCCGACAAGCTTGTCGGGTGCCAGTACGTAGACGAGAACGGAAGCGGGTGGGCCGGCAGGCAGCACACGCGAGATCTTGTCGGGGAGCTCGACGGTCCGTCCGCCCGCATCGGTGAAGGTGCGTGCCAGGGCGGGCGAGACGGCCGCGAAGCTGATCGTGACGATCGATATGATGATCTTCAACGCCGCCGTCAGCCCCCAGATCCGCCAGAGCGGGATGTCTCGGCGGGAGATGGCGTGCGACCGATTGGCCGAACCTGGCGGATGGTCAGACCACGGAACCATGCAGATCTCGATCATCGGCCAGCCTCCTTCGTGCGGGGGTGGTCGATGTCACCCCTACGGTCGGGATGGGCGAATGATCGGTCGGGCTGGAGCATGATCTGGTCCTTTGCAAGCAGGGGAAACGGAGCGAAGTCCGAGACACCCGATCTTGCAGGACGAGATGCGCGCCCGATGTCAGCCGCGCATGAAGCGATTACAGCTGACACCGGCCGGCGTGCGGTCCGGCTCTACCAGCCGATCTCGACCGGCAGCTTGAGGAACCGCCGTCCGGCAGCGTCGGCGCGTGGCCACCTGCCGCCGTCGAGATTGACCTGCAGCGCCATCAGCATGAGATTGGGCAGAGGCAGCGTCCTGTCGCGCGCCTGGCGCTCGTTGACGAACTGCTGCTGGTCGCGGCCAGCCAGATGGATGTTGGCCTGCTGCTCGGCCAGCGAGCTTTCGAAAGCCGGAGCCCGACCTTGCGGCCGATAGTCGTGACCGGTGAAAAGCCGCGTCTCGGCCGGCAGGCTGCGGATCGCACCGATCGTCTGCCAGAGGTCCTCGGCGCTGCCGCCGGGGAAATCCGTCCGTGCGGTGCCGCTGTCAGGCATGAACAGCGTGTCGTTGATGAAGGCCGCGTCGCCGACCCGGTAGATGACGGTCGCCAACGTATGGCCCGGGGCGTTGATGACGCTGACCTCCAAGGCTCCGACCGTCAGCACGTCTCCCTCGCCGAGGAGCCTTGTCCACTGCCGCCCGTCCGTGTGCAGCTCCGGCAGGTCGTAGCGTTCCTGCCAGATCCTCTGCACCTGCGTCACACGTGCGCCGATCGCCGTCGGAGCGCCGGTCCGCCCATGCAGATAATGCGCCGCCGACATGTGATCGGCATGCGGATGGGTATCGAGGATCCAGTCGATTACCAGTCCGCGCGCCTTCACAAAATCGAGGATCGCGTCCGCGTTGTTCGTCGTGAAGCGGCCGCAGGCGCGGTCGAAATCCAGTACGGGATCAATGATCGCGCAGCGGGCCGAGACGGGATCGGATACGACATACTGGATCGAGCCTGTCGGCTCGTCATGGAAGGCTTTGACGTCAGGTTTCATATCTTGCTCTCGCGTTGCGTGATCCCTCCGGATCGGCAACCTGCATTGCACGGCGGTGTCAGTCGTTGAGCGGCCGATGTCAAACGCAATCAGCGCCGGCCGACGGCTCTTCAACCGGCCCGACGCACCTCTACCGCAACGTCCGTATCGAAAGCATAGCCGACGCCCCGCTCGGTCCTGATGATCTTCGGATCGGACGGGTCGACTTCCAGCTTGCGACGCAGGCGCAGGACGAGCACGTCGATGCAACGATCGAAGACCTCCTCGGCATGCACGCGGCTTGCCGACAGCAGCTGCTCCCGGGACAGAACCTGCCGTGGCGCATTGACGAAGGCCAGCAGCAGGTTGAACTCGCCGGCCGTCAGCTTCACCCGTGTCTCGTTGTTGTGCGTCAGCTGTCGCATCTTGGGGTTCAGGGCCCAGCGGCCGAAGGAATAGCGCTTCTGCTCCTTGCGCTCCAGAGGCGCCGGCCGTTCGCGCAGCGCCACCCTCACACGTGCCACCAGTTCCCGCATGCCGCAGGGCTTGGCGATGTAATCCGATGCTCCAAGCTCAAAGCCGGCGACCTTGTCCGCCTCGTCCAGCCGATCGCCACTCATGATGATGATGCCGGACTGCGACTTGCCAGACAGCCTGCGGACGATGCCCAAGCCGTCTTCCTGGCGCAGGTTGAGGTCGACAAGCGTCAGATCGACCTGCTCGCGGGCAAGGATCTGCTCGGCCTGTCCCGGGTCACGGGCACCCGTCACGCGGAAGGCATGCTGGGACAGGTAATCTATCATCAGTCCGCGCGCTTGGCTGTCATCGTCGACGACGAGGAGATGTCTCATGACACGCCTCTCCTTACTGAGGATCGCGCAGGGCATGCTGGCTCGGAATTCTGCGTCTTCATTTCGCACCTCGGTTTCAGATGGAACGATGCGCCATATGTACAGACTATCAAATTTATCACAAGTATCATTTTTGCCGTTTGTTGCGATTGAAACAGAATCTCGATATGAGCTTTGTCGGCGCTTGGTTATGCTGAAGAAAATGGAGATGTGAGTTGGACGATATCCTCACCACTGCCCAGGCTGCCAAGCTGCTCGGCGTGTCCGTCAGGACGGCCCAGCTTTGGGTGGAGAGCGGCAACCTCTCGTCCTGGAAGACGCCCGGAGGCCACCGACGCATTCCGCGGCTTGCCGTTGCCGAACTGATTGCCGGCCAGGCGATGCGGCAGCCGACGGGCGCCACTGCCGTGGTCCTCACGGAAGGCGATCGGGCCGCGGCATGGCAGGCGCTGGGAAAAGCCGGCTTGCTGGTCGAGATCATCGAGGATGTTCTCCAGGCGGCCATCCGGATCGGCGAACTTCTGCCGTCGCTGATCGTCGTCGACACCGCCGAGACGGACCAGGATAAGCTGCTGGATCGCCTCGACGCAGACGGCCTGCTGGCGTCTTCGCTGGTGGTGGTGCGACGCAAGGCCAGGTCGGGCGCACCCAAGCGCGTGGCGGCCCGTCAGCATCTGGTCCTGGACGAGGACCAGAACGTCGCCGACTGTATCGAGGCCATCCGTGTGCACCTGAGCCGCTGCGCGATCCCGACGCCGGATGACCATGTTCCCTATCCTCTTCCGTTCAATGAACAGGACCGCTTGAAGGCCGTGGCGGCATCAGGGCTTTACAATTCGCCGCGCGAGGAAAGCTTCGACCGGCTGGTCGAGCTTGCGACGCGGACGTTTCAGGCGCCGATGGCGATGTTCACCCTGCTTACCTCGTCGCAGCAATGGTTCAAGGCGTTGACAGGGTTCGACGCCGGCGCCACGCCGCGCGACTGGGCTTTCTGCAACTATACGCTGGCTGCCAATCAGTTGACCGTCTTCGAAGACCTGTCCACCGATGCACGCTTCGCCAACAACCCGATGATCCAAGAGCCGCATCATTTCCGGTTCTATGCCGGCGCTCCGGTCCGCGACGAAAATGGCTATGCGCTCGGATCGATCTGCATCATCGACCGTGTGCCGCGGTCCTTCGGGCCGGATGACCGCAATGCGCTTACCACGCTGTCCGAAGCTGCATCCAACATCATCAAATGGCGCGCCCAGGAGCGACAGCTTCGCCGGCTTCGCGCCACGATGGACGCATAAGTCTTGAGCGAGTGTATCCGATGAACGATGGACGCGTCGTCGATCTGCAACCGAACTAGGCGAGGTCCAAGGCCTCGATCGTCCGCATGATGCCGCGCAATTCCGCCAGGCCCTTCAGCCTGCCGATACACGAATAGCCGGGATTCACCGGCTTGCCGATGTCGTCGATGATCGCGTGCCCATGGTCGGGGCGCATCGAGATTTCCCAGTCCGGCCGTCCCGCTTCGCGCCTGCGGCGTTCCTCCGCCATCAGCGCGAGAGCGACCCGAACCATGTCGATATCGCCCTCCAGATGCTCCGCCTCATGGAACGAGCCGTCGGCTTCCCTCGTGACGTTACGCAGATGGGCAAAGTGGATGTCCGGCGCGAACTCCTTGGCCATCGCCACCAGATCATTCTCCGGATTGGCGCCGTAAGAGCCGGTGCACAGGGTGATACCGTTGGAGGGTGATGGAACGGCCTGGCGCAGAGCCCTGATATCTGCAGCATTGCGCACGACGCGCGGCAGGCCGAACAGCGAAAACGGCGGGTCGTCCGGATGGATCGCCATCTTCACCCCTGCCTCTTCCGCCACCGGGATGATCTCTCCAAGAAATGCAAAGAGGTTGTCGCGGAAACCGGTCTCTGAAAGCTCCCCGTAGATGTGCAGCATGCGGTTGAGGCTCTGCCGGTCGTAGACGAACTCACGCGCCGGCACCCATTCGATGAGATTGCGCTCGAGGCGAGCCAGGTCGCTTGCGCTCAGCGACGCCAGCCGCAGGGCTGCCTGTTCGATGCGGTCGGCCGGATGATCCGCCTCGGCGTTCGGCCGCTTGAGGATGAACACGTCGTAGGCGCAGAACTCGACGATATCGAACCGCAGCGCCGTGCCGCCATGCGCCATCCGATGATCGAGATCGGTGCGGGTCCAGTCGGTGATCGCCATGAAATTATAGCAGACCGTGGTGATGCCCGCCTTGGCGACCGTGCGGATGGATGCCTTGTAGTTGTCGATGAGTTCGCGGTAGCGGCCGGTCCGCGTCTTGACGTCCTCGTGGACGATGATGCTCTCGACGACCGACCAGGTCAGGACGTTGCCCTCGATCAGTGCCTTGCGCTTCAGCACCTCGTCTTCCGGCCAGGCCCGCCCGTCGTTGAGATGATGCAGGGCGGTGACGATGCCTGTCGCGCCCGCCTGCTTCACATGATCAAGCGTCACCGGATCGTCAGGACCGAACCACCGCCAGGTCTGTTCCATCTGTTTGCGGCCTCCTCACCTGACCATGCTGCGCCCGCCGCCCGCGCGTCACGATTCACTCGGCCGGGCGCTCTCGACAGAGGTAGATCATGTTTCTGCGCGTTCTATAAGACCTCGATCAGCGCCGAATGATCCTTGTCGCCCAGCCCCTTTGCCAGCGCGCTGTTCATCAGTTGCTGCACCATGGCGGTATTCGGCAACATGAGCTCCAGCAGACGCGCCGAGTCCATCGCCAGCGACAAGTCCTTGTGATGCAGGCGCAAGCGGAAGCCGGGCTCGAACGTCTCGTTGATCATGCGTTCGCCGTGAACCTCGAGCACGCGCGAGGCTGCAAACCCTCCCATCAGCGCCTTGCGGACGGTCGCGGGATCGGCTCCCGCCTTGCGCGCGAAGCTCAGCGCTTCCGAGACTGCCTGAATGTTCAGGGCGACGACGATCTGGTTGGCGACCTTGGCGATCTGACCATCACCGACGCCGCCGATCAGCGTGATGTTCTTGCCCATCTTTTCAAACAGCGGTTTTGCCCGCTCGAAGAAGTCCGGCCTGCCACCGGCCATGATGGTCAGAGAGGCAGCTTTTGCCCCCACCTCTCCGCCCGAGACCGGTGCGTCGAGGTAATCGCATCCGCAAGCCTCGACGCGGGCGGCAAAATCCTTCGTCGCCAACGGCGAGATGGAGCTCATGTCGATGATCAGTTTTCCCGGCTTGATGCCGGGCACCACGCCGTCCTTGCCAAACAGGACGTGTTCGACATCCGGTGTGTCGGGGAGCATGAGAATGATGACCTCAGACAACCGCGCCACCTCCGCCGCAGACGCGCAGGCCGTCGCACCGCTTTCGACGAGATGGGCAGACACCGGCTTCACCCGATAGAGGTAGAGTTCGTGACCAGCCTCGATCAGGTGCTGCGCCATCGGGCGTCCCATCACGCCCAGACCGATAAATCCAATTTTCACTGTTCAATTCCCCTGCTGAAGCATCTTGAGCCAGCCGAGCCCGGCGCTTGTACCGGCGGCGGGCTTGTATTCGCAGCCGACCCAGCCGTCGTAGCCGAGCTCATCCAGCCGCCTGAAGATGAAGTCGTGGTTGATCTCCCCGGTCCCCGGCTCGTGGCGGCCGGGATTGTCGGCGATCTGCACATGGCCGATCTTGCTCTGCAGCCTCTCGAAGGTGGCGACGAGATCACCCTGCATGATCTGCATGTGATAGAAATCATACTGGATCAGCAGGTTGGAATGTCCGACCCGGTCCATGATCCGCTCGGCCTGATCCGTCGTCGTCAGAAGGTAGCCGGGGATGTCGCGGGTGTTGATCGGCTCGAAGACCAGCGAGATCCCGGCATCGGCCAGGCGCTCGGCGGCATAGCGCAGATTGTCGACGAGTGTCGCCTCGGCCACGTCCGCCTCTAAGCCTACGGGCGCGATGCCGGCAAGGCAGTTGATCTTGCGGCAGCCGAGCGCGTCCGCGTAGGCGATCGCCTTATCCACGGATGTCTCGAACTCCGCGACCCTTTCCGGCAGGCAGGCGATGCCGCGCTCGCCGGCTCCCCAGTTGCCGGCCGGAAGATTGAACAGCGCCTGCGTGAGACCGTGACGCTTCAGTTCGGCTGCAATGGCCTCAGGCGTTTCCTCATAAGGGCTGACATATTCGACCGCCTGGAAGCCATCGGCGGCGGCGGCGGTAAACCGCTCGATGAAGGGGCGCTCCGTGTAGAGCATGGAGAGATTGGCTGCGAACTTCGGCATGCTGGCGGGCCTTCAGACTTGATCTGCGCGCATGCGGTGAAGCATGCGCTTGTTGCGGGGATCCGGGTTGGGAACGGAGGAAATCAGCCGCTTCGTGTAGGGCTGCGACGGGTTCGTGCAGATGGTTTCCGCATCGCCGACCTCGACGATCTTGCCCTTGTGCATCACCGCCACCCGGTCGCAGAAATAGCGAACGACGGATATGTCGTGGGAGATGAAGACGAAGCTGAGATGCAGCTGCTTCTGGATGTCGAGCAGCAGGTCGAGGATCTGGCTGCGGATCGACACGTCGAGGGCAGACGTCGCCTCGTCCGCAACGATGACCTTGGGATTGAGGGCGAGCGCCCGGGCGATGCCGATGCGTTGGCGCTGGCCACCTGAGAATGCATGCGGGTAGCGTTCCATGGCGAGCGGATCGAGGCCCACCTTGCCGAGAAGCTCGGCAACCCGTGTCTCGACGGCCTTGCCCGACATGCCCTTCGAGATGACGAGTGGATCGCCGATGATCTGCTTGACGGTCATGCGTGGATTGAGCGAGGCGAACGGATCCTGGAAGATCAGCCGGACGTCCTGATGGTAGCGCCGCAGGTCGACCTTGCTGAGCGTCGTCACGTCGACCGGTGCGGCCGTCCCGTCGGCGCGATAGGTGACGGTGCCGGATGTCGGCTCGACGATGCGCAGGATCATCCGTCCGAGGGTCGTCTTGCCGGATCCGCTCTCGCCGACGATGCCGAGATTTTCGCCGGGGAAGAGATCGAGATTGGCATCGTCGACGGCCACCAGCCCGCGACCGCTGCTGCGGGCAAACAGGCGCGACGGCGCGCCATAGATCTTGCTGAGGTTTCGCACCGAAAGTACCGGCTCGACCGACGGCGTCAGCGACGCCGGCAGGACACGTGCTTTAGCGCCGCTCTCCAGCTTCACCGTCGCGTCGAGAAGCTGGCGCGTATACGGGTGCTGGCTGGCGTGGAAGATATTGTCGACCGGCCCCTGCTCGACAATCTTGCCGAAGCGCATGACGGCGACCTCATCCGCGACTTCGGCGACAATGCCCATGTCGTGGGTGATGAGCAGCATCGCCATGCCGCGCTCGTCCTGCAGCCGCTTGATGAGGTCGAGAATCTCTGCCTGGGTGGTGACGTCGAGCGCCGTCGTCGGTTCGTCGGCGATCAGCACCTCGGGATCGCAGGCGAGCGCCATGGCGATCATGGCCCGCTGCCGCATGCCGCCGGAAAACTCGAACGTGTAACGATCGGCCATCAGTTCAGGCTGCGGGATCTCGACCTGGCGTAGCAGTTCGACGCAACGGGCCTTGGCTTCCGCCTTCGACAACCGCGTATGCAGGCGCACCGCTTCGACGATCTGGGATCCGATCGTATGGACCGGCGACAGCGAGCTCATCGGCTCCTGGAAGATCAGCCCGATCCGACCGCCGCGGATGGCGAGCACCTCGCGGCTCCCCTCCTTGAACTGCGCCACGTCCACGGGGCCGTCCGGACCGTCAAGCAAGATCTGGCCGCCAATCATCCGGCCGGGCTTGTCGATTATTCGCATCAGCGCGCGCGCCGTCACCGATTTGCCCGAACCGCTTTCGCCGACAAGCGCCAGCGTCTTGCCGCGCTGCAGGTCGAAGGTGACGTCGCGCACGGCGTGCAGCACATGTGTCCGAAGGTGGAAATCGATCGACAGATTGCGGACCGAAAGCATCGTGTCGGGCTTCATCATCGAATTTCCTCTCACGTATCGTAGGGATCGGCTGCATCACGCAGGCCGTCGCCGAAGAAATTGAAGGACAGCACCGCCAGCACGACGGCGAGGCTGGGCCAGATGAGCAACCACGGCGCAGTCGCGACGGTGCGAACGTTCTGGGCATCCTGCAAAAGCACGCCCCAGCTGACGACCGGCGGCTTCAGGCCGACGCCGAGGAACGACAGCGAGGTCTCCGCAACGATCATCGTCGGAATGGCGAGCGTCACCACCGCAAGGATATGGCTGGTGAGCGACGGCAGGATGTGGCGGAAGATGATCCGCCGCTCGCCTGCTCCGTCCAGCCGTGCGGCCGTGACGAAATCGTCTCCGCGCAGTGCAAAGAAGCGTCCCCGGACCTCGCGCGCCAATCCGGTCCAGCTCAGCAGCGACACAATGAGCGTCACCATGAAATAGACCGAGAGTGGCGACCAGTTGAGCGGGATGGCGGCGGCGAGCCCCAACCACAGCGGGATGGTCGGCATGGCGCTGACGATCTCGATGATCCTCTGGATGAGCGTGTCGACCCAGCCGCCGTAATAGCCGGAAACCGCCCCCATTATCACGCCGAGCGTCAGCGAGATGGCCACACCCACCAGTCCGATCGACATGGACACGCGCGTTCCGTAGATCAGGCGGCTCATCAGGTCTCGTCCGAGACGGTCTGACCCCAGCAGGTACATCGGATCGCGCGCATTCAGAGGCCCGATGAGATGGGTTTCCATCGGAATGACGCCCCAGAGTTCGTACGGCGCGCCTTTGACGAAGAAGCCGATCGGAATGATCTTCGTCTCGTCGACGACGAAGCTGCGGCGAAGCGCCTTGGGCTCGATCTCGATCTTGTAGCCCTTCACGTGCGGCCGGAAACTCGTGGCTCCGTCGGGCTCGCTCGTGAACAAGGCGATCCGCTGGGGCGGCGCGAACGTGTATTGCGGCCGCGAGGCGTTGGGCAGGCCGGGTGCCAGGAACTCGGCAAACGCGCCGATGAGGTAGAGCACCAGAATGATGCCGCCGGCGAAGGCGGCGACCTTGTGGCGGAAGAAGCGCTGGCGGATGAGCGTCCATTGGCCGGCCGCCTCCAGCGTCACCACCTTGCCTCCCGACTTCAGCGGGCTGACGGCGGGACCGGTCTCCATGACCGCGGCAGAATTCGTGTCGATCAACATGGCGACCCCTCAGTTGAACCGGATCCGCGGATCCAGCACGGCCAGAAGAATGTCGGAAATCAGCATCCCGACCAGCGTGAGGACTCCCATCAGGAGAATGAAGCTGCCCGCGAGGTACATGTCCTGACCGACGAGCGCCCGCAGCAGCAGGGGGCCGGCGGTCGGCAAATTGAGGACGATCGCGGTGATCGTGACGCCGGAGACGAGGTCTGGCAGCACCCAGCCGATCGAGCTGACGAACGGGTTGAGGGCGATGCGGACCGGGTATTTCAGGATTACCCTCCGTTCGGGCAGCCCCTTGGCCCGGGCGGTGACGACGTAAGGCTTGCTCAGCTCGTCCGAAAGGTTCGCCCGCAGGATGCGGATCATCGCGGCCGTGCCCGACATGGCGATGACGATCACCGGGATCCACATGTGGCTGAGCATGTCCTGAAGCTTTGCGAAGCTCCACGGCGCATCGGCGAAGGCGGGGGAGAAGATCCCGCCGACGCTCTGCCCGAGGAACCGGTAGCTCGCATACATCAAAGTGAGTGCCATGATGAAATTCGGCACCGCCAGCCCGATGAACCCCAAAAGCGTGAAGGCATGGTCACCGAACGAATGGCGCCTTACAGCCGAATAGATGCCGATCGGCAGCGAGATCGCCCATACCAGCAGGAGGCTGGCGAGCGAGATCAGCAGTGTCGATCCCATCCGATCCCAGATCAGGGTCGACACCGGCTGGTTCCACTCAAACGAATAACCGAAATCACCGCGGGTCAGGATGCCGGTTATCCAGACGAAATACTGGACGTAGGCGGGCTGATCCAAGCCATACTGGGCTCGCAGCCGGGCGATCGTCGCCTCGTCGAGGTTCTGCCCGCCATCGGCCATGGTCGACAGGAGCGACGTCAGGTAGTCGCCCGGTGGCAACTGGATGATCATGAAGGCGATCAACGACATGCCGAACAGTGTCGGTATCATGTAGAGAACGCGCTTTGCCACATAAGCCAGCATGGTTTCCTCCCGCTGCGTATTCCTCGGCTTACGAATGCCATGTCAGGTGGACGGTCTCCAGTGCCTCGATCGACGGCACCATGATCTCGACGCGATCGCCGACGATGCGGCATGAGCGCGTCTCGCCCCTGACCAGCAGTTTTGCCGAAGCCGACTTGCGACCCGGCGGGATCTTGATCGACACGGTCTGCTGGCCGATCGGATATATCTCCCGCAGCGGCCCCTTCATCATCATCGGATTGGTAAGATTGACGAGGAAGATCGCCATCGCATCGTCGCTCTCGTAGACCGCGATATCGATGATCCCCTTGCCGTCGACCCGGACGCGGTGGTCCTTGCCGATCGCCCAGTTGACGGCATTGGCGATCAGCCGGCCGTGATCCGGCGCCAGGACCTTCCAGAATACCTCGCCGATATTCCAGGGGATATAGACGGTGCGTCCACCTTGATCGGTTTCGCGCGCAACGACGGCGGCACCCCTTGGCGCCTCGCGCGGATAAACCTCCTCCATCGGCAAGTCGGGAAAATCCGGCACGTAGAGGAACGGGGTCTGGGCGCTGGCATCCGCATCGACGGCAATGAGTCGCGTGCCGCCGATGATGCGGGCTGCACCGTCGTAGCCCTGGTTCAACGGATGCGGATCGGACAGCGCGACATAGGTGTTCTTCACCGGCCCGCGGGGATCCGACGTCAGCGAAGCTCCGAACACCCGAGCCAGCCCAAAGTCATCGCGCCGATTGCCGACTTCGTCGTAGAGCGAGGTCTCGTTTGCCGCGACGACCGAACCGCCACGCTGGACGTATTGCTCGATGGCAGCGCACTGCGCATCGGACAGATAGGTGGCGTTGGCCAGCACGATCAGCTTGAAACGATCGAGCGCTTCCGGCGTCATGACCTGGTCGGAGAGAAACTCGAACGGAATGCGCGCTTCCACCAGCGCATGATAGAAGCCGAGATCGTTGTGCTCGGCGATATGCCGTTCTTCCGGTGCCCAGTGCCTGAGTGTCGTCGACGGATCGATGATGGCAATCTCGGCCGTCGGCTGCATTCCGTCGATCTGCGGCTCGATTTCCGCATGCAGGTTGAAGGCTTCGACGACCGGCTGCACCCAGCGATCATCGGGAACGCAGGCATTGAACTTGGTGAACCACGGGAACAGCCCCTGCGCCATGCCATCATGGATCCACAGCTTGATCTCTTCGCCGCTCTGGACCGAGTCCTTCCAGCGGTATTCCTCCTCCGGGCCGATGGAGGTGATCAGTCCGACCGGGCGGTCGCGGAACGTCCCGCGAATGCGCTTGCCGTTGCGTCCGGCGGACCAGCCGACCTCGACGCCCTGGCGTGCCTGATGATCGACGAACAGGATCGGGCAGTGCTTCTGGATGAGCGACAGATCGAATTCCATGAGTGAGGAGCCGCTCATGTTGGGAATGAAGCTCGCATGCGGCCGCACCGCCTTCACGGTTTCATCCCAGTAGACCACGAGCTCGGTGAGGATCCGCCTGCGCCACGCGGCCCACGCCTGCCAGGCCGGATCGCTGGCATCGGCCTTTGCCGGCAGATCAAAGCCGGTCTCGTTCTTGAACCGTCGCTGATTGTCCTCGCTGTAGGAGACCCCGTGTCCCTGCCAGCGGTTGGCGAAGACAGCGTCGACATCGTATTTGCTGATGACCTCGCGGATGACGTCGGTGGTGAAATCGCGGTTGTAGCTTCCCAGCGCATCGGTGACGTAAATGCCGGGAAAGGCCCAGTGCTCGCGCGGGCTGCCGTCACGGTTGATCGCCACCCACTCCGGATGCGCCTCTGCCGCGTCCGCATGGATGGCATGCGGATCGACGCGCGCCATGACATGCATGCCGAGTTTGCGCGCGCCCTCGACGATGGTCCCGAACGGGTCGGTGCCGCCGATGAACTTCGAAACGTAATGGAGGGGGATCTCGCTCGGGTAGTAGGCGATGTAGCCGCCGGCCGAGAGGCACACCGCATTCGACTTCGTGCGGCGGAACACATCGATCCAGAACTCCGGATCGTATTTTTCCGGATCGTCTTCCGCGAAGGTCAGCTGCGTCCAGCGGGTGGCGGATTTGTACCATTCGTTGGAACGGGCGGAGGAGTTGGCAATGGTGTCTGGTCGATGCAGCATCTGGGCTTCCCATGGCAATACGGTGCCTTCGCGCCGGACGGCACGTGCAGCAGGTTTGAAGTTCCCGTTCCGCCCCTGGCGGGATCGGAACGGGACGGAGTGATCAGGCCTTGAAGAAAGTCTCGGGATTGGCAGGTCCCGGCGTCGGATATCCCCAGGAGTTCGGCATGGTCTTCGGGACGTTCTGCATGTCGTTTTTCACGACACCATAGCTGTCGCTCGGCAGGCAGACGCCGAAGACGTAGAACTGGTCGGCGGCGATCTCCAGGATCTCGGCCATCAGTTTCTTCTGCTCGTTTGGATCCGGAGATCCGAGCACCCGGTCGTAGAGGGCCAGCGCATCTCTGACTGGCTGGGGAGGCTCGACGGCTCCCTTGGACGCAGGGTCGCGGTACCACAACTGCCAGCCCTTGGCGTAAAGCGCCTCGGTGGTATTGGGGATGAAGTAGCGCGGATCGAGGATGGCTGCGATCCCGCCATTGCCGCCGAAGCGGTGCGCCGTGGCATCGAACTCGATGCCCTGGCGAACCCGGACTTCCCAGAGCGAGCGGTCCATGCTGCGCATCTGCACATCGACCCCGACCGCCTGGAACATCGGCAGTGCCAGCTGGAAGATGTCGAGGAAGGTGGCGCGTGCCTGGTCAATCTCGAAGATGATCGACACGCGCTTGCCGCTTTCATCCAGCCGATAGCCCTCGCCATCCTTGTTCGGCAGGATCTTGTCTAGCAGTGCCGCTGCAGCCTCGGGATCGTACTGCGTGAACTGGGTGGCAAGCCGCTCATTGTAGAGCGGATCTTCCGCCCTGACGGCAGGCTGCGAGATCGTCCCCTGTCCGATGAACACGGTATCGATGATCGCCTGCCGATCGAGTGACATCGACAGCGCCGCGCGGAAATCCTTGTTGTTGTAGAGCTTGCGCTTGGCCTCCTCGGGATGGTTGAGATTGAGCTGGAAGACCATCTCGTTCGTCTCGGTCGACGTCAGCGTGTAGAGGCCGAACTTGCCCTGTTCCTGGGCGTCGTAAAGCACGGCGCGATTGGAGGGGGTTGCGATATACTGGTCCATCAGGTCGATCTCGCCCTGCATCGCCTTCAGCAGCAGGACCTGTGCGTCCGCCACCATCTGGTAGACGATGCGGTCAAGATACGGCAGCTGATTGCCCTCGGTATCAACCTTCCAGTAATAGGGATTTCGTTCCGCAACGGCGCGGTCGGTACTCTGTCCGGGCGCCACCGTCATCTTCCAGGCGTGGATGACCGGGCGCTGCGAGTTCTGAAAGAACTCGTTGTCGACGACAAGACCCGCCTCGCGCTGGAACAGCTGGATCCAGCCGGACGCGCCCTTGCTCTTGGCTTCCTGTTCGGCATTCGGATTGTACTTGATGTGGAACTGCTTGAGGTAATGCTTCGGCGCGCGCGTGGTCTGGTCGTCGTTCGCCCAAGCGAGCCGCAACGGGAAAAGTCCGTTGGGTGCGGCGAAAATCACCTTGAAGGTCACATCGTCGACCGCCTCGAACCGGGCCTTCTTGCCGCCGGCGCGCAGGTGGTTCTGGCCGACGTCGTTGAGGCCCTCGTAGTTGAAGATGTCCTCGTACCAGAACAGGATGTCTTCGGTGGTGAAGGGCTCTCCGTCCGACCACTTCATGCCCTTGCGCAGCCTGAAGGTGAATTCGGTCGCGTCGGCGTTGCTCTCGAAATGTTCGGCAACGTTCGGCACGACGCCCGACCAGTCCGGCGCATAGCGTACAAGAGGCTCATAGGCCTGGTAGCGGAACAGCATCGACAGCGATCCGCCGCCGACGATCGCGCTGTTCCAGTCCCCACCATGGGTGCCGACCCGATCGAGCGGCGTCACCACGAGCGGATTGAGCGGCAGACGGCTGGCGATCGGCGGCAGACTACCGCTATCGACCAGCGCCTTCAACATCTGAGGTTCTTTGGCAGGTCCGGCTTGCGCCAGGACGGGCAGTGCAGGCAACAGGATTGCAGCTGTGCTGGCGGCCAGGAAGGCGCGCCGATTGAATTCTTGCATGGTGTTTCCTCCTCCCGAGGTGATGGCCGGATCCTCCCCTCCTCAGGTTCGATCCCGCATCCAGAAATACTATGTAAGCTTCCTTCTGTTTATGGATGGTAGCTTGTATTATGTGTTTTGTTAGGTAAAGCGTTATGTGAAATGTTTTTGAGGGAAGGCTATGAGCCGGGTCACCCTGCAGGATATCGCCACAGCGACAGGTCTTTCGAAATTCGCGGTCTCCCGCTCGCTTGCCGGCAAGGATGGTGTCAGCGATGCAACGCGCAAGAAGGTCGAAGCCTCGGCGATCGCGCTCGGCTACCGGCGGGAAAAACCGCCGGAAGAGCGCCGCGACATAACCGTCGTCTTCCACGACCAGGTGGATAGCGTCAGCTATGAGCTGCGCACCATGCTGCAGGATGGCATGCAGCGTGAAGCCCAGCGTCTTGGTCAGCCGGTCCGGCTTCAGTGGACCCATGATGCAAACCGGGTCCAGGCGATGGCCCGCGACAGCGCGGGCCTCATTCTCGTCGGCCCGCACGAGCGGAAAACGCTCGATCTGGTGAAGGCCGCTGGCATCCCGGTGGTGCGCCTGGGCTGGGTTGCCCCTCTCGAGCAGGCGGATCATGTCGGCGGAACGGATCACGAAGCGGGAATGGCGGTCGGCGAATACCTGACGGCGCTCGGCCATCGCCAGATCGCGTTCCTGCAGGGCGAGAGCGGGTACCGCGGCCGGATGGAGCGGTATTTCGGCCTGCGGGAATACCTGGAGCCGCACCCCGACGCCGAGCTCCACGACCTGCGCTTCGACGAAAGCGGCGGCTTCATCCCGGCACTGCGCGCCCTGCATGCAGAGGGCATTGCGCCGACGGCGCTGTTCTGCGCCCATGATGGGCTGGCGTTGACAGCCGTCTCTGAACTGCTGGGACACGGGTACCGGATCCCGCAGGACATGTCGGTTGTCGGGTTTGGCGACTTTTCGGCCGCGACGCAGATCTCTCCGCAGTTGACCACCATCAAGGTTCAGGGCCTGGAGATGGGGGCGGCGGCACTCCGGCTCGTTCTCGAGCGTATCGAAGGTGAGGGGCTTCCTGCTCCGGCAAGGCGCATTCTTATCGCATCGACGTTTATCGAGCGTCGTTCGTCCGGCCCGGCGCCGAAGCGCGCCCGACGGCTTGACGAAAAGACCTGAGCGCGCGCCGGTTAGGCGTCGCAGCTCAGGCTGACTTGCGGAGCCGTTCCCGTATGGCCGCCGGCGGGCCAGGAGGCAAGCGCCTGCTCGGCCACGCCCTGCAGCGTCTCCCGGCTGAAGCCCGCCTTCGCCTGCACCGCCATGCCATGGAGGACGGCGAGCAGATACGCCGCCAGCGATTCGGGCCGTGCCGTCTCCGGCAGATCGCCCTCCGCCTTTGCCCGTTCAAACCGTTCCCGCAGTTGCGCCTCCCCGGCCGCCCGGGCCTCGATCAGCGCCTGACGCACCGGTTCCGCCTCGTCGGATCCCGCCAGGACACCATTGATGCCAAGGCAGCCGGTGTGTTCCGGATATCGGGTATTGAGGTCGATGGCGCTGTAAAGGATATGCACCGCCACGTCGCGCGCAGTGGGCAGTTCCAGCGCAGCCGGCAGATAATCCAGATATCGCTCGTAGTATCGGACAAGCACCTTGCGGAACAGCGCTTCCTTGTTGCCGAAGGCGGAATAGAGAGCGGGTCGCTCGACGCCTGCGGCAGCGGTCAGGTCGGCGTAGGACGCGCCTTCGTAGCCCTTGCGCCAGAAGACGCAAAGAGCCGCATCGAGGACTTTATCCACGTCGAATTCGCGATGGCGCCCCATCATCCTGCCCTGCAGAGTTTCATAACGCTCATTATTAAACGGCTTGACGGGCACTGTCAAATTTCATACCGATCGTTATAGTAACATCCGTTACGTTAATTCCAACGCGTCGAGCAAGCGCGCGAACACCGAGGGACAAATTCATGACAGCCATCTTCAAGGGAAAAGCAGTGCTGGTGACCGGCGGCTCGCGCGGGCTAGGTGCTGCGATCGCCGAAGCCTTCGCGGATCGGGGTGCGGACGTTGCGATCAGCTACGCGGCCTCGGCGGACAAAGCCCGGGCGATTGTCGAGAAACTGAAAGCAAAAGGCGCGAGAGCCATCGCCGTTCAGAGCGACCAGTCGGATCTCTCGTCGGCGACCCCGCTGATCGATCGCGTGATGGCGGAATTCGGCAGGCTCGATATTCTCGTCAACAATGCGGGCATCGCCATTCAGGGCAAGCGCGTCGACGATCCGACGCTTGATGGCGAGGATTACAATCGTCAATGGCAGGTCAACGTCCTCGGTTCGATCGCCAACACGCGGGCGGCGGCGCCGAAGCTGACCGACGGTGGACGGATCATCTTCATCGGCTCGGGGCTCGGCTCCTACGTGCCTTTCCCGTGCGTCGCCGATTACGCCGGAACCAAGTGGGCGCTTGTCGGCTACGCCAAGGGCATTGCCCGCGACCTGGGACCCCGCAACATTACCGTCAACGTGGTGCAACCGGGCATCATGCCGACGGACATGGCCGCAGAGGTCGCCGGCGAACTGCCGAACCTCGACGCGATCCTCGACCTGCATCCGATCCGTCGTATCGCGACGCTTGAGGAGGTCGCGGCAACCGTCTGCTTCGTCGCCGGTCCCGATGCCGGCTACATCAACGGCGAGACCATCAATGTTGCCGGTGGCCTCGGCATCTGACACTCACGAACGATAACATGCGTGGGAGGGCGGGATGGCCAGGGCCGCCCCGCCCTCAACGCTGACGTCGGGTGATCGCAGATCGAGACATCCATCGTGAAACCGCACGGCCAGTTGCCCGGACGCGGAGCTACCAGACCCGTCCGCGCGCCTCGATCCGCTCGACCCGGGTCACGACGCCGTTACGGTGGAAGGTCATGGCGTCGAACAGGTTGGTGACGACGCAGGTGTGGTTCGGAACGATGCGCAGCTTGTCGCCGATCTGCGGCCGGTCACCTGCCACCTTCGACAGGTCGACGACGGCATGCTCCTCGGAGAGCCCCGTGATCACCGCATCGGGATACTCGACCACATGGCCGTAGTCGCTGAGGCCGAGCAGGTCCGAGCTCAGAGCCTTGGACCCGGCATCGAGCACGGCGCGGTCGGGCGTCGGGCGCGAGACGACGGTCGCCAGAATATGCATGGCGCAGTCGTCGAGGGTGCAATGCCCGGCGCGCGCCATGGCCCGGTCGTTGTAGACATATGTGCCGGCCCGGTGTTCCGTGGCCGACGGTACGAGATGGCCGGAGAACAGGCTGGGCGTGCCACCGTTGGAAACGATGGGGCAGGCAATGCCGGTTTCGGCAAGCATGGCGATGGTGGCCGCGAGGAACGCTTCCGTCGCCTCCTCCGAACGCGCTTTCGGATAGGTCACCAGCCCGCCGAACACGAGACCGGCACTGGCTGCGATCCGCCGGGCGAGATCAGCCGCTGCGTCCGGTGTCTGGACGCCGCAGCGACCGGCGCCGGTGTCGCATTCGACCAGCACAGTAAGCGGCTTTTCGCCGGCGAAGCGGGCGGAGAGGCCGTCGACGGTCGCAAAGCTGTCTGCGACGACCTTGAGGCCGGAGATAGTAGCGTTCAGCGCCACCAGCCGCTCCAGCTTTTCGGGCCCGACGATGTTGAAGGTGATAAGGATATCGTCGAAGCCCTCGGCGGCAAACACTTCCGCCTCAGTGATCTTCTGGCAGTTGATGCCGCGCGCGCCGGCCTCCACCTGCTGACGGGCGACGGCCGGCAGCTTGTGCGTCTTGATGTGCGGCCTGAAGTTCAGGTGATGCGCGTCCATGTAGGATTGGACGCGGGCGATGTTTGCCGCAAGTCGATCCTCGTCGATCAGCGGCAGCGGCGTCGAGAGTGACAAGATGTCGTCTCCGGGCCGGGCAATCGGCAGGTCGCTCGGGAACGATCGCTGTCCGGTATCCATGTCAGGCGGCCTCCGTGCCGTGCGGATCGGCCATGATCGGCCAGATGTCGCGGCGCACCCGCCGATAGGGGTTGGTCGCCGGGTTGTTGGGATAGGGCGAACCGGCGGAGCAGTAAAGGATCTCGGCGGCGATCTTCGAAAACGCCGCATAGAAATGGTTGGTCGACTTGATGACCAGGATGCGCTTTTGCGTCGGGTCGATGCCGAGCGCGGTGAATAGCGATGGATCATAGCTCTGCACGCGCACCGAACTCAGCACGATGTCGATGCCGGCAAGATGAATGTGCGCAGCGTCGCCGAACGGCGCGATGCTGTCGCCGAAGCGCATCTCGGCCGAAGGCTGGACCTTCACCACCTTCACCAGCCCATCGACCGGATTGCCGGTGCCGGGCGCCGATTTGGCGCCGAAGCGCAGCGGGATCTCGGCCCCCTCGCCGGCTGCCATGCAGATCTGCACGGCAATCGGATCCCAGATCATGCCGATCGCCACATCCGTCGCACCCTGCGCCAGCAGCTCCTCCAGAACAACCGTCGCGTCGCCGGCCGTGCCGCCGCCGGGATTGTCCCACATGTCGGCAATCACCACCGGCCCGGACGTTGCGGCGAGCGCCAGGCGAACCGCCTGCTTCTCGTCCATCCACGGCATCATGAAGGTGCCGCGCTTGGCAAAGAGCTCCATGCCGAGCGCGCGGGCAAGCGCCTGGCCCTTTTCCGGCCTGGCGTCGGTGATGGCGATGGTCTTCGTGCCGAGTTCCGGCACGTCGCCGGCCATGAAACCATGGATCACCGACAGCGACAACACGTCCGGGTCGCTTGCCTCGATCTCGATCAGTTTGTCGACGAACGATCGCATCGGCTCGCGCGACGTCGGAAACACATCGATCATCCGGCAGTCGAAGACCGACATGGCCGGCTTTACCCGGCCTTCCAGCGTGTCCACGGCGATCTTCCAGAGGTCCTCGGCGCGATCGACGAAGTCGGTGTGCGGAAATTCCTTGAAGACGACGAAGAAGTCCACAGCTGCAACGCGTTTCTCGGTGAGGTGGCTGTGCGGGTCAAGCTCGGCGCAGAGCAGGATGTCCGGCCCGATGATGCCGCGGATGCGGGTGAGGAAATCACCCTCCGGATCAATGTAGCCATCGGCGACCATGGCGCCGTGAAGGCCGAGCACGACGGCATCGACCGGCATGGCGGCCTGTAACTGGCCGAGGATCTCGTCGCGCAGGTCCTCGTAGGTCTTGCGGTTGATGAGGCCGGCGGGATCGGCCCAGGCGGCGGTGCCCTCGATCAGCGTCCAGCCCTTATCCCGACAGACCTTGCGGCCGACGGTAATCGGCGCCGTGCAGAGTGTCGGCGTCTCGGGATGCTGGCCGGGCCGTGCGTAGAGGGATTCCTCAAACGCCCGGCGGTCGACGCAGATCGGCGAGAAGGTGTTGGTTTCGGTGGCGAGGGCGGCGGTGAAGATGCGCACGGAGAGCGGCTTTCTGTGGGACGAAGTGTGGTCGGAACGCCGGCTTGGATTGGGGCTGGCCGTGCCGGGTCCGGCGTCGAGAGGCACTGTCGAACCCCTCGTCCGTCGGCTTACCCCATCGGGTTGGGCAGGTAGCCGGTGAAGCCGGAGATCTTCCAGCGGTCTTCGTGCAGTCGGCAATAGTAGAGCGTCTGCCAGGCCATGACGTCGAGCGTGCCGTCGGCCTTCTTGATGCCGCCGTCGAATTTCTTGCGCACCAGCGCCGTCTCGCCTTCGATCTCGATCTCTTCCAGCGTGGTGGTCGTGAAGATCGCGGCGCGCGGATCCTCGCCATAGGTCTGGCCGGCGAAATCCTCCGCCTGTCGCAGCCATTCGGCCCGGTAGGCGGCGAGATTTGGGAAGGCAAGGCTCCATTTGTCCGGGTTGGCGTCGCGGTTGCCGGAGATGCCGATGAATCCGTCCTCGACGAAATCGGCGGCGACCATCGACCAGTCGGCAGACAGAAAAGCGTCGATGTCGCGCGGCACGAGCATCTCCCAGATGGACCGGCGTGCGCTGTCGCTATCGGGGAACGGATTTTGAAAAGGATCACGCATCGAGGGCCACCTGTCTAAATTCTTTTCATCCAGCCTGAAAAACTCTGGTCAAAATTCACTCGATATGGTCCAGTGTCAACGAACAAAGAAAATAATTTGCAAGAGAGGCGGAATGTCGATCAAGCGTTACGGAGCCGAAAAGGCCGGTGCCGGTGGCCAGCGACTGCCCTTCGCCCGCGCCGTGGAAGCCGATGGATGGCTGCATGTCTCTGGCCAGGTGGCCATGGAAGACGGCGAGATCATCAATGGCGGGATCGTTGAGCAGACCCACAAGACGATCGCCAATGTCATCGCCATTCTGGAAGAGGCCGGCTACGGGCTGGAGCACGTGGTGCGCTGCGGCGTCTGGCTGGACGATCCGCGCGATTTTTGGACGTTCAACAAGATCTACCAGGGCTATTTCGGCGAGCACCCGCCGGCGCGTGCCTGCGTGCAGGCGTCGATGATGGTCGATTGCAAGGTGGAAATAGACTGCATCGCCTACAAGCCGAAAAGCTGATCCGGGCTTTTTGGGAGGGCGCATGGATATTTTCGAGAAGATCCAGGAAGACCGGAGCCAGTTCTCGCCCTCCGAGCAGCGCATCGCCGACATCCTGCTCGATCAGTTCGATTTCGCCGTCAACGCGTCGATCATCGAACTTGCCGAACGCGCCGAAGTCTCGCCGCCGACCGTCACCCGCTTCTGCCGCCGCCTTGGCTGCCAGAGCTTTTCGGATTTCAAGGTGAGGCTGGCGAAGACTGCCTTCGTCGGCGTGCGCTATCTCAATCCGGAAGCCAAGAGCACGGCACCCGTCGACGTGGCGGAAGACGTCATCACCAAGGCGCAGAACGCGCTGTTCATGATCCACCGGACGCTGGACCCTGCCGTGCTGGACAAGGTCGCGGACCGGCTGTCGCGGGGCGACATGATCTATGCTTTCGGCTCCGGCGGCAATTCCTCGATGATCGCCAGCGAGCTGCAGAACCGGCTTTTCCGGCTCGGTTCGCGCGTGACCGCCAGCAACGACCATAACATGCAGCTGATGCTGACGGCCGCCGCGCAGACCAACGACGTGATCGTCGGCTCGTCGTTTTCCGGCCGCAACGAGGATCTCGCTCGCTGCTTCGCACTGGCGCGCGAGAACGGCATCAGCACCATCGCGCTGACGCAGAGCGGCACCCCGGTGGCTGAGGCCGCCGAGTTGGTGATCGGCATCGACATCCCCGAGGGCGACAATATCTACCGCCCGACCTCGACGCGGTTCGCGTTTCTCGCGGTCATCGACATCGTCGCGAGCCTCGTCGCCTATCGCAACCGCAAGCTTTCCACCGTTACCCTTCGCCATATCAAGCAGCAGCTGGTCGAGCACCGAGACAGTGACGACCGGCAGGTTCTCGGAGACTAGAGCATGACCCGCTCCCTAGCCGTGGTGACAGGTGCTGCCGGCGATATCGGCCGGGCGATCGCCCGGCGCCTGGCGGAGGGCCACGATCGCGTGGCACTTCTGGATATCGACGCTGCAGCCGTCTCCGCCGCGATCGATCATCTCGGCGGTGGCGACCGCTTTCTGCCCGTGGTCTGCGACGTGACCGACGAGCAGAGCCTTGCCGCAATGGCGCGGGTGCTCGCTGAGGCCGGACAGGTCAAGACGCTGGTCAACAATGCCGGCGCAGCGCGCGCCGTCTCGCTGCACGATACCGATGCGTCGATTTGGCGGCAGGATCTGGCGCTCAATCTTGAGGCCGCCTTCCTTACCTTCCGGGCGCTGGAGGAACCGCTGAAGGAAAGCCGGGGCGCCCTCGTCAACATCGCCTCCGTCAACGGCATGGCCGTGTTCGGCCACCCGGCCTACAGCGCCGCCAAGGCCGGCCTGATCCACTTCACCAAGCTGGTCGCCGTCGAATACGGAAAATTTGGTATCCGCGCCAATGCCGTGGCGCCGGGCACCGTGCGCACGCAGGCCTGGGAGGCCCGCGCGGCGGCGAACCCGCAGGTGTTCGAAGAGGTCAAGCGCTGGTACGCGCTGCGCCGTATCGCCACCGCTGATGACGTTGCCAATGCGGTGCATTTCCTCGCCGGAGATCAGGCGGCCGCGATCACCGGCGTCTGCCTGCCAGTCGACTGCGGTCTCACCGCCGGACAGGCCGAACTCGCCCACACGTTTTCACAGTCCGATCACTATTGAATCATCGATCATAAAGAGCCGGAAGGGGAACCATCATGGCCAATGCAGAGTATCGTCTTGAGAATGCCTGGGAGCCGGTCGACGGAGACCCCTGCGGGCGCTTCGTCTTCACGCTGATCAATCTTTCAGACGCGTCGCTGTCCGGCTTCAAGCTGGCCTATACCTCGCTCACCCGAATCAAGGATTCCGAAGAGCCGCATTGCGAGAATGCCACCTTCCTGCGTCGCAATGCCAATTTCCACCAGTACCAGCCGCCGGCAGGCCTGACGCTGCAGCCCGGCGACAGTTGGCGCTTTACCGTGGCGCCGCTCTGGCGGCCGGCCCGCCATCGCACCGACGGGGCGAAATCCGCCTACCTGACGCTTTCCGATGGACGCCATGTCCCGGTTGCCGTGGACGACACGCTGTTGTCGGGCCGGCCTGCCGAACCGGCGCCCGTGCTGATGCCCGCGGGCGAGGCGAAGCAGCCTTTCTCGCTGCTGCCCTGGCCTGCCGATGCGGCACTTGAAGCCGGCGACATTGTACCCGTGGCGCTTTACCCGCTGGAAGGTGCAAGCGTCGAGGACCGACGGGCGATGCAGGTGGTCGGCGGCCTCTACCGCCGGCTGTTCGAGATCGGCCAGCAGCCGTTTGCGCTGGCAACCGTGCACGAGGGCCAGGCGATCCGGTTCGCCAACGACACCGGGCTCGGCGCCGAAGCCTACCGGCTGGAGTTTGCCGAGGAGATCACGCTCACCTCTGGTGGTCCGGCCGGTCGCCAGTATGCTCTGACGGCGCTGGCGCAGCTTCTGCACGGGGCGCGCACCCAGCCCGGCACGTTCAAGTTTCCAGCATCCGGCACAATCAGCGACCAGCCGCGCTACGGCTGGCGGGGGTGCCATCTCGATGTCTCGCGGCAGTTTTATCCGACGGCCGACGTCATCCGCCTCATCGACATCATGGCGTGGATGCGGCTCAACATCTTCCACTGGCACCTGACCGACGACGAAGCCTGGCGGCTGGAGATCAAGGCCTATCCGCAGCTGACGACAACTGGGGTACTCCGCGGACCGGACGAGCCGATGCTTCCGCAACTCGGCAATGGCGCCGAGCCTGTCGGCGGCTTCTACAGCCAGGACGACGTGAGGGCGATCGTCGCCCATGCCGGCGCGCTGCATGTCGAGGTGGTGCCGGAAATCGACATTCCCGGCCACAGCACGGCGACGCTTGCGGCGCTCCCGGACCTGACCGACGGCCAGGAAGCACCAGACAGCTACCGTTCGGTGCAGGGTTTCCCCAACAATGCGCTGAACCCGGCGATCGAGGAGACCTACACCTTCCTCGGCAAGGTTTTCGACGAGATGGTTGAGCTGTTTCCCTCCAAGCTCCTCCATATCGGCGGCGACGAGGTGGCGGCCAATACCTGGATGGCCTCGCCGCTTGCCCGCAAGCTGATGGAGGACGAAGGCCTCGATGGCACTTTCGGCCTGCAGAGCCATTTCATGAAGCGCATTCAGAAGATGCTGGCCGAGCGCGGCCGTCAGGTCGCCGGCTGGGATGAGGTTAGCCATGGCGGTGGCGTCGATCCTGAGGGCACGCTGCTGATGGCCTGGCAGAAGCCGGAGGTCGGCGTCGAGCTGGCAAAGCTCGGTTACGACGTGGTGATGACGCCCGGCCAGGCCTACTATCTCGACATGGTGCAGGACGAGGCTTTCCAGGAGCCGGGTGCCAGCTGGGCCGGCACCGTGCCGCCGAAGCACACCTACACCTATGAGGCGGTCGGAGAGTTTCCCGAGGAGCTGAAGTCGCGCATGCGCGGCGTACAGGCCTGCATCTGGTCGGAGCATTTCCTCAACCGCGACTATTTCAACCATCTGGTCTTCCCGAGGCTCGGCGCGATTGCCGAGGCCGCCTGGACGCCGAAGGACAACAAGGACTGGCTGCGTTTTGCTGCCATCGCTCCGCTGATGCCAAAGCTTTGACCATTCGACGCTCCAGGAGATTTTCATGACGTTTCGCATTGCCGTCGGCGGCATCCATACCGAATGCTCGACCTCCTCACCTGTGCTGATGCAGCCGGAGGATTTCCGCGTCCTGCGCGGCGCTGATCTCCTTGGCGCCGAGTATTTCAACTTCCTCGATGCCGATGGCGTCGAGCACCTGCCGCTCCTGCATGCCAGGGCGGTGCCGGGCGGCCCGCTGGCACGCCACACCTACGAGGCTTTCAAGGCCGAGTTTCTCGACCTGCTGCGGGCCAGCCTGCCGCTCGACGGCCTCTATCTCGCGATGCACGGGGCGATGAATGTTGAGGGCATGGATGACGCCGAAGGCGACTGGATCTCGGCGGCCCGCGAAGTCGTCGGCCCGGACCTGCCGATCGCAGCAAGCTACGACCTACATGGCAATGTGACCCAGAGGATCGTCGACCAGCTCGACATCTTCGCCGCGTACCGGACCGCGCCGCATATCGACGTGCGCGACACGATGATCCGCGCCTGGTCGATGCTGCTGAAGACGATCAGGACCGGCGAGAGGCCGGGTGTTGCCTGGGCGCCGGTGCCCGTGCTGCTGCCGGGTGAGCGGACCTCCACCGAAGACGCACCGGCTGACGGGCTCTACGCGAAACTGCCGGAGCACGACAAGGTGGCCGGTGTCTGGGACGCCAACCTGATGGTTGGCTATGTCTGGGCGGACGAGCCGCGCGGCACGGCCTGCGCCGTGGTGACCGCGACCGACAAGACGGCTGCGAAACAGGCGGCCGAAGCAATCGCCATGTCCTACTGGAACGCACGGGAAGCCTTCCGTTTCGGCCCGGTGACCGCGCCGCTCGCCGAAGTTCTGGACATCGCCGAAAAGGCCGAAACCCGGCCAATCATCCTGGCCGATTCCGGTGACAACCCAACCGGCGGCGGCGTCGGTGATCGTGCCGATGTGCTGAAGGCTCTGATCGAGCGCCAATTCGACGGCGCGGTGATCGGCGGCATCACCGACAGGCCCGCGGTCGAGGCCTGCTTTGCCGCCGGTGTCGGCTCCGCACTGACGCTGAAGATCGGCGGATCTCTGGATCCGAACAGCCCTTCGGTGGAAACACAAGCCCAGGTTCTGAGCCTTGACGACCCGGGCAATGCGGCCGAACGGCAGGCGGTGGTCAAGATCGGCGGCATCACGCTGATCCTTGCGGCCCGTCGCAGGCCGTATCACAACATCGCTGACTTTACCCGCCACGGCATCGACCCCGCGTCTGTCCGACTGCTGGTGGTCAAATCCGGCTACCTCTCCCCGGAGCTCAGCCCGCTTGCCAGTCCCAGCCTGATGGCGCTGACCGACGGCGTCATCAACCAGGATATCGAGCGCCTGTCGAACAACCGCCGCAGGCAGCCGAGCTACCCGTTCCAGAAGGATTTCGAGTACCAGGCGGACGCGAAGCTCTCGAGCCGTTGGGCGGACAGGGCATGATGCTTGACGCATTGCGCCGCTCGGTCGGGCGGAGCCTCAGATGAGTGTCAGCCTGCGCAATACGCTGAAGGATCCGGCGCTGCGCGCAAGCGCGCTCGCCATCTTCTTCTTCGGCACGACTGGTGCGGCAACGTCGCCGTACCAGTCTATCATCGGCATCCAGGAGCTTGGCCTCAGTGACAGCGGCTACGCAGTCCTGATGTTTTCGGCCGCCGCCATCAACGTCACGGCGAGCGTGCTGATGGGCATTCTCGCTGACCGGATGGGCGACTACCGGACATCGATCCTCTATATCAGCCTGTTCGGCGTGGCGGGCTTCGGTCTCGTCTACCTGGCCGCCAGCGTGCCCGCCTTCGTCGCCTCGAAGCTGATCCTGCTGCCGATCTACGGGGCGCTGAACTCGCTGATCTTCGCCTATATCCGGGCAAGCTCGACGGGCCAGACGGCCGCACGACTGATCGCCATCAACTCGACGATGCGCGCCACCCTGTCACTATCCTGGGTGCTGATGCCGGGGATCGTCGGCGTCATGCTGGCAGGCGCCTCCTCGATACTGCCGGCCTATCTGGTGGCGACGATCGCGGCGATTGCCTGCTTCCTGCTGGCGGCCTTCCAGTTTCCGAAGCCGCAGGTCCAGCCTGAGCGGCGGACCGAGGAGCGCTACCGGTTTCTCGCATCGCTCCGCGAGGTCTTCGAGACGCGCGTGATGCTGCGGATCCTGGCCATCGCGCTGATCTGCTCGATGCTGCACATCAACGATGCCATCCTACCACTGATCGTCACCGGCCAGGCGGGCGGCACGGTGGGCGATGTCGGCATCATCATCGGTATCGTCGCACTGCTGGAGATCATCTTCATCATCGTCTGGGGACGCGCCGAGCGCTGGCTGACCGCGGTGCGGGCGCTGGCCATCGGAGCCGGTCTCTACGCGCTCTATCTGCTGCTCCAGGGGTTTGTCAGCACCACCTGGCACGTCTACGCCCAGACCATCCTCAGCGGCATCGCGGCAGCCGCCATTATCAGCCTGCCGATCACCTATCTGCAGGACCTGATTGCCGACCGGCCTGGTCTCGGAAGCTCGCTGATCGCCGTCAACATCTTCCTCAGCGCCGGCCTCAGCGCCGTCATCTTCGCCGTCGGCACGGCCATCGGCAGCTATGGCCTTGTGGCGATCCTCGGAGCGTTGGTCGGCAGCGCCGGCATCGCGCTGCTTCTGGTGCTGGACGGCACCCGGCGAAGAACCGTATGAGAACAGCAGCGGGAAGGTCAGCGGGAGGCTGTCACAGCATGCACAACGATCCGATCCTCGAAATCTGCGTCGACAACGCCGAAGGGCTGTTTTCGGCCATCGAAGGCGGCGGCGACCGCATCGAGCTCTGTTCGGCGCTATCGGTCGGCGGCCTGACCCCGTCGCGCGGCTTCATGACGCTTGCTGGGCGCCAACCGATTCCGGTGTTCGCCATGATCCGGCCGCGCGCCGGAAGCTTCGTCTTCTCGCCCGAGGAGGTGGAGATCATGAAGGCGGACATCGACGCTGCCCGGGCCGCCGGGCTTGCCGGCGTAGTGATCGGCGCCAGCCTTGCCGACGGCAGACTGGACATGGCGACACTCGCGACGCTCTGCCGTCATGCCGACGGGCTGGACCGCACGCTCCACCGCGCTTTCGATGTGACGCCTGACAAGGCGGAGGCTCTGGAACAGGCGGTCGAACTTGGCTTTTCCCGTATCCTGACTTCCGGCGGAAAACCCACCGCGCTCGAAGGCGTGGAGACGCTGGCCGGGCTCTTCGAGCAGGCGGGCACCCGGATCGCGATCATGCCGGGCTCCGGCGTTCGCCCGGCAACCGCGCCTGCCCTTCTCGCGCGGCTTGCCGTTGTGGAACTGCATGCCTCCTGCTCGGCACGATTCGTCGAACACGACCAGCAGCTGGTCGACCTGAGTTTTGCCGCACGCGAGATGCTGCGCACCGATGCCTCGGCCGTCCGGCAGTTGAAGGCCATCCTCTGCAGCGCGGTTGCCGACCGGGCCGGGCGTCGCACCGGGCGTGCCTGAAGACGGGTCTTGCCGCTAGCCCCGGCGGCCGCGCGCCAACAATGCGTTGCGGATCGAGAAGCTGGAGTGGATCCGCGTGACGCCCGGCAGCTTCGACAGGATGTCCGTGTGGATCGCCTCGAATTCCTTCGGGCTTTCCACCTCGACCCGCAGGAAATAGTCCCAGTCTCCGGTCATCAGATAGCACTCGCGGATTTCCGGATGCTTGCGTACCGCATCTTCGAAGCGATTGAGCGAATCCTCCGTCTGCCGGTCCAGTGTGATGTTGATCATCACCGCCAGCGTGCTTCCCTCTTCGCCCGAGCCGACCAGCGCCGTATAGCCGCGGATGATGCCGCTCTGTTCCATCATGCGGATCCGCCTGAGACAGGCGGACGGCGAAAGGCCGACGATCTCGGCCATCTTGGCGCTGCTCATGCGGGCATCCAACCGCAGCAGTCTGATGATGTTGCGGTCTATGGCATCGATCGTCGGGCTCATGCTCGCTTCATGCGTCCTTGCGCTGAGATTTCGAGCGATATGAGCATGAACGCGCGATAGCGGCAATATCTGCTCGGAACGCGCACGATCTTCACGCTACACTTTTGTCAGGATTGAGCTTGTGAGGTCTCGCCCATGGACATTCTGTCGAACCCGGACTGCGAGACCACCGGCCCGCCGGGCGTCCTGACAATCGATCTTGCCGCTCTGCGCCGCAACTATCGGCATATCGCCGAGATGGTGGCGCCGGCAAGGACCGCAGCGGTGGTCAAGGCCGACGCCTATGGTCTCGGTGCCCGCACGATCGCCCCCGTTCTCTATGGCGAAGGATGCCGGGATTTCTTCGTAGCGCAGTACGACGAGGCGACCTCGCTGCGGCCGAGCCTTCCCCAAGATGCGACGCTCTACGTCCTGAACGGCCTGCAGCCCGGCGTCGAGGCGGACTGCGCCGCACGCGACATCGTGCCGGTGCTGAATTCCCTGGAGCAGATCGGCCGCTGGCGCTCGGTTGCACAGCTTGCGTCGCGTCGCCTGCCCGCCCTCCTGCAGTTCGATACCGGCATGTCGCGTCTGGGCATGGCGGCCGAGGAGGCGGAAGCGCTGGCCACCGATCCGGCACTGCTGAGCGGCATCGACGTGCGCGCCATCATGAGCCATCTCGCCTGCGCCGACGATGCCGAGGATCCGCATAACGCGGCCCAGGAACAGAGCATGCTGCGGTTCGAGGACATGTTTCCCGGTGTCCCGGTGTCGTTTGCCAATTCGGGCGGCGCGTTCCTTGGGCCGAACTACCGCGGTGCTCTCGTGCGTCCCGGCATCGCGCTCTACGGCGCGCGGCCAACGGACCTGCCGGTGCGGCCTATGGAACGGGTCGTGACCATAGAGGCGGCTGTCGTGCAGACGCGCATCGTGCCGGCCGGTACAGCGGTCGGTTATGCCGCGACCCATGTGACCGAAGGCGAGCGCCGGCTGGCGACGCTGGCGCTCGGTTATGCCGATGGCGTGCTGCGGTCGCTCAGCAATCGCGGCGCCTTCTACTTCGACGGCGTCCGGCTGCCGATCCTCGGTCGCGTGTCGATGGACAGCACGATCATCGATATCTCCGACCTGCCGGCCGGCACCCTGAAGCTCGGCAGCCTTGTCGAGTGGATCGGTCCGCAGCAGTCGATCGAAGACGTCGCGGAAGACGCCGGCACCATTCCCTACGAGATCCTCACCAGCATCGGCCATCGCACCTTGCGCCGCTACCGCTGAGCCAACCACCAGTCACGGGACACTACGATGAAGATCACCATTCTTGGAGCCGGCGTCATCGGCGTGACCTCCGCCTACTACCTGGCGAAAGCCGGCCATGAGGTCACCGTCCTCGACCGGCAGCCGGGCCCGGCTCTGGAGACCTCGTTTGCCAATGCCGGCGAGGTGTCGTTCGGCTACTGCTCGCCCTGGGCGGCGCCGGGCATTCCCCAGAAGGCGCTGAAGTGGCTGTTCATGGAACACGCGCCGCTGATCCTGCGGCCGAAGCTCGACGCGGCCATGCTGTCGTGGATGCTGAAGATGCTCTCCAACTGCACCTCCGAGCGCTACGCGATCAACAAGAGCCGCATGCTGCGGCTAGCCGATTACAGCCGTCTGGCGCTGGCCGAAGTGCGAATGGAGACCAACATTGATTACGATCAGCGCATGCAGGGAACGCTGCAGCTGTTCCGGACACAGGCACAGCTCGACGCATCGGCCAAGGACGTCAAGGCGCTGGCGGCAGACGGCATTCCCTATGAGGTGCTGGATCCGGATGGCTGCATCCGCGTCGAGCCGGCGCTCGCCCATGTCCGCGACAAGATGGTCGGCGGACTGCTGACGCCGAAGGACGAAACCGGCGACTGCTTCAAGTTCACCAATGCCCTGGCCGACAAAGCGACCAGCATGGGCGTGACATTCCGCTGGGGCGTGCAGATCAAGGCGCTGAACGTTGAGGCCGGAGAGGTCAAGGGCGTCATGACGGATACTGGGCTGGTCGCCTCGGACGCCGTGGTCGTGGCGCTCGGCAGCTACTCGCCGCTGCTCGTCAAGCCACACGGCATCGACCTGCCGGTCTATCCGGTGAAGGGCTATTCGTTGACCATTCCGATCGTCGATGCGGCGCGGGCGCCGGAATCGACGGTCATGGACGAGACCTACAAGATCGCCATCACCCGGCTCGGCGATCGCATCCGCGTCGGCGGGATGGCGGAAATCTCCGGCTACACGAACGACCTCGGACAGGCTCGCCGCCGGACGCTGGAGCATTCGGTGACCGACCTGTTCCCGGGCGGCGACGTCTCCAAGGCAAATTTCTGGTCCGGGCTGCGGCCGATGACGCCGGACGGCACGCCGGTCATCGGTGCGACGAAAGTGCGCAACCTGTTCCTCAATACCGGTCATGGAACGCTCGGCTGGACGATGAGCTGCGGCTCGGCCAAGGTGCTCGCCGATATTGTCGGCGGCCGACAGGCCGATATCGAGACCAAGGACCTGGCGGTCGCGCGCTATCGGTAGGAAGAACAACGGGGCCGCGGAAAGCCACCGTAAAGTGGTGGAGCCTCTGACGCCGCTGCGGCAGAGGCTCCGTCAGAACGCTAGTTTGCCAGCGCCTTCTCGATATCCTGAAGGGAATGTCCTGTCAGATCCTTGTCGATCTCGCCGATGAGGATCTCGGACAGCGACTTGTGATAGTGCTTCCGCAGTTCACCGAGCGTGCGCGGCGCTGCAATGATCACCAGGTTCTTGATGTGACCGTCGAGGACCTGCTTGTTGAGGAGCTCGGCGATACCGCCGCTGAAGCCGTCTTCGTCCTGCTGGCTGTCACCCGGATTGGCGGCGCTGCTGGAATGGCGTGCGCCCGAAGTAATCTTGGATGCATCCACGTCCGGGGTCGCGAGCGCCTTCAGCTTGACGTTGGCGCCATCGCCTTCGTTCTGAAACAGGCTGATCTTTTCGCCGTCGGCAACGGCGATCACGGTGTTCTTGGGAAGGTGCAAGTTCATCTCCAACATTTGGCCCGCATGCGCAGGCAAAGGGCCGAACCGGTGGTCCAGCCCCTCATCAGCGCGCCAGTCGACGTTAGGTTCCGGAAGGCGCGAGACGACAACCGCGCCCGTCGACGGATCCAGGTCGAGAACCACTCGTGGTGTGATGTGATGATTCCGGCACCGCCGCAGACGAATGTCGGTCGTCAGGCATTGCTGCGCAGGAGTTCCGGCCGAACGCGCTGCTGCGCCCGCTTGTGCTCGTACATCAGCGCATCGGCACGCCGGACGACGGTTTCGATCTTCTCGCCGTCCTCGCTCGTTGCAAGGCCTATGGAAATGGACAGCGGAGCGTTCGAGTAGAACTGGTTGTTGATCTTCAGCAGTTCCATGATCGTGTCGGCCATGGCGGCTGCCGCCTGCCGGTCAGCCCCCGGCATCAGCACGGCGAACTCGTCGCCGCCGATGCGGGCTGCATGGTTCGGCCGCGATACGGCACCGTTCAGCACTTCGCCGATCCGGCGCAGCAGCGCATCGCCGGCATCATGGCCCAAGTGATCGTTGGTTTCCTTCAGCCGGTTGAGGTCGATGACCATCGCCGAAACCGGACGCAGCGACTTGCGTTCCAGGCGGTTCAGTTCGTCCATGTAGAAGGCGCGGTTGTGGAGCTTGGTCAGGACGTCGTGCTTGCCGAGATATTCGAGATAAGCCTCTGCCTTCTTGCGCGCCGTGATGTCGGTCAGCGCCACCTGCACCAGCGACCAGTCGTCCTCGTGGCCGGGAAGGACGGAGAACTGCAGCAGCACGTGGCGCGCCGACCCATCAAGGGCATAGTTCACGACTTCGCGCTGGTGGAAAAGGTTGTTGTTCCACAGGTCGATCAGCTGCTCCTTGAAATGCTTCTCCATCTCGTCGCGGAAAATCTCGCCCTGACGGTGAAGCAGCGTGCGGCGATCTTCGGCGCAGAACAGATCGAGCGTCGCGCGGTTGACGTCGATGACCCGTATCTCGCTCATGCACTGGCGCACGAATTCCGGATGCACGTCGGTAAAGACGCGGAAGTCGACGATGCCGCGATCGCGCAGTTCGTCCAGCAGGGCCTTGATGCTGCTGAAATCCTCGACCCATAGCGAGACCGGCGAATGCTCGAAGATGCCCTCGGCATATTGCCGGTTCTGGTGCTCGGCCCGCCGAGCCTGCTCGCGCTCGGTGACGTCCTCGGTGGTCAGCAGCACCCGGTCGAGGGTTGCCTCGTGACCCGGCATGACCGAACCACGCAGCTGGATATCCAGCCTTTGCCCGGTCAGGGTGTAGTTGACGCCGCTGCCGACGAACTGCGTCTCGCCGTCGAACAGCGCGGAAAGCTCGTTTATGTGGCTTTCCAGCATTTCGTCGCGGAACACGCGGCCAATATTGTCGACGAGCTGCTGGCGGCTCGACGCACCAAAAAGCTCAAGCGTTCTGGCGTTGACGTCGATGATGCGGATCTTGCCGGCGCACAGCGCCACCCGCGACAGATCTTCCCTCAGGAACGAGCGGATGTCGGAGACACCTGCCCGACGCCACGCGTCGAATTGTGCCTTCACCTGCGAAAAATCTTCCATCCACATGGCGATCGGCGCCAGATCGAAAACACCGGAACGGTCGAATGCAGACATGGGAAGTTATCTCAAGATTGTCGGAAGGAATCGCTGACCTTCCTTAGCGGTCGAATCACTTAAATGAACTTAAACACGACCGCAAAAATACGACGATGACTTTTAAGTGTACTTTAGTAATGCGAAATATTCGTGAATTGCGCGTCAGCGGCCTGATGTCGACCGGCTGTCGATGAGGTCCTGAAGGAGCCGCGCCGTCTGTTGTGCGCCGTCTAGGGCAACGGCGACCGTCGGTCGCGCGATGCCGGATCGAGCCGCAACGATGGCGCGCGCCAGCCGGTCGCTGTCGAGCGCGTGTTCGGGAACCACCTGCGCGAAGCCCAGCGCGGCAAGCTTTTGCGCCCGCACGGTCTGCTCCGTTTCACCTCCGGAGGCGAAGGGCACCAGCACTGCCGCGCACTTGGCCCGCAGCAGATCGCAGACCGTGTTGTATCCAGCCTGTGACACCGACACCTCGGCATTCATCAGCAGGCTCGGGAAGTCGGGACGGAAGCGCACGAGCGTGACGGTGTCCGGTGCCATCGCTTCGAGGCGGACGAAATCGTCTCCGGGAAGGTTGGGGCCGGCAATCAGGCACCAGCTTCGGCCGTCTGCAAGGATGCGGGCAGCGCCGAGACTTGCTTCCAGAAGCTCGGCACCGACGGCGCCACCGCCGGCGGAAACCACCACGTCGAAGCGGTCGGCGGATGGTACGGGCGGCTCGGGCGCCACCAGCCCCGTGTAATGAACCTTGGCCGAGATCTGCCCCGCAAACGGAAACGTGTCGTCCAGGCGCACAAAGTTCGGATCGCCGTGGACCAGCACGCCATCGAAATGACGGCCCACCAGGTCGGCGGTCTCCTCGTCGCGTCCGGGCTTGCGGTTCTCCTGCAGGATGTCGCGCACCGAGCTGAATAGCAGCGGGCGCGGATCGGCAGCCTCGATCGCGTCGAGCAGCGGGAGGAGTTCGAACCGCATCTGTCGGCGGCCGAAAGGAAAGGCCTCTATGATCACCGCATGCGGCCGGGTGGTCTCGAAGACCTCGAGCAGCGCCCGTGTCCGCTGTTCGCGGTACGCGTCATCGACGGGTGCGCCGGTGCCGTCCGCAAGGCCCGAGAAGTTGCTGTTCGAGGCGAGGATCGTCGGCAGTGCGACATGCCTGATCCCTGGGGCCGGGAAACCGGCGACGGCCGAGCCGCCGGTGACCATGGTCACCTCCATGCCCGCCGCGTAGATCGCCTGTGCGACGCGGCTTGCCCGCACCAGGTGACCGATACCCAGCAGATGCTGCACGTAGAAGAGAATGCGACGGGGCGTGGTCATCTGGCTTTACGCGCCTTTCCCGGCCCAGCTGGCGGCAAACAGCCGCTCTAGGTCGCGGATGCTGTTGCGGTAATCGAAGTCGCTGCGCACCTTCCGTTCTGCACTCCCGGCAAGCCGGTGGCGCAGGTCAGGATCGCGGATCATCCGCTCGAGGGCCAGCGCCAACGGGTCGGGCGCGTCGGGGGCAACAAGCAGGCTGTTCTCCTCGTTCTCGAACAGTTCGGTGATGCCCGACACCGTCGTCGACACCACCGGCAGGCCCTGGCTCGCGGCCTCGACCATGACGTTCGGCAACCCGTCCCGGTCACCGTCGGCGGTAATCCGACAGGCGAGTGCAAAAAGGTCGCTGTCGCGGTAATGCGCCAGCACGTCCTTCTGATCGAGGGCACCCTTCCAGGTAATCCGTCCTTCAAGACCCAGTTCCGTCGCCAGCGGCTTCAGCACCTTCAGCTCGTCGCCGCCGCCGATATGGACAAGCTGCCATTGAAGGTCGGCGGGGAGCTTTGCCAGCGCCCGTAGCAGCACGTCATAGCCCTTCTTCTTTACCGCCCGGCCGACGCTGAGCAGACGGACCGGATCCGCCGCATCGCTGCCGTCGCGGCGGCTGCGCGTACCTTCGAACGGCGGGAAGCGCGTGAGGTCCAGGCCGTGATAGCTGAGATTGACGTTGTTGCGGCCGCGGGACAGCAGCGTCAGGTGGTCGTAGCCGACGCGGGTGCAGGTCACCGCCCAGTCCGCATGCTGCAGCTTCTCTTCCAGCTCCCAGTCGGGCGAGGTCCAGATGTCCTTGGCATGCGCGGAGACCGTCCACGGCACGCCGCCGATGATGCTGGCATAGCGGGCGACGGACGCGGGCGTATGGATGAAGTGCACGTGCAGCCATTCGGCCGCCTGCGGCCATTCGGCGATGAGGACTGCCGCCTGGCCGAACCGGCGGACCCGGTTGCGCGACACGTCGCGGCGCAGGTCGTTTCTGAAGGCGGCTAAGGCGCGTGCAAAGCCCGGCAGCCGGCGGACCTTCCAGAGCGCCTTCAGGACGCGCAGCGGTTCCTGGTGCAGATACTCGGGCAGGTACCAGACCCTGGCGCGGATCTCGTCATGCACCGGGTGCCGTTTGCGGTCGGTCGGACGGCGCATCGCCACCAGCTCGAGTTCGAAGCCCGCCCGCTCGAGGCCGAGAAGCTCCTGGGCGATGAAGGTCTCCGACAGCCGGGGATAGCCCTTCAGGAGGACGAGGATCTTCTTCTTTCGGTGCACGGCCGTCAGCCCTGCGCGAGGGACAGGTGATGCTCGCCCTTGCGGTTGAACCAGTCGGCGACGATGCGCGAAATGTTCGGAAGTCCTTCAAGCTGCAGGTCGGGCGCACTGACGGACGGCGCCTCGCGACGCAGCACGTCCTTGATGGCAGCGGCAAAACGCAGGCTGTCGGTGGATTCCTCCGGCGACAGCATGTCGACGAGACCGAGTTCGGCAGCCCGGGTGGCGCGGATCAGCTGTTCCTCGCGCGGCTGTGTGCGCGGCACGATCAGCGCCGGCTTGTCGAAGGAGAGGATCTCGCAATAGGTGTTGTAGCCGCCCATCGCGACAACCGCCTTGGCGCCGGCGATGCGATCTTCCATGCGATTGTCGAATTCGATGATCTCGATGTGCGGGTGTCCGACACAGGCCTCGTGGAAATGGTTGCGCTGTTCGCCAGACATGTACGGACCGAGCACGATGACCGCCTTGTGGGTGAGCGTCGGATCTGCCGCGTAGGCGGCGATTACGTCGCGCACGAGGTCGGCACCGTCGCCGCCGCCGCCGGTCGTCACCAGCAGGTAGTCCTCGCGTCCCGGCTGCGACGTCGACGGCTCCAGCGATGCCTTGCGCTGCAGGAAGCCGACGAAATTCATCTTCGAGCGGACGCAGGGCGGCACGTCGATGCCGGTCAGCGGATCATAGAATTCCGGCGGCCCATAGACCCAGACGTCGTCGTAGAGATTGCCGATCTTGCGCAGCACGTCGTTGCGCTTCCACTCCGCCTCCAGGAGATGCGGCGCATCCATCACGTCGCGCAGGCCAAGAACCAGCGTCGTGCCCTTGGTCTTCAGGTAGACGAGCGTGTCTTCCACTTCGCCGCGTAGCCCGAGCGGCTCCTTGTCGATGATGAAGACGTCCGGCTCGAAGGTTTCGGCGGTGTGCCGGATGATCGACTGGCGCATCTTCATCGTCTCGTGGAGATCGATATGACGGTCCATCGACGTGTATTCGCCGTTGCGCAGTTTGATGACGCTCGGAATCTTGACGAAATCGACCCGCGCCCGATAGTCGAAGGCACCGGCGATCGTCGCCCCGGAAATGATCAGCACGTTGAGGCCGCGGTAATCCTCGACCAGCGAATGGGCGATCGTGCGGCATCGCCTGAGATGCCCAAGCCCGAAGGTGTCGTGGCTGTACATCAGGATACGAGCGTTTCCCAGTCGTCTCGGCATGCTCAGTATTCTCCTTAGGATCCGAATGCCGGAAGACGCGACGCGCAATCCGAGTATCTCATTTATACGGGTCGGCGGCATCTCTAAGACCGTCCCCAAGGAAATTGAAGGCGAGGATCACGAAAATCACGGGCAAAACGGGAAATAGCAGCCATGGATAGAGCGCCAGTACACTCACTGTTCGCGCTTCCGTGAGCAGGACACCCCAGCTGGTAATCGGCGCGCGCAGGCCAAGTCCGAGGAAGGACAGCGTCGTTTCGCCAAGGATCATGCCGGGTATGGTCAGCGTCGCGCTGGCGATCAGGTGCGACATGAAGCCGGGCACCAGATGGCGGCCGATGATGCGGGCGCTGCCGGCTCCCATAAGCTGCGCCGCCAGCACGTAATCCTCTTCGCGAAGCGCCAGAAGCTTGGAGCGCACCGCACGCGCCAGCCCTGTCCAGTCCAGGAGGCCGAGGATGAATGTGATGCCGAGATAGACGAACAGCGGGCTCCAGTCGACCGGCATAATTGCCGCCAGTGCCAGCCACAACGGAATGGTGGGGATCGACTGGAGGACTTCGATCATCCGCTGGACGATGAGATCGAACCAGCCGCCCCAGTAGCCGGCGAGACCGCCGATCACGATGCCGAGAACGAAGCTCGTCATCACCCCGAGAAGGCCGATAGTGAGCGAGATACGCGCCCCGTAGAGGATGCGCGTGAAGATGTCGCGGCCGAGCCGGTCCGTTCCGAGCAGGAACATCTGGCCGTTCTCAGCCGGGCAGACGAAATGCAGGTTGCTGTCGACGACACCCCAGAACTTGTAGGCTTCGCCGCGGCAGAAGAACCGCAATCGCTGGATGTCGGCCGGATCGTTGTCATAAACGCGCCGCAGCGTCTGCATGTCGAGCGTCATCTTCTGGCCGTAGACGAAGGGACCGACAAAGTCGCCCTCGTGGAACAGGTGGACGCGCTGCGGCGGTGCGAAGATGAAGTCGATGTTGCGCGTGTGAACGGTATAGGGCGCCAGGAACTCGACGATGACGATCATCAGGTAGGCGGCGAGAAGCGCGATGCCGGAGATCAACGCCAGCCGGTGCCGCTTGAAGCGCCACCACATGAGCCGCAGCTGCGACGCCTGATCGAGCGGCGAGGACGTCAGGATCTTGTCGTCGGCGTACGGGTCGAACGGTGTGTCGCGCACGTAATGCGGCAGGTCGTCGGTCCGGGGATCGGTGGTGGTCGTCACTTCGTGCTCCCTCCCTGAAGGCGGATCCGGGGATCGAGCAAAGCGAGCGCGATGTCGGACACCAGCACACCGATGACCGTCAGGAAGGCGAGGAACATCAGGAAGGACCCCGCAAGATACATGTCCTGGCTTTGCAACGCCCGGATCAGCATCGGGCCGGTGGTTTCCAGCGACAGCACGACGGCCGTGATTTCGGCACCGGAAATGATCGACGGCAGGATGGAGCCGATGTCGGAGATGAAGAAGTTCAGCGACATGCGCAGCGGGTACTTGATCAGCACGCGGAACGGGTGGAGACCCTTGGCCCGGGCCGTCATCACATACTGCTTGTGCAGTTCGTCGAGCAGATTGGCGCGCACCCGGCGCACCATCCCGGCAGTGCCGGCGGTGCCGATGATGATGACCGGTATCCAGATGTGCTCGAGGATCGAAAGCATCTTGTCCCAGCTCATCGGCTCGGAGAGGTACTTCTGGTCCATCAGGTGGCCGATCGAGGTGCCGAACCAGATGTTGGCGAGATACATCAGGATCAGCGCCAGGACAAAATTCGGCACGGCAAGGCCGATCAGCCCGAGCAGCGTCAGTCCGTAGTCGCCCCAGCTGTACTGATGCGTCGCAGAATAGATGCCGATCGGGAAGGCAAGCAGCCAGGTGAGGATGATGGTGACGGTGGAGACGAGGATGGTCAGCCACATGCGGTCACCGACGACGTCCTGAACCGGCATCCGGTATTCGAATGAATAGCCGAAATCGCCGACGATCATGCCACCGACCCAGTTGAGGTAGCGGATCGGCATCGGCTTGTCGAAGCCGTAGCGGGCCCGCAGATCCTCGATCTGCTCCATGTCGGCCTTCTCGCCGATCGCCTTCAGCTCCTCGACATAGCTTTCGAAATAGTCGCCGGGCGGCAGCTGGATGATCGTGAAGATCAACAGCGAGATCAGCCCGAGCGTCGGGATCATCACCAGCATGCGCCAGAGGATGTAGCGGAGAAGGTCACGCATCGGCATCGTACCAGAAGCTGTCGGGCATGTAGACGCCGAGATAGGACATGGGATCGAACCCGTAGAGACCCTCATCCGGCAGGTTGCGCAGCGTTCTGGCGCGCACCATCGGCTGCAGCGTCGCGTTCACGGTGCCGATGGTGAAGACCTGGTCGGTGTATAGGTGAAGCATCTGGTGCCAGATCTTTTCGCGGTCCTCGGCGGCGGCAGCGCCGCGCCAGGCCTCCAGCAGTTCGAAGAGGGCGATCGCCTCCGGCAGGTCCGGCGCGCGGCCGTCGCTGCCACCGGACAGGGCATGCAGCCCCCAGAGCGGCCACTGCAGCTGGTCGTCGGTCGTCGGCGCCAGCTCGTTGGGGGCCATGTCGGCCGACGGGACGCCATTGTCGAGCCCCATGCCGACGGTCATGATCGTCTCGCCGCCCTTGACGCGGCGGCGCAAAAGTTCGCGCTGCGATGCGCGCAGGTAGATCTTGATGCCGACCCGCGACCACTGGTCGTTGACCAGTTCCAGCACGTCTGCCTCGGCCGAATGCTCGCCGGCAGTCTCGACGACGATCTTTGCCGGCCGGCCGTCGGGGAGCAGCCGAAGACCTTCGGGGCCGCGCTTGTCGAGCCCTGCTTCGTCCAGCAGCCGATCGGCCGTGTCCGGATCGAAAGCCGACCACGCATCACGATACTCCGGCTTGAACAGCGGGCTTGCCGGCAGGATCGTGTTGGAGCTTTCCTTGGCCAGGCCGAAGAACACCGCCTTGTTGATCTCCGCCCGGTTGATCGCGAGAGACAGCGCGCGGCGCACCCGTGCATCGCGCCAGAGATTGCGCCAGACGTCGTCCCGGCAGTTGAGATTGGGGATGAGACAGACGCGCGACCCCTGGATCCGCTTCCACAGATTGACGACCATCGGATAGCGCTGCTCGGCGTTCTTCAGGAACGTGTAATCGGAGAAATCGAGATTGGTGAACTGCAGGTCGGCCTCGCCGGTGCCGGTCTTGGCGGCAATCAGGTCGGACGAGCTGATGTCGAGCAACAGGCGGTCGACATAGGGCAACTGGCGGCCGTTCTCGTCTACCCGGTGGTAATAGGCATTGCGCTCGAAGACGAAGCGGCCGGATGGAGGTGCCGTGCGGTTGCACCAGGCGTCAAGCGTCGGGAGATCCGGATTTTCCGGACGCACGGTGCGCGACTTGTTCTGGTGCAGCGCCACCCAGTCGGCCGCCTTTTCGCTGACGATCAGCGCGTCGAGCTTGGCCTTGTCCTGGTAAGTGGGGTGGAACTGCTTCAGATAGGCCGAGGGCTGCATCAGCCGTAGCGGCGACGGCGAGGCCACGTCCGCAAGAAAGATCGGGTTGGCGTTCTCCCAGGTATAGCGGACCGTCAACCGGTCGATCACCTCGAATTTCGGACCCTTGCCCTCGACCTTCAGGCTTGCCGGAATGCCGCCCTTGAAGAGCTTCTTGTTGAGGAACATGTCCTCCCACACATAGCGGAAGTCTTCGGCGGTGAACTCGCTGCCGTCCGACCAGCGATGGCCGTCGCGCAGGTGGAAGGTAAAGACGCGCTCGTCCTCGACCTCGAAGCGCTCCAGCAGATCGGCCTCTAGCTGCAGATGCTCGTTATAGCCGACCAGCCGCGAGTAGGAGATGATCGGCACGTAGCGGATATCGCGCTGGCCGCCGATCAGCATGCGCAGCGTGCCGCCATGTTTGCCGGGCAGCATGCCCTTGGCAGCCATGTTGACGACGCGCGGCACCTTCGGCAAACGCTCGGCAACCGGCTGCAGCGGCTTGGCGGCCTTCGGATCACGCAGGAAATCCGAATCCTGATAGGCGGCGGCAAGTACCGACCGCGGCACGAGGGTTCCGGCAAGCAGCGCGAGGGTCTGGCGACGCGAGATCATCGGCGCAACTCCCGCGCATCGACATTGCGGCGGGCCAGCACGAAATGTCCGTCACCGAGATCGGCATGCGTCAGATCGTTCTCCGCCTCCGACTGGAACTGGCGGGCCCAGAGACGCTTGGCTTCGGCGCTCGGCTGGCCGATGGCGGCGAAATCCATCGGGCTGTCGAGGTTGGGCAGCGGCACGGCCGCCAGCAGCTTCTTCGTGTAGGGATGAACCGGATGGCGCATAATGATTTCGCAGGGCGCGATCTCGACGATGCGTCCCGCATACATGACCGCAACCCGGTCGGCCATGTAATCCACCACAGCCAGATTGTGCGAAATGAACAGGTAGGTGAGGCCGAGGTCCTTCTTCAGGTCCTTCATCAGGTTGAGGATCTGCGCCTGGATCGACACGTCGAGGGCAGACACCGGCTCGTCGCAGATCAGCAGGTCCGGGCCGAGCGCCAGCGCCCGGGCGATGCCGATGCGCTGCCGCTGGCCGCCGGAGAAACTGTGAGGATAGCGGCTGAGGGCACTCTCCGGCAGGCCGATGGCGCGGATCAGCCGCTGAACGGCCTCCAACCGGCTCTTGCCGTCGCCGCGCTGGTGAATTTCCAGCGGTTCGCTGACGATGCCGCGCACCGTCATGCGTGGCGACAGCGAGGATACCGGATCCTGGAACACCATCTGGATGCGCCGGCGCAGCATGGTGAGCGCGCTGCCTTCGGCGTTCAGCACATCGACCGGGCCGGTGTCGCCATTGTAGGTGACCGAGCCGTGGTCGGCGGTGACGCCGCGCATGAGGATCTTGCTGAGTGTCGTCTTGCCGCAGCCGCTCTCGCCGACCAGCCCCAGCGTCTCGCCGCGCCTGATGTCGAAGCTGACGTCGTTGACGGCAAGCGTCGTCGGCGCCTTGCCCATGCCGTAGCCGCCACGGCGCTTGGAGGTGAAGGATTTCGACACGTTGCGAACACAGAGGATGACCTCATCCGCCGCGGCCGGCGCCGTGCGCGCCTGCTTTCCAAGAAGCCCCGCGGTCTCCACGTGGATCTCCCGCAGCGGCTTGAGGCGCGTGTCGCGCGGCATGTTGAAATCCGGAACCGCGGCCATCAGCCCCTTTGTATAGGCGTGGCCCGGACGCCGGAAGATCGCCTCGACCGGCCCTTGCTCCATCACCTCGCCGCGATAGACCACGACCACCTCGTCAGCCATGCTGGCAACCACGCCCAGATCGTGCGTGATCAGTAGCATCGCCATTCCGAGCTTGGACTGCAGATCGCGCAGCAGCTTGAGGATCTGCGCCTGGATCGTCACGTCGAGCGCCGTAGTCGGCTCGTCGGCGATCAGCAGCGACGGCTTGCAGATCAGCGCCATGGCGATCATTGCACGCTGCCGCATGCCGCCCGACAGCTCGAACGGATACATGTCGAAGGCCCGCACCGGCTCCGGAAAGCCGACGAGGCTCAGCATTTCCTCGCAGCGCTCGCGCCGTTCGGAAGGCGTCATCACCGAATGGATGCGCAGCGCCTCCTCGATCTGGTTGCCGATCGTGTGCATCGGCGAGAACGAGGTCATCGGCTCCTGAAAGATCATGCCGATCCGGTTGCCGCGAATGCCGCGCATGGTCCGGCCATCGGCAGGCAGGCTGAGGAGATCGATCTTCTCGCCGGTCCGCGGATCGTCGAAGAAGACGCTGCCGGTGATCTGCGCGGTGTCGGTCTCGATGCCCATGATCGCGCGCCCGAGGACCGACTTGCCGGACCCGGATTCGCCGACGAGAGCGGTCACCCTGCCGGGCCGCACGCGCATGCTGATATTCTTTACGGCTTCGATACTTCCTCCCCACAAGGGGAAGGAGACAGACAGCCCTTCGACCCGGAGCAGATCTGTGCGTGCACTCATCCAGTCAATATCCCGGAAACTGCTTGACGCGCCTTTTGGCCGCCCCGTTTCCCTTGTTGTTCCCACTGTTTTGCCAAACCGTATCGCAGCCTATGGTCCATGTCCATGACGAACCCCGTGGCCGGGAGCCGCTCGCTGACGCTCAATTGAACGAGATTGATTTCGGGAGCATGACACTCGACGCAAATCGTCATGATGGCTTGAACGATCCTCTGACAACGTGCACGAAAGCTTCGACCCTTCGCTTCGCCCGGAACCTCGATCGATGAAAGACTGCTCCCTCCTCCCGGCCGCGCTGCAAGACCTGAAGGCGGCGAAGGCCATGATCGCAGACGGGCGTTTTGCGGAGGGCCGGGCGCTCCTCGACCGGATCACTGCGGATAAGCGTCTCGACGGACTGGCGGGCCTTGGAAGCCGCACCGCTCTCGGCCTGCCGCGCAAGCTGCATTCGACCTATCTGAAGCTTGCCAAGGCGGAAGGCCGATCGGCCGAGCGTGTCTCCCTGCAGTACAGCCTCGTGCCGCCGCCAGCGCTGCTGATGCCCCTCGCTCAGACCGACGAGACGATGCGGCGGCTGATGAACAGCTTCAATTGCCAGCCCGTCCCGCGGATCCTCCACCAGATATGGATCGGTTCGCTTGCGGTGCCGCCGGGCGTCGAGGCGTGGCGGCGCCATGCGGAGGCAAACGGTCTTGAATACCGGCTGTGGCGCGAGGACGATCTGGCGCGCATCGGCGTCTACGATCACGCCGGCTTTGCCGCGATGATCGCCGCGGGCGATTTTCCGGGCGCGGTGGACGTGGCGCGCTATGCCGTGCTGATGGCGGAGGGCGGTATCTACCTCGATTGCGACTGGTATCCCGCCCGAGACGATGTGAGCTTTGCCGATCTGCTGCCGCTGACGGGTCTGACGGCGCTCGCCGAGGAGACGCCGCGCAACACCGGCATGGGAAGCCTGCTGCTGACCAACTCGTTTCTCGCGGCGCCGGCTGGTCATCCCGCCTTCGCGCGACTTCTCGATATCCTGCCGGAAGCGGTCCGGCTGCTGCCGGAAGGTCCCGCCTGGTGGTCGACCGGTCCGCTGATCCTGACGCTGGTGTTTCGCGGTACGAGTTTCTCCATGCCGGATGCGGATTTCGTTGCCTCCAACCTCGAGCGCAAGGCACCGTTCGAGCAGGTCGAGGCGGCACGGGCGAAAGCCCTGGACGAGAAGGGCGGCCTGCTGATCAACTGGAAATCCTGGTAGCCCGGGATCACGTCGTGGCGATCACGTCGCGTGCCGAAACCCAGCGGCAGGCGGGATGACCTGAAGTCTCCGCGATCAGTTCGCCGAGGAAGGCCCAAGCCTGCGCATCGTGCACCAGATGGTGGGTGAGGATGCCGATGGCGGCTGGCCGCTGCCCGCCATTGATGATCGCCGCAAGATCGCCGAATAGCTCGTCCGACGGGCGCCCGCCCCGCGTGCCGCGCCAGTCCATCACGTCGACATGCGTGTTGATGAGCGGCAGCGGCGCCGGCTTTTCGCGACCGAACACCGACAAGCACTCGAAGCCGAGGCCCGCCAGCTGCTCGACGATCTGTGACGCGATGCGGTTCCACGGCGGCACCAGCATCGGCAGAAGCTGCTCTCCGTAAAGCGCCGAGAGCTTGTCGAAGCCTTGCGCCAGCTCGACCAGAACGACCTCAGACGGCCGGTCAAGCCCAAGCTCCTGCTTCTTGGCAGGTGGTTGGCTGTAGCTGCGATGCGACCAGCCATGGACCGCCACCGATACACGATCACGCCGTGCCAGATGCTCGGCAAGCGCGTGGTCAGTCTCCTCGGGAATGACCGCGAGCGTCAGAGGCACGCCCTGCGGTTCGGTCAGATCAAGCAGTGTTGCGAGTGCCGGCGTCGGGATGACGGCATCGTCGTCACGCAGCCAGAGGTTTACCGTCGCACCCTTCGTCGCGAGATCGTCGAGAGCCTGCCTGAACAATGCGCGAGTCATGCTGTGCCTCCAACATGGGTGCGAATGATGTCGTCGAGCCGCTGCGCCGCCGCAGCCATCGACCGTTCCTCGCGAACAAACCGGCGGGCCTCACCCGACAGGATTTGGCGTCGGTTCTCATTGTCCAGGACCTCCCGGATGGCCACGGCATAGGCGTGACGATCGCCGGGCGGCGTCAGTATTCCGGTTTGACCGTCGGCGACCACCTCGGGCACGCCCGCCACCGCTTCGGCGATGACCGGCACGCCGGCGGCCTGCGCTTCGAGATAAGCAAGACCGTAGGCCTCGCCGTGGCCCGGCCAGAGATAGAGCGCGGCGGTGGAGAGCAGCTGCGCCACCTGATCGGGTCCAAGCTCGCCGGCCCATGTGAGGCGCGCAGCGGGAATGCCGGCGAACGCCGCTTCCACCTCTCCCCGCGCCGGACCGTCACCGGCGATCGTCAGGTGCCAGTCGATGTCGAGCATCTGCGAGAGGCTCTCTGCCAGGGCCATGTAGCTGCTCAGCTTGTCGCCGGACCGCATCATCGCCACCGTAACCATATGCTTCGACCGCGGCTGCGGATCCCGAACGAGGAAAGGCCGGGGCTCGATGAACGGCGCCAGCCGCGCGAAGCGGCCCTCCGGCACTGCCTCGCGAAGTCCGCGAAGATCCCGCTCGGTGAGGCAGATGTTGACCGCTGCCTGCGCCGCACCGTCGCGCACCAGTGATTGCGACTGCGCCCAGCCACCGATGTTGCGCCGGCCTGAGTAGGAGCTTTCACAGGTTACATAGGTAAAACCGAACCGTCGCGCGAGGACCGGCCCCAGCCTGTCAGGCGCCTTGTAATAGGGATGGTAGCAGAACCACAAATCCGGCAAGCCATCGCGCGCGAAGCTGGAGGCGACCCGCTGGATCTCCATCTCGGCCGCCTGCAGATCGTCCGGCAAGACATCGGGCGTCGCGGAAAAACTGCGCAACCGCGACACCAGGCCGACATCGTGACCGGAGAGGGTCAGCGCCTCCACAAGCTGGCGGGCCATCAGCCGGTCGCCGGAGGGAACCGGATGGTCGGGTGCTTTCAAGGGCGCGTAAAAGGCGATCTTCATGCAGCGCAGATGGCGCGGACCGGCGGTAAAATGCAAGCACAGGCGGCGTCGTTTTCTGTGAGGTCCACCACGAAGCGCCGCAGGCGGGCGACCGGTTCCCGCAGCCGGGTTGACCCGGCGCGACCTTCCGTGATCTTGACAGGAGATCGTCGGCCTCTCAACTGAGGAGCCGAAATGCCATCCTCATGCGGAGCGATCCAGGTGGACGAACAGAACAAGACGAGGCCGGATCTTCTCGCCGCCATCCATGACAGAACTGCGAAAGCCGGTGTCATCGGCCTCGGCTATGTGGGCCTGCCGCTTGCCATGAGCATGGCGCGCGCCGGCTTCACCGTCATCGGCTTCGACGTCGACCCCGACAAGATCACCCAGATCGAGGCGCGCCGAAGCTATATCGACGCGGTATCCAACGAGGTGCTCGCCAGTCAGTGCGAGGCCGGCCGGTTCTCGGCGACCGTCGACTTCGCGCTGCTCGGCGATTGCGACGTCATCGCCATCTGCGTGCCGACGCCGCTGACGCGCCACCGCGATCCCGACCTGAGCTACGTCGAAAACACCTGCCGCGACATCGCTCGCCACCTGCGCCCCGGCCAGCTGATCGTGCTGGAATCGACGACCTATCCCGGCACCACCGAAGAGGTGATGAAGCCGATCCTGGAAACCAGCGGGCTTGTCTGCGGCCGCGACTTCCATCTCGGCTATTCGCCGGAGCGCGAGGATCCCGGCAATCGCGATTTTGACACGTCCAGCATCCCGAAGGTGGTTGCCGGCGACGGCGAGGTCGCCTCGCAACTGATGCAGGCCTTTTACGGTGCCGTGGTGAAGACCATCGTTCCCGTATCCAACACTCGCACTGCGGAAGCCGTGAAATTGACGGAAAACGTCTTCCGCGCCGTCAACATCGCCCTCGTCAACGAGTTGAAGCTCGTCTACGACGCCATGGGGATCGACGTCTGGGACGTCATCGACGCGGCGAAGACCAAGCCGTTCGGCTACATGCCGTTCTATCCGGGGCCAGGGCTCGGCGGCCACTGCATCCCGATCGACCCCTTCTACCTCACCTGGAAATCTCGGGAATACGACCAGCCGACACGGTTCATCGAGCTTGCCGGCGAAATCAACACGGCCATGCCGCGCTATGTGGTGGAAAAGCTGGCCGAGGCGCTCGACCGGCGGCTCGGGCGGGCGCTCAGCCGCTCCAAGGTGCTGGTGCTCGGCCTAGCCTACAAGAAGAACGTGCCGGACATCCGCGAAAGCCCGTCGCTGCGGCTGATGGAACTGCTGCTCGAGCGGCAGGCGGATGTCAGCTACCACGACCCGTTCATTGACGAGGTGCCGCGCACCCGTGAATACGGCCACCTCAAGGGTCGTCGCTCGGTCGCGCTGACGCCCGAAACGGTTGCCGGTTTCGATGCGGTGGTCATTGCAACCGACCACGACCAGATCGACTACCAGGCGCTGGCCAAGTCCGCGCAGCTGATCGTCGACACCCGCAACGCCTTTGCCCGTCGCGGCATCGACAGCGACAGGCTGGTGAAGGCTTAGGACCGAGCGACTTCACGCCCAGATCGGAGAGTTTCGTGAGCAGACTGGACAGTTTCATCAACCGCATGAGCGCGCAACGGGACCTCTTGAACCACGTGCGCGACCTGCCGGACCTGCCGGTAGAGGGACCGGTCCTCGAGATCGGGCTCGGCAACGGCCGCACCTTCAGCCATCTCCGGGAGAACTTTCCCGGGCGCCGGATCGTCGCCTTCGACCGCAAGCTCGCCGCGCACGCATCCGGAACGCCGGCGCCGGAGGATTTCGTCGAGGGTGAGATCAGGGACAGCGGACAGGCATTCGTCGGCAGCGGCGCAGCACTTGTGCATGCCGATATCGGCACCGGCTATGACGACAAGGACGCCATCACGCTGACCTGGCTGCCGCAGATGGTGGCCGGGATGCTGCAGCCGGGCGGCTACGCGGTGAGCGGCCTGGCGCTCGATCATCCGCAACTGTCACGTCTGCCGCAGCTGCCGACAATCGAGGAAGGCCGATACTTCCACTACCGGCGGGTCTAAGGACAGAACGTATTCGGAGATTCGCGCGTGTTGCGAGCCGGGCCTCAGTGGCTGGGCTCGGTTGCTTTCGCCATCGGCGCCTGCAGCTGGATCGCCTGGTCGCGCAGCGTCTCGGCCAGCGCGCGGCTGACTTCGATACCGATGCGCGGATTGTCGGCAATCACCCGGAAGAAGCAGTCCCTGTTGATACGCAGCGCCTCGACCTCGCCTGAGGCTCTGACGGTCGCCGCCCGCGGGGCGTCACGGAGCAGGCACATTTCGCCGACGATGGACTGCGGGCCGACCGTGCCGATCTTGATGTCGACGGATGCCGACCCGACCCAGAGCTCGGCTTCGCCGCGCAGGATGACATAGGCAGCATCGGCCTGATCGCCCTGGCTGAACAGGACTTCACCCGGATTATAGCAGACCCGGTCCGACGAAAACGCCATCAGCTTCAGCTTGCATGGGTCGACCTTCCCGAAATAGGAGACGTTCCGCAGCATCTGTACTTCGTCGTCGAGCATCATGGCGTCCACCATTCGTATGTGCGCCGGCCGGCAAAGGGTCATGCGACCAGCGACTTGAATATCCCACTCTCTTTGTCCAGCGCCTCGAAGGTTCCGTCTTCGACCACCGTCCCCCGATCGAATACGATTACTCGATGAAACAATCGTGACAGCGATGTGTTCGAAAGAACCCATACGATTGATGGATCATTGTCTTGCTCACGGACGAAATCAAGCACCGCTGAGACGATTTCCTCCTGCATTCGTCTGTCGAGACCCGGAAGCGCCCTGTTGAAGATGTAAAAATCGGAACGGCGGACCAGTGCCCTTGCAAGGCTGAGCTTGTGTCGCTGCGAGAGCGTCAGGCGTCGTCCGCCGGCACCGACGTCGAAGTTCAGTCCGAGCGCCAGGAAATTCTGGAACAGGCCTTTTTCCCTAACGATGCGCGCCGCAACCGGGCGCACCTTGGCCGGCGCGTCCGGCACCCGGTAGGACAGTTTGCCAAACAGCACGTTCTCGCGCAGCGTCGCAGCCGCCATGTAGCGGTGTGGGTCGTAGCGTTCGATGCGATCGTGCAGTTCCGGCGGCAGGCTGGCGTAGAACTGGTCGCGCGCCGCCACCACGGCATTCTGGATCTCCTCGGTTAGGACGCCGAAACGATAGCGCGGCTCGATGTAGTGGAGGCTGAGGCGCACCACCGCGCGCGCCTCGTCGTCGGTGGCATTCTGATTGCCTCGTGCCTGCTGGCGCAACAGCAACTGCTGGTAATAGGTGATGTCTTCGGCGGTGATCTGGTCCAGTTGCTGGAAGAACGGGTGGTCCGGCGGCAGGCCACCAAAGATTTCCACGAGGTTCTCGGCAATCGTCAGGCCCATGTCGTAGAGCATGTCGAACAGCCGGGTGACCTTCAGCACGTCGAAGACGTAGTCGCTTTCCGACAGGTCGCCCTCGCCGGTGCTCGACAAGCGTGTCGCGGCAAACAGCAGGTTTTCGCCGACGGTGGCTTCGGTATTGTAGGCGGATGGATCGAAGTGGGCAACGATATGCCCGAGCCCTTCCGCCTGCAGCGCCTCGCGCAGCGCATGGCGCACCTCGACGACCCGCTCCGCGAAGGCCGGATCGTCTTCCGGGTTGAAGAACGAATGCAGCGCCAGTTCCATGACCTCGTTGGTCAGTTGCACCGCATCCAGGGCCCGCACCAGCGACTGCTCCATGTCGTCGTCCGAGCCATGCAGCACGGAGGTCGAGCGCCGGTCGATCCAGTCGGCGTTCAGGTCGTAGTCGTTGTTCATCGCCAGTTGCGCTTCACGCATCTCCCACTGGCGCTGCACCGCCTCGCGGCCTGAGTAGCTGACCGTCGTCATCGGTGCGTGCTTGAGGCCGTACAGAAGATTGTCCCTGAGGCTGCCGTGGAAGAAATAGCTGTCGCCGGAGACGTAGGAAATCCGCCGTCCGGCGACCGATTCCGGCAGCTCCAGAAGATCGGTCTCGGCGAGCGTGATACGGCCGGAAACCGGCCAGACGAGACGGCCGAACGCTTCGGCCAGCGCCTCGGCGCCGTTGCCAAGATTGTCGATAATGGCGATCGTCTCGCCGCGTTCGATGCGGATGTTGGCGTTCTGCACCACCTTCGCGCCGCTGCCGTCGACGATCGTCACGTTGTGGGCGACCAGCGGCCCGCTGCCGTGGGTCGGCGTCGTCGTCGCCAGCGCATGCAGCGACGGATCGATCAACTGCCCGGGCTCGAACTGCTCCAGCACCTGCTCGTATTTCACCTGCACGTCCTGGCGGGCCTGGTCCCAGTCGATCAGTTCCTTCAGCGGCCCCGGCAGGTCCTTGTAGGCGTTGATGACGGCGACCAGCTGACCGACGTCGAGCGAACCGCGCAGGGCAAAGTAGCCGCCAATCGAATAGAACAGGAACGGCGTCAGCTGCGACAGGAAGTTGTTGACGAACTTGACCAGGAATTTCCACCGGTAGAGGTCGTACCGGATCTTGAAGATCAGCCCGAGACGGTGGGCGATATCGGCGCGCTCGTAATTGGAGGTGTCGTAGGCGTGGATGGTCTCGATGCCATCGACGATCTCGCCGACCTTGCCGGCCAGATGGCGCGCCGTGATCTGCCGCTGACGCCCGAGATCGATCAGCCGGCGGCGCATTTTCGGGATGATGCCGACCTGCAGGGCGACCATCACCGCGGCGATCAGCCCCAGCCAGAAATTCTGCAGGAAGATGAAGAACAGCGCCGCCGCCGCCTGGCCGCCGAGCATCGCCGGCTGCACGAAGGCGTCGCCGGTGAAGCCGCCGAACGGTTCCACCTCGTCCTTGACCATCGTCGAGATCTCGGCACCGTGAACCTGCTTCAGCACGCTCGGTGGAAAGCGCAGCACCCGGTCGACCAATTCGTAGCGGACACGTCGCAGCAGCCGCTCGCCGAGCCGGCCCTTGTAGGTGTTGATGTAGAACTTGAAGAGGCCGTTGATGACCACCAGCAGCAGGAACACGCCGCTGAGCGCCATCAGCATCGACAGGCGATCGAGCTCGAACCCCTCGAACGAGAAGTTCAGGTTGAGCAACGGAACCGTGAAGTCGAACTCCAGGTAAAGCGCAGTGGCGTCCGGCGATTCGAACCCCTGCCCCTGGATCGGGCCGTTGATGATCTGCTTCGGCAGGTCGAAGGCCGCGAAATACGGGATCATCGACAGCAGAACGATCGCCAGGATCCAGATCTGCTGCGGGCGCGTATGGTTCCAGATATAGCGGAGTAGGCTTTTTTCCATCAGCAGTCTGTCATCGGCGTCCGGCGGGGGGCCGCGGCGGGCCCGATGGGCGGCCGAGGTCAGGGAAGCGAATATATACGAGGTCCATCGGCCAGCGCAAACCGGGCTGGCCGAAAGGCAGCTATGCAAGCGGGGTCTGCCGTCGCTACGGCATGTGGCCGAGGCGCTGCCGGCAGCCCGCGGGCGTCGTCTTCACGAGGCCGGCCTTGCGGCATCCATCGCCGGATCGCCGACCCCATTCATCACCCCTTCGACCTGGATGTGGTGCAGCCGGCGGTAGAGACCGTCTGGCCGCGCCAGCAGGTCGGCATGGCTGCCTTCCTCGGCGATGCGGCCGTGCTCGACAACCATGATCCGGTCAGCCTTGGCGATGGTCGCCAGCCGGTGGGCGATGACCAGCGTCGTGCGACCAACCGACAGTTCCGCAAGCGATGCCTGGATCGCCCGTTCGGTTTCGGTGTCGAGCGCCGAGGTCGCCTCGTCGAGGATCAGGATCGGCGGGTTCTTGAGGAAGATCCGGGCGATTGCCAGGCGTTGCTTCTGTCCGCCCGACAGCTTCACGCCGCGTTCGCCGATCACCGTGTCGAGCCCGTCCGGCAGCGCCTGGATCACATCGTCGAGCCGTGCCCGGTGTGCCGCCTGCAGGATGTCCGCTTCGCTGGCATCGAGCCGGCCATAGGCGATGTTCTCGCGAATCGTGCCGGCGAACAGGAAGACGTCCTGCTGGACGATGCCGATATTGCTTCGCAAGGATTTGAGCGTCATGTCCCGCACGTCGATGCCGCCGATGGTGATCGCGCCGGCGGACACCTCGTAGAAGCGCGGCAGGAGCGAACAGAGGGTCGTCTTGCCGGCGCCGGACGGCCCGACGAAGGCGATCATCTCGCCGGCCCGCACGGTGAAATCGATGCCGTCGAGAACCTTGCGGCCGTTGGCGTAGCCGAAGTTGACCTTGCGGTAGGCGATGTCGCCCTGCAGCCGGCCGGCTGAGCGCGCGTCCGGCCGGTCGATGATGTCCGGCTGCTGATCGAGGAAGCCGAGATAGCGCTGGAAGCCGGCAATGCCCTTCGGATAGGTCTCGATCACCGAGTTGATCTTTTCGATCGGCCGTAGGAAGACGTTGACCAGCAGCAGGAAGCCGACAAACCCTCCGGCGCTGAGCGATCCTTGGGTGACGAACCAGGCGCCTGCCAGCATGATCACCACCTGCACGAAACGCATCGACAGGTAGGTGAGCGAGGTGGAGGCCGCCATGAAACGGTAGGCCTGCAGCTTTGTGTCGCGGTACTGACTGTTGTCTTGTTCGAACAGCCGGCGCTCGTGATCCTCGTTGGCAAATGCCTGGACGACACGAATGCCGCCGACATTGGATTCGATGCGGGTGTTGAAATCTGCGACCCGTCCATAGAGCGCCCGCCAGGTGACCGTCATGCGCTGGCCGTAGTGGCTGGTGAGAAAGGCGGTGAGCGGCACGATGATCGCCGCCATCAGCGCCATCGGCAGATGCACCCAGGCCATGATCCAGAACGCGCCGATCAGCGTCATGATGGCGATGAACAGGTCTTCCGGCCCGTGATGGGCGACCTCGCCGATTTCTTCCAGATCCTTTGTCAGCCGCGCCACCAGCCGGCCGGTCCGTTCGTTGTCGAAGTAGCCGAAGGACAGCTTCTGCAGATGGTCGAAGGCTTTTCGACGCATCTCGGTCTCGATGTTGATGCCAAGCATGTGGCCCCAGTAGGTCACCACCACCTGCAGCCCGGCATTGAGGAGATAGACGACCAGCAGGCCGGCGGCCGCGAGCGCGATCAGGCCGAACTGCTGGGTCGGCAGCAGCCGGTCGATAAACAGCGTCACAGCGACCGGAAACGCCAGTTCCAGCAGGCCTGACACCACAGCGCAGGAGAAGTCCAGAACGAACAGCCGCGTATGGGGGCGATAATAGGCGGCGAAACGCCGAAGGATCGTGGACATCATGTCGGTCTCGGGATTGCGCTATCGGCAGGCAAAGGCGAGCGGCATAAACCGCGGCATCCGCAATTGCAAATGGCAAACGCCGCAGAAGGCCATCGGCCGCGTGTGCCTTCCGATTGGGCATGCAAAAAATTTGTTCAGGAACGATTGACAGCCATGGCGCCGCTGGTTCTATTTGTATAGTCAAAAGGCGCTGCAACAAGCAGCCAAAACGGGGAACAGCGCTGCGGGACGGCGCTTCACGCCAGTTTCAACGGGAGTCATCATGATGCAGAAGAGATATTTCCTCAAGGCGGCTCTCGGCGCCGCAGTATTGTTCGGCGCGAGCGTCTCCGCCCATGCGGACGACGTTCTTGCCAAGGTCAAGGCCGCCGGCGTGATGAAGGTGGGCACCGAAACCGCGTTCGCTCCCTTCGATTTCATCGACGCAGGCAAGCATTCCGGTCTGAACGTCGATCTTTTCGCTGAAGTCGGCAAGGAACTCGGCGTCAAGATCGAATGGGTGGCCCTGCCGTGGGAAGGCGTTCTGCCTGGCCTCGAAGCCGGCAAGTTTGACGTCGTCGCCGGTCCGGCAACGATCACCAAGGCACGCATGGAACGCTACCGGTTCACCGCACCGATCGCCGAAGCGACAGTCGCCATCCTCAAGAAGGCTGGCGATGCATCGATCACCAAGCCGGAAGACATCGCCGGCAAGGCCGTCGGCGTCGGCAAGGCGACAGCTCAGCTCGCCCAGCTGACCGAGTTTTCCGCGACGCTGCCGACCAAGGTCGACATCCGCGAATATCCGGCCTTCAACGACGCCTATGCCGACATGGCGGCTGGCCGCGTCGTCGCCGTCGCCAACTCGCTGCCCAACATCGCCTTCGTTGCGAAGCAGCGCGCCGGCATGTTTGAAGTCGTGACGCCAGCCTTCGGCAAGAAGACCTATTTCGGCTTTGTCGGCCGCAAGGATGCCGATTTCGCCCCGCTGATGGACGCCATCGACGCAGCGCTCATCAAGATGAAGGGCGACGGCCGCATGGCGACGCTGCAGGAGAAATGGTTCGGCACGAAGTTCGAGACCCCGGATGCCGTCAAGGATCCGGCTATCTGATCCCTTCACGGTGCGGGCGCGTCGATGGCGCGCCCGGCTTTCCTCAAGCTGAGCGGGACGTCATCCCGCCAGCAGGCTCCGCGACAGGTGCGCGCTCCTGATGTCCTTCACGCTTTTCATGCTCCTGGTGCAGGCGTCTGCCTGGACGATCGGCATCAGCGCCATTTCCATCGCGCTGGGCTTCCTGCTGGCGCTCGGGATCTCTGCGGCGCTGCTTTCGGGCCGGCCGCTTTTCGTCCGGCCGGCGCAGTTCTTCATCAGCTTCTTTCGCGGTGTGCCGCTCCTCGTGCAGCTGCTGCTGATCTACAATCTTCTGCCGTTCATCGGCCTCAACGTGCCGAGCATCGTCGCCGCCATCATCGGCATGACGCTGTGCACTGCCGCCTACCAGGCGGAAAACCTGCGTGGCGGCTTTGAGAGCGTGCCGCGCGGCCTGGTCGAGGCAGCCGACATGGTCGGCTTCTCGCCGCGCCAGGTGTTCGTCCGCATCAAGATACCGATCGCCCTGCGACTGACGTTTCCGGCGCTGGTCAACGAGGCGATCATGATCCTCAAATCCTCGTCGCTGGTGTCGGTGGTCGGCATCATCGAGATCACCCGCATGGCGCAGGACCTTGCTTCGTCGACCTACCTGCCGATCCAGATCTTCTCTTCCGCCGCGCTGATCTACCTGGTGATCTGCTGGTGCGTTGCTATGGCCGGCCGGTACGCCGAGCGCTCGCTGCCGGGAGCGGTCAAATGATTTTCGATCCGAACGTCATCGTCCGGCACCTGCCGGAAATCGTCAGCGGCATCGGCGTCACGCTGGCTCTGTGGATAGCCGGCATGCTTCTCGGCGTGCTGCTCGGCTTCGTCGTGGCGACCCTTCGCCGATATGGCGGCGCGCTGTTCGACCTGCCGCTCGGGCTCGTGGTCGAGGTGCTGCGCGGCACGCCATTCCTCATCCAGATTTTTCTCGTCTACTACGGCGGACCATTCATCGGCATTTCGCTCGATCCTATACCCTGCGGCCTCTTCGGCCTCAGCATCTATGCCGCCGCCTACTATTCCGAGATCTTCAGGGCCGGCTACGGCGCCGTTCCCCACGGCCACGTCGAAGCCGCCGAATGCCTCGGACTATCGCGTCTTCAAATCATCCGCCGCATCCTGCTGCCGGAGATGTCGCTGATCGTGCTGCCACCGTCGGTCAACCTGTCGGTCATCCTGCTGAAGGAATCCGCCGTGCTGTCGATCATCACCGTTCCGGAACTGACGACCACCGTCAGCGCCATCGGCTCGCAGGAATATGCCTTCCTCGAAGCGATCTTCCTGCTCGCGGTCATCTATTGGGTGATCGTCGAAGCCGCCGCCCGCCTCGGCCGATTTGCCGAATCCCGTCTGTCCACCCTTAGGTTCGCCGCGCCATGACGCTACCCGCCATTTCCGTCCACAAGCTCGTCAAGCGGTTCGGCACCACCACGGTGCTGCAGGACATCGATCTGGTCGTGCCCGAAGGCAAGGTTTCCTGTCTTATCGGCCCGTCCGGTTCCGGCAAGAGCACGCTGCTGCGCTGCCTCGCCTTCCTGGAGGAGGCGAGCGAGGGAATGATCACCGTCAACGGCGAGGCACTCGGCTTCTACGAGAACGCCAGGGGCGAGCGCGAGCGGCTGCCGGCAGGCCAGATCCGCGCCGTGCGTTCGCAGATCGGCATGGTCTTCCAGCAGTTCAATCTGTGGCCGCACATGACGGCTCTCGGCAACGTCTCCGAGGCACTGAAGACGGTGCACAAGGTGGCGAAAAGCGAAGCCGAAGACCGGGCGATGGCGCAGCTGAAGAAGGTCGGCCTGGAAAACCGCGCCGGCCACTATCCCTCGCAGCTGTCCGGCGGCCAGCAGCAGCGCGTCGCGATCGCCCGGGCGCTGGCGCTCTCGCCGAAGATCATGCTGTTCGACGAGCCGACATCGGCGCTCGACCCTGAGCTGACCGGCGAAGTGCTGAACGTCATGCGCGATCTTGCGGCTGAAGGCATGACCATGGTCGTCGTCAGCCACGAGATCGGCTTTGCCGCGACCGTCGGCCAGCAGATCAGCTTCCTCGACCATGGCCGCCTGCAGTTTACCGGACGGCCCTCGGAAGTCTTCGCCAAGCCGCGCCACCCGCGCCTCGAACAGTTCCTCGATACCTATCTGGATCGCGGCGCATCCATGCTGGCCTGACGATGCAAGGCGTCGGGCGGCATCACGGCGAACTCGTTCCGGAAACCGGCAGGTCGCCCGCCCCGTCGCTGCACCAGCGTATCCTCGACGATCTGCAGGAGAACATCGTCTCCGGCCGCTGGCCGCCCGGCCACAAGGTCCCGTCCGAACAGGCGCTGACCGAGACCTACGGCTGCTCGCGGATGACCGTCAACAAGGTGCTGACGCAATTGGCGCGCGCCGGGCTGGTGCTGCGCCGGCGCAAGGTCGGCAGCATCGTCACCGCCCGCGATACGCAGAGCGCCATCCTCAAGATCTACGACATCGGCGACGAGGTCCGGGCGCTCGATCAGTCCTACCGGTTCGAACTGCTGGAGCGGACACTGCGGCTGCCGACGAAGGCGGAACTGCGATCCGCTGCCCTTCCCTCCCGCCGCAGACTGATCGCGCTACGGGTGATGCACCTGGCCGACGAGCGACCGTTCTGCCTCGAGGAGCGGATCATCAACCTGTCGATCGTGCCCGAAGCTGCAGACGAAGCCTTCGTTGCGCTTTCCCCAGGGCCATGGCTTTTGCAGCACGTGCCGTGGAACGCCGCCGAACACCGGATCTCGGCTGCGACGGCATCGGCGGATGCGGCCCTTGCCTTGAACATCGCCGCTGCGGCACCGGTGCTGGTCGTCGATCGCCAGACCTGGCGGCTGGACGAGACGATCACCCGTGTCCGCCTCACCTACCCCGGCAGCCGCCACTCCCTGACGGCCCGCTTTACGCCGCTGCAGCGGCCGCTGTCGCCTGCCGACAGATCCTGAAAACCCACCATGGAGAGGAGGTCGCCATGGCGCGTCCCGACAAACTGAAGCTTGGAACCTTCGTCTACACCTTCGGCTTCAACCCGGCCGCCTGGCGCCATCCGGATGCCGATGTGCACGGCGCCAACAAGATCGACCACCTGCTCAACGTCGCCAGGATCTCCGAGGCGGCGAAGTTCGACTTCATGTTTTTGGCCGATTCGCCGGCGGCTGCCATCGGTGATGCGGATGCGCTCGCCCGCTCGCCGACCAAGATGAACCGTTTCGAGCCGCTGTCGCTGATCTCGGCACTCTCGGTACTGACGGAAAAGCTCGGCTTCGTCGCCACCGCCTCGACGAGCTTCTATGAGCCCTTCAACATCGCCCGCATCTTCGCCTCGATCGATCACTTAAGCGGCGGCCGCGCCTGCTGGAACGTGGTGACCTCCGACCATGACGAGACCGGCTACAACTACAATTTTGACGGCCTGCCGCCCCACAGCTGGCGCTACGAACGCGGCGCCGAGTTCGTCGATGTCGTCTTCGGCCTCTGGGACAGCTTTGAGCCGGACGCCCTGATCCTCGACAAGCAGGCGGGCCTCTACCACGACAAGGACAAGCTGCACCTGCTGAACCACAACGGTCCGCATTTCCAGGTGCGCGGGCCGCTGAACATCGCCGCCTCGCCGCAGGGACGGCCGGTGATCGCCCAGGCCGGGGGGTCGGAGCCGGGCATGGAGCTTGCTGCGCGCACCGCAGAGATCGTCTTCAGCCTTGCCTCGAACCTTCAGCGCAACAAGGCCTTCGCCGAGAACGTCAAGGGACGCATGGCCAAGTACGGTCGTTCGACCGACGACCTGAAGATGATGCCGGGCGTCGTCATCAATGTCGGGGAAACGAAGGCTGAAGCGCAGGCGAAGGTGGATTTCCTCGTCGACAACCTGCATCCGGATGTCGGCCGCTGGATGCTCGGCGAGTTCCTTGAGACGGATCTCTCGGGCGCCCCGCTCGAACAGCCGTTCCCGATGGAGCGGCTGCCCGCCGAGCCGAAAGGTTCGAAGGCACTGTTCGAGGAACTGACCGACTATATCCGCCAGGGCCACACGCTCGGCCACCTGATCCGCCATTATGCGGAAAAGAGCACCGGCAACGGGATTACCGGCACGCCGACGGAAATAGCCGACTTCATGGAGGAATGGTTCGAGGCCGGAGCCGCCGACGGCTTCATCCTGATGCTGCCGACGCTGCCGGCAAGCCTGACCGATTTCGTCGAGTTGGTGCTGCCGGAACTGCGCCGTCGCGGCCTGTTCCGCGACGAGTACGAGGGCTCGACTCTGCGCGAAAACCTTGGCCTGTCGATGCCGGCCAACCGGTATACGGCTGCCCGGCAGGGAAAATAAGGATCAGTCTTCGCTGGTGCCGGAGGGCTTGCCGGAGATGATCTCGCGTTTGCCGACATGGTTAGCAGGGCCAACAAGGCCCTCCTGCTCCATCCGCTCGACCAGCGAGGCGGCGCGGTTGTAGCCGATCGACAGGCGCCGCTGGATATAGGAGGTCGAGCACTTGCGGTCCTTCATCACCACCTTGACGGCCTTGTCGTAGAGGTCGTCGCCATCTTCGCCGCCCATGCCGGTGCGATCGAAGACTGCAGCGTCTGCGTCCGGCTCGTCGTCCATCTCGCTCTCGTCTTCCGTGACGTTGCCGAGATAGTCCGGACGCCCCTGCGCCTTCAGGTGCGTCACCACGTGCTCGACCTCGGCATCCGAGACGAATGGTCCGTGGACGCGGCTGATGCGCCCGCCGCCGGCCATGTGCAGCATATCGCCCTGGCCGAGAAGCTGCTCGGCACCCATTTCGCCAAGGATGGTGCGGCTGTCGATCTTCGAGGTGACCTGGAAGGAGATACGCGTCGGGAAGTTCGCCTTGATCGTGCCGGTGATGACGTCGACGGAGGGGCGCTGGGTTGCCATGATCAGATGGATGCCGGCGGCGCGCGCCATCTGCGCCAGCCGCTGGATGGCGCCCTCGATCTCCTTGCCGGCGACCATCATCAGGTCAGCCATCTCGTCGACCACAATTACGATGTAGGGCATCGGCGACAGGTCGAGCTCCTGCTCCTCGTAGACGATCTCGCCATTGTGGCGATCAAAGCCGGTCTGGACGCTGACGGTGATCGTCTCGCCCTTCTCACGGGCCTGGGCCGCACGGGTGTTGTAGCCGTCAATGTTGCGCACGCCGAGCCGGGACATCTTGCGGTAACGATCCTCCATCTCGCGCACGGCCCATTTGAGCGCGAGAACGGCCTTCTTCGGATCGGTAACGACGGGCGTCAGCAGGTGCGGAATGCCGTCATAGACGGACAATTCCAGCATCTTCGGGTCGATCATGATCAGGCGGCATTCCTCAGGACGCAGCCGGTAGAGAAGCGACAGGATCATCGTGTTGATGGCGACCGACTTACCAGACCCGGTGGTGCCGGCAACGAGAAGATGCGGCATCTTGGCAAGTTCGGCGATGACCGGTTCGCCGCCGATCGTCTTGCCGAGGCAGAGCGGCAGCCGATGCTTGGTTTCCCAGTAATCCTCGCACTCGATGAGTTCGCGGAAGAACACCACTTCGCGCACGGCATTCGGCAGTTCGATGCCGATGACGTTGCGACCGGGAACGACCGCGACACGCGCCGAAAGTGCCGACATGGAACGGGCGATGTCGTCGGCAAGGCCGATGACGCGTGAGGATTTGACGCCCGGTGCCGGCTCGAATTCGTAGAGCGTGACGACCGGGCCCGGACGCACGTCGATGATCTCGCCCTTGACGCCGAAATCCTCGAGGATGCTTTCGAGCAGTCCGGCGCTCTGCTGCAGGGCATCCGGCTGCACGGCTTCTGCCTGCTGACCGAACGGCTGCTGGAGCAGCGAGATCGGCGGAAATTCGTAGGAATCGTCGCTGACGCGTGGCGTCAGGCCACCGGCCAGGCCGAGCAGGCCGGGCTGCTGACGACGCATCGTCATCGGGATCGTGCGTTCCGCCGGTGCCGCATGGATGCTGACCAGCGGTGCCGGTGTCTGCGCGGCCGGGGCCACCGGTTCGACGGGCTGAGGTTCGACGGCCGCCGCCTGCGGCGGTGTCTGGACCGGAAGCGCCGGTGCAGCAGCCTGCGAGACGGGCGTTGCACCCGGATGAACTACCGACTGGACCGGTGGCTGTGCCGCTACCTGCATGGCTGGGCGCGGCGTCGCACCGGGCCGGACTTCGCGGTACAATGCCGTCACCGTGTTCGGCTCGATCGGCAGCGACTGACGGACGATTTCGGCAGCACGCCCGACATAGGGCACGGCCGGCGTCGCGATGGGCAGCGCGGCAACGACCGGCTGAAGCGCAGCGGCCTGCGCCGGTACTTCCATCTCGATACCAGCCTCGAAGAAGGCGAAGTCCGACAGCCAGAGTTTTGCAGGCGCCGGTGTGGTGACCAGAGCCACAGCGACCGTGGGTTCGGGCAAGGTGAGGGCAACCGGTGCTGCGGCAGGCGCGGCTTCCTGCGGCTTCGGATCGGCCTCAGGGCGGGTTCGCTTGAAGATCAGCGCGCGCGGCGATGGCTCCGGCTTGACCTTGGGCATCTGCGGCAGGTTGGCGGGGATCGGCTGCTGCATGGCGGATGCGACGCCGTTCAGCGCCGTCACCAGCAGTTCCGGTGCCAGGGTCTCGGTCTGCGGCAGGGCGGATGGATCGACGTCGACGGGTTCGACAAGACGGCCGGTTGCCGCGGGCACGCGTTCCTCCGGCGCGACGGGGCCGACCGGATCACGGCCGCGCGGACGTGCCAGTGCCGTCTCGGGCGTGCGGGTAAAACGGACATTGGGCGCCAGCTTGAAAGCGGCCTGCCACGGCGCATGCTGGATCACTGCTGCGTTGGGATCGACCGATTGCGGCAGAGCCTCCTGGCCATGCGTCGCTACCGGCTCAGGTCCATCCTCGGACTGGCCGTTCTGGGAGGCTTGGTTGAAGTTGGTTCTGGGAAATTGCATGGCACCGACCGCGTACTGAATTGGCAGTCTTATGGAGTAGAAAATAAAGGTTAACGCCTCCTTTCCGGAGCCCCATCCGGCTCTACAATTTGGCACCCCGACCGCGCCGGAAAACGCTGATGATCATAGCCTATCATCCTGATTTCGCAGAAGAACTATACCTGCGCAAAATCCTTCGGGCGCGGCGTGACAGGGTAAACGGCGCAAGCCGCTCACGAGAAGGCGTCGCTACCCAGCATCTCGTCCGCCTCATTGCGATCCATACGAAAAACGCGCGCGCCAATGTCATAGGAAAATCCCTGCCGCGCGAAAGCGGAGAGTTCCTTGGCCTTCTGCCGGTCATCGAGTTCGACGCGCCTGAACGGCCCGAAGGCGCGACGGCGGGCGTAGACGATCGCCGCCTTCAGGTCGTCCGTGTCGCTCACTGCCTGCGCGACGATCTCCCGGTCGATGCCTTTACGGGAGAGCGCCTGGGCGATGGCCTTGCGCGATTTGCCGGCGCGCGCCGACGAGCGGGTGCGGATCTCGGCGTAGGCGGTGTCATCGAGTGCCTTGAGGTCGAGCCCGAAGGCGACAGCGGCCTTTGCCAGCGCCTCCACCTGCTCGTCGCTGATACCATCGAACTTCTGCCGCGCCTTGCGGCTGATGGCGTCCGACAGCTGCTTTTCGGTCATCATCTGCTTTGCCAGCCGATAGGCGGCAGAGTTGCGCACCCATGTCAGCATGCGTGCCGTCGGCACGCTCGGTTCGGCAGGCGTTTCATCGTCGCTCATGGTGCCTCGTCATAGGCCGAAAGCCGCGCCGATGCCAGATACCTCAGGCTTTGAGAACAGCCTCGATGCGCGGCATGCCGCCGACCACCGACGCGAAATCCTGCCACACACCGTGAGCGCCCGCCTGCCATGCCTCGATGTCCTCAGGCTCCAGCAGCGTTCCGCCATTCGCGAGCGCCACTTCCACCGACCGCGCTTCGTCCTCGAGGATCTGCTGGTTGAAGTAGAGCGCGCCCTCAGCCGCCACCTGGCGCAGGATCACCTGCTCTTCGGCTCCCAGCCGCTTCCAGAAGCTTGCGGCAAAATAGACGACGCCGGAGGCTCGGATATGGGCGGTCTCAGTCATCGATGGCACCACCTCGTAGAGCTTGAAACCGGCATAGGCGGATTTCGTCAGGTCCATGGCATCGGCAATGCCGGTGGAGAGCGCATTGTACGTCTCGGTGATCGGGATGCCCACCGGCGCGGCGCCGTAGGCGCTCCACAGTCTGGTGTGCAGCGGGCTCTGGATGACCCGGATGCGCTTGCCCTTCATCTGTTCCGGTCGCGTCACCGGCTCCTTCGTCAGCAGGTGGCGTGCGCCGTAATCGATGAAGCCGCAGGCAATGAACTGTTCCGCTTCCAGTCGCTTTGCGAGGTCCTGTCCGAGATCGCCCTCCACAACGCGACGGAGGTGGGCGGCATCGCGAAACAGGAAGGGCAGGTCGAGAATCTGCAGTTGCGGCACCCAGCCTGACAGCGCCGAGACGGTGGAGAGGCTCGCCTGCACCGATCCGAGCCGCATGGCCTCGGCCACCTCCTTCTCGCCCCCCAATGCGCCGTTCGGCACGATGTTGAAGCGGAAGCGGCCCGGGAGCCTTGCCTCCACCCGTTCGACGATTCGCCGCCAGATCTTCGTCTCCGGCTTGTCCTCGCCGAGCAGCGAGGCGACGGTGATCGCCATCGTCCTTGCCGAGGCCGGATGCGACAGCATCGGCGCTGCGAGAAGACCGGCGGCCGATGTTTTGAGCAGGGTGCGGCGGGTCAGCATGGTTTGAAGTCCTTTCAGAGAAGAAGGGCGGCGGCGGACAGGGCGGCAAGCGCCAACAGAAGGGCGAAAAGATAGGGAAGCACGGCGCGAAAGAGGTCCGGCGCGGGCACTTTGGTGACGCCCGAGACGACGAAGATCAGCATGCCGATCGGCGGCGTCAGCCCGTGGATCATCAGGTTGACCACCAGGATGACGCCGAAGCGCTGCGGATCGATGCCGGCGGCGGTCGCCACCGGCAGCAGGATCGGCCCCAGCAGCAGGATGGCCGCGCCGATATCGAGCACCAGGCCGGCCACCAGCAGGACCAGGTTGGCCATCAGCAGGACCAGCCAGGGGCTGCTGCCGAAGGAGTTCACGGCACCGGCGATCAGGCCGCCGACATCGTCGACGGCGAGCAGGAAGGCGAAGGGTCCCGCCGAACCGATCAGCAGCCCGATGGCGCCGGCTTCCGCGGCCGCCTGGCGGAAGGCGCAGAACAGGGATTTTGCCGAGAGCCGAGCGCTGAGTGCAAGGACAAGCGTGTAGGCCGCAGCCATGGCCGCCGCTTCGGTGGGCGTGACGATGCCGAAACGAATGCCGAAGACGACGATGACGCCGAGCCCGAAGGCCGGCAGCGCCGAGAGTGCGGCGGCTGCTCGCTCCGCGCCGGTTGCCGCCCGCCCCTCCGGGCGCGCCTTCACCGACAGGTGGATGGCGATCGCGAGGAACAGTGCCATGACGCCGCCGGCGAAGAAGCCTCCGGTCATCAAAGCGCCGACCGAGAGGTTGGTCGCTGCCGCCAGCAGCAGGAAGGCAATCGACGGCGGGATGACATTGTCGAGCACCGAGGCGGCGGCGATGACGGCACCGGCCTGCGCCGGTGGATAACCATTCTTCACCAGGTGCGGTTGGAAAGTGGCGGCGCCGAAGGCGGCATTGGCGACCGAGGAGCCGGAGGCGCCGGAGAAGATGACGCTGGTCAAGAGCACGGTCTGGGCGAGCCCTGCCTTGCGGTGCCCGACGAGCGTCGCGGCAAACGCCACCAGCCGCGCCGCAGCCCCGGACACAGTCAGCAATCCGCCGGCGAGCAGGAAGAACGGCAAGGCGAGCAGCAGGAATTTCGACATGCCGTTGACGGCCGAAGAGACCAGTGCCGGCTCGGTGAGGCTGCTGCCGAACGGCTCAGCAAGCGCTGCGGCCGCGAGAAACGCATGCGCCAGCGGTGCCGACATCAGGAGGCCGAAGCCGGCGATCATCGCGAGGAACGCGCTCGGCGGCAGCGACGTCTCGATCGACAGATGCGGCGCCAGCGCATAGACCCCGCCCCCGACGAGGACGGAAATGATCACGTCTCGGGTGCGGCCCTCATTGGTACGCTGGAGCAGCAGGACGGCGAGCAGAAGTCCGCCGCTTACGGCGAACAACAGGAAACGCAGCCATTCGGGCAGGCCGAGCGTCGGCGACGTGCCGCCGAGGAGTGCCATCGTCTGCCAGCCGCTCGACAGCAACGTCAGCGCCGCGATGGTGCTCACCGCATCGGCGCCGATTTCGGCTGCCCGCTTCAGGCGCGCCGGCATCAGCCGCAGCCCGACGTCGAAGCGCATCGACAGCGGCCCCTTGAGGGCGAGCGGCGAAGCGACGGCGATCAGCGCCAGGTGCAGCCAGATGCCAAGATCCTCGATCCCGACGAAACCGGACTGGAAGCCGTAGCGCAGGATGACGTTGACGATCACCGTCGACAGCAGCATCAGCAGGAGCACTGCGGAAAGCGCTCCGAGCAGTGCTTCGAGCCCGGCTTCCAGGCGCTTGATCACGCCGGCCACCAGCCATGGAAATGGTGCACTGGTCCACGGCCCTGCCCGACGCGCAGCCCTGCCCCGGCGACAAGCGCCGCATGCAGATAGCGTTTGGCCTCCCGCGCTGCCTCGACGAGCGACATGCCATGCGCCAGATGCGCGGTGACCGCCGCGGCCAGCGTACAGCCTGTTCCGTGATCGTTGCGGGTGTCGATCCGGGGCGCCGTCAGCCGCAGCGTGCTTTGCGCGGTCACCAGCAGGTCGACGCTTTCGTCGCCTGTCGCGTGGCCGCCCTTTATCAGCACGGCTTGGGCACCGAAGGTCAGGATCTGGCGGGCCTGATCCTCCATCTCGGATTCGCTGGTCGCGACCGGCCGTCCCGTCAGCAGCGCGGCCTCCGGCAGATTGGGCGTCACCACCCTGGCCAGCGGCAGCAGGTTCTCGCGCAGGGCGGCGATCGCATCCTCCTGCAGCAGCCGATCACCGGAGGTCGCCACCATCACCGGGTCGACGACGATCGGGCCGCCATAGCCGGACAATCCCTCGGCAACGGCGTGGATGGTCTCGATCCGCGACACCATGCCAATCTTCACGCCACTGACCGCCAAATCGGAAAAGATTGCAGTCATCTGTGCGACGATCATCGGCGCGGAGACATCCTCGACTGCCGTGACGCCGCGGGTGTTCTGCGCCGTGATCGCGGTGATGACGCTGGCGCCGTAGCAACCGAGCGCCGAGAAGGTCTTCAGGTCCGCCTGGATGCCGGCGCCGCCGCCGCTGTCCGATCCTGCAATGGTCAGCGCAATCGCCGTCATATGCGCGGCTCCTTCAATGCGATGTCGATACGGGTGCGAAAATCACGAACCGCACCGGCGATGTCCGTCGTGCGAAACAGCGCGGAGATGACAGCGACACCATCGGCGCCGGCGGCAATGACTTCCGGTAGCCGATCGAGCGTGATGCCGGCGATGGCGCCGACGGGCAGCGCCGGGTTGAGCCGGCGGATGGTATCGCGCAGGGCTTTCAGCCCATCGAGCCCGACCGGCGGATCCGGATTGACCTTCGACAGCGTCTCGAACACGCCGCCGATGCAGGCATAGTCGACGGGCGCACGACCGGCGCGATCGGCATCCGCCTGCGTCTTGACCGTCAGCCCGATGATGGCACCCGGCCCGAGCAGCCGGCGTGCGGTGGCGGCGTTCATGTCGTCGGCGCCGAGATGCACGCCATCCGCGCCGGCGGCGAGCGCCACATCCACCCGATCGTTGACGACGAACGGCACGCCAGTGCCGAGGAGTGCGTCGCGAATGGCTTGCGCCCGCTCGATCATCAGGCGGGTCGAGGCCGTCTTGTCGCGGTACTGGATCAGCGTCGCGCCATTCTTGGCGGCAATCGCTGCGAGGTCCGGCAGGTGGCCGACATCGGCCAGACCGGCATCGACGATGGCATTCAGGCGGTAGTCAATGCGTGTCATGGTCTATCCGTGCCCGTTGGAGGAGATCGGCGCCGTCGAGTGCGGCGAGTGCATCGAGGAAGGCAGGCTCGAAACTGCCCGGGCCGCGCGCCTCAGCGGCAGCCACTTCCGCTGCAACGCCGGTGGTTGCAAGCGCCGCGGCTGCCGCCGTCAGCGCGTTCGGCTCGACCGCCAGAAACGCGGCAATGACGCCGCCCGACAGGCAGCCGGTGCCGGTGACCTGGGCCATCCAGGCATGACCATTGGCGACCGAGACGCGCCGGCCGTCATCCTCCAGCAGATCGACGGGTCCCGTCTGGATGCGCAGGCTAGACCGCGTCTCGCCGATCAGCTGCATTTCCGCACGGTTGCCGCGCACGACCGTCGGCCCGAGCGCGATCAGCTCGCGGGCGAAGGCCAGCCTCGTCGGCGAGTAGTCGCAGTGCACCGGATCGAGGATCCACGGCTTGCCCTCGGCATTGGCGACATCGACGGCCAGCCGGATCACCTTTCGCCGCTCCGCATCGAGCGTGCCGAGGTTGATCGTCAGAGCGTCGGCCCGGGCGACAAAATCGGCGATCTCCTCCATGGACGAGGTCATCGACGGAATGCCGCCGATGACCGAGATGCCATCAGCGGTGAATTTTTGCACCACCGTGTTCATCAGGCAGTGGACGCGCGGCCGGGCCTGGCGGACGCGGGCCAAGAGGTTGGCGGCCGTTGCCGGCGATAGTGTGGATTTCGGCGCCGTCATCGCAGTTCCACCGCCAGATCGTCGACGGACGGCGCGACCGGAACAAGCCCGCTTTCCGCCATGAAGGCGCCGAAGCGTTCGTAACGGCCGCGATCGAGCGCTGCCGGCCGCTTGGCGAAACGCGGCAGGCTGTCGGTAAAGGCTTGGCGATTCAGCGCGTCGTCGAGGTTGGGGTAAGCCTTGATGAACATCTGCCAGGCTTCTTGCGGATGGTTGGTCAGATAGACCGACGCCTGTTCGACCGCTGCCAGGAATCGCGGCAGGCGGTCATCCTTCACCAGATTCTTATGCGTGACGAAGATGAGCTCGTCGTAGATTGGCACGCCGTGTTCTTCCGGATAGAAAGCGCGGCCTTCGTGACCTTCCAACCGCATCTGCGTCAGCTCGAAGTTGCGGAAGCCGCCGACGGTCGCATCCACCTTGCCGCCGATCAGCGAGGGCGACAGGGAGAAGTTGACGTTGATGAGCTCGACGTCCTTCACGTCGACGCCCTCGCCCGCCAGCATCCGCTTCAGCATCGCATCCTCGAAGCCCGAGACCGAAAAGCCGATCTTCTTGCCCTTCAGGTCCTTGAAGCTTTTGATCGGCCCGTCAGCGAGCACGGTTACGGTGTTGAGCGGCGTCTCGACCAGCGTGCCGAAGCGGACGAGCGGCAGGCCGGCCGCATGGTCGAGGTAGAGGTTCGGCTGGTAGTGGATGCCGACATCCGCCTGCTTCGTCGAGACGAGCCGCGGCACGGCCGACGGATCGGCTGGCGGGATGAGCTCGACCTCCAGCCCCTGGTCGCGGAAGAAGCCTTTTTCCTGGGCGACGACCAGCGGCGCGTGGTCCGGATTGACGAACCATTCGAGCAGCACCGACAGCTTGTCGGCGGCCTGGGCGGCGGCCGGAGCAAGGCTGATCAGGAGCGCCGTGGCGAGAGCGGGCAGCAGGCGTTTCATCGGGATGACCTTCTGGGTTTCAGTGAGAGAGGCGAGGAAAGAGGAGCGTCGAGGGTCTCGCGCGCCCAGGGAGCAAGGCCGGCCGTCAGCCGGTCGACGAGAAGGCGCAGAGCGACGGTGAACAGCGCCAGCACGATCATGGCGGCAAACAGCATGTCGGCCTGCATGCGGGCATTGGCCTGCACCATGATGAAGCCGAGGCCGCCGGCCGCGCCGACCCATTCGCCGACGACGGCGCCCAAGGGTGCAAGCGGCGCGGCAACCCGCAGGCCGGAGACCAGCGACGGAAGCGCCAGTGGCAGGCGCAGATGGCGCAGGATCTGCCAGTGGCTGGCCGGCGTCAGCCTTGCCGCGTCGAGGATGTCCGGGTCGGTCCGGCGCAGGCCGTCGGCGAGCGAGGAGGCAACGGGGAAGAAGATGATAATCACCGTCATCGCCACCTTGGAGGCGATGCCGAAGCCGAACCAGAGCACCAGTACCGGTGCCAGCACGAAGACCGGGAACGCCTGGATGACCAGCACCAGCGGCCAGATCAATTGACCGAGGCGTGGCATTGCCGCCACCGCAATAGCCGTCGCGGCGCCGAGAAGGCTTCCCACCAGCAGGCCGACGAGGATCTCGCCAGCCGTGATCAGGCCGTGATGCAGCAGGAAAGCCGGTTGGCGAACGAACACGTCGGCGACCGAAAGCGGTGACGGCAGCAGGTAACGCGGCGGCGCAAGCACCGTCACGACTGCCTGCCACACACCCGCAAGAAGGATCAGGGCAAAACTCGCCTCGGACGCACGCATGGCTCAGCCGGCGGACTTAAGCGGGGTTCGGGGCAAGACGACGATGCTGCGAGAAGCAGCCGAACAACAACGCATGGCGATCTCCAAACCTTGACAGCACGGAGATCCAGGTGAAGCGGAGAAGAGAAAGCGGCGCGGTCACATGCGCATTTTCCGTTCCTACGCCGGCATGACCCGGATCAGGTTCAAGGGTCCGGCTCCACGCCATCTCAGCACCGTTCGGTGCTCCCCTCGGAATGCGGAGACCCTAGCGACAAACCGGGCGCCAAGTCAACGGCGCCCAGGACTGGATCAGCACGGCCGCCCGGCGATCCGAAGACCGGTGCACGAGATCTCGTCGCCATTGCCCGCGCCGGTTGGACCGGCTAGAAAGCGGCATGCCCTTCAGGTTCGTCCACACCGCCGATATCCATCTCGATTCGCCGCTCCGCTCACTGTCGCTGCGCAATGCAGAACTCGCCGATCTGGTGGGTGACGCGACGCGTCGGGCGCTGATCAGGATCGTCGACCTCTGCCTCGAGGAACAGGTCGATGCGCTGATCATCGCAGGCGATCTTTATGACGGCGACCAGACCTCGATGAAGACCGCCCGCTTCCTCGCGACCCAGATGCAGCGCCTGCACGAGGCGGGCATCGCCGTGTTCAAGATCCGTGGCAACCACGATGCGTTGTCGCGGATCACCCAGGAGCTGGTGCTGCCGCCTTCGGTCAAGGTCTTCGGCGGTCGCGCGGAAGCGGTCGAACTGACGACCGGCGGCATCGATGTCGCGATCCACGGCCTCAGCTTTTCCAAACCGCAGGCGCCGGAAAGCCTGCTGCCAAAGTACCGGCCGCCGACCCCCGGCGCCGTCAATATCGGCATCATGCACACGAGCCTTGCCGGGGCTTCCGGTCACGATCTCTACGCGCCCTGCTCGCTTGTCGACCTTCATGGCACCGGCTTTGCCTACTGGGCGCTCGGCCACATCCACCAGCGCACCCACCATGCCGGCGAGCGGACCGTGATCATGCCCGGCATGCCGCAGGGCCGCGACATCAACGAAGCCGGCGAGAAGACCGTGTCGCTGGTGACCATTGGCGACGACGGTTCGGTGCGGGTCGAGGAACGGCTGACGAGCCTTGCGCAGTTCGCCCGGCTGACGGTCGACATCACCGGCGCAAACGATTGGCGAAGCGTCGTCGAGCATATCGGCACGGCACTGGAACAGGAACGGCAGCGGACCCGCTCCGACCACCTCGTCGTGCGTCTGCGGCTGGTTGGTCGTACGCCGCTCGCCTGGACCATCCGCCGCGACCGCGACCTGCTGCAGGCCGAAGCCGAGCAGCGCGGCGAGCGGACCGGGCGGACCTGGATCGAGAAGCTGGAACTTGCCGTCGATGTTCCGGCGGACGAGACGCGTGCCGCATCGGGCAGCGATCCGATCCTGGAACTCAGCGTGCTGATGCGCGAAGAGGTGATGACCGCGCATGGTTTTCGCGAGGATGTGCGCGAGATGGTGCAGAGCCTGCTCGACGACCTGCCACCGGAGAGCCGGCGGTTCGCCGGCAGCGACCCGGCCGCGTTCGACCGTTTTCTCGATGATCTGATCCGCGACGGCGGCGAAGACCTGATGGCCAGGCTTGCGGCCGATGGCGGAGCGCGCTGATGCGGCTTCGTCGTCTCGACCTGACACGCTACGGCAAGTTTACCGAGCAGAGCCTGGACTTCGGCCCGGCGCCGACCGGCAGTCCTGATCTGCACATCGTCTACGGCCTCAACGAGGCCGGCAAGTCGACCGCTTTTTCCGCCTATCTCGACCTGCTGTTCGGCATCCCCGAGCGCAGCGCCTACAACTTTCTGCACGCCTATCACGCGATGCAGGTGGGTGCGGTCCTCGATATCGACGGGCGGGAGCAGGAGCTGGTCCGCATCAAGCACCGCACCAGCGGCCTCCTGGATGCGCGCGGGCAGCCGCTCAATGAAGCGCTATTGTCTTCGGCGCTCGGTGGCCTGACGCGCGAGACCTACCGGACAATGTTCTCGCTCGACGAGCGGTCGCTGCGCGACGGCGGTGCGGCGATCGTCGAAAGCAAGGGCGATCTGGGCGAGCTTCTGTTTTCCGCCAGCGCCGGCCTTGCCGACATCGGCCGGGTGCTGACGGCGGCCGGCGATGAGGCGAGCCAGTTCTACAAGAAGCGTGCCCGCAACACGCGGCTGGCGGAACTGAAGCAGCAACTGGCGACGCTGAAGACAGAACGCGAGACGATCGACACCTATGCGTCGGCCTATGCCGGGCTGGTGGCAGCGCGGGCGCAGGCGGAAAAGGCCTACGGCGAAACGCTCGGTGAACTGTCTGCCGCACGGGCCCGCCAGGCAGATGTGACGGCGCTGCTGCGCGCACTTCCGCTGTCGCGCGAGCTTTCCCGCATCGAGAACGAAGTCACGACGTTCGGCGAACTGCCGCGTCCGCCGCGCGCATGGGTCACGCTGTTGCCGGAGCTGCTGCGCGACGAGACACGGCTTCAGACGCAGGCATCGAGCCTGCAGCGGACGATCGATCGGCTGGAGAAAGATCTCGCGGAGATCGCCGTCGATACGTCGGTTCTGTCGCTGGCAGACCGGATTGCCGGCCTCGACGACGGGCGCGCGCGCTATCGCACGGCCGAGGATGACCTGCCGAGACGGCGGCTTTCTCTGGCGGAGAAGGAGGCGGCGCTGGCCGCCCTCCTCGCATCGCTCGGCCAACAGGATCACACCGATCCCTCGTCGCTTGTGTTGCGCGCCACGACAACTGCCAGGCTACGTGACCTGATCGAGACCCGCTCCGGGATCGCTGCAACCCTGCGCAACGGCGAGCGCGAGCTGGAACGGACGCAGCGCCTGTTGCAGGACATGCAGCTGCGTGCCGATGCGTCGGAAACCTCCACCGGGCGCGCCGGTTCGACGCGTCGTTTGGAAAGCCTGCTGTCGCGGCTGCGCAAGGGCGACGGCCAGACGCGGCTCGGCATAGAAGAGCGGGCGCTTGCGCAGATGCAGCACGAGCTTGATCGGGATCTCGCGACGCTCGCCCCCTGGAGCGGAGACATCGCCGAGCTGGAAACGATCGTGCCGGCGGATCATCGGCAGATCGCCGCATGGCGCAGCGCGGCCGAAGATCTCGACCGTCGCCTTGCACGCTCGAGCGAGCGGCTGCGCGACCTAAGGGCACGCCAGGCAGAGATCGCGGCACGGTTGTCGGCCCTGCAGACGGGCGGCGAGGCGCTGGACGACGAGACGGCGGCACGTCGGCGGGAGGCGCGCGGCAAGGCGTGGGATCTGCATCGCGCGAAGATGGACGCAGCAACCGCGGATGCCTTCGAGGTCGCACTTCAACAGGATGACAGGCTTTCCGAGGCTCGCCTGCTCAATGCCAAGGATCTGGCAGAGCTGCGTCAGTTGGGGCAGGAACAGCATCAGATTGCCGCGGCGCTGGCGCGTGAAGAGGATTTGAAGCGCGATGCGCTTGCCGAGCGCCAGACGCTGTCGGACGCTGTCGTCCGTGCTTTGCCGGTGGCGACCGATCCCGAGCACGACATCTATCGACAGCTGTCCTTTCTGGAAGCCTGGTCGGGCCGCCGCAAGGATTGCCTTGCGGCCGCTGCCTCGCTTCGACAGGCGCAGGTGCGCCGGGACACGTTGCGCGCCGAACTCGACAGCGACTTCGCAGAGCTGCGGGAGGCGGTCGAAGACCTTGGCTGGCCTTTGAGCGACCGGCTGGATCTGCGCAAGTCGATCGACGTCGTGGACGAAATGCTTGGGCAAGCGGTCACTCAGGCGACCGAACGCGCAGGCTTAGTCACCCGCCTTGCGGATCTGCAGCGGGATGTGAGCGAGCGCGAGCGCGAGCTTCAGGATGCGGAGCGCCTGGATGCCCAGTGGCAGTCGGCATGGAGCGATGCGCTGGCCGGCACCTGGTTTGCCGAGGAAAGCGAGCCGACCGCCGTTCGCGCCATCCTCGATGCACTGGCGGAACTTCCAGCACTGGTGCGCGAGCGCGACCAGCTTGCCCAGCGGATCGCCATGATGCAGCGCGACATGCAGGCGTTCGCCGGCGATGTGGACGTCTTGAAGCGAGCGGCGGGTCTGGGCCAGACGGGCACGACCGTGCTGGAGGACGCAGACGCGCTCGCCCTGCTGAAGGCGCAGGCCGAGGAAAGCCGTGTCCGATATGAAGCCAAGACCGCAGATCTTGCCGCGGCGCACGAGGAGCAGGCACGGCTTGCCGACCAGATGAGCCAACACGAGGCGAACAGGCTGGAGATGACGAGCCTGTTCGGCGTCGAGACGCTCACCGATGTCAGCCTGCGGATGGAGCAGGCGGCCGAGCGCGACCGGCTTGAGCGACGCCTGGGTGAGGTGCGCGAACAGATCCTGACCGAGCTGAAGCTTGGTTCGCTGGCTGAGGCGCAGGCCGCGCTGTCGGAGATCGACGCGGACGACTTGGCGCGCCAGGCCGAGGAGCTGGCCGAGCGCATCGACAATCTGGCCGAGCGCAGCCGGGTGCTGTTTGCCGAACTCAGCCGGGCGAAGGACAAGGTCGAGGCCGTCGGCGGCGACGATGCCGTGGCGCGGCTGGAAGCCCAGCGGTCGACGCTGCTGGTCGAGGTCGAGGATCTGGCGATCGGCTACCTGAAGCTGCGCGCCGGCACTCTGGCCGCCGAGAATGCGCTGTCGCTCTACCGCGAAAAGCACCGCAGCTCGATGATGAAGCGGGCGTCGGAGGCTTTCCGGCAAATCACCCGTGGCGACTATTCCGGTCTCGCCGCCCAGCCGGAGAAGGACAAGGAGATCCTCATCGGCGTCGCCCGCGACGGCGCCTCCAAGCTCTCGGATGCCATGTCGACCGGCACGCGCTACCAGCTGTACCTCGCCCTGCGGCTTGCCGGCTACGAGGAATTCGCCGCCGTGCGCCCGTCGGTTCCGTTCGTCGCCGACGACATCATGGAAACCTTCGACGAGCTTCGGTCGGAAGAGGTCTTCAAGCTGTTCGGCGAGATGGCCGGCATCGGTCAGGTGATCTACCTCACCCATCACCGGCATCTCTGTGAGATCGCCAAGGCGGTGGTGCCGGGTGTCAGGATCCACGAGATCTAGGCCGCTTGCCGGCAACCGGTGACGGCGGAGCGTGCTGCGGCCGCAGGTCGACCAGAAGATCTGTGTGCTTTGCCGGACGGCTATGGCGTCGGGCCGGCAAAACTCTATCATTTCCGGCATGATTCCAGCGCCGAAGCCTGCTGCCGCCACTGATCTGCGCTTCCAGGTGCCCGCCTGGGCCAAGCGCAGCGCGTTTGCCGGGAGCGAAGCCGAAGCTGCCTTCCTCTGCGGCGCCGCACTCCTGGCGCTCGACCGGGTGGTGCGCGCGGATCCGCCCTGGGCCGGCGTCTGGCGCCAGCGTCAGGCGCTGAAATGTGCAGCCGTTGCGGTGCGGATGTCCGGGCGGCGCGAAGCCGAAGCCGAACTGCGTGATGCCTGGGTGCTGCGCAGGGCCGGCGACGACGCCGGACCTTCCGGCAATATCTACGGCGCCTGGAAACGGCTCGGCCGGCCGCGGCTGGAACTGCGGGACGACGTGCTGAAAGATCTTGCAGCCAGCCTCGGCCTGCCCTGGACGGAAGGGCTCGACGGGCTTGCCGATCGGGTGGCGGAGGCGAAGCAGCAGACCGTGTCGGCACCGCATGCTATGGCATCCGTACTGGCGGATGTGGGCGCGGTCGGGCCCGACTACGAAATCCTCGGCTGGTGGATCGCCGACCTTGTGCTGCGCGACCTGTGCGGCTGGCCGGTCGCCCTGCCCCTGGCGATGGGTCAGCGTTACTCGGCGCAGTTTCGGGCAGAGAAGGGCGCGCCTCGTCCGGCGCCCGGATCCCCGGAATTCCTGCGCGGGCTCTGCCTTGCTCTGGTGGATGGGGTGGCGGATGCCTTGCGGCTGGCAGCCGAACTCGACCGGCGCAGCGCACACCTTCTTGCCGTGGCGCCGAAGCTGCGGGCCAAGGGTGCGGGTGAGGCGCTCGATCTGCTGCTCGGCGACGATGCGGTGCCGGGCTCGCTGACGACGCCGCGCCTCTCGCGTTTCGCCTCGCGGCGGCTGTTCGACCGCCTGCTGGCGCTCGATGCGGTGCGGGAATTGTCCGGGCGCAGCAATTTCCGCGTTTTCGGGCTTTAGCCATGGCCCGCAGCCCAAGGTCCTCAAACACGCTCGATACCGAACTGGAAGCCATGGCTCCCGACGCCCGCTGGCGCGAATGGATGAACCGCGTGGAGGCCGTGCTGTTTGCCTCCGCCGAACCTGTCGGCCGGGAGATGCTGTCGAGGGTCGTCGGACGCGACTGCGACCTTGACCTGATCATCGACGACATCCGTGCCGAACTTCAGGCACGGCCCTTCGACGTGGTCTCGGTGGCAGGCGGCTTTCAGTACCGGACCAAACCCGGCTACGCGCAGGTGGTGCGCGCCTCCGGAGCACCGGTCGCCATGCCGGACGAGGTGTCGCAGCAGGAAGCCCTGGTGCTGATGATGATCGGTTATTTCCAGCCGGTCACCCGCAGCGAGTTGTCGCGCATCTACGGCCGCGAGGTGAGCCGCGATACGATCGCCGGCATCCGGCGGGCAGGCTTCATCACCTTCGGCCCGCGCAGCCCGACGCCTGGTTCGCCCTATACCTATGTGACGACGGAAACGTTCCTCTCGGCCTTCGGCTTCACATCACTGCGTGACCTGCCGGATCTCGAACGCCTTGAGGATGCGGGCCTGCTCAGCCGCCGGCAGATGAACCCGGATGCACTGAGCGGCGTGCTCGGCATCGAGGAGGACGAAACGGACTGACACTGCCGGCGCCGCCCCAACTTGGCTGTTGCAGTGCCCCTGCCCGGGCGGTAAGGCGGAGGCCTGCCCATGTTCCGCAACGGCTGCGGGGTATCCCGCTTCGCCGTCTGTCATCCAGGAGTGACCCGTGTCGCGTCTCCCGCCCATCGACATCAATCCCAGCGCCGCCACCGAAATCGCCATCCGCCAGCAGCTGACGCTGGTGGCGCTCGGCAAGGAGCCGGCTGACGTCGCGCTGCGTGTCGGGCGGCTGCTGGACGTGGCGACGCGGACCTGGTCGCTGGATCAGGAAATCGTCATCAAGGACCGGCGGATCGCCTATGTCGGCCCGGCCGGAAGCTACCCCGGCGAGGTTGCACTGCGCGTCCACGAACCGGATCTCTCCGCCGTTCCGGGGCTCGGCGAAGTGCACAAGCATATCGAAAGCTCGCACCTGACGCCGGAATGGGAGGCGGCGCTGGTGCTTCCCCGCGGCAATACCTGGACCTGCGAGGCAAGCCACGAATTCTCCAACGTCAATGGCGCAAAGACGCTGGAATTCTGGCTGAAGGCGCGCGAGGCGGGCTCGCCGCTGAAGATCTTCCCCCTCCCCGGCTCTGCAGTGCCTCCGACCGGCTACGAGCATGGCGGTGGCTATCTCGGCTATGACGAGCAGAAGGCCTTCCTCAAGGAGAGCCTGATGGTCGCCGGCCTCGACGAGGTGATGGACTGGCCGGCCGTCTGGAACCGCGACAACCCGTCCTACGATCGCCTCTGGGGCATGATCCGCGCGACTTTCGAGCAGCGCGGCGTCGTGGAAGGGCACGCGGCTGGCATTCGCGACATGGCGACCATCAACGCCTTTGCTGCAGCCGGCCTCGCCTCCGATCACGAGGCGTGGACGTTGGAGGAGTTCTGGGACAAGCTCACCCACGGCCTGTTCATGGAACTGCGCCCGCACAGCCTTCCCGAGGTCATCAATGGCCTGCTGGAGAAGGGGCTCGCCGACTGGTCGCAGATCGCCTTCACCACCGACGACCGCAGTGCTTCCGACACGCTGAAGATGGGGGCCACCGACTACAATGTCCGGCTCGCCATCCAGTCCGGCCTGGCACCTGAGATCGCCATCCAGTGCGCGACGATCAACCCTGCCCGCCATATGCGCCTGACGCCGTTCGTCGGCTCGATCGCGCCGGGCCGCTATGCCGATATCGTGCTGCTGTCGGACGTGCAGACTTTTCAGATCGCCAAGGTCTGGGCCGACGGCCGGCAGATCTCCGAGGGCACGACCTACCTGCCCGAAGTGCCAACGATCGACTGGCCGGAATGGGCGACGAAGACGATCAACATCGGCCGGCCGCTGACCGACGCGGATTTCTCCATCTTCGCCGAACCGGGACGCGAGACGATGCAGGCGGCGGTGCTCCGGCCATTCCACTGGGCGGACGCCTTCCTGACCTACGAGCTTCCCGTCGAGGGTGGGCTTGTGCAGCGCGACGAGAGCCGCAACATCACCAAGTTCTCCGTCGTCGACCGGTTTTCCGGCAAAGGTGCCGTCTCGAAGATGTTTTGGGTCGGGACCGGGCCGCGCACACCCGACACTGCCCTCGCCTGCTCGATGGCGCACGACAAACACAATATCTGGTGCGTCGGATCGTCCGATGCGGCCATGGCGATGGCGGTCAATGCGATTGCCGAAAACGACGGTGGCTGGGCGCTGGTGACGGGTGGACGCGTGGTGGCAACCGTGCGTTACGAGGTGGCGGGCCTGATGACCTGCCGATCGCCGCAAGCGCTGCATGAAGAGATGCAGGCGCTCTATGCCGAGGGCGAGAAGATCGACTGGATGTACGAGCCGACCTTCAGCCCACGCTGGTTTCCAGGGCTTCCGGAGCGGCTGGCGTTTGCCACCCTCACCTGCGCGCCGTGGCGCTGGGTGCTCGTGGCGCCGAGCGAGTATGCCCCGCAGGGCCTCGTCAACGTCCAGACAGGCGCGGTGCAGCCGGTCGTCTTCTGACCGGCCGCGCTCGACCGGGGCTCAGCTTTCCGGCGGCAGGATGCAGCACTGTTCGGCAACCGGCATCAGCACAGCGGGCATGCCGGGCTCCAGCAGTTCGGACAGCGGACCATTGCCGAGATAGGTATGGGCTGCCGTGGTGCACTGATACTGGTAGGCGCGGCCGAGATAGGTGCGGATGCCGAGCGTGACGGGGATCCCCTCGCCGGCGCGGCTGACAGCCAGCCCGTCCGGCCTTGCGGCGAGCACGAAACGATCGGGAACGGCACCGAATACGGCCTGCGACAGGGTGAGCGTCGCGCCGTCCGAGGTTCGCGCCGTTACCACATCGCCGTTGCGATCCGTCACCGTCATGTCGATGAGGCTCTCGAAGCCGACGAACCGCGCGACGAAGGCGTTTGCCGGCCGCTGGTAGAGAACTTCCGGCCGGTCGAGCTGCATGATCCGCCCGGCATTCATGATGGCGACCCGATCGGAGATCGAGAAGGCTTCTTCCTGGTCATGCGTCACGTAGAGCGATGTCGTTCCGTTGGCCCGCTGCAGACGGCGGATCTCGACGCGCATGTCCACACGCAGCTTGGCATCGAGATTGGACAGCGGCTCGTCGAACATCAACAGCGGCGGCTCGATGACCAGCGCACGGGCGAGCGCCACGCGCTGCTTCTGGCCACCAGAGAGCGCCGCCGGCATGCGCTCCGCGAAGGCCGACAGGCCGACGCGCTCCAGCATGGCATCCGCTTTCTGTCTGCGCTCAGTACCAGCGATGCCGCGCTGCTTCAGGCCGAAGGCGACGTTGTCGCGTACCGACAGATGCGGGAACAGCGCATAGTTCTGGAACACCAGACCGATATCCCGCTGGTGGGCTGGCAGCCGCGTCAGGTCCCGGTCGCCCAGCCGGATGGATCCGGCCGTCGGTTCCAGGAAGCCGGCGACGAGCCGGAGCGTCGTCGTCTTGCCGCAGCCGGACGAGCCGAGCAGCGACACGAGTTCACCGGCCGCAACGGCAAGCGACAGGTCCTGCAGCACCTGGGTGGAGCCATAATGGGCGGAGACGTTGTCGAGGGTAAGCGATACGGTCACGGGTGTTTCACTTTGTCAGGAAGGTCACTTGGTCAGGAAGGTGAGGCCGAGCGTCGCCTCGACGACGGCCATGACGCCGACGGTCAGCAGCATCAGCAGAACTGAAACCGAGGCGATCGTCGGGTCGAAGAACTGTTCCATGTGGGCAAGGATCTGGATGGGCAGCGTCGAGATACCGGGGCCGGTCAAGAACAGCGAGATCGACACGTCGTTGATCGAGGTGATGAAGGCAAGGATGAAGGCGGCGATGACGCCGGCGCTGATGTTGGGCAGCACGACGGTCAGAAACGTCTTCAGCGGCGGGCATCCGAGGCTGATGGCAGCCTCCTCGACGGAAAAGTCGAACGAGGCGAGGCTGGCGCCGACCACCCGCACCGCATAGGGCAGCACCAGCAGCGTGTGGCCGATCAGCAGCGTCGAGAACACCGGCAGCTCCAGGCCGATGGTGATCGACTTCATCAGTGAAAAGCCGAGGACGATTTCCGGCACGAGGATCGGCAGCACGAAGACGTTCGACAGCCAGGACGGCAGCCGGATGCGGAAGCGATTGAGCGCATAGGCGGCCGGAATGCCGATGAGCAGCGCCAGGAACGTGCCGAGAAAGGCAATCTGCAGGCTGGTGATCGCTGTCGTCCGGAAGGCGGTGACCTGGAAGATGTTGGCATACCACTGCAGGGTAAAGCCCTGCGGCGGGAAGGTGAGGAAGCTGGTGTCGCTCACCGATGCGCCGAGGATGATGAACAACGGCGCGATGAGGATGGCGAAGATCAGCGATGCGATGGCGATGAGCGCCGGGTGAAGCTTGGTGGTCATGTCAGGCCGCCATCGGGTTCAGGCGGCGTGCAAGCCGCGTCATCAGGACGACGATGACGATGGTGACGGCCACCATGATCGCGGCGATCGTCGAGGCGCCGGTCCAGTCGAAGGTGACCATGGCGCGCTGGTAGAGGAAGGTGCCCATCATCATCTGTTTCTCGCCGCCGAGCAGCTGCGGCGTCGCGTAGGAGGTAAAGCTGCCGGTGAAGACCAGCACCGCGCCGACGATGAGGCCGGGCATGGCAAGCGGCAGGATCACCTGGCGAAAGGCGGCAAAGGGCGTGGCGCCGAGCGAGCTTGCCGCCTCGATGACGTCCTTGGGAATACCTTCCAGCACGCCCGCCAGCGTCAGGATCATCAGCGGCACGAACAGGTAGACCATCGCCGCGATCACCGCGCCCTCGGTGTAGAGCATGGTCAGCGGTTCGGAGATGATGCCGAGCGACAGCAGCGCCGAATTGAGGATGCCGTTCTTGCCGAGCAGGATCAGCCAGGCAAACGAGCGCACGACGACGCCGGTCAGCAGCGGGAAGACCGCGGCGATGATCATGATGCTCTTCAGCCGACCCGGCATGTGCGCCACCACATAAGCGGCGATGAAGCCGAGGATCACCGAGATGATGGTGGTGATCAGCGAGATCTCGATCGTCCGGTACAGCACGGTGCGGCGAAACCCGCTGCTGAAGAAGGTGGTGTAGGGAGCAAGCCAGCCCTTGGCGTCCATGAATGTCGCGGCAAGCGTCGAGCCGACGGGAAAGATCAGGCAGATCATTACCAGCAGGGTTGCGGGAGCCACCAGAAACCAGGGGCTTAAACGTTTCATCATTCTGTGCCCAGTCGGCGCGTCCCGGGCGAAAGCCGAGGGGTGCAGGCCTGTCGTTGCGATGTCTGTTGAATTTCGGAACCGCCTCGCGGCGATTGACCTGCGGCAGAATGGCTCAAGCCCGTCTGCCGATCAAGAGCATCGACCCGGTTATGCCCGGGTCGATGCCAATCTAATGAAGAGCTGGCGGCTCAGTTGCTGAAGATCTCGTTCCAGCGATCGATCCAGTCGGTCTTGGCTTCGTTCAGCTTGACGTAGTCGAGACGGTTGAGCTTGGCGATCATCTCGGCACCGTAGGTCCACATCTTCGCCTGTTCCGGCGTCAGCTGCACCATGGTCGAGACCGGCGCGTCGACGCCCTGCTCGGCTCCAAGCTGCTGGACCTCCTTCGACAGGATGAAGTTGATGAACTGGTGAGCCAGTTCGACATTCTCCGAGCCCTTCGGAATGTTCACTGTGTTCAGCGTCGCAATGTCGCCATCGGTGAGGGTCGCCCAGGTCATGGTCGGCACGGCGGCCTTCATCGAGGCTAGCGTGAAGTCCTGGGAGATCGCCACCTTGGCTTCGCCGGTGGAGATCAGGTTCACCATTTCCGAGCCGGTGTTGTAGTTCTTGGCGACGTTCGGCTTCAGCGCCTCGATGCTCTCGAACGCCTTGTCGGTGTCGGCGAAGGCGTCGGTGCCGCCATGCTTTGCCGCCTGCAGCACGACCATCGGGCCGGCCGTGGTGGTGATGCCGGGCAGGGTCACGGCGCTCTTCAGATCGTCACGCCACAGGTCGTTCCACGACGAGATCGGCGGATTGACCTTGGCGGCGTCGTAGACGATGCCGACGCGGCCGATCGTGTAGGCCGGGCCGTAGCCGCCCTGCGGATCCTTGGCCAGATCGTAGAGATCGGCGAGGTTGGAAAGCTTGGAGGCGTCGACCTTCTGGAACAGGTCTTCGGCAATGCCGATCTGCGAATAGCTGTCGGTGAGGTAGATGACGTCGACGCCTTTGCCACCCCGGAGCTTCAGCTTGTTGAGGCGGTCGGCATTGTTGCCGGTCTCGAACGCAATGTCGCAGCCGCAGATCTTCTTGAAGGGCTCGATGATGTTGGCATTCAGCTTGTCGCCATTGTAGCCCCACCAAGAGATCGTCAACGTCTTGGCTTGCGCGGCGGACGAGCCTGCTGCAGCCAGAACGAGGCCCATCGCCACGGCCGATGCTCGCAGGCGATTTACGTGTGTCATGTTCATCATTCCTTCTCTGGAGATGCCGATCGGGGAACCCTCACCCGGGCCGGCGGCGCAGATACTACCGACCTGCCGATGAATTTCAAGCTCACCAATGAGGCATGCACAATATTCGTGCAGCACCCTTGAGGCGTCCGCCGGAAATCGCGGCTTTGTCGGTCGAAGGGAATCGGATAACAGTGACGGTTATCGGCTGATTGACGGCGAACTGTCGTTACTGAGGCTGAAGCCTCGATGAACGGGATGAACCCGTTTCTGATGGCGTGCAGCATAACCGGACGATCGGCGTAGCGTTTGCGTCGTCCGTGCGGCTGCACGGTGATCCTTTCCGGCTCGTGTGTCCGCGTCAGAAATGTTGAACAATGAACAGCGTCGTCTTTGCGCCGGCCGCCATCAGGCGGGCTTTCGCGTGGGCGAGGAAATCCGGAGACGTAACCGCAAAAGAAAAAGGCCCCCAAGCGACCGGAGTCGTGGAAGCCCTTCTCGTGTCTAAGCAGCTAGAGAATCGCATTTCTCCGAATCCCAGTCAAGAGTCCGACGTCGTTTTGACGGGTGTATTTCTTTTGCCTTGAAGAAGGTGAAGGACATGCAGACGCATGTGATGACGACGCCCTTTGGGCGGCGGCCGGCTTCGCTTGCCCTGTTGAAGGGGCAGGTGGACGCCGCCGCGACCAATGTCGGCCGCCCGGTCGACAAATGGAAGATCTTCCGCGATCTCTCGGAAGCCCGAGAAAAGCTTGGCCTGCAGGATCGCAGCCTTGCCGTGCTGCATGCATTGCTGAGCTTTTATCCGCATCCCGAACTGTGCGTCACCAAGGGGCTGGTTGTGTTCCCCTCGAATGCGCAGTTGAGCCTGCGGGCGCATGGCATTGCCGGAACGACGCTCCGGCGGCACCTGGCAGTCCTCGTCGAGGCCGGGCTCATCCACCGGCGCGACAGTCCGAACGGAAAGCGCTATGCCCGCCGCAGGGCGAGCGGCCAGATCGACCACGCATTCGGATTTAGCCTGTTGCCGCTGCTGACGCGCGCCGATGAGGTCGCCGAACTGGCACAATCGGTGGTCGCCGAACGGCGGGCGCTGGCCGAAGCCCGCGAAGGGTTGAGCCTCTGCCGCCGCGACATCCGCAAGCTGCTGGCACTGGCCATCGAATCCGGCGTCGAAGGGCATCTCGCCGATCTGCAAGCGCGCCTCGAGTCAGTGCTCCAGCCCTTGCCACGGCGGTCGTGCATCGGGCCGGTGAGGCTCGCTCTCGACGGCCTTACGCGCCTGCGCGCAGAGATCGTCAACGTGCTGGAATGTCACGTTAATTGCGCAGATGTGGCCGGCAGTGAACGCCGGACTGGATGCCACATACAGAATCCAGAGACCGAATCCATCATTGACTCTGAAGCGGCACGAGCAACCAATGTCCTCGATGTCGTTACCACGAGGGGGGAATTGCCGGCGAGACAGCCGTCGGGTGGAGGATGCGACCTGCCGCTGTCGGTCATCCTCAAGGCCTGCCCGGATATCGCCGACTATGGTCCCGGTGGAGAGATCCGCAGCTGGAGCGATTTCACCCGTGCCGCCATCGTCGTTCGCTCGATGCTCGGCGTTTCGAGCTCGGCCTACGACGAAGCCTGCGCGGCCATGGGCCCGACGAATGCCGCAACGGCCATGGCCTGCATCCTGATGCGCGTCGATAAAATCCGCGTGCCGGGCGCCTACCTCAGGGAGTTGACCCAGAGGGCAAGGCGCGGCGGCTTTTCGCCGGCGCCGATGGTAATGGCTCTGGTGCGAAGCCCCGGAAGCGGCGCCGCTGCCAATGCACGGCCGGAACTGCTGTCAGAGACGATGCGCCGCGACGAGCCGATCGAGCGCCGCGAGCAACTGCTCCCCGGCCTCCGGCAGCGTTCCGCTGTTGTCGATGGTGATGCACCGGTACTGCTCCGGAATGGCGAAGGCCTCGCTGCGGACAAGCCGAGCCGTGATGTCGTCCTGGGTTTCCCGGCCGCGGGACCGGAGGCGGCTGGCAAGGATATCCGGGCGCGCCACGACGTTGACGACGAGCAGGCGCGGAAATGCCGCCGCAAAACGGCTGAGCACCGACCGCGAGCCGTTGGCGATGGCGATCCCGCCATGGGCGAGGAAGGCCCGGGCCTCGTAGGGAATGCCGTAGTCGAGCCCGTGGGCGCTCCAGTGGACGGCAAAGCCGCCTTCGGCCCTGCGACGCTCGAACTCGGCGCTCGATACCGGCTCATGGTCCTCGCCACCGGCCTCGGCATTGCGGGTGATGGCGCGCCGGACAAAAAGAATGTCGGCACGCTCGGACCGTCTGGCGCGGGCATAGTCGATCAGGCTGTCCTTGCCGGCGCCGCTTGCGCCGACGACGACGACCATCGTGCCGAACCGCCCAGGCCCCGGATGCTGTAAGGATCCCGCCTGCATCAGGCCACCCTCTGGCCCTGGCGCCAGACAGCGCGGACCACCGGCACGCCTTGCGTATGGCGGACACGAACGAGATCGGCGCGCAGGCCGGGTGCGATACGGCCGCGGTCCTCGAAGCCGACGGTGCGGGCGGGCGTCGACGTGACCATGGCGAGCGCCCGCGGCAGCGACATGCCCTCGATCTCTTCGCTGAGCACGAAGGGCGCGTGCAGCAGGCTGAGGGGCACGTAATCGGACGACAGGACGTCGAGAACGCCGCGTTCGGCGAGATCACGGGCAGCGATGTTGCCGGAATGCGATTTGCCGCGCACGACGTTGGGCGCCCCCATGAGCACGCTCATGCCCGCTGCGTGGGAGGCATCCGCGGCATCGAGACCGGTCGGGAATTCGGCGAGCCGGACGCCGTAGTCGATCGCCTCTTCCACATGCTCAAGCGTCGCATCATCGTGACTGGCGACGGTGATGCCGCGAGCCTGACAGAAGGCGGCAAGCTGCCGGCGATGCGGCGCTGCATAGCGGGCCGCATCGTCCTGACGCCGCTTCATGAAATGCGCAAACGCCTCGTCCGAGAGCCCGCGCTTGATCTTGTAGTAGAGCGTGTACTGGTCGAGCGTCTGGAATTGCCGCTGGCCGGGGGCATGATCCATCAGCGAGACGAGACGGACGGCAGGATCGTCGCCGAAGTCCTCGACATGCTGCAGGACATCAGCGGCCGAGACTTCACAGCGCAGATGCAGCAGATGGTCAGCGCGCAGCCGATCCTCCTTCTGCGCCGTCTGGATGGCATCGGCCATGCGCCGCATCTCGCCTCGTTCGAAACCGGAACTCTCGTCCGATCCCATGCGCAGGCAGTCGAACACCGTGGTGATGCCGGAACTAGCGATCTGCGCATCATGCGCCTGGATTGCCGACATGGTGTTCCAGCGCACTCCGGGTCTCGGCGAATAATGGGTTTCCAGGTGGTCGGTGTGCAGTTCGACGAGGCCGGGGATCAGGTAATCCCCGTCGAGATCCTCACCCGTCGCGCTCTGCCCTTCATCGATATCGAGGATCCGGCCGTCGCGAACCCGGACACTGCCGGTGAGGATCCGGTCGTCGAGAACAATGCGGGCATTGCCAAGAATGAGGTCGGGCATGAAGGAAACCGTATGTTGGGAGCTGCTGCGAGCCCGAATGCAGGTATTGGTGCCACCGGGGTGCCGGCGATGCACCATCACAGCCGGGAGCCGGCCGCGACGAGAGATGTCTACTATGACCGGGAAGATGACAATCACGAGACGGAAGATCAACACCGGGCGGGAAAACTCATGCCCATCACCACAAGCCGTCCGAACCGAGGCCAGAGGTCAATCTTATCCTCTAGGAGCTTGGCTTTTCTGGCGTTGAACGCGGCTCCGCCAGGCGTCCGGCGCGAAGCGCCCGGCTCGCCAGGTTGTCGCTGATGCCGGCGCTGCGGGCAGTGCGGTTGACGAGACGCGCCAGTTCGCGATCGTTGAGGCGATCCAGACCGACGGCACGGCCCTGACCGGTGACGCGGCGGAAGAGCGGCCCGCGCTCGATCCTTGCCAGCGACAGCCAGGTCTCGACTGCGTGTACCGGGCAGGTGGCATCGGAGGAGCCGCGCCCGATCTCGATGCTGCGCATTCCCTTGCGAGTCCTCAGCGTCACCCGCAGACCGTTCGGATCGGCTTCGATCCAGCCGGCAGCGTCGGGCGTCTGGTCCGGACCGGCATCCAGTCCGACGACCTGCGAGCGTCTCAGAGCGCCCGCATATCCGACCAGCAGCATCGCCCGATCCCGCAGGCCGCGCAGCGTTCCGCGGTCCAGCGTCTCGAGCATGGCGCGCAGATCGTCCGGCATGACTGCAGCAGACGGCCCGGTGTCGGTGCGCGGCGCCTCCCGCAGACGTGCAATGACGTCCGCAAGCTGCGGATCCCGGCGATCGATCGGAAACCCGCGCTGAGCAAAATTCCACGACAGCGACGACAGCCGCCGCGCCACGGTCGACGGCGCCTTGTCGCGCCCTGTCGGATCAGCCCGTCCCGCCGCGCAGTCGCCGATGTAACCAGCGATCAGATCCGCCGTCGGCGGCAGGACCGCCCTGCCCTGCCGTCGGCACCAGGCAGAAAAGTGCTTCCAGTCCGAAGCATAGGCGCGCCGCGTATTGGCCGATACGAGCGGCTGTCCGGTCGCGGCCGGAGCGTCATCCACGGTCGAGTGGGAAGTCGGCGCCTGGGGCGGCAATGCAGCTGCGAATCGCGACGTATCCATGCCGGCAGCATAGATCACGGCGCTTCGAATTGAAGCCGCGTCGGCGATGCTAGCTGCGCACCACGCCCTTCTTCAGGATGATGTTGGCGTAGAGCCGGGTCTCCCCGGTCTGGACGATCGCAAAGCAGGTTCGCGCCCGGGCATAGAAGGCGTGCCGTTCGAGCGTACCGCAGGCGGCGCGATCGCCAACGATCGCCCGGAGATCGGCAACGGCCGGCGGCACCTCATCGGGATTGCCGACGACTTCCATGGTGAACACCGGCACGTCGACGAACTCGTCGAGCGGCAGGACGCTCAGCACGGCGCTGGCCGCGTCGGTGATGGTCACGCCGTCCAGGCGGATCAGGCGCTGGGCGTTCGACGTGCCCGGAAAATTGGCGTCGACAAGCGCGATCTCGTCGCCATGCCCCATCGCCCTCAGCGCATGGAGAAGTTCGGGGGAAAGCAGTGGATCGATATTGATGAGCATGGAAAGCGGCCTCCGCCGGCGCACAGCCGGTTCCGGCCGGACGTTATCGGCGCCGCGAATGCTTCGTCAAGCCGAAGCCCGGCATCAAACGCTGGTGAGCAACAGGCTGGTCTCGCTGTTCGATACCCCGTCGATGACGCGGACATCGCGCAGGACGCGGTCGAATTCGCCGAGGTTGGCGGCGCGGATCTGGGCGACGAGATCCCAGTTGCCGTTGGTCGTGTGCAGCGCATGGATCTCCGGCATGCCACGCAGCTTGCGGATCACCCGGTCGGTCGATTTGCCGGTGACTTCGATCATCATGATGGCCCGCACCGTCTGGGCGTCGAAATCCTCGCGCACGCGTACCGTGAAGCCGGTCAGGGTGCCGGTCTGCATCAACCGGTCCAGCCGGTTCTGCACCGTGCCGCGGGCAACGCCCAGCAGATCCGACAGCTTGGAGAGCGATGCACGGCCATCGATCCGCAACTGCGCGATGATGCGCCGGTCGAGGTCGTCGGGAACGTAGCTGCGCTGGGGCGTGTCGCTCATCTTCATCATTCCGCTGGATCGTCATGTGCATTTCGCTCAATCCGCTGGCGATTTCAACACATGATTGCCCTTTTGCGCACAAGCCTGCATGCGCTAGGCTGCGGCCAGTCGCAAAACAAGGAGGACGTCTTGCTGCAGATCCCCTCGCCAAAGGCCCTGGTGCCGTTCGTCAGCGTCGAGAACATGATGCGGCTGGTCCACCACATCGGCCTTCAGCCGATGCTGGTCGGTCTGGCCGACGAGATCGAGGCGGACTTTCGCCGCTGGCCGGTGTTCGACAAGACGCCGCGGCTCGGTTCGCACTCGCGCCACGGCGTCATCGAACTGATGCCGACCTCCGACGGCGAGATCTACAGCTTCAAATACGTCAACGGCCATCCCCGCAACATGGCGAAGGGTCTGCAGACGGTGACCGCCTTCGGCCTGCTGGCGGAAGTCGATACCGGCTATCCCGTGCTGCTGACCGAGATGACGCTGCTCACGGCGCTCAGGACAGCGGCGACGTCGGCCGTCGCGGCGCGTCATCTCGCTCCGCGCCACGCCCGGACGATGGCGATCATCGGCAATGGGGCTCAGGCGGAATTCCAGGCGCTGGCGATGAAAGCGGTGCTCGGCATCACCCATCTGCGGCTGTTCGACGTCAACAGCCGGGCGACGGAAAAGGTCTGCCGCAACCTCCACGGCACCGGTCTCACCCTCATTCCTTGCCATAGCGCTCAGGCGGCCGTCGAAGGGGCAGACATCATCACCACCTGTACGGCCGACAAGCAGTACGCCACCATTCTCAGCGACAACATGGTCGGCGCTGGCGTGCATATCAATGCGATCGGCGGCGACTGCCCGGGCAAGACCGAGCTGCATCCGGACATCCTGAAGCGGGCCGACACCTTCGTCGAATATCCGCCGCAGACGCGGATCGAGGGCGAGATCCAGCAGATGCCGGCGGACTATCCGGTCACGGAACTCTGGCGGGTGATCTCAGGCGAGGTGGAAGGCCGGCGCGACGCGCGCCAGATCACCCTGTTCGACAGTGTCGGGTTCGCCGTCGAGGATTTCTCGGCGCTGCGCTATGTCCGCAGCCGGATCGTCGGCACCGAGTTTTTCGAGCTCCTCGACATCATCGCCGATCCGGACGATCCGCGCGATCTCTACGGGATGCTGCAAAGAGCAGTGGAGCCGGCTTAGACCCCGGGGGCAGCGGTCAACGGGTGGCGATCTGCGATCCGGGACGCGCGGTGGACCAGCGGTACCACTGCTCGGCGCTGCCGTAGAAGACGTTGAGGTCGATCTTCTCGTTGACGCCCTGCGACAGGCCAGAGCCGGAATACTGCCACAGCACCCAGTTGCGGCCGGGATAGATCTTCGACGGATGCGCCGCCACCGAACGCAGCCAGAACGGGTGGTTGGGAAACGCCGTCTGAAGGTTGTCCTTGTAGAAGTCCGGGGCCGTGTAGATCAGCGGGCGCTTGCCGTAATGGCGCTCCAGCGTGTCCATGAACACCTGCATCTTCTCGCGGATCTTCTCCGGCGACAGGCGACGCTTGCAGTCGGACTGATGGTTGTATTCGACGTCGATCACCGGCGGCAGGGCGTCCGGGTCGTTCGGCACGTTGCGGATGAACCACTCGGCCTGCTCGCTCGCCACCCGGCACCAGTAGAAGAAATGGTAGGCGCCGCGCTTGACGCCGGCGGCCTTGGCGCGCTGCCAGTTGGTCTTGAACATCGGATCGAGATGATCGCCGCCGTCGGTCGCCTTGATGTAGGCGAAGTTGGCGCCCTCGGTGCGCAGCTTCGGCCAGTCGATATTGCCCTGCCAGCGCGATACGTCGACGCCGTGCACCGGGTGGTGACGCGGCGTGATGCGGCCGAAATTCATCGGCTTGGCATCGCGGAAGCGCTGGCTGTAGACGCGCTCGCGCTTGCCCGACGGACCGCGCAGATCCGGCGCGTCGGGGACCAGCATGGCGACGGGGCGGTTGCTCGGAACCGGCATGCCGACATCCATCGGTCCGGTCTGGAAAGATTGCGGCTGCGGTACGTTTCCTGACCAGGCGAGCTCGTGCGGCGCCGGCCTTGCCTGGTCTGCAGCTTCCTGAACCGCTGCCGTCTCGACCTGTGGAGCCGCCGAACCGATTGACCCGGGCGGCGTGACCGGCGAGACGGCGCTGGTGATTTCCTGAGACGGTGCAAGCGTCAGCGCTTCCTCCGGCCCGCTTGAGCGGCAGCCGCCGATGACGAGGCAGCCGACGAGGATGGCGGGGATGAGAGAGGAACGCATGAACACCGTACTCTGTAGCAAGGAGCCGCAAGCGGCGGTTCGACGGAACGTGACTAACAGAGCATTACCGGCAAAATCTAAATGCAAGCTTTACCGCAAGGGTCGCGAGGCGCGCTTTTTCAGCGGGCGCTGATGGAGAACAGCATCACGTTTCCGTCATGAGAGGGATGCCGGATCAACCGTCAGTCCGGCCGAGCGACTGGATCTTGACGACGAGTTCGGATGCCAGCCGCAGCGAGGCGCCGGTTGCGATCGCCATTTGCGGGAGCAGCAGCCATTCGAGGGTCCAGGCGGCACCTGAGCGTTCCTGCTCGTGGACGATCGACTGGTGCATGCCGGAGACAAGAACCGCATTGTGACGGGCAAGCGTTACCAGCGCTTCGGCCGCCACCGGGTTCTGCTTGTGCGCCATGGCCGAAGAGCCGCCGCCGCCCGCCAGCCTGATCTCCTCCCCCATCTGCGCCAGCAGCGCGATATCCTGGCCGAACTTGCCGAGGCTGCCGGAGATCAACGACAGGGTATCGGCCACGTCGACGACACCGTCGCGCTGGCTCTGCCACTGAACCTGGTCGGCCAGCCCGAGATGATCCGCCAGTCGCCGCCGGACCTCTGACGCCCGCGGACCGAGTTGATCGAGATTGCCGGCGGCACCGCCGAACTGGATCGGCAGTGCTGAGATTTGATGCCGCAGACGGGTTCGGTGCCGCTCGAGCGGCGCCGACCAAGACCGCAAGCGATTGGCAACGCTGATGGGAAGCGCTGCCTGCATCCGCGTATGCGCCATCATCGGCCGGGCGCCGAAGTTCTTTTCGAGTTGAGCGAACTGTTCGGAGAGCCGCTCCAGCCGAATGGAGAATATGGTAAGCACGCCCTTCAGTCGCAGCATCAGGCTGGTGTCGATGACATCCTGGCTCGTGGCACCGAGATGCACGAATTGCGCGGCATCGCTGCCGGCTGCGGCCTTGAGCTGCTTGATCAGTTGCGGAACGACAACGCCGTCGCGTGCCACGCCCGCGCGCAGGGCGACGACATCCGGTTCAAACACGCCGCAGAGATCGGCGATCAGTCCCGCAGCAGCCGAAGGGATGACGCCGGCCTCCCCTTCCGCCAGGGCCAGAGCCCGCTCGAAGGCGAGCATGGCGCCGATGTCGGCGCTGGCCGAGAACATCGCACCGGTCTCCTCGTCGCCGACCAGGCCGGACAGGTAGGGATGCTCGAAGGCGGAGATGCTCATGGAAGCCTCAGATGTCGAAGAAGACAGTTTCGTCCTCGCCCTGCAGGTGGATGTCGAAGGTCACGGTATTGCCCTCACGAGAGCCGATTAGCGTCGGCACCCGCACCCGGTGCTCCATCCGCGCAAGAATCGGATCCTCGGCATTGGCCGTCTCCTCGTCGGAAAAATACATCCGCGTATGAAGGCCGATGTTGATGCCGCGCGCGACGATCCAGAGCGTCACATGCGGCGCCATCAGTCGGCCGTCGTTGAACGGTACTTGGCCCGGCTTGATCGTCTCGAACGAAAATTCGCCGGTCGTCATGTCCGCCGGGCAACGGCCCCAGCCGAAGAATTCCGGATCGGCGGTGCCGCGGGTCTCTGACGGGCTGTTGTAGAAGCCGTCGGCATCCGCCTGCCATATCTCGATCATTGCATCGCGAAGCGGCGTTCCAGTGCCGTCGATCACCCGCCCGCGGATGGTGATCCGTTCGCCGCGCGTCTTGTCGTTGACCATCGGCCCGGCGCCGAGGTCGGTCTCGTAGACGCCGTGGATGCCGGTAAAATTCGGCGTACAGCCGATGTGGACGTAGGGGCCGGCGGTCTGCGACGAGGATTCCTTCAGGTAGGTGAGCGGCTGCACCATTCAGTTGCCCTCCTTGCGGTTCTCGAAGAAGGTCGAGCGACGGCCGCGCAGCACGATGTCGAACTTGTAGGCGCGCAGGTCCATGGGAATGGTGTTGTTCATGTCGAGCGGCGCGACCAGCCGCCGGATGGCATCCTCATCCGGGATCGTCTTGACGATCGGGCACAGCCAGATCAGCGGGTCGCCCTCGAAATACATCTGGGTGATCAGCCGCTGGGCAAAGCCATGGCCGAAGATCGAAAAGTGGATATGCGCCGGGCGCCAGTCGTTGACGCCGTTAGGCCATGGATAGGCGCCGGGCTTGATGGTGCGGAAGGCGTAAGTGCCGTCGTCATCGGTGATCGTCCGGCCGAAGCCGCCGAAATTCGGATCGAGCGGCGCCAGATAGGTCTCCTTCTTGTGCCGGTAGCGGCCGCCGGCATTCGCCTGCCAGAATTCAAGGAGCGCGCCGCTCACGCCAATGCCGCGCTCATCCAGCACCCGGCCGTGGACGAGGATGCGCTGGCCGATCGCCATTTCTCCCGGCTGCGCGTAGTTGACGATCAGGTCGTTGTCGAACGCGCCGAGCATGTTGTGGCCGAACACCGGGCCGGTGATCTCGCTCCTGGTCCCGTCCAGCGAGATCGGCGCCCGCTGCGGCGAGCGCAGAACGGACGTCTTGTAGCCGGGCGTGTAGGCCGGCGGATGGATGTCTCGGTCACGGGCAAAAAAGCCGCCCGTCTCCGGCAGAGTGTTCTTCATGCCTTGTCCTCCCTGTCGGCACCCGACGCCCGCATTTCGGCATAGACCGACTTGGCGATCTTGAAGGCGTGATTGGCTGCCGGAACGCCGGCGTACACCGCCACATGCATGAGCGCTTCGCAGACATCTTCTTCAGTCGCGCCGGTATTCGCCGTCGCCCGGATATGCAGCGCCAGTTCGTCGTCCTGGCCAAGCGAAGCCAGCAGGGCGATGGTGACGATCGACCGTTCGCGCTTGCTGAAATGCGGGCGCGACCACACCGTGCCCCAGGCCGTTTCCGTGATCATCTGCTGGAACGGCTGGTCGAAGGCGGTCTCGCCGGCGACGGCCCGGTCCACATGCGTATCTCCAAGCACCGCCCGCCGGGTCGCCATTCCCTGGCGGTGGCGTTCGGACGGAGGGGACTGGTCGGCCATGGTCAAGCTCCGGGAAGGTTGTCGATGAAGGAGCGCAGCAGCGCGATGAAGGTTTCCGGCGCTTCGACGCAAGGAATATGCGCGGCATCCGGGATGATCGCGAAGCGCGAGGCGGGAATGAGCTCGGCCAGTGACTGCACCAGTTCAGGGGGTGTCGATCCGTCCTCGGCGCCGACGACGCAGAGCGTCGGCACCGCGACCGATCGCGCGACCTCTGTGAAATCCGCATCGCGAACCGCGGCGCAAGTGCCCGCATAGCCCTCCGGCGACTGACGGGCGAGCATCGTGCAGTAGCCGCGGTAGTCGGCTTTATCGTCACGGCGATAAGCGGCAGTGAACCAGCGCGACATGATCGGTTCGAGGATGCTTGCAATGCCGCCCTGTCGGACCGCCTCGATGCGGGCGTTCCAAAATTCCGGCGTTCCGATCCTGTGCGCCGTATCGGCAAGCACCAGGGCGCGCACCAGATCCGGGCGGGCGCGGTAGAGGCTGAGGGCGATCGGCCCGCCGACCGAGAGGCCGCAGACGATGACGTCCTTCAGGCCGTAGTGGTCGATGAGACCGGCAAGATCGCCGGAGAAATCCTCGATGCGGTAAGGCGGTGCGGCAAGATCCGAGAGACCGTGGCCGCGCTTGTCGAAGGTGAGGATGGTAAAGTCGGGCGCCAGCGCCTCGACCACCCGCTCCCAGATACGGCGATCGGTGCCGAGCGAGTTGATGAACGCGATCGTCGGTTTGCCGCTCCCCTGGCCATGAAGGTCATGGCTGATGACGACATCGTTGATGCGGACGAACCTCATGCTGCACTCCTCCGCTGCTTTTATTGCACCAACAGGGTGGCGAAGCAAAATAAGAAATCGTGCAGATGGTTGTCGCAGAAATGCCGGTCGTCAGGCGGCCAGGCGCCGGCCCCGTTGTTCGATGCTGAACAGCACGAGTCCGACAATACCGAGTAGACTGCCGACGGCCGACGTCGCCGTCCAGCCGCCCCAGTGATAGGTGATGGTGCCGAGCGTCGAGCCGATCGCACCGCCGATGAAGGCGGAGGTCATGTAGATGGCATTCAGCCGACCGCGCTTTTCCGGCGAGATGGCGAAGATGATCCGCTGGCTGATGATCTGGTTTGCCTGAACGGCCGCATCGAGCAGCACGGCGCAAAGCGTGAGGAGGATCAGCGCCCCGGCCGCCATGGCATAGCCGCTGATCGCGAAGAAAACCGCCAGCCCGAGCATCGCCGATGCCGAAAGCACGACGCCGAGACCTCGGTCCGCCAGCCGGCCGATGATCGGGGCTGCGAGTGCGCCGCCGGCACCGGCCAGTGCAAACAGGCCGATCTCGCGCGGCCCGAGAGACAGCCGATCGGCAAGCGCCAGCGGGATCGCCGTCCAGAACAGGTTGAAGGCGCAAAAGACGATCGCCTGGTAGCACGACCGCCAGCGCAGCACCGGCGTCTCGCGGAACAGCGTTCCCATCGAGCGGAGGATCTGCGGATAGGTCATGCCGCTATTCGGCTTCTGGCGGGGCATCACCGCCACCAGCGACAGGCCGATGATCGCCATCAATCCAGCCGACAGGAAGAACACCGAGCGCCAGCCGAAGCTTGCCGAGATGAATAGTGATGCCGGCCGCGCCAGCATGATGCCGGTGAGAACGGCGCCCATGACATTGCCGACGACCCGGCCGCGTCGTTCGACGGGCACGAGGTGGGCGATCATCGGGATCAGCACCTGGGCGCCCGTCGAGCAGAGCCCGATGAGGAAAGAGGCGATGAAGAACGGTACCACCGATGTCGACAGCCCCATGCCGACGAGACCGAGCATGGTGATGACAAGCGTCACCAGCACCAGTCTCTTGTTCTCGACGAGGTCGGCAAGCGAGACGAGGAAGAACAGGCCGACGCCGTAGCCGATCTGGGTGGTGCTAGTCAGCGCACCGGCCACGTCCGGATCGATGCCCAGTTCGGGCCCGATCTGGCTGACCAGCGGCTGCGCATAGTAGAGATTGGCAACGAGAGCTCCCGCCGCCAATCCGACTGTTGTTATCAAGGCCGTCGAAGGGCCGTCTGCGATGCCGGCGGCACCTTCGGGGCGATGATTGGACATTCTCAGGCTTTCGGCAGCGTTGCCATGTCGATGACGAAGCGATAGCGCACGTCGCTCTTCACGACACGCTCATAGGCTTGGTTGATGTCCTTGATGTCGATCACTTCGATTTCGGCGGTGATATCATGCTTGCCGCAGAAGTCGAGCATCTCCTGGGTCTCCTTGATCGAGCCGATCATCGAGCCGGCGAGGCTGCGACGGCCGGGGATCAGCGAGAAGGCGTGCACCGGAACCGGGTTCTCCGGAACGCCGACCAGGACCATGGTGCCGTCGACCTTCAAGAGGTTGAGATAGGCGTTCCAGTCGATCTCGGCAGCGACCGTGCAGATGATCAAATCGAAGGTACCGGCGAGCGTCTTGAAGGTCTCGGCGTCGGAGGTGGCGTAGTAGGCCGTCGCCCCGAGCTTCATCCCGTCGTCCTTCTTGGACAGGGTCTGGCTGAGCACGGTGATCTCGGCGCCCATGGCCGAGCCGATCTTGACGCCCATGTGGCCGAGGCCGCCCATGCCGACGATCGCCACCTTCTTGCCGGGTCCGGCCTTCCAGTGGGCGAGCGGCGAGTAGAGAGTGATGCCGGCGCACAGCAAGGGAGCCGCCGCGTCGAGCGGCAGGTTGTCCGGGATCGACAGGACGTAGCCTTCCTTGACGACGATCGAGTCGGCATAGCCGCCGTAGGTCGGCGTCGTGCCATCGGCTTCGACGTCGTTGTAGGTCTGGACGAGGCCCGGCAGGTACTGCTCGTTGTCGACGTCGCGGGTCTGGCAATGGACGCAGGAGTCGACGAAGCAGCCGACGCCGACGCGATCGCCGACCTTGAACTTGCTGACCTTGGTTCCGACGGCGGTCACCGTGCCGGCAACCTCGTGGCCTGGGACCATCGGGAAGCGGGAGTTACCCCACTCGTTGCGGGCCTGGTGAATGTCCGAGTGGCAGACGCCGCAATATTCGATGTTGATGACGACATCGTCGTCGCGCGGTTCGCGGCGCTCGAAGGTGAAGAACTCGAGCGGCTTCGACGCATCCGTCGCCGCATAGCCTCTTGCAGTAGCCATGGTGAAGACCTTTCGATCTGAGTGAATTGAGGAGTGCTCGCCCGGCGCCGGTGGAGCGACACTCTCTTAACCCAGGAGCTTGCGAACTGATTTATTCGATCCGCCGGATTTATTGCCCGATCCTCCGAGAGGCGGCGCAAGTCCGGTGCAAGAGGGCAGGTCACACGCTCACGGCACGGAACAAAGCAAAGGAAAGGTCGGTTTAAGCTGGCAATCCATCCTATCGATTTCATTCAGAGCGGAGATTTCCATGAGCGAGCATCTGCAGGAAGCAGCGAGCACCGGAGAACTGCAGGTCGGCGAAAGCCGGTCGACCGTCGGCTACAAGCTGGTCGCAACCCGCGAGCACGACGATGCGGTGAGAGTGAAGATATCGGTGATGGCCCCGCGCGACTGGTTGCTGATGCAGGGCTTCAAGCGCGATGCGACGCTCGTCCGACACCAGGGAGACCAGTTGCCGGTCTTCTTCGACGGCGAACTGGAGGTTGGCGACAACATCTCCGTGACGCTTGGGGCCAGCGATACGATCTGCCCATCGATCGATGCGGCACGCCAGCAGTTTCCGGAACTCGGCCAGATCCCCGGCTAGGTCCGCCTGACCGATGATCAGGGCTCTGTGTAGCCCGCAGGCCGGATTGACAGAGTGCCGGCCTGCAGGTCGCCCCGGAAGAGGATCCCGCCCCTGGTGCGGGATTCAGCCGGCGCGTAGTCGAATGTCACGTCCGAGATCTCCACCTCGCCGTTCGCCCCTCTCAACTCGCCGACGACCTTTACTGCGGCCGCTGTCGAGGGTGCGTCGTTGACCAGCTCGAACTCCACCCGATGAAATTCGCCCGACCGCGACATGCCGGTGATCTCGATCTTCAGTTCCGGCGCGCTGCTGTCCTTGACCAGAGCCTCGCGGCCGATCCAGCCGAGCAGGGCCAGAACCAGCAGAAGCGAGACGATGCCCGTCGTCCACTCGACCCAGCTTGCCTCACGCTGCTCGGTGTTGGTCCGCGAGCGTTTGTTGGTCACCGTCATCGGTGTCGTCCTTAAAGAATGAGGCGTGCCGCCGCGGCACCGACGGAGCCAGGCAGGCTGAGGACAATGCCCGACATCATGATCTGCGTCCACGACGTGTCGTCCAGCCGTCCGAACGTCCACAACACATAGAGGCTGATGGCAAAGGCCACCACATAGCCGGGCAGGGTGAAGCGCAGAAGGGCATGCCAGCTCGGCGTGTGCTCGTGCAGTTGATGGGTGCCGCGGAACGAGACGGCGTAGACGAAGCCGTACATGACCGCTATCGACGCGGCCACCGCTGCCAGCCCGTGCCAGGCGGTCATCTTGTAGGAGATCAGGATGATCTCTTCCGTCGGCGCGACGTTGAGGCTGAGAAACAACGCGCCGATGCCCATCAGAAACAGTTCACCGGCATAACCGGTGCTGATCTCCTCGGTGGCATCCTGGTCGTCGTCTTCGTCATCCTTCTCGGACTGGCCGAACTGGCTGCGGCCGAGCAATGCGCCGATGCTCGCCGGCACCGACTGCATGGCGATCATCCCGACCCACTCGCGCGGCGGCATGTCGGCCGTCAGGACGCCCAGCAGCATCAGCACCAGGGCACTGGTCAGGATCGCCAGGGCATAGGCGGTGATCGCATCGCGCACCGCTTCGCGCCAGGTGAATGTGGGCTCGAAACCGATGCGGTGGGCAAGCGCGATCAGCAGCGGAATGTTGACGAGCATCAGCAGAAGCAGCCGGCCGCGCTCCATGTAGAAGCCGAGGAACCAGAGCTCCATCGTCATCAGCATCGGCAGGCCGAAGATCAAAGCTCCGCCGGAGCCCCGCAAAAGCCCGACAAGGAAACGCCGTTGCTCGTCCTGCGCCTCGGCGGCCTTGGCGTCAGCCGTCATGATGTACGCACGGCGCGGGCTCCACCGCGTAGTGCCGATTGCCTCGCTTCACCAGGTAGACCTCCCTCTCCGGATGCGCCTCGATCTCGAAGCCCGAGGAGCGCAACATTGCTTCCATCGCCGACGTGTTCGGAATGAACCAGTTCGTCGGGTCGGAGGCATAGCGCTCTTCGACGAAGAAGAGTTTAGGATAATCGGGCTGATCGAAAAGAGCCCATTCGGAAAAATCGTGATTTTCCTGCAGGTGCGGGATCCGCTCGTCGCCCCGCTGCAGGCACTGGAACAGCATCTGCTCGCCGACCGCATGTTCCCAGAGAAGATCAAGCGCGAGAAGCGGATGGCGCAGGTGGTAGAGCACGCCCATGAAGATGACGAGGTCGAAGCGCTCCTGTAGCTGCGGCACGTCGTAGACCGACATCTGCTGGAACTCTATGTCGTAGCCCGCCTGTTCCGCAGCAAACCGTGCCTGCGCCAGATACCGTGCATCGGTATCCAGCGCCACCACCCGCCCGGCATTGCGGCGCTTCATCTCGATCGAGTAGAAGCCGCCATTGCAGCCGACGTCGAGAACGCTGCGCCCCTCGAGATCCTCCGGCAGCACATGCTGAAAACCCTTCCACTTGAAGGCGGGGTAGTCGCCGAGGAAATGGTCCGGCGCCGTCTGGACGCCGCCGATCTCCATATTGTGAAACCATGGACCCAGTTCTGCGATCCGCCGGCGCAGTTCGGCCGGCGGAGTTCTTGCGGCATCCATTCTCAGACCCCCAGGCTCAAATCGGAGATGAGCGGTTTACGCGTCTTGGCCGGTGTAAACCGCACGCCCTGTCGGTTGCTCGGCATGACCGAAATAAAGTGGTCGATCGTCTGCCGGAGACCTTCAGCCAGCGGCACCTTCGGTTCCCAGCCGAGAAGCTCCTTGGCCCGGTCGATATCGGGCCGCCGACGCTGCGGATCGTCCATCGGCAGCGGATGGTGAACGATGCGGGACTGAGTGGGGACCATCGCCAGCACCATGTCGGCCAGTTCATTGATGGTAAACTCGCCGGGATTGCCGATGTTGACGGGCTGGCCCGGATTGGGATCAACCTCCATCAGCTTGATGAGACCGGCAACCAGATCGCTGACGAAGCAGAAGGAGCGCGTCTGCTCGCCCGTGCCGTAGATCGTCAGCGGTTCGCCCTTCAGCGCCTGGACGATGAGGTTAGAGACGATGCGGCCGTCGTCCGGCGCCATGCGCGGGCCGTAGGTGTTGAAGATCCGCACCACGCGGGCGTCCACCCGTCCGGAACGCAGCATGTCGAAGCACAGTGCTTCGGCGGCTCGCTTGCCCTCGTCGTAGCAGGCGCGCGGGCCCGTGCAGTTGACGTTGCCGCGATAGTCTTCGCGCTGCGGATGCTCCTCCGGGTCGCCATAGACTTCGCTGGTCGAGGCCTGCAGGAAGGACGCGCCGTGGCTCTCGGCAATCGCCAGAAGGTTGCCGCTACCGACAACGCAGGTCATCATCGTGTGCACCGGATCGGCCTGATACTGCGGCGGGGAAGCGGCGCAGGCAAGATTGTAGACCTCGTCCACATGCTCATCGATCGAGGTCAGGGCGCAGATGTCCTTCTCGATCATCCGGAAGCCGGGATGATTTTCCAGCGGACGGATGTTGTCCTCCGACCCCGTGAGGTAGGAATCGACGCAGATCACCCGATGGCCCCTCGCCAAGAGTGCATCGCAGAGATGCGAGCCGACAAAGCCGGCCCCTCCGGCAACCAGGACGGTTTTCGTCATTCCGCGAGTGGTACGTTGCAGCATTCCCATTTCCTCTCTGTTCATGCCGAAATCTTGTGGCGCGGCGCAGCGCCCATGTCCTGCCGGCGAAGCGGCAAGTCGCGAAGGTCGCGGATCAGTTCGGCCGCACGGGCACGGCCTGTGTGGCCTTCCAGGACCCGCAGGCGTGCTGCCTCGGCCATCGCCTGGCGCTCCTCGTCGCTCGTCTGTTCGAGCGCAGCAACGACCTCCTCCGTCGTCCTGGCGATGACGATCGCCTCGCCGTCCGGGAACAGGTCCGTGAGGCCTTCCCAGGCATCGCTGATGATCGGCGACGCGCAGGCGCCTGCCTCGAACAGCCGCACGCTCGGAGACCAGCCGGCGGCGATCATGTCGGCGCGGGTGACGTTCAGCGTAAAGCGCTGGCGGCTGTAGAAGGAGGCGTGCTCGGACGGCGGCAGGTGGTCGATACGCTCGACATTCTCCGGCCAGTCGATGTCCGCTGGATACTGCGGGCCGGCGACGACGAACCTACGATCCTTCATTCGTCTTGCCGGCTCGATCAGCATCTTCTCCAGCACCGGCTGCCGGTCGGGGCTGTAGGTGCCGAGATAGCCGAGATCCCATTCGATTGCTTCGCCCGTGGGCTGGTAGCGGTCGGCATCGACGGAGCAGTAGAGCGGCAGCGCTTTCGGGACGCCGTAGTGTCTCTCCAGATGGCGCAGTATCGGCCCGCCGGTGAACGAGAAATAGGCGTCGAGCTCCGGGATCTGCCGCCGGGCGATGTATTCCTCGTCGCCCCGCTCCAGCTTGGCCAGGGTGACAGGCGTATCGATGTCGTAGAAGCACAGGCGCTGCGGACCGAGCGCGATCAGCGCATCCATCAGCGTCACACCGGCCGGCACGTAGGATCCGACGATGACGGCGTCCGCAAGCCGGATGCGCTCGCCATAGGTCGACAGCATGTCATCAATGTCGGAATAGTAGGCGAACTCGCAGAAGTCGGGATCGGGAAGATCGCGGTGGCTTGCATACCAAGGTACGTCGCGTTCGAGGAACAGCACCCGGTGCCCATCGCCCGCCCCTTGGAGGCCGCGCAGCAGCGAGCGGAACGTCGTCGCATGACCGTTGCCCCAGGACGACGACAGCGACAGACCGAGGATGACGATATCGAGCGGCTTCGTCATTCGGCGGCCTCCCGACGCTCGGCGAATCGCTTGAAGATGCGGTCGGCATCTTCGGCACGATGGGCATAAGTATGGGCCGAGAGCACGCGATCGAGCGCGCGTCGGCCGATGGCTTCGGCGCGTTCACGGGTGAGGCCTGCCATGATCTCGACCACCTCCCGGCCGTCGCGCGCAACAAGGATCTCCTCGTCGGGCTTGAGGAAAAGCTCGATGCCTTCCCAGTAGTCGGTAATCAGGCAGGCGCCGGCACCGGCCGCCTCGAAGACCCGTGTGGCGGGCGAGAAGCCGTTCTGCGCCATGCTGTCGCGCGAGATGTTGAGGACGGCCTTCGGCGTCACGTTGAAGGCGTTGTGGTCGCGGGTTGGCACATGGCCGATGGCGCGGATATTGCCGGCCATCGGCTTGCCCTCCCAGCCGGAACCGCCGAGCAGGAAGCGCTGGCCCGGCACCTGGGCCGCCGGCTCCAGGAAGAAGTGCTCGACGCGAGCCTCGCGGTCGGGCAGCCGGTTGCCGAGGAAGCCGAGATCGGCGGCAAAACCCGGGTTCGCCGGCACCGGATGATGGGTTTCCGGATCGAGCGCATTATAGATCGGCGCACAATCGCGGGCGCCGAGCGAGCGGTAGGCGGCCACCACCGGATCACCGCCGCCATAGGTCAGTACCGTGTCCAGCTGACCGAGTGCATGGCGTAGTGGATGGTCGGGATGGGCGCGCAGTTCGGCAAGCGTCGCTGGCGCATCGACGTCCCAGAAGATTTTCATCGCATCCGGCCGGGCGTGGCGCAGCACTTCGGCGAGCAGCAGGTCGTCCTCGAAGCCGACGCCGCTTGCCTTTACCACGATGTCGGCCTGCGCCGCCTCCACGGCCACCCGCCTCAGGGCTTCGACGGTGCCGTCATAGACCACCACGCGTGCCCATTCCGGCGGATCGATATCGCGGTTCTTCTGCCGGTCGTAGACATCCGGTTCATAGAAGGTGATGTCGTAGCCCTTGGCGGCAAGCGCCCGCAAGAGGCCGCGATAGTAGGTGGCGGCACCGTTCCAATAGGCGGAAACAAGGCTCGAGCCATAAAATGCGATCTTCATTCTGCTGCCTCCGGAAGGGCGAGTGCATCTTTGACGGATTTGGTGCCGTCACGGCTGAGGATGCCGAGGAGTTCGTCGACGCGGTGCCGGCAGGTGTGGCGCATGGTGACGGTCTCGAGGCCGGCACTGACGAGTTCCTGGGCCTGCGCCGGATCGTTGAGGAGATCGCGCATCGCCTTCTTCATCTCGGTACCGTTACGAACCATGACGAAGTCCCGGTCCGGGCGGAACAGATGCTCGCAGTCGTCCCAGGGTGCGGAAATCAGCGGGATGCCGCAGGCGAGCGCCTCGAAGACGCGGATCGTCGGGATGCCCGGCAGGTTCTCCACATACGGGCGGCGGGGAATGTGCACTGTCAGCTTGTGCCGGGCGAAGGCCTTCGGCGCCTCGGCATTGGCGATCCAGCCACCATAGGCGATGCCGGCCTTCTTCAACGACGTCAGCGCGTGCTCGGGGTAGCGGACGCCCCGCACCGTGGCGGACAGCTTGAGTTCCTCGACCGGCCGAACCAGGAATTCCGCGATCTCAGCAGACCGCTCGTCGTCGCCCCAGTTGCCGATCCAGATGAGATCGCGCTCCTTCTCCACCTCGATCATCGGCCGGAACAGCGTGTCGTCGGCGGCCTCGTGCCAGGTGTGGACCTGCTTGCCCCAGCCGCTGTCGAGATAGCGCTGCCGCAGCGTCTCACCGAAGGCCAGCACGATGTCGTAGTCCTGCAGCTGAAGGCCGGCGATATCGCCTTTGGCCGACACTGCGCGGTGATGGGTGTCGTGAAAAATCAGCGTGAAGCTGCCGCCGTTGCGACGCGCCTTGCCGATCCGCTCCACGAGCGCCGGATCCGTCCACTCGTGCACGATGACTACATCGGCCGCATTGACGGCGGCCTCATGGTCGAAGTCGCTATCATAAATGCTGGTCTCGAGATCGGGGAACGTCTCGTGGAAGGCACTGACGGCCGCTTCGCCGCCTTCGGCGATCAAGTTCTCTCGGCTCCAGGCGCCCTCCGGCTCAAGTGCCGTGGCGGAATGGCCGCGCCGGATCAGGTCACGCATGACGCCGCGCAGGAAATGGGCGTTGCCGTGGTTCCAGTCGGAGATCAGGGAATGGGTATAGAACAGGAACTTCATGATTACTCCGCAGCGGCGGGGACAAGAGACGGCGAAAGCAGGCTCGCGTAGATCCGGCTGGTCTGTTCGGCCTGCACCTCGGGGGTGAAACGACGGGAGATTTCGCGGGCGCGCCGAGAAAGATCGGCCCGCAGGACCGGCCGCTCTGCCAGGCGATTGATGGCATCGGCGAAGGCGTGTGGATCGCTTGCTTCGGCAAACAGGGCAGCGCCGTCCCAAAGCTCGCGGTAGGTCGCAATGTCGGCAAGAACCAGTGCTGCGCCGAGCCTTGCAGCCTCCAGAGGCGCGAGACCGAAAGGCTCGTAGACGGACGGCGAAACGAAGATCGCCGCACGCCGCATCAGGTCCATCGTCGCCGCGTGCCCGAGTTCGCCCCGGTGATCGACATTGGCGAGCGTGACGCTCTGACCATTCGGCCCGATGGTCGGTCCCGCCATCACCACCGGCCAGTTCGTCGAGGCCGCCGCCTGGTCGAGAACGAAGCCGTTCTTGCCGTCGTCCCACCAGCGACCGGCGGCCAGTGCGAACGGTTCGCGGTTCGGTGATGAGGCGGGAACGGCTATGCGCGTCGCATTGTGGACGACCGTCAACTGCGGCATCGGCCCATAGCAGGCTTCCAGCATGTCGGCATGCGCCCGGCTGGGGGCGATGACCCTGTCCGCGCGCCGGAGGCCCTGCGCGTTGAGATGTTTCTGCCAGGCCCAATCGGCCGGCACATCCTGCCGGCGGACGCCGGCAAACCATGTGACGACGCAGGAATGCGAAACCGCGACCACCGGCACATCCACCCGGAGGTCCGCCGCCTGTGTCGGCAGATTGAGATGAACGAGGTCCACGCCGTGGCGCGAGACGAGATCGCTCAAAAGGTCCGGAATGCCGGCCAGATCCTGCGGGTCCGACACCATCCAGTCGAGCGGCGCGTCCAGCCAGACGAGATCGCCGATTGCTTCGGCCTCGCGGCGCTTGTCGGCACTCGGCTGTGGCCCGAGACCGGCAAACACAACCTCCGAGCCCTGCGCAGAAAGTCCGGCGGCAAGGTCCAAAGCATAACGCCAGACGCCGCCGACCGCGTCCAGGGTCATGAGGATCTTGCGCGGCTGGCCCTGCTGCATCATGCGGTCACCCTCACGCGCTCGTCGGCGATCCGGCTGCCGCCGAAACGATGCTCCTGCAGCCACTCGGCGAGTTGCCGGAGACCAGTCTTCCAACGGGTCGACGCCTGCCAGCCAAGCTCATTTTCCAACCGTCGCGTATCGGCAACGAAGAAGAACTGGTCGCCGGCGCGCCAATCGCCGAACGCGGTCTGCAAAGGCTCACCGACCAGCTTTTCGATCTCGCGCAGCACCAGAAGGATGCTGACCGAGTTCTGCGGTCCGCCGCCGAGGTTGAAGACGCGGCCCTTGACCGTGTCGATGGCGCCATGCACCGCCCGGTAGGCGGCGATCGCATCGTCGACATAGAGGATGTCGCGCACCTGCTTGCCGTTGCCGTAGATCGAGACCGGTTCGCCTGACAGTGCCTTGATGAGGAAATGCGCCACCCAGCCCTGATCCTCGGTGCCGAACTGGCGCGGCCCGTAGATGCAGCTCATCCGCAGGACGGCGGTCGGGATGCCGAAGGATTTGGCGTAATCGAGCATGTACTGGTCGGCGACGCCCTTCGAGCAGCCGTAGGGCGTGCAGAAGTCGAGCGGGCGGCGTTCGTCGATGCCGAAATCCCGGATGGCGCGGTCGGCCGGCACATAGCGGTCGTCCATCTCGACCATCTCGATGTCTTCGAGTGCCCCATAGACCTTGTTGGTGCTGGCGAAGATCACCGGTGCCTTCTTGCCTGCCTTGCGGACGGCTTCCAGCACGTTGACGGTGCCGCGCGCATTGGCTTCGAAGTCGTCGATCGGCGAGACCAGGCTGGTGGTCACGGCCGTCTGCGCTGCCAGGTGAAAGACTGCCTTGGCATCCTGGAAGGCGGCTTCGATGCCGCGCAGGTCGCGCACGTCGGCCAGCACCGGATGCACGCGGCCGCCATGTCGTTCGGTCAGCCAGGCAAGGTTCTGGTCGACGCCCGGGCGGCCGAGATTGTCGAGAACGATGACGTCCTCCCCTTCTGCCAGGAAGCTGTCTGCAAGATTGCTGCCGATGAAGCCGCTGCCGCCGGTGATGATCACGGGCGCGGCACCGGTGGCCAGATGCGGCGTCGCAAGCCGCGTCACGTCCATCAGCCGATCGATGCCGCCTTCGCTCAGCAGCCGGGCCAGCAGCTTCGGCTGGTTTTCGTGGGTAACCGCGCCCAGGTGGTAGTGGCGCGGGTCGAACCACAGGCCTTCCTGTACCGCGACATCCGGCGGCACATCCGCGTAGGAGTACCAGTACATGCGGTCGGCGGGCACCTGCAGCGCCCGCGTGAACCGGCGCGCCTGCTCCATCTCGTCGTTGCGCCAGGTCGAGTAGCCGGTCTCGGTGATCCAGATCTCGGCCTTCGGATTGTGACGGTCGAGGATCGAGCGCATCTCGCCGAGATGCATGTCCCAGCCGCCCCAGCTGCCCTCCTCGCTATCCCAGGTCCCGGGGAACCCGTGGAAGCCGACGGCGTCGACGACGTTCAGCACGCCGCGCTCGCCCATCAGGTTCAGCCACATCGGATCGAAGGGGCACGGGCCGCCGAGAACCGGCTTCCAGCCGCGCTCCCGGGCCCAGTGGGCGGCACCGCCAACCATCTCGCAGAACAGCTGGAAATCAGCGTCTTCGCGCCAGTCCCAGTCGAGCAAGTTGTTCGGCTCGTTCCACAGCTCGATGTGGCGGAAATGCTTGCCGTAGCGGGTCAGCACGTGGTCGACGAAATCGGCGTAATCCTTCAGCACCTTCGGCGCGCCGTTCGAGCGCCCGGTGCGAGACATCGACGGCGGCGTGTAGTGGATGCAGGGCATCAGGTCGATCTGGCTGCCGACCTTCGGGATCATCCAGTCGAACCATTCCTGGCCACCCGGCGCAAGGTATTCAGCCCATGACAAATGGGTGCGCAGATAGCTGGCGCCGCTGCCGATGATGCCGGGAAGCAGGTTTTCCGTTCGCTCGTATTCGCCCGGGCGGAACCACTCGGCAAAGCCGAAATGCCGCCCGCTTGCGGGGGATCCGGCTGCCGTCATGATACCAGGCCCCGCTGCTCAAGCTGGCGCTTCATCTCGGCACCGCGATCGATGGCACCCGCCTCGCGCACCCATTCGGCCAGCTCGCCCAGCGAGTTTTCAAGGCGATGGGTGGGCTCGAAGCCCAGCAATTCGCGGGCCTTGGAGATGTCCGAGAAGCAGTTGCGGATATCGCCGGAACGGGCCTTGTGCATGATGTCGGGACCAAGTTCGGGCGCACCCATCGCTTCCGCCAGCATCGACGCCACCTCGGCCACCGAATAGGACTGGCCGCTGCCGACATTGATAACGTGGCCGCTGGCATGCGGCTTCTCGAGCGCCAGCCGGAAGGCCCGGGCGACGTCGCGGACATGGACGAAATCGCGGCGCTGCTTGCCGTCCTCGAAGATCATCGGCGGCTGGCCGTTGGCGATGCGCGCTGCGAAATTGGCGAGAACGCCCGTATAGGGGTTGGACAGCGCCTGGCCCGGGCCGAACACGTTGAAGAGCCGCAGCGCTACGGCATCGACGCCGTAGGCTTCGCCGTAGATCAGCACGGCGCGCTCCTGGAAATACTTGGTCAGCGCATAGATGGACGCCAGGTCGACGGGCTTTTCCTCATCAGTCGGCGCCGGGGTCAGCATCTCGCCGGCCGGACCCTGCGGTTCCCACTCGCCGGCCTTGATGCGGGCGCTGCGGCGGCGCACCTGGCCGAAGCGGCGGCCATCGTCGCTCACATACAATCCCTCGCCGTAGACGCTCATCGAGGAGGCAACGACGATCCGCTTGATCGGCAGGCCGATCATCGATTCCAGCAGCACGGCGGTGCCCAGGTCGTTGCCGCCGACGTAACGGGCGATCTCGTACATCGACTGGCCGACGCCGACTTCGGCCGCCAGATGCAGGACAGAGTCGACTCCGTCGAGCGCCTGCTTTACCTTGGCCATGTCACAGACATCGCCTTGGATGAACTCGACGCCGTCCGGAACGCTGACGCCCGTATCGCCGTGCACCTGGTCGATCAGGGCATCCAAGATACGCACCTGATAGCCGTTCGCGAGGAGTTCTTCCGTGACATAGCGGCCGATGAAGCCGCAACCGCCTGTGATAAGGACCTTCTTGGACACCGGGTTTCACCTGTTTTTCTTGGAGGTTGAAGATGATCAATCAGCGGACGAACAAGCGAACAATCCGAAATGTTCCCGGCGGAAATTTTCCTTGCCTGCGAAGGCGCTAGCGGATCCGCCTCGGCAATGTCATCTTGAATGACATCATCAATGTCATCCTTCAGGAACTTCATCTGCTTCCGCCTGTTAACGCTCCCGTGAACCTGCGCGACGGCGTAGGTGGACGAACAGAAGGGATAGGGATGGACACTCTTTCGCAAACGACGGCCGCAATGAGCGCTGCGGTCATCACCGGCGCCGGAGAGATGGAGGTGCGCCAGGTTGCGCTGCCGGAGCCGAAGCACGGCGAGGTGCGCATACGGCTGGAAGGTTGCGGCGTCTGCGCCTCGAACCTGACGCCTTGGTCGGGGCCGGACTGGATGGAGTTTCCGACCGAGCCGGGCGGCCTTGGCCACGAAGGCTGGGGCGAAATCGACGCCATCGGCGAAGGCGTGACGGACCTTGCAGTCGGCGACCGGGTGGCCGCCCTCACCTATCACGCCTATGCCACCCATGACATCGCCACGGCCGACAGCGTCGTAAAGCTGCCCGCCGAAATGGCGGGAAAGCCATTCCCCGGCGAGCCGCTCGGCTGCGCCATGAACATCTTCCGCCGTGCCGAGATCAAGGCCGGCCAGACGGTCGCCATCATCGGCATCGGCTTCCTCGGCGCGCTCCTGACGCAGCTGGCAACCAAGGCCGGCGCCCGCGTCATCGCCATTTCCCGCCGGCCGTTCTCGCTTGAGATCGCGCGTCGCATGGGCGCCGCCGAGACGATCGAAATGCACGACCACTGGGAGATTATCGAGAAGGTCCGGCACCTCACCGACGGCCAGTTCTGCGACCGGGTCGTCGAAGCTGTCGGCAAGCAGTGGCCGCTGGATCTCGCCGGCGAACTGACCCGCGAACGCGGCCGCCTGATTATTGCCGGCTATCACCAGGACGGCCCGCGACAGGTCAACATGCAGATGTGGAACTGGCGCGGCCTCGACGTGATCAACGCCCATGAGCGGGACCCGAAGATCTATATCGACGGCATCCGCGAGGCCGTGGAGGCGGTCGCCAGCGGGCGGCTCGACCCCTCGCCGCTCTATACCCACACCTATCCGCTTTCCGGGCTGGACGAGGCGCTGAACGCGACCCGCGACCGGCCGGAAGGCTTCCTGAAAGCCATGGTGATGTTGCGATGAACCAGATGATCAAGCAGGACGACCTCTCCTCCGTCACCCGGCCCGTGCGGCTGGGTTTTCTCGGCATCGGCTGGATCGGCAGGCATCGCATGCAGGCGGTGCTGGACACGGGCCTGGCGCAGGCGGCCGTCATCTCCGATCCGTCGCCCGAGATGCTGGAGGCGGGCCTGCAGGTGGCGCCCGGAGCGAAGACGGCATCGTCGCTGGAGGACATGCTCGCCGAGGATATCGACGGCGTGGTGATCGCAACCCCCAGCGCCCAGCATGCCGAGCAGTCGATCCGGGTGCTGGAAAGCGGCAAGGCGGTGTTTTGCCAGAAGCCTCTCGGCCGGACGGCTGCCGAAGTGCAGGCCGTGGTCGATGCGGCCCGCGCCGCCGACAGGCTGCTGGGCGTCGATCTTTCCTACAGGTTCACCGAGGGCATGCAGCAGATCCGCACGCTGATCCAGAGCGGCCAGCTGGGCACAGTCTTTGCTGCCGATCTGGTCTTCCACAACGCCTATGGGCCGGACAAGCCCTGGTTCTACGACAAGGCGCTGTCGGGCGGCGGATGCGTCATCGACCTCGGCGTTCATCTGGTGGACGCGGCGCTCTGGGCGCTCGGCTTTCCGGCGGTCACCGGCATCGAAAGCCGGCTGATGAGCGGCGGCACGCCGATCTCCGGCGACAGCGACAAGATCGAGGACTATGCGATCGCAACGCTCGATCTGGAGAGCGGCGCAAGCGTCCGGCTCGCCTGTTCCTGGCGGTTGCCGGCTGGCCAGGACGCGGTAATCGGCGCCGACTTCTTCGGCACCTCCGGCGGCGCCAAGTTCCAGAACGTCGGCGGCTCCTTCTACGATTTCCAGGCGGAGCACCTGCGCGGCACGTCCCGGGAGGTGCTGTCGGTGCCACCGGAACAATGGGGCGGCCGTGCCGCGGCCGACTGGGCAAGGCGGCTGGCCGGTGGCGCCCGCTTTGACACTGAGTGCGACCGGATGGTCGACGTCGCCGACGTGCTGGACCGGATCTACGGGCGACACCGGGACTGAGACGCGAGCAAGCCGCGCCTCGGCCGTCAGGGGGACAGGTGTCATCCTGCGACACCGCCTGGAACCGGACCGATCGGCGGCGGTTCGGGTGATGCAACGAGATCGCTTCGCCCATGCAGACACCCTCTTCGTCACCAGATTCGCCAACCTATTGCCGCTCTGAAAAGGGCGGCGATGCCATGAGCCGCACGTTGGAGCGCAACATCGACGCGCTGGTCGATCGGACAAGGCGCGATACCGTCGAGGTTGGTCTGCAGGAGCGGCTGGCCGACGGGATCACGAGGTTTGCCGGCAGCATGCTGTTCGTCTATCTGCACCTCGCCCTGTTCGGCGGATGGATCCTGATCAATACCGGCATCCTGCCCCTGGTCCGGCCGTTCGACGCGTCGCTTGTGGTGCTGGCGATGGCGGCTTCCGTCGAGGCGATCTTCCTGTCGACCTTCGTGCTCATCAGCCAGAACCGCATGTCGGCAGCCGACGACAAGCGCGCAGACCTCAACCTGCAGATCTCCCTGCTGCACGAGCACGAAACCACGCGGCTGATCGCGCTGGTTTCGGAGCTGGCCCGGCAGCTCAATGTTCAAACCGAGATCGATACCGAAATCGACGAGCTGAAGCGGGACGTTAGGCCGGAAAAGGTGATGGACAAGATCGAGCGCGAGAAGAAGAGCAAGCTCTAACAACCGTCCGTTCCGGGCTGATGTTCACGGCTGTTGAACCAAACGAGCCGATCCGCGTTATGGGTCCTCATTCGATGGACTTAAGGGGTTTTCCGTGGATATCATTCGTATTCTGTTCGCCATCATCCTGCCGCCGGTCGGCGTTTTCCTGCAGGTCGGCCTTGGCCTGCACTTCTGGCTGAACATTCTCCTGACGATCTGCGGATACGTCCCGGGCATCATCCACGCGCTCTGGGTGATCCTGAAGAAGTAGCGGCCGCATTTTCGACCGCCGAAAGGCTCGTGCCGGGCTTGGCCCGGCGCGCATCCTCGTCTAGTCAGCTGCAGACACGCCCGCCCGGGCAAGAAGCAGCTGAAAGTGCACAATGTTCTCCTCCCTGCCGATTTCCGATCTGATCCTGCTCGTCGTCGCACTTGCCGGTGCCGGCGCCGTGACGGGCGTTCTCGCTGGCCTCTTCGGCGTCGGCGGCGGAACGGTCATCGTGCCGGTCCTCTACGAGCTGTTCCGCATCCTTGAGGTGCCCGAGGACCTGCGGATGCCGCTCTGCGTCGGCACCTCCCTCGCCATCATTATCCCGACATCGTTTCGCTCTTTCATGGCGCATCGCAAGCGGGGCGCGGTAGATACCGACGTGCTGAAGCTGTGGGCTCTCCCGATCATCATCGGCGTGCTCTGCGGCAGCGTCATTGCCCGCTACGCGCCACCCGAGGTGTTCAAGATCGTCTTCATCCTGGTCGCCGGTTTCTCCGCCATCCGGCTGATCTTCTCGCGCGAAAGCTGGCGGCTGGGTACAGAACTGCCGGGCAAGCCGGCGCTTAGGATCTACGGCGTCGTGATCGGCGTCCTGTCGAGCCTGATGGGGATCGGCGGCGGACAGTTGTCGACCCTCATGCTGACCTTCTACGGGCGACCGATCCACCAGGCCGTGGCGACATCCGCCGGTGTCGGTCTGCTCGTGTCGATCCCCGGGGCGCTCGGCTACATCTATGCCGGCTCGGGACGTGCTGCGGAAAATCCCGATATCGTCGCCCTGCAATTCCCGCTGGCGGTCGGCTTCGTGTCGCTGATCGGTGCTGCGCTTTTCATCCCGACAAGCGTTCTCTGCGCCTCGTTCGGCGCCAATCTCGCGCACCGGCTGTCACGCCGCAAGCTGGAGCTGGCGCTCGGCCTGTTTCTGCTGCTGATCTGCCTGCGGTTCCTGGTCTCGCTCTAGCTGCCGCTGGCCAAGCGGCCGCAGATCAACCCAAGTTGATTTTCCTCGACGATCTGCGCGCTACATAGCTCTTGTCATTGCAGGAGGAAGACGCGTGCGCCTGATCCAGATACTCCCTCTCGTCGCCCTTACAGCGCTCGTCGTGCCGGTCCATGCCCAGGATCGCGGACCCCAGGTTGCCGAGGAAAGGCCCGTTCCGGAGGCAGGCCCCGAGGGTATACTCGGCTTGTTGCCGGCCAATGCGGTCAGCGAGCACGTGCTGCAGACTGAGGAAGGCCCCCTCCCCTATACGGCGACCGCCGGAACGCTGGAACTGCGTGGCCAGGACGGCAAGGTCACCGCAAAAATCTTCTACACTGCCTACAGGGCAAAGGATCGCGCCGCAGACCGGCCGATCACCTTCGCCTTCAACGGCGGCCCGGGTGCCGCCTCCGCCTATCTTCACCTCGGTCTCGTCGGGCCAAAGATCCTGCCGTTCGAGGGTGCCAACAGCGATGGCTCGCACCCGGTGCTGAAGGACAATCCGCAGAGCTGGCTAGCTTTTACCGATCTGGTGCTGATCGATCCGGTCGGCACGGGCTGGAGCCGCGGCATCAACGAGGAGGCTGCCGGACGCTTCTACGGCGTTCAGCAGGATGCCGAGAGCATGGCAAAGACCATCGCCCTTTACGTCCAGGAGAACGGCCTCATCGCCGCGCCCAAATACCTGCTCGGCGAGAGCTATGGCGGCTTCCGGGCGGCAAAGGTGGCCGTGGCGCTGAAGAACAGCCAGAACATGATCGCCTCCGGCATCATCATGGTGTCGCCGCTGCTCGAAGGCCGGTTCATCTTCGGCGCGGACGACGATCCGCTGTCCGCTGCCCTGCAACTGCCCTCGCTTGCGGCTGCGTATATGGAGCGGCAGGGTCGTTTTGAGCCGCAGGCGATGGCCGATATCGAACGCTATGCCATATCCGGGTATTTGCCGAAGCTTGCGCTCCCACCAGCGCCCGGCAGCGAGGCAGACGCCTTCTTCGGCCGCATAGCCGAATTGACTGGCCTGTCATCGGAACGCGTCGCTCGCACCCGCGGCTTCGTCGGAGGCGTCTACGCCAAGGAAGCGGGCGGGCCTGGCAACATTCTCAGCCCCTACGATGCCGGCCACGCGCTTCCCGACGCCTATCCCGAGGCGGCCTATGGCCAGAACGACGATCCGGTGCTTGAGGGCTTTACCCGCGCATACGGGTCAGCCTTCGCGTCCTATGCGAGGAGCGAGTTGGGTTTCCGGACGCAGATGACCTATTCGCTGCTCAACGAAGACGTCAACCGGCGGTGGGAGTGGAACGGTGGCCGCGGAGCCGGAACACGGGCAATCGCCAGCGTTTCCAATGACTTGCGGGATCTCCTCTCGGTCATCCCGTCATTCCGGCTGATGGTGGCGCACGGCTACAGCGACATCCTGACGCCCTACGGCATGAGCCGCTACGTGCTTGACCACCTGCCGCCGACGCTCTCGAAGGACCGGACCACGCTGAAGGTCTATCGCGGCGGCCACATGTTCTACACGCGCGACGCGGAGCGGGCGGCGATGTATGGCGACGCCAAGGTTTTCTACCAGTCGTCGCCGAGCGATTGAGGGGCGGCAGGGCAAAGTCGCTGCCCTGTCAACTTCTCCATCAGACCCGCTCGAGAACGATCGAGATCCCCTGCCCTACGCCGATGCACATGGTTGACAGCGCGTAGCGGCCACCCGTTTCCTGCAGTTCCAGGGCGGCCGTGCCGGTGATGCGTGCACCCGACATGCCGAGCGGATGACCCAGCGCAATGGCGCCGCCGTTGCGGTTGACACGCTGGTCGTCGTCGTCAATTCCGAGATCGCGCAGCGTCGCGAGACCCTGGCTGGCAAACGCTTCATTGAGTTCGATCACGTCCATCTGCTGTTGCGTCAGGCCAAGCCGGGCCAGCAGCTTCTTCGACGCCGGAGCCGGACCGATCCCCATGATGCGCGGCGCGACACCAGCGGTGGCACCACCGAGAACCCGGGCGATTGGGGTGAGGCCATACTTTCTGGCGGCTGCCTCGGAGGCGATGATCAGAGCCGCCGAGCCGTCGTTGACGCCAGAGGCATTGCCGGCGGTGACGGTGCCGCCATCCTTCTTGAACGGCGTGCCAAGCTTTGCCAGCGCCTCCATCGTCGTGGCGCGCGGGTGCTCATCTTTCTCGACAAGCAGCGGGTCGCCCTTGCGCTGCGGGATCGTCACCGGCGTGATTTCCCTAGCCAGCCGTCCGTTTTCCTGTGCAGCCGCCGCCTTGTTCTGGCTGCGCATGGCAAAAGCGTCCTGGTCGGCGCGGCTAACCGCAAACTCTTCCGCGACGTTCTCGCCAGTCTCCGGCATCGAATCGATCCCGTACTGCTTTTTCATCAGCGGGTTGACGAAACGCCAGCCGATCGTCGTGTCGTAGATCTCCGCGTTGCGCGAAAACGCGGCATCGGCCTTCGGCATAACAAAGGGTGCGCGGCTCATGCTCTCGACACCACCGGCAATCATCAGCTCCGCCTCGCCGGCCTTGATGGCGCGGGCCGCAGCCAGCACGGCATCCATGCCGGAGCCGCAGAGCCGGTTGATGGTAGTACCGGTGACGGCGACCGGCAGCCCGGCGAGCAGCAGCGACATGCGCGCCACGTTGCGGTTATCCTCGCCAGCCTGGTTGGCGCAGCCGTAGATCACATCGTCGACCGCTTCCCAATCGACGCCGACGTTGCGTTTCATCAACGCGGCGAGCGGGATGGCCCCGAGATCGTCGGCGCGGACCGAGGAGAGTGAGCCACCGAACCGGCCGATTGGGGTGCGGATGTAGTCGCAGATATAGGCATCAGTCATTGTTACTTCCTCAGAGTGCCGGGACGACGAGGTCGGCGACGTGCCCTTCGATATGCAGCGGCGCACCGGTCATAGCCTGAAGCTCATCCACCGTCATCGTCGCTGGCTTTTCCCGCAGAACGAATCGTCCTTCCTTGATATCGACGACGGCGTGGCTCGTATAGACGCGGGTCACGCAGCCGACTCCAGTGAGCGGGAAGGTGCAGGCATCCACCAGCTTCGGCTTGCCATCCTTGGTGACGTGCTCCGTGATGACGAACACCTGTTTTGCGCCGTGCACCAGATCCATGGCGCCGCCGACGGCGGGCACACCCTTGGCGCCGACGCGCCAGTTGGCAAGATCGCCGTTCTGCGCCACCTGGTAGGCGCCAAGGATAGCGACATCCAGATGGCCTCCCCGTACCATCGCGAAACTGTCCGCGTGGTGGAAAAAGGCGGCGCCCGGCTTCAGTGTCACGGCCTTCTTGCCTGCATTGATCAGATCCCAGTCCTCGTCGCCCTCCGGCGGCGCTTCACCGAAGTTGAGGATGCCGTTCTCAGTGTGAAAGATCGCCTCGCGCCCGGGCGGCTGAAAGCGCGCGACAAGCTCCGGAAAGCCGATGCCGAGATTGACGTAAGCGCCATCGGCGACGTCCTGTGCGGCGCGCCAGGCAATTTGGGCATTGGAAAGCCTGATATCGTCGCGCGCGTTCGGCGGGCTCTGTTCTTCTGTCATGGGTAAACGGCTCCTGCGCGCACCAGTTCTTCCTCCTGCTGCGGCTCCGGCACCTCCACTAGCCTGTCCACGAAGATCCCGGGCGTCACGACGTGTTCCGGATCAATCGCGCCCGCCTGAACAACCCTGGAGACCTGCACAATGGTCGTCGCCGCCGCCATGCACATCAGCGGATTGAAGTTGCGCGCCGCCTTGTTGTAAATGAGATTGCCCTGCGGATCGCCGTGCAGGGCTTTCACCAGCCCGAAATCCGCCTTCAGCCAGCGTTCCTGGACGTAATGCCGGCTCTCGAATTCGGCCATCGGCTTGCCAATCGCGAGCTCCGTACCGTAGCCGGTCGGCGTGTAGAATGCCGGAATACCGGCGCCACCCGCCCGGATGCGCTCCGCGAGCGTCCCCTGCGGCACAAGCTCGAGCTCAATGTTTCCCGCCAGATACTGTTCGGTGAAGGCACGCGGATCGGAAGAGCGCGGGAACGAACAGATCATCTTTGCGATCATGCCGGCATCAATCATTGCTGCGATGCCGATGCGGCCGTTGCCGGCGTTGTTGTTGATGACTGTCAGGCCTTTCAGACGCCTGTCGATCAATGCGTGAATGAGTTCGATGGGCGCCCCTGAGCCGCCAAATCCACCGATCATGACGGTGGCGCCATCGCGGATGCCTTCGACCGCTTCGGCGAGGGTGCCTACCGTCTTGTTCATGCTGCCGCCCCTCCCGCTGGTCTTTGGGCAGTAAACTCGGCGAGTTGCCAGCCGTCAACTCTCCAGCCCCAGCTATCCAGCATCAGCGTGAGGGAGAGGGATGCGTTGACAGATGTCAACGCAGCAGTGGGTTCAGCATCAGACGAGGTTGACTCCGGTTGACAGCTGTCAACCCCGCTGGGAATCAGCTGTACTCTTGCCCGCGTATCGAGCCGGGACGACCCCCATCGGAAGCGGCGTGCGACAAACGCAGTTGAAAGATCCGCCAAAACATCCCAGCATCCCGCTTCACCCCGCCGACAGTCTGGATCCCGATTCGATGTCTGAACCCACCATTGCCGCCGCCGCCGAAGCTCTTATCCACGGCGATGCCACCTCCCGTGAAATGGCGTCCGACGCTATAGACCGCATCGCCGAGCCGGCGGGCGAGGGGAGCCGCGCCTTCGTCCGGCGCAACGACACCCGCGCAATCGCGATGGCCGAGGCCTCCGATCTCCTTCGCAGCACCGGCCGCCGACGCTCCGTCCTGGAAGGCCTGCCGATCTCAGTCAAGGACCTGTTCGACATCGCCGGCGAAACGACTTCCGCCGGCAGCACAGCGCTCGCCAGACAGCCTGCGGCCAACGCCGATGCTCCTGTCGTCAAGCGACTGGTCGCTGCCGGTGCGGTCATCGTCGGCACCACCAACATGAGCGAGTTCGCTTTCTCAGGGATCGGTCTCAACCCGCATCATGGCACACCCCGCAACCCCTTCGACCGCGAGACCGGGCGCGTCCCCGGCGGCTCGTCGTCCGGGGCTGCCGTCTCCGTTTCGGATGGCATGGCAGTCGCCGCCATCGGCACCGATACCGGCGGCTCGATCCGTATTCCTGCAGCACTGTGCGGACTGACCGGCTTCAAGCCGACCGCCCGTCGCGTCTCGGCGGAAGGCGTGGTGCCCCTGTCGACCTCGCTCGATTCGATCGGACCCATTGCCCGCAGCGTCGCCTGCTGTGCCGCCATCGATGCGATCATCGCCGCTGACGCGCCGCTCCCGCCATTCGAGCTACAGCTCGCCGGCCTGCGCCTGGCGGTCCCGCAGACGGTCGTGCTTGCCGACATGGATCGCGCGGTGTCCGCCGCGTTCAATCGGGCGCTCAGCCGGCTTTCGTCGGCCGGTGCGGTGATCACCGACATCGAGTTGCCCGAGTTCTCCGAGGTGGCGACGATCTATGCACGGGGCGGGCTCGTTGCGGCCGAAGCGTACCACTGGCATCGACAGCTGATCGCCGACGTTGGTGAGCAGTATGACCCGCGCGTGCGCGTGCGCATCCTTCGGGGGAGGGAGGTGACGGCTGCCGACTACATCGAAACGCTTGCGGTGCGGCGCCTGTGGCAGGCGCGGGTGGAGGCCAAGATTGCCGGCTACGACGCCCTGGTGATGCCGACGGTGCCGATCATCGCCCCGGCGATTGCCGCACTGGAGGGGGACGACGATGCGTTCTTCGCCGCCAACGCACTGGTGTTGCGCAACCCGACGATGATCAACTTCCTCGACGGCTGCGCTCTGTCGGTCCCGTGCCACGCGCCGGGTGAACCACCCGCCGGACTGATGATCGCCGGCGCGCAGATGCAGGACCGGAAGATCCTCTCCGTAGGCCTGGCCATAGAGGCAGCATTGGCGTCGATCACCGCCTTTGGCTGAAGTTCACGTAGGCGAGGGAAGAGCAGGGAAGGGAAGGGCAGGGGACTGCCCTGGCTTCAAGAGGGGAGGATACCCACCGAGTTGGACACCGCCGGATCGTCATCTCTTTACCGAAGATGACAGATGCCAATGGCGGCATGGCGGCATCGCGCTCATCACTCCGAGAGAAAATCTGGTGAAACTTCCATCCTGCTGCATCCACACAGGATCCGGCTGTGGTATGGTACAACAGCTTCGGCAGCCCAGGCTGTCGACCCCACCCGATACCATTATCGGACGTTTTGAGCCGCCGACAACACGTGCGCTTTTAGTGTTTATGTCTCGCCAAACCGCACGCGCCGATCTTCACAGTTCCGCGAGGACGATTTCGCTGAACACCCGGTCGCGGCCACCGGTCTTCGCCAGATACAGCATCTGATCCGCGGCGTTCAGCTGGTTGTCGAGCGTCTCGTTGCGGTAGAGGCTGGCAAGGCCGATCGACGCGGTCACCTGGAGCGGCCGCCCGTTCGCGGCGAAAGCCTGCCTACGCAGGTCCTCCAGCAGGCAGTTGCACAGTTCCTGCGCGTCCTCGATACTCATCCCTGGCAGGAAAAGCGCGAACTCCTCGCCTCCCAGGCGAGCGGCGACCAGCTTGTACTGCTGGGCGGCGCGCAGCAGCATCTCGGCCACCTGGCGCAGCACGCTGTCGCCGGTCTCGTGGCCGAAATTGTCGTTGATGCGCTTGAAGTGGTCGATGTCGAGAATTGCGATCGCGCCGGCAATCTCGGAGACGCTGAAGATCCGCAGATGCTTCTCCGCCCGCTCAAAGAAGGCCCGACGGTTATAGAGGGATGTTAGCGGGTCGCGCTCGGCCAGATGGCGCAGCCGCTTCAGCTGCACCAGCGTCTCGACATTGTTGTTGACGCGGCACTGCAGTTCTTCCGGAACGAAGGGGCGGTAGAGGAAGTCGCTGGCGCCCGCCTTGAGGAACTGCGCGGAGAGGCCGCGATCCGTCGAGGCCGACACGCCGATGATCCGGATACGGTCCGAGCCGTGCAGCGCGCGGATGCGCTTGGTCAGTTCGTAGCCGTCCATGTCGGGCATGTAGTAGTCGGTGATGACGAGTTCGATCGACGGCTCGTCGATCAGGCACTGTAGGGCCTGCTGGCCGGTGACCGCCTCGTAGATGCGAAAGTTCTGCCGCTGCAGGAAGCCGACGAGGTCAGTGCGCGCGGCATTGGCGTCGTCGACGACAAGCACCGAGATCATCTGGTTGGCGATGACCTTGGCGACCGCAGCGATGGCCGCGTCGAGCGTCGCGTGATTGTCCTTGATGATGTAGTCGACCAGCCGGTACTTGGCATAATTGCTCTGCAGGTCATTGATGACGCTGCCGGAGAACAGGATGGTCGGCACGTCGCGATCCGTCAGCAGTTCGAGGATCTCGCCGTCTGCGGCATCCGGTAGGTTGTGGCCGGTGAGCGCAAGCGTGAACTGACCATTGTCGAGTGCCCGCTCGGCTTCGGCGAAGCTGGTGCACAGGTGAACCGTCGCATTGGTTTCTGCCTCGATACGTCGCTTCAAGAGCAGCGACAGCGCCACCGAGTCTTCGATCAGCAGAACATCGGCAGAGGGCGCGACGGCCGCGTTTGAAGCTTCGGCAATGCGGAATTTGTTCACCCAAGGCTCCTGAAAGGCCAGTTTCCGCGGCCTCTAAGGTCGCCGCGCCCGTTGCCGAGACAGATATCAGGAGAGCGTAAATAAACTCATGACTTACGCCGAAACTCTAGAATCAGCGGCAAGCAGCAGGCAGTAAATCAGGGTTCTCCCGAGACGTGTGGCCGCCGGAAAAGCTCGCTCATCCTTGACGCGAATATGCAACCGGCAGGATCAACCGAAGAAGCGTTCAGGCTTCCGCAATTTCGACTTGAATTAGCGCATCCAAATATTCGCCTGGAGCAATCGAGGCGATAACATCCTCGGCCAGCGCTTCACCGGGTGAACCAAGCGCGCCGGCACGGTGAGATACCGGCTCCAGGCAGAGGTAGGTCGGCATCCGGTGCACGGCCAGATGCGGCAGGGTCGGACCTGCGCCAATCGTTACCACCGCTCCGCCGTCCAGCGTCAGGCTCGCGGATGACCAGTCGCGCAGATGGATCGTATAACCGGCATGCTCGGGCAGGGGGCCGGGCTGTCGGTGCACGGCTGGCTCCCCGGTCGGCAGGTTCAACGGATCGAGCGGATAGGACAACGCGGCATCGCTCGTCGCTGTCTGTCGCAGTCCGGAAGCGAAATAGGGATGCCAGCCGAGCCCGCCCGGCATGGGAAGCGCACCGATATTGACGAGACGCAGCTCAATGGTCAGCGAGCCCTCACGGACACGAAACTCCTGCTCCGCCCGGAAGTCGAACGGCCAGTCGGCATCCGCACAGTAGTCGAGCCGCATCGACAGCCGGTCGCGGGCGTGGTCGATCACCTGCCACGGCCGCCGATGGGCGGGGCCATGCATGACGTCGGGGGAAAGCGCCGGATGGGCCGCAAGCTGCAATACTCGCCCCTCGTGATGCACCAGTCCGCCGCGGATCCGGCTGTGAAACGGAAACAGCGGATAGGCGCCGGCTTTCGGCCAATCGTAAGGATCGAAAGACCCATCAGCCATCGGCACCAGGATCTCGCCGAACACCCGGTGCGTCAGACGGCTCATCCGCCCGCCGGCATCGGGACGAAACGAAGCGCTCATCGCTCCCGCACCGATGGTGATGTCAGGCAAACGCATAGGACCCGTCGGGCCGCTTGGGAACCCTACGCTGCCAGTGAATGTAGCCATCCTCGGACATCGCCTTCTCGTCCATCTCGACGCCCCAGCCCGGGCGATCCGGCCGAAGTTCCAGATAGCCATCCTTCGGCAGGTAGGGATCGGCGACGTAGCGCGCCTCGTCCTCTCGGCTCTCCACCTGCGTGCCGCCATAGACATAGACCGGTCCCTTCGGCAGCCGGTATTCGAGAATCTTGAAGCTCTGAGTGGCGGCGGCGAAATGCACATTGACGGCGGTCGCCAGCGGTCCCATCGGGTTGTGCGGCGCGATCGGCACGAAGAAGGCTTCGGCAATGGTGGCGATCCTGCGCATTTCGGTGATGCCGCCGACGACGCAGATGTCCGGCTGGATCAAATCGGCACCCTTCACCTGCAGAAGCCGCAGGAATTCGAAGCGACTGTAGAGGGATTCGCCGGTGGCCAGCGTGCAGTTCAGCCCCTGCTTCAGGTCGCCCCAGGCCTCGATGTTTTCCGGCCTCAGCGGCTCCTCGAAGAACAGCGGATCGTAGGGCGCCAACGCATTGCCGAGCTGTCTTGCAGCGGCCGGCTCGAAGATCTTCGCATGCGCGTCGAAAGCGATGTCGTAATCGTTGCGGATGGTTTCTCGCAGCGACCGGAAGTAGTCCGCAGAAGCGCGCACGACTTCGCCCCACCGGTTGGCGTGCAGGTCGATCCGCCAAGGGCTGAGCTTGAAGGCGGTAAAACCCCAGCCCTCGTTCAGCCGGTCGAACTCGTCGCGCGCCGCCGGCGCGTCCGGAGCGGTGTAAACACCCGCATAGACCTTGATGCGATCGCGCACGGCGCCGCCGAGAAGCTTGTAGACCGGCACGTTCAGCGCCTTGGCCGCCAGATCCCACAGGCAGTGATCGATCGCCGAGATGGCCGAGAGACCCATGGCGCCAGGCGGGAAGCGGCTCTGCTGGATCAGCAGGTTGACGAGATATTCGACCCGCGTCGGATCCTGGCCGGAAATGAAGCCGTAGAGGTAGTCGAGCAGCGGCGGTAGCGCGAGGTCGGGCCCGTGATTGTAGCACTCGCCCCAGCCGGTCAGTCCATCATCGGTGTCCAGTGCGACGATAACGCGTGGACGGTCCTTGTCGCGCGTCACGAAGACGCGCATGCGATCGATCTTCATGGTCGAAATATCCTCAGTGGCTCATCATGGTGGTGACGTGTGGGGAGGGGTGCACCGGCTCGACATAGCGGAACCGGCGTGAACGGTCGCGGTCGCGCGGATCCGGCCGCGGGATCGCCGAGAGCAGCGCCTGGGTGTAGGGGTGGTCGGGCGCGTTGCAGACCTTCTCCGCATCGCCCACCTCGACCAGCTTGCCGCGATACATGACGCCGACGCGGTCGCACATGTAGCGGATGACGCCGATGTCATGGCTGATGAAGATGTAGGCGAGCCCGAGCTCGTCCTGCAGCCGCATCAGGAGGTCGAGCACCTGGAAACGTACCGAGACGTCGAGCGCCGATGTCGCCTCGTCGGCGACAATGATGCGCGGCTTCAGCGTGATGGCGCGGGCGATGCCGATGCGCTGGCGCTGGCCGCCGGAAAACGCGTGCGGGTAGCGTTCGCGGCCGCTCGGATCGAGACCGACCTGCTCCATCAGGTGGCAGACGCGCTCGTCGAGCTGCTTGCCACGCGCGACGCCGTTCACCAGCAGCGGTTCGCCGATCACCTGGGCGACAGTCATGCGCGGGTTGAGGGAGCCGAACGGATCCTGGAAGACCATGCGCAGCTCGCGCCGCGCCGCCTTCAGTGCCGAGCCCTCCAGCCGTGCCAGGTCGACCACCGTGCCGTCGGCTTTGCGGTAAAGCATCTCGCCGCCGGTCGGATCGTAGAGCCGCATGATGGCGCGGCCCATGGTGGTCTTGCCGGACCCGCTTTCGCCGACGATGCCGAGCGTTTCGCCCGGCAGCAACGAGATCGAGACGTCATCGACCGCTTTCAGCGTGCCGAAATGCTGCGACAGGTTTCGCACCTCGAGGATCGGCTTTGCGGCAAGGTCCAGCGGCGGGCGGGCCAGCCGAATCTCTGCCTTCTGCTCCAGCTTCAGAACCGAGCCGATCAGCATCTTCGTATAGGGATCCTGCGGCGCATGGAAGATCTGCTCGACAGGGCCGTATTCCTTGGCAACGCCGTGATGCATGACCAGCACCTCGTCGGCGATCTGTGCCACCACGCCCATATCGTGGGTGATGAACAGAACCGCCATGCCGAAGGATGTCTGCAGCCGCTTGATGAGGTCGAGGATTTCCGCCTGCGTCGTCACGTCGAGCGCCGTTGTCGGTTCGTCGGCGATCAAGAGCTGCGGCTTGCAGGCGAGCGCCATGGCGATCATCGCCCGCTGCCGCATGCCACCGGAATACTGGAAGGCATAGCGGTCGATCGCCTGCTCGGGATTGGGGATCTCGACTTGGCGTAGCAGGCTGATCGCCTCCGCGCGCGCCTGCGCCTTCGTCATCTTCATGTGCAGCCGGAGCACTTCGGTGATCTGGTCGCCGACCGTGTGCACCGGCGACAGCGACGACATCGGCTCCTGGAAGATCATCGCGATGTCGCGGCCGCGGATGTCGCGGATCGCCTTGGAGCGCGGATGCAGCCTGGCAAGGTCCACCGACTTGCCATCGGCGGTGTTGAGGACGATCGAGCCCGAAGCGATCTCGCCGGGGCTGTCGACGATCTGCAGGATCGAGCGGGCTGTCACCGATTTGCCGGAGCCGCTTTCGCCGACGACGCAGAGCGTCTTGCCGGTCTCGATAGAGAAGGACAAATCGTTGACGGCGCGGAAGACGCCGGTGCGCAGCTGGAATTCCGTCACCAGGTTGCGGACGTCGAGCAGCGGCTTGCGGGGTGTCATGGGAACGATTTCAGACATCATCCGCCCTCACTTATTGTAGGGATCGGCTGCATCGCGCAGGCCGTCGCCGAGAAGGTTGAGCGCCATGACGGCGACGACGACGGCGGCACCCGGCATGAACAGCCAGGGAGCCGTCGCAATCGAGCGGATGTTCTGAGCCTCGCGCAGCAGCACGCCCCAGGAGATGGTCGGCGGCTGTAGTCCAAGCCCGAGGAAGGACAGAGAAGTTTCGGCCAGGATCATCGCCGGCACGGCAAGCGTCATTGAAGCAATGATGTGGCTGGAAAAGCTCGGCAGCATGTGGCGGAAGATGATGCGCCCTTCCGACACCCCGTCGAGACGGGCGGCGGCGACGAATTCTTCGGTGCGCAGCGACAGGAACCGGCCGCGCACGACGCGGGCAAGCTGCGCCCAGCCGGTCAGCGACAGGATGATGGTGATCATCATGTACTGGAGCGCGGCCGGCCAGCCCTGCGGAAGGGCGGCGGCCATCGCCAGCCAGATCGGGATCGTCGGCAGCGACAGGACGAAATCGATGACCCGCTGCATGATGAAATCGATGCGTCCGCCGTAATAGCCGGAAATGCCGCCGAGGATGACGCCGAGCAGCAGCGAGATGAATACGCCGACGAGGCCGATCGACAGCGAGATCTGCGCCCCCTGGACGACGCGGCTGTAGACGTCGCGGCCAAGGCGATCGGCGCCGAACAGGAAGAGCGGCTTGGTCGGATCCGTCGAGGCGATCAGGTGGATATTGGTGTCGAACAGGCCGAGCACCGAATACTGGTAGCCGCGGCCGAACAGCTGGATCGGGATCGGCTTCGACGTATCCTCGGCGAAGATGGCGGCAAGCGTTTCCGGATCGCGGGTCAGCTTCATCGCGTAGTAGTGGAGGCCGAGCGAAAATCCGTTGGACGTGTCGAAGAGATGCACCCGCTGCGGCGGATAGAAGGTCGCCCGGGCGTTCTGCAGCACCGGATCGTTGATGGCGAAGAAGCCCGGAACCAGCGCCACGACATACATGGCGATGGTCACGAAGAGGGCGATCATCGCCAGCCGGTGGCGCTTGAATGCCCACCAGATCAGCTGCCACTGCGAGGCGACGGCGGCACGGTCCGGCTGCACGTTGACGGCGGCTATATCGACCATGATGCCCTCCTATTCGAGACGGATTCGCGGATCGACCAGCGCCAGCAGAATGTCGCTGATCAGGGATCCGACGAGGGTGAGGGCGCAGATCAGAAGCACGAATGCGCCGGCCAGGTACATGTCCTGCGCCATCAGTGACTGGAGAAGCAGGGGCGCTGCAGTCGGCAGGTTGAGGACGATGGCGACCACCACCGAGCCGGAGATCAGGTTCGGCAGCAGCCAGGCGATGGTGGAGATGAACGGGTTGAGGGCAATGCGCATCGGGTACTTGGTGAGCAGCCTGAACTCGGACAGTCCCTTTGCCCGCGCAGTGGTGACATAGGGCTTCGGCAGCTCGTCCAGCATGTTGGCGCGCATGACGCGGATGAGGCTGGCGGTCGACGAGACGGCAAGGATGATCACCGGCAGCCAGATGTGGGCCATCAGGTCCACCATCTTGCCGATGCTCCAGGAGGCTGTCTCATATTCCGGCGAGAAAAGTCCGCCGACGTCCTGGCCGAATTCGACGGCGGCAATGTACATCAGCACCAGCGCCAGCAGGAACGAGGGAACCGAGAGGCCGAAGAAGCTGAAGGCGGTGAAGGCGTAGTCGCCGATCGAGTATTTGCGGACTGCCGAAAACACGCCGATCGGCAAGGCGATCGCCCAGGTGGCGAGAAGGCTGGCGATTGCGAGCACCAGCGTCAGCGCCATGCGCTCCCAGATCAGCCCGGAGACCGGTTGCTGCCATTCAAAGGAAATGCCGAAATCGCCGCGGGTGACAATGCCCCAGATCCACTTCACGTACTGGACGGCGAGCGGATCGCCGAGCCCGAACCGCTCTCGCAACTGGGCGGCCGTGTTCTGGTCGATGATCTCGTTGGAGGCGGCCAGCGTCGCAATGTAGGTGGTGACATAATCGCCCGGCGGCAGCTGGATGAGCACGAAGGCGAGAAAGCTGACGGCAAAGAGGGACGGGATCATCCACAGCAGGCGTTTGATGAGGAATTTCAGCATGAGAAGGCACTCTGAGACAAGGGCCGGGATGGAGCGCCGTCGCAGAGCGCCTGCGAGGGTGGATCCCATTTCCGGCATTGACGAGGCGCCGCGGTGTGTGGCGGCGTCGGCTCTTCAGGGCGGCTTCTGCCCGGACAGTGTGTCCGGGCAGTTTGTGCCGAGTCAGCTTGTGAAAGTGAACTGCTGCGGCAGGGCAGGGCCGGGGTTCGGCCAGGACCAGCTGTCCGGTTCCTTCTCCGGCACGTTGCGAAGATTGTTGCGGATGATGCCGAAACCGCCGACGGCCAGGCAGACGCCAATGGTTTCGAATTCTTCCGCGGTGATGTCGAACAACTGCTTCATGAAGGCGCCACGCTTTTCGAGGTCGGCCGTCGAGCGCGCCTCGTCGAACAGCTTGAAGCGCTGCTTCTGGCTTTCCGGCGGTTCTTCACCCTTGGCGCCGTTGGATGTGTACCAGAGCGTCCACGGAATTGCGTAGCGCGAGCCCTGCGGATGGAAAGCAAAGAAATCGCGCGGGTCGAGCATCGGATCGAGGCCGCCCGGACCGGGCCAGACGGCCGCGTCATGGGCGTTATCATCGCCGCGCGTATAATAGAGGGCGCGCTCGATGGTGTTGACCTTGATGTCGACGCCGATCGCCGCCCAGTGCGACTTCACCAGTTCCAGCGTATCGACAAGATCCGGATAGAGCGTCGGAATGACGTCGATGGAGAAGAATACCGGCTGCCCGTCCGGCCGCAGGCGAATGCCGTTCGAGCCCTTCTTGTCGAGGCCGATCTTGTCGAGCATGCTGTTTGCCTGCTCGGGATTGAACTCGGTGAACTGCCGGCCGAGCTTCTCGTTGTACCAGGGATGGGTCGGTCGGGGACCGGCCTGGTAGGGCTCGCTCTGGCCAAAATAGACGATGTCGATGATTTCCTGTCGGTTCATGCCGAGCGAAAGCGCCTGGCGGAACGACTTGTCGGCGAACATCTTGCGGATCGCCGGGTCCTTGTGGGTGATGTTGAGATAGATCTGGCACTGCTGTGCCGCCGACGGCACCAGCGACAGCAGCCGGTAGTCGCCCTTCTTCATGTTCTGCGACAGCGTCGGCTTGTTGGCGAGAACGCTGATATGGCGCTCCTGGATGTCGATCTTGCCGGAAATGACGTTGAGCATCAGCGATTCGACATCCTGGCTGATGCCGAAGTTCAGCTCGTCGATGTAGGGCAGCTGGTTGCCTGCGGTGTCCACCTGCCAGAAGAACGGGTTGCGCTCCATCACCACGCGGGTCGCGCCGCCGGAATAGGGTTCCTTGACCACCCACGGGTCGAGCACCGGCTTTTCGGCGTTCGACCAGCGCGACGGGATCTCTATGTCGCCGCACTTGGCGCGGAAGAGTTCCGTCCAGCTTGATACGCCGGCCGCCTTCACCTCGGCGTCGAGGCCGGCATTGTATTTCGGCAGGAACTTCATGCAGTAGTGCTTGGCAAACAGCGTCGGGTGCTGGCCGAGCGGTGTCGCCAGGTTTTCCAGATAGAGCGCATTGGCTGCAGCGAAGGTGAACTTCACCGTGCTGTCGTCGATCTTCTCGACGACCACCGGCTTGCCGGCGACGGCCAGCTGGGCAGGCGTTGCGCTGTACAGTTCGGTGTTCTTGACGACGTCCTCGATGGCGAAGACCACGTCGTCTGCGGTGAAAGGATGACCGTCTGACCAGCGGATGCCGGGGATCAGGTGAAAGGTGAACTGCGTTGCGTCATCGCTGACCTCCCAGCGTTCTGCGAGATTGGGCAGCACCTCGGTGAAATCCATGTTCCAGCGCACGAGGCCCTGGTTGCCGACCAGCCGCAGGATACCGTTGTGGTCGGACGAACCGCGCAGACCGCGCCGCAGCGTCCCGCCATAGGTGCCGACCTTTTCAAGCGGCGTGACCACCATCGGCTTCGGCGGCAGACGCTCGGCGAGCGGCGGAAGCTTCCCGTCCTTGACCAGCGCCGCCAGCTGCGGCGCCTCCTTGCCGCCGGCCGCTCTCGCCCCATACGGCGCAAGCGACATTGCCGCGGCAGCCCCCATGCCGGCGAGAACCGTACGACGGCTTACACCCGATTGCTTGTTCCCATCCTGCATCAGACATCTCCTCCCAAAGATCGATGGCACCGGCGGGGCTTTCGCCCGCTGCTCTCCCAAGCAGATGCCGCAACCGGCCCCTCCAAAGGCCAGCTGAGGAACCATAGGATGCTTTTCAGATCATGACAAGTATTGACAGATTTTTACAGCAACACTAGTTCTGAGCGCAGCGACGCCTGGGAGAGGACGGTCCCGACGGCAGGATCATTCGGGTCGCGCGCTATGGGAGATCGTGATGAACAAGGGTCGACAATGAACAAGCCTGAGCTGATCGCGTCTCAGCGTAACGAGACACGCCTCAGCGACATTATCTACGAGAAGATCGTCGGGATGATTGCCGACGGCCGTTTTGCCGTCAACGAGCGGTTGCCGTCGGAAATCAATCTTGCGACCATGCTCGGCGCCTCGCGCCCGGTGGTGCGTGAGGCGCTGGAGCGGTTGCGCACCGACCAGCTGATCGTCTCGCGCAAGGGCTCCGGATCGTATGTTCGCCAGCGGCCCGACGTCTCGGTTCTGAGCGACGTTCCTGTCGGGTCGCTTGCCGATGTCCAGCGGTTCTTCGAGTTCCGTGCCGGGCTGGAGGCGGAGGCGGCGCAACTGGCGGCGCGCAACTGGCAGCCGCAGGACCGGACGCGCATCGAGGCTATGTTCGAGGCGCTGGAACAGTGTCTGCAGCGCAACGACCTCGGGACCGACGAGGATCTGGCGCTGCATGATGCGGTGGCGCTCGCCACCGGCAACCAGTTCCACACATTGGCGCGCGAATGGTTCAAGCCGCACATCGCCATCGGCATGGCGGTGACGCGCAGCCTCAGCCTGAAGCGCACCGCCGCCCATGTGCGCGCCGTACAGGATGAGCATGCGGCGATCGTCTCGGCGATCTTCGCGCGCGACGAGGCAGGCGCCCATGCGGCGATGAAGGCGCATGTGCTGAACGCCAGGGCACGGATGTTCCAGGGCATCTGAGCGTTGACAGAAGCTGACGGCGGAAGGTGCCTTGATCGCGCCGAACAAGCCGTCACAGGGAAGGAGATCGCATGCCAGCGCCACGCATTGTTCATCCGAAAGCACGCCATGTTATCGATACGCCGCTCAAGGTCGGGGAATCGCCGACTTGGGACGATCGAACCGGCGATCTGTGGTTCGTCGATATCCTGGCGCCGGCTGCGTTTTGCCTGCATGCGGACGGCCGCCTGTCGCGCTTCGACATGCCGGCGCTCATCGGCTGCCTTGCGCTGTGCGAAAGCGGGCGGATCGCCGTTGCTCTGCAAACCGGCGTCCATCTTCTCGATCCGAAGACCGGCACGCTTGAATTCCTCTGCGATCCGGATGGCGGACGTCCGGACAGTCGCCTCAACGACGGCAAGGTCGGCCCCGATGGACATTTCTGGGTCGGCACCCGCGACGAGGCCGTGCCGCAGACCGGCAATGCAAGGCTCTACCGGGTCGCGCCGGATGGCTCGTTCAGCCAGATCCTCGACGGCCTCAAGACGTCGAATGGTCTCGCCTGGAGCGCCGACGGCAAAACGATGTTCCATTCCGACAGCAGCGGCCAGTTCCTCCAGTCCTTCTCGTTCGTGCCCGAGAGCGGCGCGCTCGGCCCGCCGCGCCGGCTGACCGATTTCACCAATCTCGAGGGACGCCCGGACGGCGGCGCCACCGACGTGGACGGCTTCTACTGGAGCGCCGGCGTGCTGGACGGCAAGCTCAACCGCCTGTCGCCGGAGGGCGAGATCATCGAGGTCTACCAGATGCCCGTGTCCGGCCCCACCATGCCCTGCTTCGGCGGCCCCGACCTGAAGACACTCTACCTCTCGACCCTGTCGCGCACCGTCGACGGCGTCGAGGAGCACGGCAGCATTCTCGCCTTCGATGTCGACGTGCCGGGCGTGCCCGTGACGCGCTTCGCCATCTGACGCTATCCGGCAGCAAAGGGATCAACACCATGACCATGAAGTTTATCCGCACTGCGCTGAAGGGCGTCTCGGGCGTTCCGGTGACCGCTTATGGCCGGGACGGCGAGGTCGATACTGCCATGACGGCAGAGGTCTATGCGAAGGTCGCCGATGCCGGGATCCACAACATCGTGGCGGCCGGCAACACCGGCGAGTTCTATGCACTGACCCCGGACGAGATCCTGAAGGTCTACGAGGCAGCCGTGTCGGGCGTCGATGGACGGTCGCCGGTGACTGCGGCGATCGGGCGTTCGCAGCGCGAGGCCGTGGCGATGGCGACGCAGGCGCATTCGATGGGGGCATCCGCTGTGATGTCGCATCAGCCGGTCGATCCGTTTGCCGCCCCGCAGGCGCAGATCGATTATTTCCGCAATCTTGCGGATGCAACGCCGCTGCCGCTCGTCGCCTATGTTCGGGCTGACGGCTTTTCAGTCGAGGACATGGTGAGACTTGCCGATCATCCCAACATCGCCGGCATCAAGTTCGCGACCACCGACCTGATGCTGTTGTCGCGGTCCATCCAGGCGGCTGATCCGGACGGCGCGATCTTCGTCTGCGGGCTTGCCGAAAGCTGGGCACCGGCCTTCGCCGCGGTCGGCGCCCGAGGCTTCACCTCGGGTCTCGTCAACGTCGCGCCGCAGTTCTCGCTCGCAGTGCTCTCGGCGCTCGATGCCGGCGATTTTGACGCGGCCCGCGCCATCGTCGCACGCATCGAACCGTTCGAGCGGATGCGCACCAAGTTCCGAAACGGCGCCAACGTCACCGTCGTCAAGGAAGCTGTGACAATGTGCGGTCTCGATGTCGGGCCGGTGCGTGTCCCGGGCCTGCCGCAGTTGGACGAGGCGGACCGGATGGCGCTGAAGACGCTTCTCGGCGAGTGGCAGGTTCTTCCCGAAACCGGAGAGCGACCGCGCGCCGTTGCAAACGCGGTCTGAAACTATTCCGTTTTTCTGCTGCCGCTCGTCCGGTCGTCGCGTTAGTGTCGCCGCATCAGACGAGGTGACCGCGACGATGACAAACCAGCCAGCTAAACGCGCCCGCGCACTCGGCATTTCCATCGGCCGCTTCAAGACCGGACCGTTGAACGCCATCACCGACGTGGCGGGCGTGACAGTCGGTCATGTCACGTGCGTCGAAGGCGAGCGCACCCGCACCGGCGTCACCGCGGTCCTGCCGCATGGCGGCAACCTGTTCCAGGACAAGGTGCCGGCGGGCTTGTCCGTATTCAACGGCTTCGGCAAGTTCGCCGGCGCCACGCAGATCGAGGAACTTGGCGAGATCGAGACGCCGATCCTGCTGACCAACACGCTCGCCGTCGGCCGGGCCATCGAGGCCATCAACCGCTACACGCTGGACCAACCCGGGAACGAGCGTGTCGTCTCACTGAACGCCGTTGTCGGCGAAACCAACGATTCCCGGCTGAACGACATCCGCCAGCCACGCCCGAGCATCGACGAGATGCGCCAGGCGATCGAGGTCGCAACATCCGGCCCGGTCGACGAAGGTGCGGTCGGAGCCGGAACCGGGACCGTCGCCTTTGGCCTGAAGGGCGGCATCGGCACGTCTTCCCGCATCGTGCCGGTCGCCGGGCACAGCTTCACGCTCGGCGTGCTTGTGCAGTCGAACTACGGCGGCCGACTGACGGTTGCCGGACGACATGTCGACGACTTGGCGGAGCACGACCGCGACGGCTCCATCGTCATCATCCTGGCAACCGATGCGCCGCTCTGCCCGCGCAATCTGAAGCGGCTTGCCAGCCGCGCATTCGGCGGGCTCGCCCGCACCGGTGCCGCCCTCAGCAACGGCTCCGGCGACTATGCGCTGGCCTTTTCGACGGCCGAAGAGGTTCGCCGCACGCCGGAGCGCCGCAAGGCCGTCATGACAATCCCGTCGCTATCGAACGACATCGTCTCGCCGCTGTTCGAGGCCGCCATCGAGGCGACAGAAGAGGCGATCCTCAACTCGCTGACGATGGCCGAAGACACCCATGGCTTCAATGCCGCAACCGGCAAGTCGAGCCTGGTGAAGGCCCTGCGCCTGCCACCGAGCGCCCATAACCGATCCCACATCCAGGAGCATTCATGTCCAGCCCGACCCTCCGCACAGTCTACCTGAACGGCGCCTTTCTGCCGGAGAACGAGGCGCGTCTGTCGATCTTCGACCGCGGCTTCCTGTTCGGCGACGGCATCTACGAAGTCACCGCCGTGCTTGAAGGCAGGCTGATCGACAGTGCCCTTCACATGGCGCGGCTGGAGCGCAGCGTCGGCGAGATCGGCGGCTTCCTGCCGGTGTCGACGGACGAGATCGTCGCCATCGAAAAGCAGTTGATCGAACGCAACGGGCTGACCGAAGGCGTCGTCTACCTGCAATACACCCGCGGCGCCGAGGACCGGAATTTCCTGTTCTCCGAGGATCTCCAGCCGACGCTGCTGCTGTTCACCCAGGCCAGAACTCTTGAGCATGTGGCGGCGGTCGAAAAAGGGCTGAAGGTCAAGATCGTCCCCGACCAGCGCTGGGAACGGCGCGACATCAAGTCCGTCTGCCTGCTACCGCAGGTGCTCGCCAAGCGTACTGCCAAGGCGGAAGGGTTCGACGAAGCGTGGATGGTCGAGGACGGCTTCATCACCGAGGGCGCCTCGTCGACAGCTTATATCGTCACGAGCGATGGCCGCATCGTCACGCGGGGGTCTTCGAACGCGACGCTGCCAGGCTGCACCCGGCTTGCCGTCCTGCAACTGGCCAAGGAGGCCGGCATGATCCTCGAAGAGCGGCCGTTCTCTGTGGAGGAAGCGCACACCGCGGTCGAGGCCTGCCTGACCAGCGCTTCCAACTTCGTGGTGCCGATCACCAATATCGACGGACAGCCGGTCGGCGATGGGAAGCCGGGGCCGATCGTCCGCCGGCTGCGGGCGCTGTACATGGACAACGCCCGCAAGACGGCGATCTGAACCGACCGGGTACCCGCCCGTCGCTGCGATCAGAACGCCTGGTAGGCCGAAATGATCGCCACCACCTGGTCGGCGTTCAATGCGTCGATCTGCGGCGAGGTGAAGGCCAGCAACTGGTCGCTGCTCAGCGACAGGAGATCGGAGGTCGACAGGCCGGTGAGCGCCGCGGTGTTGATCGCGGCGATGTCGGCCGCCGAGAAGGTCCCGAGTTCCTGCGTGCTGAGGGCGGCGATTTGAGCAGAACTCAGGGCTGCGACCTGCGCCGGCGTCAGCGCCTCGGCCTGGGCGGTGGACAGGGCGCCGATCTGCGCGGTCGTCAGCCCGACGATCGCCTTGGTGCTGATTGCGGCAATCTGTGCCGTCTCCAGTGCCGAGATCTTGGCGGTGCCGAGAGCCGCCAGTTGCAGCGCGTTGAACACGCCGACCTGGCTGGTGGTCATCGCAGAAAGCTGCGTCGAACTCATCGCCGTCAGCTGGAAGTAGCTCAGCTTGGTTACCTGGTCAGGCGTCAATGCCGCCACCTGTTCGCCCGAAAGCTGGCTGATCGTCGTGCTCGCCAGCCCTGCCACAGCGGCGGCGCTGATCGCGGCGATGTCGGCCGAAGTCAACGCTTCCAGCACCTGCGTGCCGAGTGCGGCAATCTGACTGGCAGACAGTGCGCCGATCTGACTGGCGGCAAGGCCATCGAACTGCGACGGGGAGAGCGCCCCGACCTGGTCCGAGGTCAATGCGGCAATGGATTTCGCCGATAGCGCTCCGACCTGCTCGGGCGACAGACTGGCGAGCACGGTTGGGCCAAGTCCCGCCGCCTGCACCGGATTGAACGCAGCGATCTGCGAAGAACTCATGGCGCCGATCTGCGCTGCGGAAAGCTGGCTGATCTGGCTGCCGGACAGTCCGCCGATCTGCGCTGCGGTGAGCGCTGCGATGCGTTCGGCGTTCAGAGTGCCAAGTGCGTCGCTGGCCAGGCCCGAAATGGCGGCTGCCGAAAGTGCGGCGATATCGGCGGTCGAGAAGGTGGCGATCGCGTCACTCGACAGGGCTGAGACCTGGGCTGACGTCAGTGCCGCAAGCTGCCCGGTCGACAGGTTGTCGAACTGGAGCGTCGAGAGTGCCGAAAGCTGCGTCGAGGAGAGCGCCGCAACCGCCTTCACACCGAGCGCGCCGATCTGGTCGCCGCTGAGGCCGGTAAGCTGGCTGGTCTCCAGGCCCGAGATCTGGGTCGCGCCAAGTGCCCGGATCTGCGCCGTCGACAGGCTGGCGATCTGCGACGAGGTCAGGCTGGCGATGTGGCCTGACTGCAGCCCGGCAAGCTGACCGGAGGTCAGCGCCGCGATCTGTTCGGTGCCGATGCCGGCAAGCGTACTCGTCGGCAGGCCCGCGATCGCATTCGCGCCGATGGCGGCCACGTCCTCGGCGGAAAACGCTGAAAGGTTCTGGTTGCTGAAGGCGGCAATCTGAGCCGAACTCAGCGCGGCGACCTGGGACGGCGTGAGCGCTTCCGCCTGTTCCAGAGTGAGCGCGGCGATGTGCGCCGTCGTCAGCCCGGCCGCAGCCTTTGCGGTCAGCAGCGCGATCTGGTCCGGCGACAGGCCCGCAAGGCTTGCTGTCGCGACGGCACCGACCTGCGCCGCCGAAAGCGCACGCAGTTGGGCGGAGGTCAGCGACAGGATCTGCGAGGGGTTCAGCGCAGCGATCTGCGATGACTTCATCGAAGCGACCTGCGCCGTGGTGAGGGCTGCGAACTGGTCCTGGCTGAGCGCCGCAATGCCATCGCTTGACAGGCCGGCGATGGCGGCCGCCGTGATAGCCGCAATGTCGCCCGTCGAGAAGGTTGCCAGCGCATCGGTTGGAAGGGCGGCAATCTGGGTGGCGGTGAGACCCGCGACCTGCGAGGCGAGGAAGGCTTCCGCCTGGTCGGCATTGAACGCGGCAAGCTGCGTCGTCGTCAGGCCGGAGATGGCCCGGGTGTTGAGCGCGGCGATCTGGTCAACCGACAGGGCAGCAATTGCAGCCGTGCCGAGCGCCGCCAGCTGGGTTGCCGTCAGGGCCTTCACCTGAGCGGTCGTCAGCGCACCGATCTGCCCGACGCCAAGCGCGCCGATCTGGTCCGTCTTCAGCACAGCAAGTTGGCCCGCCGTCAGTGCCGAAAGCTGTTCGAGACCGAGCGCCGCAAGCGTCGTCGACGCAAGCCCGCCCAGCGCCCGGGTATTGATGGCCGCGATTTCCGATGTCGTGAACGTCTCCAGCCCGTCCGAGGTCAGCGAGGCCATCTGCGCGGCGGTGAGCGTGGCGATCTGGGCGCTGGACAGTGCCTCGATCTGGTCGAGCGTCAGGATAGCCATCTGCATCGTGCTGAGGCCGGGAATGGCCTTGGCGGTGAGTGCGGCGAACTGGTCCGCATTCAATGCGGCGACGCTGTCGGTCGACAGGGCTGCAAGCTGCGACGACGCCAGCGCGCGGATCTGGCCGGTGCTGAAGGTTTCGATCTGCGACGGGGCGAGCGCTGCCATCTGGCTGGTCTTCAACGCCGCGATCTGCGCCGTCGTCAGTGCCGATACCTGCTCGAGCGTCAGCGCCGCCAGCGTTTCGGTCGGCAGGCCGGAGATTGCCTTGGCAGCGATGGCGGCAACATCGGCGGTCGAGAAGGTCTCAAGGGCAGCCGGGGTGAGGGCGGAAAGCTGCTTGGAGGTCAGCGCCGCCACCTGCGCGGAGGTCAGCGCCTCTGCCTGGTTGGTGGACAGCGAGGCAAGCTGCAGAGAGGTGAGGCCGAGTATGGCCTTGGCGCTGAGGGCCGCCACCTGATCGGTCGAGAGCGCTGCGATCTGCTCGGTGGTGATCGCTGCCAGCTGCGCAGAGGCGAGGCCCTTCAGCTGCGCCGTCGTCAACGCGCCGATCTGGCTGCTGCCGAACGAGCCGAGCTGGCTGCTGCTAAGCGCACCGATCTGGGCGGAGGTGAGAGCTGCAAGCTGGCCGCTCGACAGCAGCGCGATGGTGAGGTTCGCGAGCCCACCGATCGCCCGTGCGGAAATCGCGGCGATGTCGGCGGTCGAGAAGGTGGCGATGCCGTCGGCGGAAAACAGCGCCAGCTGTTTCGGCGACAGGGCCGCCACCTGCGACGCCGTCAGCGCTTCGGCCTGCTGCGTCGACAGGGCAGCGATCTGGCCGGAGGTCAGCGAGGGAACCGCCTTGGCATTGATCGCGGCAATCTGGCTCGTCGAAAGGCCGGCGAGATTGTCGCTGCTCAGCGCCGCAAGCTGCAGGCCCGTCAGCGTGCGGATCTGTGACGGGTTCAGCACCTCCACCTGGTCCGACGTCAGAGACTTGACCTGCTGGGCGCTCATCGATGCCACCTGCAGGGTGGTCAGGGCAGCGATCTGGTCGGTCGCCAGGCCGGAGATCAGCGTCGAAGAAAGGGCGCCGACCGCCTTCGCGCTGATTGCCGCGATATCGGCGGTCGAGAACGTGGCGAGATCCGCGGCATCCAGGGCTGCGATCTGCTTGGCGCTCAGCTTGGAGATCTGTGCTGGCGTCAGCGCCTCGGCCTGTTCGCTGCTGAGGGCGCCGATCTGTGCCGTGGAAAAGGCCGCAACCTGGGCGGCACCAAGGCTGGCGATCCGGTCGGTACCGAGCGCCGCCAGCTGGTCGAGCGACAGGCCCGGGAGCGACTTCACCGCGATCGAAGCGATCTGCGCGGTGTTGAGCGCGGCGATGTCCTCGCTCTCAAGCGCAGCGATCTGCTTCGACGAAAGAGCGTTCACCTGGGCCGCCGACAGCTGCGAGACGTCGCTCGAGGTCCAGGAGGCGATGGAGGCGGTCGACAGCGCCTTGATCTGGTAGATGCTGAGATTGGGAACGATGGAGGTCATTGACAGCGGCCCTCGGAGCAAATGGATCGGCGGCACTACGCGAGCGCCGGCAGCCGACTGCCAGAGTGATCCGCCTGCTTCGGATCGAAAATCTCTGTCGCTCGTCCGATGTCGCCCGGCCGCCGAGTGCCGGTTTCCCTGGCTGCTGCATGCGGATGAGATCCGGTACACCGCATGGCTTGCCCGAGCCTGTGGTGGCTGGCCGGCGTCTGGCCGCTGGATCAGGCGACCTGCAGTAGCTCCCAGATCCGACCGACGATCGCCCGTCCGTTGTCGCGCGATCGGTAGAGGCGGATCTCCACCGCGATGTCCCATTCGGGACCGCCGGCGCGCACCAGCACGCCCGTGGCAAGCTCGTCTTTCACCAGGCTTTCCGGCACCCAGGCGAGACCGCTGCCGGCCATCGCCATCGCCTTCAGCCCGACTGACATGCTGCCGACATGCGCGCAGGTGTTGGGCGGCAGGCGGTCCGCAAGCGCGCCGGCGATGAGCTGGCCGAAGAACGAGCTCTTCTGGTAGCTGGCATGCAGGAAGCTCGGCTCGATCGGGTGACGCGCCGCGCCCCGTTCATCCGGAGCACTGACCGGCACGATATTTTCACGGCCGAGCGTCAGGTGCTCGAACTCCGGCCCGAGCAGCATCGGCACATGCGCGTGCTGGTAGGTGAGGAGGAAATCGGAATGGCCGTCGACCAGCGAGTTGAGGTTCTCTTCCATGCTGCCGGAATCCGGCCGCAGGTGCGAGACGAGCGGTCCGACAGCCGCGCCCAGTGTCTGTATCCAGCCGGGAAAGAAAGTGATGGACAGCGTATGCAACGCCGTCAGCGTCACCCGCTGCACCTCGGCGCCGTCTTCGTGCCGGAGATTGCGGCGCGCCTGATAGAGTGATCGCAGCGTCTGCTCGGCGACCGGAACGAACCGCTCGCCGGCCTCCGTCAGCCGCGACGGATAGGTGGCGCGATCGATCAGGCTCGTGCCGACCCAGGCCTCAAGCTGGCGAATGCGGCGGCTGAACGCCGATTGCGTCACATGCCGTTCGTCGGCGGCCCTGGAGAAGTTCAAGGTCCCGGCCAATGCCAGAAAGTCCTCCAGCCATTTGACTTCCACAATGCTCTCCATTTCCAGGCCACAAGTTCGGCGGTGCCGATCAGACCGGCATCAGTGCCGACGGCTATATTCCATCATCCGGGCCCGGCCGAGCACCAGTTCCAGCCGATCGTCCGCCAGCATGTGGATACAGACGCGCTTGGTCCACGGTCCGTCCTTCAAGGTGAACAGGAAACGGCCGTTTCCGAGCGCGGTGAGCGGCATGCCATGGCGCACCGGGCCGATCCCCATCGTCAGCACATCCGCTTGGATCTCCAACCGCGCACCTTCGGGAGAAACCCACTCTCCGGACAGGGTTTCCGGCACATCCACAGTGCGGACCGGCACGAAACGCCGTGCCGCGTGACCGACTTCGCCGACGATCTCATCGCCGTCCATCCGCAGCCGCAAGGGAGAGGAGGCGGAGCGGGAGGAGACCCAGCCGTCGCCGTCGTCATAGACCGTTTCGTCGGCATCGAGATAGGTGACCGTGCTGCCGGCGACCTTGATCCACCAGGGGCCCTCCTGCGTGACATAGAGCCCGTCGATCAGGGCCGTCGAAACGCGGGGCAACGGCAGGCCGCGCAGCGCCGCCATGGCCTGCAACGCGATCCCGTAGCCGTTGGTATCCTCGCGGTTCGAGACGACGACGAAGCCGGCGTTCGTGTCCGGATCGAGAAGGAAATAGGTCTTGTAGCCAGGGTGCGACCCGCCGTGGCCGATGAAGTCCTGGCCGTCGAGCACGGACCGGCGCAAGCCGAGGCCATAGCCGCTCGGCCGGCCGTCGGCGAGGAGGCGCGGTGAAGCCAGCCGCTGCAGGATGTCGCCGAACGGTCCTGCGTCGGCCATCAGCATGCGCAGCCAGGCGACGAGGCTTTCGGCGCTACCGGTCATGCTGCCGGATGCGGACAGGTGCAGGCCGGCGGACGACAGCTGCCAGCGCTCATCGTCGCGCCAATAGCCGGGGACAAGGCCGGCGACCGGATCGTTCCAGACATCCGGCGCGTCGAACTCGGCACCCGCCCGGCGACCGGCTGCTTGGATGAAAGACTTGAACGACGTGCCCTTTCGCGCGAACGCCGCCTCCACCAGCCGATAGCCGGTATTAGAATAGGAGGTCTCCGTGCCTGCCTGGTAGTTGAGGCGTGTCTGGCGGGAGATGAAGTCGAGCAGCTCCGTCGAGCGGGTCTCGGTATAGACAGAAAGCCCCAGCAGCGTCAGGCATTCGCGCGTATCGGGAAGGCCACCGCTCATGTCGAGTGCCTGCCCGACGGACACCGCGGCAAGCGGCGCCTGCAGTTCCGGCAGATGATCGCCGAGCCTGTCGTCGAGCCCGATCAGTTCGGGATGGGACAGCACCATGGCGCAGAAGGCGTGCTTGGTCACCGAGGCGTACCGCACGACACTTCGGACGCTAAACGGCACCAGCGTCGCGAGGCTTTCCACTCCGCCACAGGCGGAAAACCGGATGCCGTCGATATCGAAGCCTATGACCGCGCCGCCCGGCGCATCCGGCCCCCAGCCATCGGTGAATGTCTTGGCCGCGGCAGCGGCGGCGTCCCAGTCCAATGACATCGTCATTCCTCGCTTAAGGTCGTTGCGGCTTGCAGCACGCCCTCCCAGTCCATCGTCTACCAGCGCTCGCCGGCTGCGACCAATTCCATTTTGCACGAACGCCATGCGCAGTTTGCATTTGCCGGGCGGTGCGACCATACCTACCAGTGCATCCACCCTCAGACACAAGCTCCCCGGAATATTGCGATGTCATCCATTCCTGCCGCTATCCCCGTTTTCGACGGCCACAACGACGTCCTGCTTCGCATGCGCCGCGCCGGGCAGGCCGATCCGGTGCAGGGCTTCCTCGACGGCGAGGCGACGGGGCATATCGATCTGCCGCGGTCGCGCGCCGGTCACCTCGCCGGCGGCCTTTGCGCCATATTCATCCCGCCGCCGAGCATGCGTCCGGATGCCAACGGCGATTTCCTCGCCCCAGCCCAGGCCGATGCGCTGAACGAGACAATGGCCATGACGCGCCTGCTGTTCGAGCTCGAAAGCCGCTCGCAGGGTGCCGTCACCGTCTGCCGCAGCGCTGCGGCCATCCGTGCGGCGATGAACGCGGGATCGTTTGCCGCCGTCTTCCACATCGAGGGTCTGGAGATGGTCGGTGCCGACCTCGACGCGCTCTACCTCCTGCACCAGGCGGGTCTGCGGACGCTGGGACCGGTCTGGAGCCGCCCGAACATCTTCGCCTACGGCGTTCCGTTCCGTTTCGGATCGACGCCGGATATCGGGCCGGGCCTGACGGAAGCTGGCAGGGCCCTCGTGCGGGCCTGCAACGACCTGAAGATCATGATCGATCTTTCGCACATGAACGAGCAAGGGTTCTGGGATGTTGCCGGCCTGTCGCAGGCACCGCTCGTCGCCTCGCATTCGAACGTCCACTCGCTCTGCCCGCATAGCCGAAATCTCACCGACCGACAGCTCGATGCCATTCGCGACAGCCGCGGTCTCGTTGGCATCAATTTCGGCGTGCTGTTCCTGCGCGACGATGGCGCCCGCAACGGCGATACGCCGCTGTCGAAGATCGCCGACCACGTCGCCTATGTCGCAGATCGCATCGGTATCCAGCATGTGGCACTGGGATCCGACTTCGACGGTACGACGGTGCCAAAGGAACTCGGTGATGCCGCCGGCCTGCCACGGCTGATCGAGGCGCTTCGCCAGCGCGGCTTCGACGACGCGGCGCTGGCGGCCATCGGCCACGGCAACTGGATTGACGTGCTGGAGCGCACCTGGGGCGGCTGAGCCTAATCCACCTCTTCTCTGTTCAACAAGTCGCGCTTCTCGCAGGGCCGGCATGTAAGCGCTTGCGCACTTAACGTGCGTTGAAGCCACATCAGCGGGCCTGAGCGGCATCGGTCTAAAACAAGAGTCTGTTTGTCATGTTAAATATGTTGACAAAAGGAATCATGTTTTTTATTCGGTAGAAATAAGGCACCGGCGTCTCGGCGGCCTCACCCACCACATCAACGCTCTCTGTGCGCGGCAGCCTCGCCGTGTCCGTGCGCGTGCTCAACATGAAAGATCAGCGATGCTGCCCCGCCTTTCTCGTCTCCTGCTCGCTTGCACCAGCGTCGCGTCCCTGGGCCTCCCCATGACCGCCGTTGCGCAACAGGCGTCCCCCTCGGATGCGACGGTCCTGTCGCGCGTCACCATCAAGGGCGACCGGTCTAGCGTCCCGCAGGGCGGTGCCACAGACAGCCCGCTGACCAGTGAAGTAAGCCGGGAGACGATCGGGGCCCGGCAGATCACCAGCGTCCAGGATCTCGGGCGTGTCGCCGAGCCAGGCGTCAACTTCAACCGCGCCAACGGTTCGGTCAACATTCGCGGTCTCGAAGGCAGCCGCGTGCTGACCACCGTCGACGGTATCCCCTTGCCGTTCCTCAGCGACCCGACCCGCCAGGCGACCGGCGGCGTCGATACCGTCAACTTCAGCGCCTTGTCGGCGGTGGACGTCATGAAGGGTGCCGATTCCAGCCGCGCCGGTGCCGGCGCGCTGGGTGGCGTTCTTGCCTACCGGACGCTGGAGCCCGAGGATCTGATCGGCGAGGGCAAGCAGTGGGGCGGCCTCGTCAAGACGATCTACGACAGCTCGGAGCGCAGCTGGCAGGGCGCGGCAGCGGTCGCCCGCAAGGTCGACGGCACCTCGGTTCTGTTCCAGGGCAGCTACAAGAAGGGCCATGAGCTTGAGACCGATGGCAGCATCGGCGGCTACAGCACCACCCGCACGGAAGCCAACCCGTCGGATTTCAACGAGCACAACCTGCTCTTCAAGCTGCGACAGGAGCTGGCCGGCGGTCACACCATCGGCGTCACGCTGGAGCGTTACCGCAAGGATCGCGATATTGATAACCGCATCAACCAGGCGGTGACCGGCAACTATCGCCCCGGCAATTATCAGTCGCAGAAGGAGAGCGATCGCGACCGCGCCTCGCTCGACTACAAGTTCGAAAGCGAGAGCGATACGAGCTTCATCGACAACCTCTGGACCTCGCTCTACGTCCAGAAGATCGGCACTCTCGACGGCTATACAGGGTTCCGTTCGACGTCGATCGTCGGCCCGATCGGCCGCGACAACACCTCCGATGAGCGCGACATCGGCCTGATCGGCGCGGCGCAGAAGAACCTATCCATCGGCGGCAACAACCACCTGCTGACCTTCGGCTGGGACCTCGCGACGATCACCAGCGACCAGTATTCGGCAGGCTACGACGCGTGCCCGCGCAAGCCGGCCAGCGGCATCTATACGGGCGCCGCAACGGCCTGCAACAACCTGCACACCAACCAGGCAGATACGCCGAAGGTCGACGGCAATCGCATCGGCCTCTATCTCGACGACGCGATCGAACTCGGCCAGTCCGGCTTCACGCTGACGCCCGGCCTGCGCTTCGATTGGGTTCGTTACGAGCCGCAGATGACCGATGGATTTGCCCGCAACGCATCGCGGCCGTCGCTCCCCGCCTCGTTCGAAGACACCGCCGTTTCGCCCAAGCTACGTCTGACCTACGATGCCGCACCGGATATCCAGCTCTTCGGCCAGTGGGCGATGGGCTTCCGCGCACCAACCGCCGGCGAACTCTACAGCCGCTTCGGTGCCAGCGGCACCTATCTGCGCCTTGGCAATCCGGATCTGGAATCGGAAACCAGCAACGGCTTCGAGATCGGCGCCAACCTCGGCGACGAAAGCTTCGGCGGCAGCATCAACCTGTTCTACAACCGCTATGAAAACTTCATCGACTCGCGCAGCCTAACGGCTGGCGAGGCCGCTGCCATGGGCTACAACCTCAACGACTACCGCCAGGGCGGCGTCCAGCAGTTCCGCAACATCTCCAAGGCTGAGATCTACGGTGTCGAGGTCTCCGGCCACCGCGCCTTCGACAACGGCCTGCGCGTCGGCCTCGGACTTTCCGCGCTGAGCGGCAAAGATCTCGACAACGATACCTTCCTGCGCTCCGTCGCGCCGGCCAAGGCCGTCGTCAGCTTCGGCTACGATACGGAAATCTGGGGCGTCGGCGTCGACCTCATCGGCGTCTCGGCGTCGCGCCACGACGACGGCAAGGCCGGCACCTACTTCCGCACGCCGGGCTATGGTCTCGTCGACCTGACCGCATGGTGGGAACCGGAGCAGGTCAAGGGCCTGCGCATCAATGCCGGCATCTACAATGTCTTCGACAAGACCTACTACGACTACAGCTCGGTTCGCTCGAACGCCGCCACCCAGGCCCGCGAGTTCTATTCGGAGCCCGGCCGCTCATTCAAGGTGTCGCTGACCCAGCGGTTCTGAAGAAAACGATCCCACCGAAAAAGGGCATCCCTCGCAGGAGGGGTGCCCTTTTTGCATGCGTCGATGGGTCTGATCGTCCGGCCGCTACCGGCAGCGAAATTCCTCTCCGCCGGCAGGCATGGACCAGCCGCCGTCAGGCTCCGGAACCGAAGCCGTCACTATGATGGATCAGGATGAGATGAGCTGATGTGGCGGTCGCGCGATTGCGGCAGCACGAACGGCATTTGGCCGACAGGGGTGCGTCCGACGGCGCCGGAGATCTTGTAGACCTGCATAACCATCGCGTCGTTCAGGCTCTCCGCGCAGCTGCCCTGCGCCACGACGCGGCCCTTTTCCAGCACCACGATCCGGTCGGCGAACTCGGCGACCAGGTTCAGGTCATGCAGGATCGCCAGCACGATGCCGCCTTGGCGCGCAAAGGTTTTGGCGGTCTCCAGGACGGCAATCTGATGGCTGAGGTCGAGGCTGGAGGTCGGCTCGTCGAGCAGCAGGCCCATCGGCATGCCGTTCTTCACCGGCTGCGGGACCTGGGCGAGTGCGCGCGCAAACTGCACGCGCTGCTGTTCGCCACCCGACAGTGTTGGGAAGGGCCGGCGTTCGAAGCCCGTCAGCCCGACGCGTGCCAGCGCCATTCGTGCCGCGGTACTCGGATCGGCAGCACCTTGGGCGACCGCCCCCATGCGCACGACCTCGAGCACGGTGAACGGGAAGGCCAGTTCGCTTGCCTGAGGCAGAACCGCGCGCTTGGCGGACAGCGCTCTGGCATCCTGCAGCCTGACGTCGACATCATGATAGGTCACCGATCCGCTGGAGGGCGAAAGCTCGCCAGACAGGACCTTCATCAGCGTCGACTTACCCGCACCGTTCGGACCGATGACCGCCGTCATGGCACCCGGCTGCAGGCTCACCGAGACGTCATCGAGCAATCGCTGGCCACGACGTTCGACCGTGACGGAATGAGCCTTGAACATCATGCATCTCCTGTGCGCATGCCATTGCGTCCGACGATCAGCAGCAGGAAGACCGGCGCGCCGAACAGCGCCGTGACGATGCCGAGGGGCAGTTCTGCCGGAGCGACGATAGTGCGGGCGACGCTGTCGGCCAGAAGCAGCAGAACCGCGCCGCCGATCGCGGACGCCGGCAGAAGGAAGCGGTGCGACGGCCCGATGATCAGCCGCAGCAGATGCGGTACGACGATGCCGACGAAGCCGATCGAACCGGCAACGGCGACCGTCGCTCCGCAAGCGGCGGCAACAGCCAGGATGACGAGGCGCTTCAGGCGCTGCACCGGGACGCCCATGTGGAAGGCCGCTGCGTCGCCCAGCACCAGCGCATCCAGGCCGCGGGCGACGGCCGGGATGACGGCCGATACCAGCACCACGAACGGCAGGATGGAGAGGACGCGGGCAAAGGTCGCGCCGCTCAGCGAGCCGAGGCTCCAGAAGGTGATGTCGCGCAGCTGACGATCATCGGCGACGAAGATCAGCAGCCCCATGATCGCGGCGCTGATCGCGCCGACCGCGATGCCGGAGAGGATCAGCGTGCTGGTCTGGGTCTGGCCGGAATGCGTGGCGATCCGGTAGAGCAGCAGCGTGTTGATGAGCCCCCCGGCAAACGCCATCACCGGCAGGAAATGGCTCCCGAGAAAAGCGGAGAGCGAGGCAAGTGGCCCCGATCCCAGCACGATGCCGAGGACGGCGAACAGGGCCGCGCCCGAGGTCACGCCGACGACGCCGGGATCGGCGAGCGGATTGCGGAACAGCCCCTGCATCATGGCGCCGGAAACGGCAAGGCCGGCACCCACCAGCACTGCAAGCGCCGTGCGCGGCAGCCGCACTGCCTCCAGGACCACGCGTTCCTGCAGCGTCAATTCCGCCGAGCGACCGGTGACGTAGAGCCAGAGATGGCTGAGATCGACGCCGGTCGGACCCTGCGCCAGCGATACGAAGCACGAGACACCGAGAAGCAGGAGCAGGCCCGTCAGGCAGAGCACGCCGAGGCGGGATCGGTCCCCATCCGGTTCGCTCGAGCGGATCGCGGCGATCAGGCTGCGGCGCATCTCTAGTTGCTCTGCGGATAGAGCTGCGATGTCAGCATTCCGATGGCTGTCGGCGTGCGCGGGCCGAAGCCGGTCAGCAACAGGCCGTCCATCTGCAGCAGGGCGCGATTGTCGGCGGCGGGCGTCGACAGGAAGGCCGGCAGGCTGAAGACCTGGTCGGGCGTCAGGTGGTGGTTGCCCGACTGCATGACCAGCACGTAATCCGGCCTTGCGGCGATCACCGCCTCGTCGGTCAGCGGCTTGTAGCCGGTGATCTGGTCGGCGGCGTTGATGCCGCCGGCCATCTCGATCATCGCCGCGGCCTCGGTGCCCTTGCCGCCGGCCATGATCCGGCCGTTGGCGACGGAAAGGATGAACAGCACGCGCTTGCGCGGCTGCGGGATCTTCGCGGTCTCGGCGAGCGCGGCGTCGAGCTCGGCCTTGGTCTTCTGCGCCAGCACGTCGGCCTTGTCTGCCAGACCGACGGCGGCGCCCACGTCGCGGATCTTGTCGGGGATCGTCTCGCTCAAGGGCAGCGCCTTGATCGTTGCCGTGGCGATGCCGCTGGCGCGCAGGACGGTCAGCGCATCCGGCGGCCCAGCACCGTCCTGCAGCAGGATCAGGTCCGGGTTCTGGCCGATGATGCCCTCCGGGGACAGCGCCCGCAGGTAGCCGATATCCGGCTTTTCCTTTGTGCCCTGCGGATAGGTACTGGTCGAATCGACGGCGACGATCCGGTCCTGGGCACCAAGCTCATAGAGAATCTCGGTGACGGCGCTGCCGATCGATACGATACGGCGGGCGGCTGGATTGGCGGGTTCGGCAGCCAGCGCAGAGCCGGCCGCTATCGCCGCGAGGACGCCGAATACCGGAAGGCCAAGCCTCCTGAAACGCTTCTGCTTGGCCATGACTGCTACCCCGTTCCCCTCGACGCCACGCCTTGAACCCGGGCGCAGCGCTAAAACCTGACTGTGATTATCAAGTCTTAGGACTTTCCTTCCGGGAGGGCAATCTATATCATGAGCGGATCACACCAGTTTTAATGGGGGTCACAGAATGTACATTGCAATGAACCGCTTCCGGGTCGTGCCGGGCCACGAGGAACGCTTCGAGGAGGTCTGGCGCAGCCGCGAGCGGCACCTGTCGAGCATGCCAGGCTACCTGGAATTTCGCATGCTGAAGGGCGCCAAGCACGACGACCACACGCTCTACGCATCGCACACGATCTGGGAGAGCGTCGAGCATTTCACCGCCTGGACGAAGTCGGAGCAGTTCCGTGCCGCCCATGCCCGCGCCGGCGAAAATCGCGGGAGCGTGCAATATCTCTCTGGCCCGCATTTCGAAGGCTTCGAGGTCATCATCCACGAAGGCCGCGACGGCAAAGAGGAAAAGGCTGCATGACGACGTCTGTCAGTCCGATGCTGCAGGCCGATGAAGACAGGCGGCAGCGAGCACTCGCGGCGCTGGCGGAAAAGCCGGACGGCGTGGTCGAGGCGATCGCCACGAAGGCCGAGGTGACGCCGGCCGAGATCCTCGCCATCCTGCCTTCGGGAGCCGCGGTATCCGTCGGTGCCGATGCCTTCGAGACGATCTGGGCCGAGGTCTCCGGCTGGGGCGATGTGCTGTTCATCGTTCACACCGGCGATATCGTGCTGGAAGTGACCGGCAGCCTGCCTCAGGGCAGCGAAGGCCATGGCTGGTTCAACATCCACGGCGACAGCCCCATTGGCGGACATATCCGCAAGGATCGCTGCGCCGGCATCACCTTCGTCGACCGGATGTTCCACGGCCGCCGGTCGTGCTCGATCTGGTTCATGAACGCCGATGGTGCCGCGATGTTCAAGATCTTCGTCCGGCGCGACGAGGCCCGCGAACTGCTGGCCGACCAGCTCGGCAGCTTCGAGGCTCTGGCCCACCGCTACGCCGCGGTCTGACGCACACCTGATCGAAGGGCTGCCGGTGCAAAACGTGCCGGCCGCCTTTTTCTGTCCGGCTCCGCCTTCAGGAGGCAGCGGTCTCGGGTTCGTCGTGCGTTCGCCAGTACCGGCGAGGGGCCACTCCATAGATGCGCTTGAACGCATGCCCGAATGCACTTTCCGACGAATATCCAACCCTGACGGCAACCGCTGCGATCGTCGATCCATGGCGAAGATCGCTGCGCGCCAGCCGCATGCGCCAGCGCAGCAGGTAATCCAGCGGCGAGATGCCCACCAGCGCCTTGAAGCGCCTGGAAAAGGACGCTCGCGACATCGCCACGGATCCCGCCAGACCGTCGAGCGTCCACGGATGGGCAGCATCGCCGTGCATAGACCGGATCGCCTTGCCGATCCGCGGATCGCCCAGCGCGCTGATCCAGCCGAAATCCTCGCCGCTGTCCTGATCGAGCGCCGCCCGCAGAACCTGGATGAGAAGCACGTCGGCCAGCCTGTCGACAAGAACGCCGGCGCCGATACGCGTGCTCCTGATTTCAAGGTCGAGGATGTCGAGCGTCGCGCGCACGACGGCAGCCGATGCGTTGCCGGACGGGATCAGCAGGAACCGGGGCAGTGATCCCCGCAGCAGTTCGGCGCCCGATGTCTCGAACCCGAAGGTGCCGGCAATCAGCACCGTGTCATCGCCGCCATGATGCGCCACATCCGATTGTGCCCAGTCGAAAGCCGCGATCCCGTCTTCGGGCGCAACCTCATCGTCATTCGCCAGCACGTAGCTCGGCGCGTTGGCCAGCAGGAAGCAATCGCCTGCCGCCAGCTGCCGGCGCTCGCCATCGCCGAAATCGATCCAGCAACTGCCACGCAACACGGCGCCGAACTTGAATGCCGGCTTGGCCGGGAACCGGTAGGACCACGGCCCGCTGGCCTCGAAGCGTGTGCAGCGCGCGCTGCGGATGTTGAGCAGCGAGAAGACTTCGGACAAGGGATCCATGACATCTATCCGATCGCGACGATTTCTGAGTGCTTACAGCATAGATCGGATCAACCAGCGATGCGAGACTCCTTCCGAACAACAGGAGAAAGATCATGATTGGTATCGAAGGCAAGGTCATCGCCATCACCGGCGCGAGCAGCGGTATCGGCGAGGCGACAGCGCTGAAGCTGGCCGGGCAGGGCGCCATTCTGGTTCTCGGCGCTCGGCGTGAGGATCGGCTGGCAGCACTCGCGCAGGCGATCGGGGCGAAGGGCGCAACGGCATCCTACCGCGTCACCGATGTCAGGCGTCGCGAACATGTCGAGGCGCTTGTCACGCATGCGGTCGACACATACGGCAAGCTGGACGTTCTGGTGAGCAATGCCGGCATCGCGCCGATTTCGCCGCTCGACGATCTGAGGGTCGAGGACTGGGAGGCGATGATCGACGTCAACGTCAAGAGCGTCCTTTACGGCATTGCCGCGGCTCTTCCGGTCTTCCGCCGCCAGGGTTTCGGTCACTTCGTCAACACGATCTCGACCGCCGGGCTGAAGATCGTGCCGACCATGGCCGTCTATGCGGGATCGAAGAACGCCGTGAGAACGATCACCGAAGGGCTTCGCCAGGAAGCCGGCGCGTCGCTGCGGGTGACCGGCATCTCGCCGGGCTTCGTCGATACGGACCTGGCATCCTCGATGACCGATCCCGCGATGCGCGCACAAGGGGAAGCCGGCATGAAGTCGATGGGAATGCCGGCGTCGGCCGTCGCCGATGCGATAGTGTTCGCCATCTCCCAGCCGCCGAATGTCGATGTCGGTGAGATCGTCCTGCGCCCGACGGCGCAGGGATAAAGAAGCTTGCGCAGCGCCCCGTCATGTCCTCGGTCTGCAGGTCGCCGACACACGACAAGACCGCGATCCACTCATAGATCATGCGTAGATCCCTGGGACGGTCTTTCATGTGCCTGCAACGGAAGATCGTCTAGCGGGCCAACTGCGTGCCGTTCGGCGCTGCGCGAAGCCGGAACAGCCTCCAAAGCCGGAAACCAAGCCCATCCGATGGCATGGGACTGTGCAAAGCGTGTGGTTCTTCCCGCGCCTTTGCAGGTTCGGTCAAAGTCCTCACCCGATCCAGAAATGCCTTGGCGTCGAAGCGCTTCGTCCGGCGTCCGGTCGAGGTCCCGCCTGGATCCGGATGAAAGAAGATCTCCAGGTTGACGACCGGCAGCGGCTGGATGTCGCGCACGGTGTCGATGTCGGGACGGGTGGTGACGACGACACGATACTCCGTTTCGGCGAGAGCCTTCTGAAGCTCGGGCACGGTGCACGCGACGCAAGCAAGATAACCGGCCTCGTTCAGGCGCGTGGCAATCAGAGCTGCTGCGGCGTCTGGCAGGAAGACCAGAATGCGCTGTCCGGGATGGTGATCCATGGCAATATCCTTGGCTAACTGGTGCCATGATACGCAGACGCCGCCGGCCCGTGTGTTCGGATAGGTTTAGTTTTGTTGCGGAAAAGACGGCTGGTCGCCGTGCATTCCGGGGATGGGACGTGCGGGCAGGCAGCGCCTGTGGGTGACCGCGGACGCTCCTGCCGTCAGCCGTCGCCGCGCGGCGGGATCAGGCGGTCGCGCGGCTCGCCCCGCTGTGCAGCGGAGACATCGTCAGCATGGAAGCGGCTTCCTCCGTTGGCAGATCGATGTGGACGATGAGCCCGTGCGGCACGGCGTTCAGCAGCCTGGTCTTGCCGCCGTGAGCCCGGACAATGTCGTCGACGATGGAAAGCCCCAGGCCGAAGCCGGTTCGATCGGCGGACGTTCGGGCATTGTCGGCCTTGAAGAACGGCTCAAGCACCCGCGTGCGCAGGTCGGCGGGCAGGCCGGGACCGTCATCCTGGACGCTGATGCGCACTGTGCTTCCCTCAACCACGGAGAGGGTCACCGTGATACGCTGCGCAAACTTGGTGCTGTTTTCGACGAGATTGGTCACCGCACGGGCCAACCAGCGCGGCTTGCAGCGATAGGCAAACCGCTCGGGGCCCAGGTATTCGACATCGTAGCCCATGTCCGTAAAGTCGGCGCAGACCGTTTCCAGCAGGCTCGGCAGGTCGGCGTTCAACAGCTTTTCGGCGCCCATCTCCTTGCTGAGGTAGATCAGCGTGTCATCGATCATGTCGCTGAGAATGGCGATATCGGCGAGGAAGGATGCCTTGAGGTCCGGCTGGTTGGATCGTTCGGCGCGCAATCTCAGGCGCGTCAGGGGCGTGCGAAGATCGTGGCTGATGGCCCGCAGCATGCGGGTGCGATCCTCGATCATGCCCCGGACGCGGCTGCGCATGTCGTTTAGCGATTTCGCCAGCGTCTGGACCTCGGCCGCTCCGCTTTCTTCAAACGGACGATCGGGGCCCTCGTCGGGCCTCAGGGTCTCGGCAGCCTCGGCAAACTTCAGAAGCGGGGCGGTGATCATCGATGCAGCGCAGAGCGACAGGAAAAGCACCGGCACGATCACCACGACAACCTTGATCATGAGGTTGATCTGCTTGTTGGTGATCCAGGTGTCGGGTGGAGCAGGCGCCGGCCGGAACGCCAGGGCGCGGCCGTCGCCGGTCGCCACCACCAGCACGTCGTTCAGCCTTCCGGTCGATGTCTCGGCCCGAAAACTCGTGAGGATGGCTTCCGGCATGTTCTTTCTCACAAGCTGCCGCGGGTCCCGGCGCGCGACCTCCACCCTGGGGTCGGGTGTCAGTTCGGCGGGCGAAACCTCTTCCACCTGAAGCCCGGTCTTCGAAACGATCGCCAGCAGCGCTGCTAGACGTTCGGGCGTATCGGCGGTACGCACCTGCTCGGTCACCATCTCTATCTTGACCGCCGTGCCGCGCGCATAGGACAGGCGTTCGGGCTCGTACAGCGTCATCGGCTCCGTCAGGATCGTCAGGATCGCCACGATCAAGACCGGCACCATTACCGATGCCGCAATCTGCCACCGTATCGATCCGGCTCTCATCCGCTTCAGCATCATCAACGGATCTCCACCCTTGGCGTGAACAGGTAGCCACCGAGGCGAACCGTCTTGATGAACGTCGGCTCGCGGATGTTGGGCTCGATCTTCTGGCGAACGCGGCTGACATGAACATCAATGCTGCGCTCGACCGGTCCTGCGAGACCGGCATGCGTCAGCCCAAGCAACTGCTCGCGCGTCATGACCCGGCCCGGATTGCGGCAGAAGGCCAGCAGCACGTCGAACTCCGCCGTCGTCATCGACACGTGCACGCCGTCCGGGCTGATCAGTTGACGCGGGACGGGATCGATCAACCATCCCGCAAATTCCATCGGGCCACGGGGTGCGCGCTGATCGGCGCTGTAGGAGGCCCGGCGCAGCAGCCCCTTGATCCGCGCCATCAATTCGCGGGGGTTGAACGGCTTGGTGATGTAGTCGTCGGCGCCGAGCTCTATGCCGACGATCCGGTCGACGTCGTCCTTCAAGGCGGTCAGCATGATGATTGGCGTGACGGAGACGGCCCTCAGGCGCCGGCAGATATTGAACCCGTCTTCCCCGGGCAGCATGGCGTCCAGGACGATCAGGTCGAATGACTGTTTCCGCATCACGGCGTCCATGTCGGCTGCGGATCCCACCGCGACGGCGCTGAAGTTGCTGTCGCGCAGCATCTCGACGACCATCGAGGCGATCTCCTGATCATCCTCGACCAGCAGAATGCGCGAACCGGTTTCCGGGGCGACGAGATGCAGATGAGCGCTCATGGTGTGCCTTATGGTCAGGGCGACTGACGAACATACTCACGAAACAGGCGGGCGAGGTCACGGGAATATTTGTTTTTAAATATTAAGCCGGAACTGATCCGCAGCACGCGAGACGGGCTGGATCAGCCACTGACCCGCACCACGACCCGGTCATTGACGGCACCACCCCATCTCTTAGCATCACGGAACCCGAAGCGGCCTCACCCTGTGAGACAGCGGCCGAGAGACTGGGGGCTGAGAGAAACGGCCGATCGACCCTCGTCATGCGGCGTAACGGTTGCGCAACATAACTTCATCAGCCGCCTTTCTTTTGTCCGGCTTTCGACATCGCGTGGTTGGAAAACCAACCTACATCAGGGTCTGCAACAGGAACAACACGATGACCGAGACCGACCTGACGATCACCGAGATCCTGAGAGACCCCATGATCCGGCTCATGATGCGTGCCGACGGCGTCTCGCTGGAGGCCATGGAGACCTTGCTGGCCGATGCTGCCCTTCGGCAGCGAAGGTCGTTGCTGGCCGGCGGCGAGCGGCAGGAGGTTGCGCGCAACATTGCCGGCAAGTCACAATCCAGAATGTGCCGGCAACAGGTGGACGCGCTCACGCAGGCATGCCTGTAATGGCTTGCGATCGCGGGTTTGCCGCCTGATGCGGCGATAGCCGCTCAACGAGCCGAGGCGCAGCTCGATCGTCCCCAGCGGGGGCCGGCATTCCTTCCGGCCTCCACCATCCATTTGGGCCACGGTTGAGCTCTTCTCAGGGCGAAGGTGAGGGTGCCGCCTTCGCCAGCGCCTTGGCGACGAAGATGGTCGATCCCTGGCCCTTGTCCCAGTCGTTGGTGAAGATCAGCAGTTCGTCGGTGCCGGGCCGGATGACCATGGCTGTCGAACGCAGGTTGTGCCCCTCGTCGCGGCCGGGCAGCAGATACTGGCCGATTGGAAAGCCGAGCGGGTTCATCACCATGATCCGGCCCTGGCCGTACATTGCCACATAGACGTTGCCGTCGGCATCGATGCGCAGCGAGTCCGGGCCGCCGCCGACGAAATTGTACACCAGTGACGATCCGAACGGCGCGATGGTGGTGGCGTTGGCCAGCGAGATGCGGTGCAGCCGGCCGCCGGCCAGTTCCGTCACCCAAAGCGTCTTGCCGTCCGGGCTGAGGCTTACGCCGTTGGCGATCCGCAGGTTGGGCACCACCAGCACCGGCTTGCCGCCACTCGGGCCGATGTAATAGACGCCGCCGCTCGGTGTGCTCGATCCGCCCTTGAAGTCGGTGAAGTAGAAGCCTCCGTCCTTGTCGAAGACCAGGTCGTCGGGCAGAAAGCCGTCGTTTCGGGAGACCACCGTCTGGACGTCCGTGCCGTCAGGCGCCATCGTCACGACCGAACCCCTCGACCCGAAGTCGCCGAGTTCGGCCATGTAGATGCGGCCGCTTGGGTGGACGGCGAGACCGGCCGGGCGAAGTTCGGCATCCGGCACGAAGCTCGACAGCTGCTTGTCGGGCGTCAGGCGAAAGACCGTTCCGCCGAAAACCTCGCAGAACAGCAGGTCGCCCTTCGCATCGAAGGTCGGGCATTCGAGCTGCAGGCCCTTGTCGGAGACCTTGAGATATTCGCGGGCCTCGACCGAGGGCAGATCAGCTTCCGCCATCGGCAGTGGTACGACGCTTCGCAGTGCCCTGGGAATATCCAGGGCAGGAAGCGTGGACTTGTCATCGGCTGCGTGAGCTGCGGCACCGATCAGGATCAGTGCCGCCCCCAGAGCCGACATGCGTAGCAGTCGGTTCATCGTTTTCTCCTCCCATAGTCTCTCTGCCGAGCGGCTGGATCAGCCGATCAGCTTCAGGATCGCCGGAACGCTCAGGATCGCGGCGTAGTAGCCCATGAACTGGACACCGGTGTTCATGCCGAGCACGCGGTAGAGCAGGCCGCCGACGAGGCCGACGGTGACGATCACCAGCAGTGCCAGCAATCCGCCCTCCCAGAGGCCGATGACCAGGATGAGGCCCACGAAGGTCGCGATGATCGCTTCATGGCTGATGTATTTGGCGACGAAGGCTGCGGCGCTGCGGGCGTGGTTCATCGCGAATGGGTAGGCAATGGCTGCGGCGATGACGACGGAGATCAGTCCCCAGATGAGGAATTCCGACACCGACATCATCGTGTGCAGGTTGTTGACGACGCCGGTGCCGGCATCGACCGTGAAGCGCGGCGGCGCGTTGAACAGCGGTGCTGCCGGGCCGGCCGCAACCGGGCTCAGCGGCAGCCCGAAGGCGATCAGCGGGATCAGCGCTTCGGCGATGTAGGTGGATTCGGTCACGCCGTTCCGCACCGCAAGCACCGAGGTCAGGCGATGGTAGGCGTGCTTGATGCGCGCGCCAACGATCTCGCCGGCGATGACGGTGACGGCGACCGGGCTGAACACAAAGGTGGCGCTGGTCACGGCAGCGGCTGTCGCAGTCGTCACCACCTGGCTCCGGTCGAGCACCCGGAACGGGTTGGGGAAGTAGCCGCCCCAGCCCTTCACGTCTGGCGCAAGCGTCGTCTGCCGCAATTCGCTGCGGTTCATGCGCTTGCTCTCAAGTGGCGAGACGGCGGAAAACAGTTCCGCCACCAAAGGCCCGACGGCGATGCCGAGGAAGTAGCTGACGCCGAGCTTGATGTTGTGCGTAGCGGTGAAGCCCTGCAGCGCCACGATCAGCAGCGTGAACGGGATCAGCGCCAGGACGGACGCCCAGCGGCCGGCCGAGAAATAGGCGATGATGAGCGCCGCACCGATGAACAGCCACGGCGCGGAGGCGGTGATGTAGGTCCCGAACGGTGCCAGGATGACAGCGAACAGCACCGCCAGCGGCACGGCGATGAACGCCGATATGACGGAACCAGCGAGCATCTTGCGCAGTGCCACGTGCGGCGCACCCAGATTGCGAAGCGCCGTCGCCTGCTGCAGAAGCGGCAGTGCCAGGGTGTCGCCGGGAATGCCCAGCAGCGCAGTCGGCACCGCATGCGTCATGTGCTTGGAAACCGCCGCGCACATCCAGAAGGTGAAGACGGCGACCGGCGGCGCACCGAGAAGAACGACGAGAAGGGTGACAGGGGCAATCGTGGTGGTTTCGTCCGTTCCCGAGATCAGGCCGATGGCCGAGAACAGGATGGCCCCCAGGAGGCCGAGGGACACCGCCATGACGATTTCGTAAAGCATGCCGTCCATTGGTCACTCCCCCTGCCTGACAGCGCTGCTGCGGTCCTGATATGTCTTGAACAGATCGTAAAGCCCGACCTCACGCATCTCCTGCACCACGACCGGCGGAAGATCCTCCACCCGGCCGATCGGCCCGCCCTCCTGTTCGAGCTGCTCCAGGACGTCGGCCTGCCAGGCGGTCCCGGTCTGCGCCTGTTCGACGACGACGCGCTTCGGCGCAAATATCCGCGAGCATACGGCGCCGCTGATTACCGAGCCGAGGATGCCGGCAAGCATTGCCAGCGCCTTGCCGACGGCCGGCGTGGCAGCCATCGGCGCAATGGCGGCAAGCGTCGCGTAGTAAACCGCGACGCTCAGTATGGCGCCGATGATCATGGCCTTGGCGAGCTGTGGCCGAGACACGACGTCTCCCCAGATCTCGGCAAGCTGACCATGCGCGCCGGCGGCGCGCACAACATTATCGTCTGTCATTGAAAAAACCCTCCCCAAAAAAATCGGCCGGTCGGCCGGTCAAAAAATGGCCAGCAAGTGGCGCGGCGCCGGGCAAAGCTCCTCCTTCGCCCGGCCGCCGGTTTCAGCTTCATCTTCGCAGCTCGGCCAGGATTTCTTCCGCGCGCGTGGAGCGGACGTCGTGATCGGCCGCCAGCCGGCGGGCCACCGCGTCGATCTCCGATCCCACGGCACCGGCACCGATTGCAATGTTGCGGGCGTGCAGCGCCATGTGACCACGCTGGATACCTTCCGTGGCAAGCGCCCGCAGAGCCGCCATGTTCTGTGCCAGGCCGACGGCCACCGTCACCTCGGCCAGCTCGACGGCGGAGCCGACATTGAGGATCTGCAGCGCGGCCTGGGCTGCCGGATGCGTCTTGGTCGCACCGCCCACCAGCCCAAGCGCCATCGGCATCTCGATGGTGCCGACGAGCGTACCCTTGGCGCTGATTTCCCACGTCGTCAGCGAGGTGTAACGACCCGAACGGGCGGCATAGGCGTGCGCACCGGCTTCGATCGCCCGCCAGTCGTTGCCGGTGGCGACGACCACAGGATCGACGCCGTTCATGATGCCCTTGTTGTGGGTCGCGGCCCGATAGGGATCGACGGCGGCGAATTCGTAGGCATCGACGATGCCTTCCATCATCCGGCGACCGGAGAATTCCTTGGTGACGAGGGCGTCCTCGGTCAGCTCGATGCGGGCGCGTGCCAGCCGCAGATCCGCGAGGTTCGAGAGGATGCGGAGCCGCACTTCACCGCCGGTAATCCGTTCGACGATCGGTGCGATGGCTTCCGCCATGGTGTTGACGGTGTTGGCGCCCATGGCGTCGCGAACGTCGACAAGCAGATGCAGCACGACCATCGGTCCGCGCGATGTCGACGGGAAGACATGAACCTCGATGTCGCGGCAGCCGCCGCCGAATTTGACGAGGACCGGGTCCTTGGCATTGGCAGAGGCGACGATCTCGTCGCGCGCGGCAAGGATCGCCAATCGCGCACCGTTCGGATCCGTCAAGCCGATGATCTGTACCTGGGCGCGCATGATCGGCGCCGTCGACGACGTCTGGAAGCCGCCGCAGCCGCGGACGATCCGCGCCATGTAGGAGGCTGCAGCAACGACCGACGGTTCCTCGACCGCCATCGGCACGAGATAGTCCCGGCCGTTGACCATGAAATTCGTCGCCACGCCAAGCGGCAGCTGGAAGGTGCCGATGACGTTCTCGATCATTCCGTTGGCGCGCTCGACGGACAGCGCGTCCGGTGCGGACAGAACGGCGCGTGCCCCGTCATCCATCATTGTCGCCGCGGCGACCTGATCCAGTCGCTCCGCGGGCGACAGGTTGCGCATGTTCTCGATGCGCGAAGTGGCGGTCTTCTTTGTCAATGGCTCACTCCCAAACCAACTCAACTGGACTTGCGTCAGGTGCGAACTGTCCTAGAATATGCACAAGAAGCAAGGGACAGTTGGCCGGTTTGTTCCAGGCACTGTCCCAGCCGGAAGGTGGGACGATCGATGAAGGTGGTCGACAGTATCGTCGCTCATGTGAGCGGGCAGATTGCTTCCGGCCTCTACAAGGCCGGCCAGAGGCTGCCCTCGGTTCGCGGCGGCGCCGAGCAGTTCGGCGTGTCGAAGAACACCATGGCGGACGCCTATGACCGGCTGGTGGCGCGCGGTCTGGCGGTCGCGCGGCAGGGATCGGGCTATTACGTATCGGAGAACCGCCCGGCGCCGGTGTTCCGCAACCGGCCCGACGTCACCGAGGCCACCAGCATCATGTCGCTGCTGCGCGAACAGCTCGACCAGAACTACCAGACCCGCCCGGGAGACGGACGACCTCCGGCAAGCTGGACGGAGGACGCCGACATGCGCCGCATCCTGCGCACCAGCCGCAACGCGACTGCCGAAGTGGATTTCGGCTATGGCAGTTCCTGGGGGCTCGGCGCGCTGCGCGAATGGCTGCGGACGTCGCTTGCCGAGCGCTCGATTACCACCGAGGCGGACGGGGTGATGCTGACCAGCGGCGTCAACCACGGCCTCGACCTGATCATCCGACACTTCCTCGAGCCCGGCGACACGGTGTTCGTCGACAGTCCCGGATACTACCCGCTCTATGCCAAGCTGCGGCTGGCGAAGGCGAACGTCGTCGGCATCCGCCGCAACGAGGATGGTCCCGATCTTGACGATCTGCGCCAGAGGCTTGCGGTCCAGCGGCCGAAACTGTTCTTCACCCAGAGCCAAGCGCACAACCCGACCGGCGGCACGCTGTCGCCGGCTCACGCCTTTGCCCTGCTGCAGATGGCCGAGGTGCACGATTTCCGCCTCGTCGAGGACGACATTTTTGCCGACCTTCTGTCTCCGACCCTGCCGCGGCTGGCTGCCTTCGGCCAGCAGCAGCGGGTCCTCTATGTCGGATCGTTTTCCAAGACCCTGTCGGCCAGCCTGCGCTGCGGCTACATCGCCGGAGCGCCTGAAACCATCCGCAGTCTCGTCGACCTGAAGATGATCACCATGGTCGCCACGTCGCTACATGTGGAGCGGGTCGTGCTCGAGATGATCGAGAGCGGTCAGTACCTCAAGAACCTCAGACGCCTGCGTGGCTGGATCGAGGATGGCGCCAAGGCCACCGCGCAGGCTCTCTCGGATGTCGGCCTGGAGGTGAAGCTGCCCAAGGTGCAGGGCTTCTACATCTGGGTCCCGCTGCCACCCGGCATCGACGAGACCGCCTTCTGTCGCCGCGCCGCCGAGAGCAACATCTTCATCGCCCCGGCAAGCGTCTTCTATGCCGACCGCGAGGTTCCGGTGCCGCCGGCAATGCGGGTGAACGTCGCCTATGGCGCGGATCCGCGCTTCTGCGCCTTCCTGGCCAAGGAAATCAAGACAGCATGAATTGGAGTTCCCATGGATGATATTCGCCTTGTAGAGGTCGGCCCTCGTGACGGACTGCAGAACGAGGCCCGGCCGCTCAGCGTCGCCGATCGCGTCGAGATGATCGAGGGGCTGATTGGCGCGGGTCTGCGCACCATTGAGGCCGGCAGCTTCGTGTCGCCGAAATGGGTGCCGCAGATGGCCGGATCGGGCGAGGTGCTCTCCCTGCTCGGCCGGCGGGAGGGCATCAACCTGCCGATGCTCGTGCCCAATCTCAAAGGCTTCGAGTCAGCACGCGACGCGGGCGCCGAAGAGATCGCGATCTTCGCGTCGGCCTCCGAGACCTTCTCGCAGAAGAACATCAACTGCTCGATCGACGAAAGCTTCGAGCGCTTCGTGCCGGTTCTTGAAGGTGCACGCGCGGCCGGCATGCGCGTGCGCGGCTATGTGTCGTGCGTCCTCGGCTGCCCTTATGAAGGAGAGGTAGCGCTATCGTCGGTGGTCGATGTGGCGCGCCGCCTTCATGACATCGGCTGCTACGAGATCTCGCTGGGCGATACGATCGGCACGGGCACGCCGAGGGCTGCCGCCGCCATGGTGAAGGCCGTTGCCGGAGAGATCCCGATGTCCGCCGTCGCACTTCACGAACACAACACCTACGGCCAGGCGCTCGCCAACATCCTCGCCTGTCTCGATGCCGGCGTCAGGGTGTTCGATTCCTCCGTCGGCGGGCTGGGCGGCTGCCCTTACGCCAAGGGTGCTACCGGCAATGTCGCGACCGAAGAGCTGGTGTACATGCTCGAAGGCATGGGGATCCGCACCGGCGTTGATCTGGCAAAGCTTGCGCAGGTGGCAATCGACACTGCGGCAAAGCTTGGCCGCGATCCCGTGTCACCGATCTCGAAGATCATCGCCGCTAGGGCGTAGAGTACCAGGGCAAAAGGCCGGCTTTTCCCTGCGCTAGGCTGTTTCGATTAGCGGCGAAAAACATGATCTCCACCCCAGATGCTGAGAGTATCGCACCGGCAATCCTGCACATACCCGGACCCCCTGTACTCCCCGGATCGCCTCACACTCCGTCATCCTCGGGCCTGTCCCGAGGATCCGCGACCGCAGAGCCTGGGCGATCTGCGTTGTCCATGGGAGCAAGACCCGCTGTCCCGAAAGCAGCGAACCCGCGGTAGATCCTCGGGGACAAGCCCGAGGATGATGGCGTCAGTGCGAAGCTTATCGTCAGTTGGCCGGGTGCGGCGGGCTTGACCAGAGCATAACGCCGGAGCGCGAGGCATGCCGGCGTCAGAGTACGGCTTGTCCGGTTTCGCTGTCATCGAAGTCAGAACTGCCAGCCGGCCGGGACCCAGGCATAGCCGCCGTCGGTCTTCAGCATCCGGCCAAGCCCCGGGAACGGATAGTGGAAGCCGAGCACCGGCAGCTGATCGGCAGCCGCCCTGTCAAAGATCCGGCGGCGGGAGGCGAGCGCCGTCTCCTTGTCGCGATCGGGGCCGGGACGCCAGGAATTGTCGATGTTGACGACCGGGTGATAGGCAAGGTCTGCCGTCAGCAGCAGCTGATCATTGCCGGAATGGACGAGGAAGGTCGCCATGCCCGGCGTATGCCCAGCTGCCACGATCGTCGTCAGGCCCGGGACGATTTCGGCGCCGGCCTCGTAGAGCTCGATATCGCTCCGCAACGGTTCAAGGCTGCTCTTGATGGCGGCGCCAAAGCGCAAGCGGAACTCCTGTGGCACCGGCATATAGGAGAGGTCCGGATCGTTGCGGACGAAGAACTCCCAGTCTGCCCTTGGCACGAAGACGGTGGCGCGCGGGAAAGCCCTGCCGCCGTCGGCGGTCCTGAGGTTGCCCACATGGTCGGGATGGGTGTGAGAGATGACAACGGCATCGATATCTTCCGCACCAAGACCGATCGCCGCCAGGTTCTGAAAGATCCGGCCGGCATTCGGACCCATGGTGCCGCCGGCACCCGCTTCGATCAGGATCCGCCGGCCGCCGGTCTCGATCAGCAGGGTATTGAGGTTGAGCGTCATGTGGTCGGCGGGCAGGAAGGCCCGTCGCAGCACCTCCTGAAGCTCCGCTTCCGGCGCATCGCTTGCGTAGACCCGCGGCGGTCCCCCGATTACGCCGTCGCTCAGCACAGTTGCGCTGATCTCGCCGACCTTGAAGCGGTAGTGGCCGGCATTGCCGCTGACCGCGGACCTGGCCTGCGCGGTCGCGACACCGCTGTTGCCAGTGGCCACCAGGGCCGATGCTCCGGCGACCGCCGACAGCATGATGGCCCGTCTGTTCAGTGTGAAGGCGTTCATCGAGCTTCCCTTTATGTCTGAGGCGTTGCCCGCCACGCCTCAGCGCGACAAGGTCCAAGCGTCCGGATCAATGAATTCCGAAGTGCCGCTGTTGATAAGAAAGCCAGCATGACACGGCAGATTTGCGCTGATAAGCTAGGCAATACCGCTCAGCTTGATTAGGCGTGCTTCGCAATGAACCAACTTCGCCTGGATAGTTTCGATGTCTTCGCCGCCATTGTCCGCTGTGGCGGCTTTCGCGCCGCAGCTTTGGAGCGCGGCGTGTCGTCTTCGGCGCTCAGCCAGACGATCAACGCGCTGGAAGAAGCGCTCGGCATTCGCCTCCTCAACCGGACGACCCGCAGCGTCTCTGTGACGGAGGCCGGTCAGCGCCTGCTCGATCGCCTTGGGCCGGCGCTGAGCGACATCCGGCTTGCGATCACCGAGGTCGATGACCTGAGGGACAGCCCGTCTGGCACGCTGCGGATCAACGCGCCGGCGCCCGCGGTCGATCACCTCCTGTGCCCGCTGCTGTTCGACTTCATGGAACTCCATCCCGCGGTGAATATCGAGATCGTCAGCGATGCCGCGGTCGTCGATATCGTCGCGCTCGGATTCGATGCCGGCGTGCGGTTCGGAAAGCAGCTGGCGCAGGACATGATCGCCGTGCCGCTGGGTCTGCCGCTTCGCTATGCGATCGTGGCCGCGCCTAGTTATCTGGAGCGGTATGGACGACCGCTGACGCCGCACGACCTCGTCCGGCACGACTGCATACGGCGGCGTTTTCCGGGCGGCAGGCTGGTGTCGTGGAAGTTCCAAAAGGGCGACGAGGAGATGGATGTCAGCCCCGCCGGACGCCTGACCCTCAGCTCAGCCCATAATGAGCTGCAGGCGGCGCTGGCGGGACGAGGGATCGCGCATGTGTTCGAGGATTATGCACGACCCCATCTCGCCGATGGCCGGCTGGTCGAGATCCTCTGCGACTGGAGCGCGACGCTACCAAGCTGGTTCTTGTACTACCCGAGCCGCCGGCTTCCGGGCGCCGCCATGCGGGCGTTCCTGAACTATTTGCACGCCTACCGCTGGCCAGCCACCGTACAAACGTCCGCCTGATGACGCTTTTCGCTCCGACCGGGCGTTACCGGCGGAGGGCTCATCATCGGGTCTCATCTGTGCCCTCGCGACGCAATCGGAACTCAGCCGCCGCCTCACACTCCGTCATCCTCGGGCCTGTCCCGAGGATCCGCGACCGCAGATCCTTGGACGTCGTCCGTCCGGCAAGATCCGCCGCGTCGAAAACGGCGAACCGGCAGTAGATCCTCGGGCCTGTCCCGAAGATGACGGCGTCAGAGCGGAGCTTGTCCGCAAGGTCGCTTCAACGGTCGCCGGGGCCGGTTTGGGCCGCAGCGGCAGGCCCTGCGACCGCCCGTCAGGCGGCCGTCAGTCCCGGATGTCTCTGAGTGCTCTGCCAGTCGATGTGCCGCTCCAGCGCTTCGCCGTCTCCATCGAACAGGTGGCAATCGGCAGCGCGGATGCCGGTACGCACCGGCTCGTCCACCTGGATCGGTGCCGAGCCGGGCAGGAGCGCGCAGTAGGGTTCGCCGGTCGGCAGCGCCGCATAGGCCACCGTATTGACGCCCAGCCGTTCGATCACCGACGGCGTCACCTCGAGGTTGAGGTCGCCCGACGACAGCATCGTGTGTTCCGGGCGGATGCCGAGTGTCAGCGTCTGGCCAACGAGTTCGGCGCGCGGCGTAACGGGGATCGTCACCCGCTCGCCGCGATAGCCGACGGTCATGCCGTCAGCGGTCGCCGCCTCGCAGACGACCGGCAGGAAATTCATCTTCGGATTGCCGATGAAGCCCGCGACGAACAGGTTCTGCGGCTTGTGGTAAAGCTCCAGCGGTGCACCGACCTGGGCGATCCGGCCACCATCAAGCACGACGATCCGGTCCGCCATCGTCATCGCCTCGACCTGGTCGTGGGTGACGTAGATCATCGTTGCCTTGAGGTCGCGGTGAAGCTTGGTCAGCTCGATGCGCATGTCGGCGCGCAAGGCGGCGTCGAGGTTCGACAGCGGTTCGTCGAACAGGAAAATCTTCGGCTCGCGGACGATGGCGCGGCCGATCGCGACGCGCTGCCGCTGGCCGCCGGACAGCATGCCCGGCTTCTGCTGCAGGCGTTGTTCAAGCTGCAGGATCTTGGCGACCGCACCCACCTTGTCGCGGATCTTGTCCTCCGCCAGCCCCTCGACGCGCAGCGGAAAGGCGATGTTCTCGAACACCGTCATGTGCGGATAGAGCGCATAGGACTGGAAGACCATGGCGATGCCGCGCTTGACCGGCGGCAGATCGTTCACCCTGACACCGTCGATGACGATGTCGCCGCTCGTGGTGGAATCGAGACCGGCAATCATGCGCAACAGCGTGGACTTGCCGCAGCCGGACGGGCCGACGAAGACGACGAACTCGCCGTTCATCACTTCGAGCTGCACGCCCTTGAGCACTTCGAAGTCGCCGTAGAACTTCTGCACCTTGTTGAGGAAGAGCTGTATCACATCGGTCTCCGGTCGCCGAAGCGGGCGGCGTTGGTCTGGACGAAAAAGGGGTGCGGGTCAGCGACAGAGGCCGGACCCGCTCCGGAAAGGGACTGTCGCAACGGCAAAGACCGTCGCGACAGCAGGCAGGGACAGGCTTATTTGTACTCTTCGATCGCGGCCGAAGCCTTCTTCAGAGCATCTGCCGGTTCGGCCTTTCCAGTCACGACGGACTGGACCATTTCGATCATGGCGTTCTGGAAGCCCTTGTAGTCCTTGAAGAGCGGTTCGGGGCCACCGAGCGGAATGCTGTCGATGAATGGCTTCCAGTAGGGCTTGTCCTTGACAAGCTGATCGACCCGCGGCGAGGGCCGAAGCGGCGCAAGGCCTGCATCCGTGGTCAACTCATATTCTTCCTGCGGACCCGGCGAGGTAATGAATTTGGCAAATTCGATCGCCTTTTCCTCGACGCCCGAACCCTTGAAGATCGCGAGGCTGTCGGTGATGAGGAGAGTCCCCGGACCCTTGGCAGACGGTCCCACCGGAATAGTCGTAACGCCCCACTCGAACTTCTTCGACTCCAGCAGGCGGTAGGCAGCACCCGTACTGTTCTGGATCATGCCCGCCTTGCCATCGAGAAAGACGGCGCGGATTTCGTTCTGTTCGTATGCCGTGGCACCTTCAACAGAATAGGGCGTGATGTCCTTGTAGGCCTGAAGCGCCGCCAGAACGTCCGGGCTGTCCATGACGATCTTGTCGCCATCGATGATCTTGCCATTGTTCGTGTACACCCAGTGCAGGAACTGGTGCATCGTGTTGTCGAAGGTCTTGGCGGGCAGACCGTATCCGGCGATCCCCGTCTTCTCCTTGATCTGCTTGGCAAAAGCAACTTCTTCAGCCCAGGTCTTGGGTGGCGTTTCGGGATCGAGCCCAGCCTGCTTGAAAAGATCCTTGTTCCAGAACAGAGCCTTGGTCGAGAAGGCGACAGGCACGCCCCACTGGGTGTCATCGAAGGTCACGGTGTCAACGATGTTGGGGTAGTAGCTCTTCTTTTCCTCATCCGTCATCGGCACGGGAACGATCAGGTCGTTCTCGGCGAATTCCTTCAGAGTGCGCGAGCCGACATAGGCCATCGCTACGGGATTGCCCGCAGCGGCCAGCGTCGTTGCCTTGTCCTGGCACTGTTCCCAACCGACGACTTCGGGCTTCACGGTCCAGCCGGCGTTCTTGCCTTCCCATTCCTTGATGTATTTCTCGTGGATCGGATCGATCTTGTCGCCGCAATAGATCCAGCTGATCTCCTGGTCCGCGGCCTGTGCCGGAACAGCCGTGCCGAGCATGCCGAGCGCGGTCGAGCCGAGCAGCGACAGGGCCAGCAGCCCGGTCTTGAAGTGAAATGTCATGTTCTTATGCTCCCGTTTCGTCTCTGGTGGTTGGTCTTATTGTTTCACCGCGCCTGCGGTCAGCCCGCTGACGAGATAGCGTTGCAGGAAGAAGATCACGATCATGGCGGGCGCGATGCCGACGAAGCTCGCCGCCATGAGCTCGTTCCAGACGACTTCCTGACGTCCGAAATAGGCAAACAGTCCCACCGGGAGCGGCGCATATTCGGACTTTGAATTGAAGGTGAGCGCATAGATGAACTGCTGCGCGTACGATCCGATGAAGGTGGTAATGGCAACCACGACGATGCCGGGCATGGCGATCGGGAGGATGACCCGGCGCAGCGTGTAGAAATGGCTGGCGCCATCCACGAACGCCGCCTCGTCCAGTTCCCTGGGGATGCGCATCATATAAGTGCGCAGAAGCCAGATGGCCGTGGGAATGAGGAAGGCGACGCCGGGCACGATCATCGCGAAATAGGTATTCAGCACCCCCAGCGAGCGCATCAGGCGGAAGAGCGGGATGAGCAGCACCGCGCCGGAGAACATGTTGACCGCGAGGAAAGCCCCCAGAAGCTGCGCGGAGCCTTTGAACTCGAAGCGGGCGAAGGCGTAGGCCGCGGGAACGACGAGGATCAGAACGGCGATGGTGACGACGCTGGAGATGAAAAGCGAATTGAAGATGTAGCGTGCGAAGCCGGGAACGCTGACCCACATGGTGCGGTAGGCCTCGAACGAGCCGTTTTCCGGAATAAAACGGTAGGGCGAGGAAAACAGCTGGCTGAGCGGCTTCAGCGACACCAGAAAGCCTTCCACGAAGGGTGCGAGAAGGAAGGTGAGAAAGACGAAGATACCCGCATAGATGCCGACGATCTCGTACCAGGCATAGCGGTTGATGAGGATGGACGGCTCTTTCATCGCTTGTCTCCGGAAGAAAGGCGGCTGGTCATGCGGAAGTAGAAGACGCAGAAGATCGACAGGAAGATGCAGATGAGCACCGCGCGCGCCGCGCCCTCCCCGTACTTGTTGGAGCCGATGGCCGTACGGTAGGTGTCGATGATCATGGTCGTCGTTTCGCCGGTCGGGCCGCCGCGCGTCAGAATCCAGATGATATCGAAGGAGTTGAAGGTCGAGATCAGCGAGATCATCGACATCGTGATCATCGACGGCACGAGGAGCGGCAAAGTGATGCGGCGGAAGCGGTAGAACCTGCCGGCACCGTCCGTCCAGGCAGCCTCGTAGAGATCCTGCGGGATCGACTGCATGGCGGCGAGCATATAGAGCGTGACCATGGGAACGCCGATCCACACGTCGGTAACGACGGTCGCCCAGAAGGCGGTGGATCCCTGCGCGAGAAAGGCGATCGGGCTGTCGGTCAGGCCGAAGCGCTGCAGAAGGCCGGAAATCATGCCGAACTGGCCGTTATACATCCAGCCCCACATGAAGATGCCGATGGCCATGGGCACGATCCAGGGCGGCATGGTCAGCACCCGGAAAAGCGCACGGCCGGGCACGGCCGCGTTCAGCATGGATGCGCCAAACGTGCCGATGATCATTTTCAGCGACACCGAGAAGAACGTCCAGATAAAGGTCCGGATGATGACTTCGGCAAACGTGGCGTTGAAGATCTTGCTGTAGTTCGCCCAGCCCACCCAGTTCGTCGTCTTCTTCAGGGACGCATCCGTGAAGGAGAGAATGAACGTATCGACCAGCGGATAGGCGACGATGACGGTGACGTAGAGAATGGCCGGCGCCATCAGGACCCAGGCGAAGAGGACGGTGCTTCGTTTGGCTTCCATGACCGACCCCCTCAAGCAGATCTGGTCTGTGGTGCGGATGACGCAGCAGCGGTTCCGTGCAGGCAGGCATCGTATTCCGTCCAGACAGGCGCGAGATCAACGACCTTGCGGGCAAACCGGGCTTCGTCCATGGCGAGCGCGAGAATGCCCGCCTCGATGGCGTTCAGCGCCGATACCGGCAGCGGAGCGCCGGTGGTCACATGCGCCAGAACGTCTGCGGCCATCTGCTCGTCGGCGCCGTAGTGCTGGGAGCTTGCCGACGGTGCCTCATAGCGATTGCCGATCCGTTTGACGCTTGTGTGGGCGTCATGGACGTCCAGGAAGCCGCGAACGAAATCGCCTTCGGCCATGCCTTTCGAGCCCATCACGCAGAAGCGGCGGAACTCGTCCGGCACGTTGAGGTTGGTGTGGAAGGTCATCGACGCGCCGTTCTCGTATTCGACGATCGCGGTCTGGAAATCGATGATGTCGCCGTCGCTGTCGAACACCTTGTCGGCGCCCATCCAGCCACTCGGCTTGCGGTGGTAGATTTCCAGATCGTTGACGCCGGCGTTCTCCGGGGCATTTTTGGGGACGAAGCTCTTGCGTCCACCGAAGGAGGCGACAAAGCGCGGCCGTGCGCCGACGACGCCGTTGTAGAGGTCGAGGTCGTGGCAGCACTTTTCCAGCATGAAGCCGCCGGCATAGTGGTTGTAGCGACGCCAGTCGCGCATGAAGAAGGCGCCGTGATAGGGGGCGATATGCTCGGAAGCTTCGATCGACACGACGTCGCCCAGCAGCCCCTCGGCCTGCGCCCTGCGCAGATCCTTGTAGAGCGGCGAATAGCGAAGCACGAGCCCGACCAGCAGGCGATCGTGGCCATAGGTATTGAGAAGAGAGGCAAGCTCGAGGCTTTCCTCGATCGAAACGACAATCGGCTTCTCGGTAAACACGGTCAGCCCGGCCTGCAGGCCGATACGGATATGCTCGAGATGCAGATGATTGGGCGAGCCGATCATCAGCAGGTCGAAGGTTTCCGACGCAATCAGCGCTTCCGGCGTGGCATATTCGCGGCCGGGCGAGACGCCGACTTCCTGGAGGCGCGGCATGCCCGCGGGGGCCGGATCCACATAGCCGACGATCTCGAACGTGGGGTCGATTTCGCTCAAGACACGACCAAGATAGCCCAGTCGGAATCCGAGTCCGATGATAGCGACCTTCATAGCGGCCTGTTCCCTGTTTTCGTAATTATTTTTCTTAGCCTGTGGCAGATACGAGAACTCGTCAACTGGAAATCGTCATTTCATTTCGTCCATGAAATTCGTTTTCATAGACGGTCGCAACTTCGCCGATCCGGCAGAAATCGCGGCGCGTCAGGCAGTCGGCGTGTCTGTTCTCCGACACCGATTAACGAACCATACCAAAAAAATGCCAATCGTCTACCGGTTGAGCGAGAAATTTGCAGAAGCGGGAACGTTTCCGCTGTTTCAGCCTGCTCGCTAGCTAATCGGGCCTTACATTCAAAACCATTTGCAGACCTGAACGCGTGTTGGTATGGTCCGCGGCATCAGAGGGGGCCAGCAACATGCACCGGCATCGGGAAATCCAGGCAGCGGCCTGCACGACGGCACCCCATGCCTTGTCCGGCGGAGGCCGGTGATGGCGGTGGATGAAGTGCTGCCGCTGAAGCAGTTGCAGGCGGTTCGCGGCGGGCCGCTCTACGTCAAGCTCAAGAAGATGATCGAGGATGCCGTAGTTTCGGGGCGCCTGAAGCATGGCGATGCGTTGCCTGCGGAGCGCGACATCGCCGATGCCGCGGCCATTTCCCGCGTCACCGTGCGCAAGGCGATCGATGATCTCGTCGATCGGGGCCTGCTGGTGCGCCGGCGCGGATCAGGCACTTTCGTCGTCAAGCCGGTGCCACGTATGCAGCAGCCGCTGACACGGCTCACGTCGTTTTCGGAAGACATGCGCCGCCGTGGGATGTCGGCCGGTTCGCGCTGGCTCGACCGCGGCCTGTTTCACCCGACGCCGGAGGAAACCATGACGCTAGGGCTGTCGAGTGCCGCCCGGGTTGCGCGCCTCGTTCGCCTGCGCACGGCAAACGACATGCCGATCGCCCTGGAGCGCACGAGCCTGCCCGACGATATCCTGCCTGATCCCGAAGGCGTGGATAATTCGCTCTACCAGGCATTGTCCCAGCGCAGCATCCGGCCGGTCAGGGCAAACCAGCGGATCTCGGCCATGCTCCTCAACGATGAGGAGACGGAGATGCTCGGCGTTCCCACCGGCTCGGCGGCACTCTGCGTGCAGCGCATCGCCTATCTTGAGACCGGCCGGGTCATGGAAGTCTCGACCGCCCTTTACCGCAGCGACGCCTACGACCTCGTCGCAGAACTGACCATCGGCTCCTAATCACGAGCCGGCACTACGGAAGGCCTTTCAAAATGACATCCATCATGCGCCAGGAGATCGACCAGATCCCGCAGGTGGCAGCATCTCTGCTCTCCAATCAGGCGGCGCTCGACAGCGTCGGCAAGGCGCTGCGCGAGCGCGATCCGGCCGTGGTGGTCACCATCGCCCGCGGCTCGTCCGATCACGCTGCGTATTTTCTGAAATACGCGATCGAACTCGAACTCGGCATTCCCGTCGCCTCGCTCGGACCTTCGCTCAGCTCGATCTACCAGGTGCCTCTGAAGCTCGAACGGGCGGCGGCCATCGCCGTCTCGCAATCCGGTGCCAGCCCGGACATCGTCTCGCTGGCGAGGAGCGCCCGCGACGGCGGCGCCCTGACGATCGCGCTCGCCAACACCCTGCCGTCGCCGCTGACGGAGGCTGCAAGCCTTGCCATCGATATCGGCGCCGGACCGGAAATCGCCGTCGCCGCGACCAAGTCCTTCGTCAACTCCATCGTCACCGGGCTCGCCATCCTCGCCGCCTGGAAGGGCGACGCGGCGCTGACGCGCGCCGTGCAGGACCTGCCGAACCAGCTTGGTCGGGCGCTGACCCTCGACTGGAGCATGCTCGTGGAGCCGCTGTCGAGCGCCGACTCGCTCTACATGCTTGGCCGTGGCCCGACGCTTGCCATCGCCTCGGAAGCCGCGCTGAAGTGCAAGGAAACCTGCGAACTGCATGCGGAGGCGTATTCGTCGGCGGAAGTCCTGCATGGCCCGGTTTCGCTGGTCGCCGACAGTTTCCCGATCATCGCCTTTGCCGGCCGCGACAAGGCAGAGGCATCGATCGCCGAAACCGCGTCGAAGATGGCCGCGAAGAAGGCGTCCGTCTACCTGACCTCGTCCAAGGGTGACGGCCCGACGGTTCTGCCCTTCGTCGAAACGGGCCATCCGCTGACAGATGCGCTCTGCCTCATCATTCCCTATTACGGAATGGTCGAAGCGCTGTCGCGCAGCCGGGGCTTCAACCCGGACAAGCCGGCAGCCCTGAAGAAGGTGACGGAAACCCAATGACGACCCGCTTTGCCGTCACCTGCGGCCGGATTTTCGACGGAGCGCAGATCCTCGATGGCTCTGCGCTCCTGGTTCAAGACGGCAAGATCGAGAGCGTTGTCGAGGAAGCGCTGGTCCCGACTGATGTCGAAAGGGTCGACGCCAGGGGCAGCCTCGTCGCGCCGGGCTTTGTCGATCTGCAGGTGAATGGCGGCGGCGGGGTGCTGTTCAACAACCGGCCGACACGTGATGGCATCGCCACCATCTGCTCGGCGCATGCCCGCTTCGGAACGACGGCACTGATGGTGACGCTGATCACCGATACGCCGGAGGTCCGCGATACGGCGATTGCCGCAGGTGCCGAGGCGCATCGACAGGGAGTGCCGGGATATCTCGGCCTGCATCTGGAGGGGCCGCATCTTTCGCTTGCCCGCAAGGGCACCCATGATCCGGAGCTGATCCGGCCGATGGAGGCGACGGATCTCGCCGCCCTGCAATCTGCTTACGGCACCTTCGGCCACGCGCTGACGACCATTGCACCGGAAAGCGTCACCGTGGAGCAAGTCCGGGCTTTGCATGACGGCGGCTACGTCGTCAGCCTCGGCCATACCGATTGCGGTGCCGCCACGGCATTCTCCTACCTCGACGCCGGCGCGACAATGGCAACGCACCTCTTCAACGCGATGAGCCAGATGGGCAATCGCGAGCCGGGCATGGTCGGCGCCATGCTGGCCGCGGGCCAGGCTTCTTGCGGCCTGATCGCCGACGGCTTTCATGTCGATCCGCTCGCGATGGGGGTGGCGCTGCGGGCCAAGGCCGGGCCGGGCCGGATCTTCCTGGTTACCGACGCCATGTCGACGATCGGCACCGATGACGATGGCTTCGAACTCAACGGTCGCCAGGTCTACCGGCGCGACGGGCGCCTCACGCTTGCCGACGGTACGCTTGCCGGGGCCGATATCGACATGCTGTCCTGCGTCCGCTTCGTCCACCATCGCCTCGACCGGCCGTTGACGGAGGCCCTCAACATGGCGTCTCTTTACCCGGCCGAGGCTATCGGCGCGACAAGCAAGGGGCGGCTTGCCGAGGGCATGGACGCCGATTTTCTGCTGCTTTCACAGGATCTCGAGCTTCTGTCGACCTATATCGGCGGCGTCTGCGTCTACGGCAGACGCAACGACCAGGAGGTGGCGGCGCGGTGATTGTCTGTTTCGATATCGGCGGCACCGCCATCAAGGGTGCGTTTGCCTACAGCCCGGACGATATCCGTCCCGTGCCGCGCCAACCGACACCGACCACGGATTTCGATGCGTTCGTTGCGGTGATGCGCTCGGTGATCGAGACTGCCGGGGAACGTCCGGATTGCGTCGCATTGTCGATCGCCGGGATCATCGATCCCGATACGCAGCGCGCCGTGGTCGCCAACGTACCGTGCATTCACGGAAAGCGGCTGCAGGACGATCTGCAGTCGGCGCTCGGCCTTCCGGTGCTGATCGCCAACGATGCTGACTGCTTCGTGCTGGCCGAAACCGGTGCCGGCGCGGGACGCGGCCATCGGGTCGTCTTCGGCGTCATCCTCGGTACCGGCATCGGTGGCGGCCTTGTCATCGATGGCCAGTTGATCAACCGCGACGGCGGCTTTGCCGGCGAATGGGGCCATGGCCCGGTTGCCGCCACGGAGGCGGGAAACCCGCCCGTCCGGCTGCCGCGCTTCCAATGCGGCTGTGGTCTCCAAGGCTGTCTCGACGTGACCTGCAGCGCCCGCGGGATGGAGAACCTCCACACGCACCTCACGGCCAAGACGCTCACCAGCGAAGAGATCATCTCGGCGTGGCAGGCGGGTGACCCGGAAGCGGAACGAACCATCGACGTCTATGTCGACATCATCTCCGGTCCGCTGGCACTCGTCGCCAACATCACCGGCGCGACGATCATGCCGGTGGGCGGCGGGCTTTCTAATGTCTCAGCGCTGCTGACGCGCATCGACGAGGCAGTCCGGGCGCGGATCCTGCGCAAATTCGATCGCCCGTTGGTGGTGCGCGCCGAATGCCAGATCGAGCCGGGGCTGATCGGCGCCGCAATCCTCGGCCTCGGGGCCGTCGCAGGCGGATTGACCCGAGCGGCTATTTGATCGCCAGGATCGCATAGCGATGCTGGGTGGCGCGTTCGATCCCTTTCAGGAAGCCGAAATGCTTCTTCTGCGCCCGGTGGATGGCGCGCATGTTCGTATCGATCGTCACGCTCGAGAAGCCGGCGCGGGTCAGCAGTTCGGCCACCGCCTCGGCTCTCGCTCCGCCGGAGAAATAGACGCGCGAGAGAATGCTGCGATGGGTTTCCATCTGTGCCGGCGCCGGCCCGTTCTGCACCTCAATGGCGCCGAAGCCTAGCCGCCGAACCCGTTCAGCGATGCGATTGGCGATCCGGGACAGCATGCTCGGGTTGACGAAATCGCCATCGACGATCAGCAGACGGCCGGCCGGTTTGAGCAACCGGTGCCACTCTCGGAACGCAGCTTCCGGATCGACCAGTGTCCAGACCAGATGACGGTTGGTGATCACGTCATAGGCGGCGTCCGGCTCCAGCGTGTTTTCCGCGTCCCCCATGAAGAACCGAATGGTGCGACCGCGGGCGCGTGCCTTGGCGCGAGCCCGCTCCAGCATCGGCTCGGCCCAGTCGAGACCGGTAACTGAAAAACCCAGATCGTCGAGCAGATGCGAGACGACACCGGTGCCGGAGGCGAGGTCGAGCGCCTTGCGTCCGTCGCCGTTTCCAAGGTGACGGCGGATCAGAGCGTGCCAGGCGGCGCGCTCCGGCTCCGAGAAGATCTCATGTCCCGGCTGGCTGTCGAAAGTCTCCGCCCGCAGCGACCAATACGCCTTGATCTCGTCTCTCAAGCTGTAGTTCGACTGCGTTGTGGCCGGCTGCATGTCTATATTCCATAAGGTTAAAATATAACTGGAACACTTCTAAAAGATATTTCTTGACTGAGAAAGTCATAAAAACCTAGATGCCACCATAAACATCCCATGGAGGCGGACGTGTTGAAATTTGCTGAGGTGGCCACCGCCGCCGTGCTTTCGCTTGCCCTTTTGTCGGGCATCGCAACTGCGGCCGAGAAGGTCAAGCTGAAGGATATCGCGGGTCGCGAGGTCGAGGTCAACGTTCCGGTAGAGCGGGTGATCCTCGGCGAGGGGCGGCAGATCTATTTCACGGCCGCGCTGGACACCGAAGCGCCCTTCAAGCGTGTCGTCGGCTGGCGGGACGACTTCCGGAAGGCCGACCTCGACGGCTACAACATCTATCTGGCGAAATATCCGGAGATGGGAAAGCTCCCGACCTTCGGCGGCATGAAGGACGGAACCTTCGACATCGAGCAGGCGGTGACGCTGAAGCCTGACGTCATCATCATGAACATCGACGCCAAGTCGGCAACCGAAGAGAGCGGCTATATCGAAAAGCTTGGCAAGCTCGGCATTCCGCTTGTCTACGTCGATTTCCGCGAGAAGTCGCTGGAGAACACCGATCCTTCGATGCGGCTGATCGGCAAACTGTTCGGCAAGGAAAAGAAGGCCGAGGAGTTCGTCGAATTCCACGATGCGCAGATCGCCCGGGTGACGGATGTCGTCGCCAAGGCAAAGGATCTCAAGAAGCCGGTGGTCTTCATGGAGCGCGCCGGCGGCTACAGTGACGATTGCTGCATGTCCTTCGGCTCCGAGAACTTCGGCAGGATGGTCGAACTTGCCGGCGGCGAGAACCTCGCCAAGGGCATCATTCCCGGCACCTTCGGCACCGTCAATCCGGAGCAGATCATCGCCTCGGATCCGGATCAGGTCATCGTCACCGGCGCAAACTGGGAGCTCTATGTCCCGGCCGGAAAATGGGTCGGGGTCGGCCCCGGCGCCGACAAGGCGGTTGCCCGCCAGAAGCTCGCCGACCTGATGAAGCGGCCGGCCTTCACCGACATCAAGGCCGTCAAGCAGGGCAATGTGCACGCCATCTGGCACCAGTTCTACAACAACCCGTATCAGTTCGTCGCCATTCAGCAGATAGCCAAGTGGCTGCATCCGGACCTGTTCCAGGATCTCGACCCGGATGCGACGTTCCGCGAATTGCATACGCGCTTCCTGCCCGTCGACTACAAGCCCGGCTATTTCGTCTCGCTGAACGACAAGACGTAAAGCAAACATTGCATCCGGCGGGCTACCCCCCGGCGGATGCAAATCTCCTGAGAAAGGCTAGATCTTATGGCCATCGCCGTTCCCGACAGCACCATCACCGAGGGGCGCGGCCGCTACCGGGCGCTTGCGGCCCGCCGCATCGTCATCCTCTGCGGCCTTGCCATCGCGCTCGCCCTCAGCGTCGCAGTCGATATCGGTCTCGGACCTGCTCGCTACTCGCTGAAGGAAGTGCTCTCGGCGATCTTCACGCCGGACGCCGTCGCCAACCAGTTGCGCGTGGTGATCTGGGATATTCGCATGCCGGTGGCGTTGATGGCGGTGACGGTCGGCGCCTGCCTGTCGCTCGCCGGCGCGCAGATGCAGACCATCCTCGCCAATCCGCTTGCCAGCCCGTTCACGCTGGGCATTTCGGCCGCTGCCGGCTTCGGTGCGGCGCTGGCGCTTGTCGGCGGCGTCGCGGTCTTCCCGGCGGCCGTCCAGTACATGGTGCCGATCAACGCATTCCTGATGGCCATGCTGGCGTCTCTATTCATCTACGGCGTCTCGACGCTGCGCGGCGTGACGGTCGAGACCATCGTGCTTCTCGGCATCGCTCTCGTCTTCACCTTCAACGCGCTTCTGTCGCTGCTCGAATATCTGGCCTCGGAGCAGGCGCTGGCCGCCGTTGTGTTCTGGACCATGGGCAGCCTCACCAAGGCCACCTGGGCGAAAGTCGGCGTCACATTCCTAGTTCTCGTCGTCTGCGTGCCTCTGTTTGCACGGCGCGCCTGGGCGCTGACGGCCCTGCGGCTCGGTGACGACAAGGCCGCAAGCCTCGGCGTCAACGTTCGTGCCATCCGGCTTGAGACCATGATGCTGGTCAGCCTGCTTGCGGCGATCCCCGTCTCCTTCGTCGGGACGATCGGCTTCGTCGGCCTCGTCGGCCCACACATCGCCCGCATGGTTGTCGGCGAAGACCAGCGGTTCTTCCTGCCCGGTTCGGTCATCTGCGGCGCGCTGCTGCTGTCGGCGACCTCCGTCGTCTCAAAGATGCTGATCCCCGGGGCCATCCTGCCGATCGGCGTGATCACCGCGCTTGTCGGCGTTCCCTTCTTCTTCTCGCTCATCTTCACCAACCGGAGGCGCGCATGGTAGCGCTCAAGCTGCAGGACGTCGGTGCCCGCTACGGCAAAACGGAGGTCTTCGACGGCATCACGACGGACTGGCTGAAGGGCGGCGAACTGACCGCGCTGATCGGACCGAATGCGGCCGGCAAATCGACCCTGTTCAAGCGCATCGCCGGGCTGCTCAAGGGTTCCGGCGTGGTGCAGGTGGAGGACGTCCGGGAAGGCTTTCGGCCGATCTGCTACATGCCGCAGGACACCGGCGCCAATGCCGTCCTCACCGTCTACGAGTCGATCCTGCTCTCGGCCAAACAAGGCACCGGCTGGCGGGTCGCCGAACACGATCTGCGCGAAATCGACCGGCTTCTTTCCGCCCTGCACATATCCGACCTCGCTTTCCGCGACCTCGGCGCGCTTTCGGGCGGCCAGCGACAGTTGGTGGCGATTGCCCAGGCTCTGGTCCGGCGGCCGGAAGTGCTGCTGATGGACGAGCCGACATCGGCGCTCGATCTGTTTCGCCAGATCGAGGTGCTGCAGTTCATGAAGCGGCTGGCGGCACAGGACCGGATCGCCGTACTGATCGCGCTGCACGACCTCAATCACGCGCTCCGCTACTGTACCAACACCATGGTGATTGCTGGCGGAGAGCTGATCGCCAGTGGTCCGACGCTCGAGGTGGTGACGCCGGAACTGTTGAGTTCCGTCTACCGGGTCGATGCGCGTATCGAATGCTGCACGCAGGGACGTCCGCTGGTCATCGTCGACGGAACCGCCTGAGGGCTCGTCACATCCCGGTTTGCCCGAGGTTGAACCGAGCCGCGGGCGCCCGCACGCGTCTTGCCGAACTCCTCCGGGTCTTGCTAAGCAAGTCGAGGGGATTGACGTGCGCAAGCGCCGGCCGACCGTCTTTCGTGCCATGACGCGACGTCAGACAGAGGAGGAGGAACCCATGTTCGACATCCAGCAGATCATCGGCGGCAAGACCGTCGGGGCGATATCCGGCAGGACGTTCGACCGTCTCGATCCGTTCACCGGTCAGGTTGCGACACGGGCGCCTGCGGCAGATGTCGAGGACGTGAAGGCAGCGGTGACTGCGGCACAGGCAGCCTTTCCCTCCTGGTCGCGCACGGGTCCAGGCGAGCGGCGTGCACTGCTGCTGAAGGCCGCAGACGTGATGGAGACCCAGGCTCAGAGGTTCAGCGAACTTATGATCGCCGAGACCGGCGGCACGGCACCCTGGGCCGTCTTCAACACCATGCTGGCTGCCGGCATGCTGCGGGAAGCGGCAAGCATGACCACCCAGATCCAGGGCGAAATCATTCCCTCCAACAAACCCGGCACGATCGCCATGGGGATGCGCCAGGCAGCCGGCGTCTGTGTCGGCATCGCACCGTGGAACGCACCGGTGATCCTCGGCACCCGCGCTGTCGCCATGGCGATCGCCTGCGGCAACACCGTCATCCTCAAGGCATCGGAGGCGTGCCCCGGCATGCATGTGCTGATCGGCGAGGTGCTGGTCGAGGCGGGTCTGCCGGATGGCGTGATCAACGTCATCACCAACGCCCCGCAGGACGCCGCGCGGATCGTCGAGGCGCTGATCGCCGCGCCGGAAGTACGCCGCGTCAACTTCACCGGATCGACCAGGGTCGGCCGCATCATCGGCGAACTCTGCGGTCGCCACCTGAAGCCGGCGCTCCTCGAACTCGGCGGCAAGGCGCCGCTTCTGGTGCTGGAGGATGCCGATATCGATGCGGCGGTCAATGCGGCCGTGTTCGGCTGCTACATGAACATGGGCCAGATCTGCATGTCGACGGAGCGGCTGATCGTCCATGAGGCGATCGCCGACGAGTTCGTCGAAAAGCTCGCGGCACGCGCCGCATCGCTGCCGGCCGGCGATCCGCGCGGCCATGTGGTGCTTGGCTCGCTGGTCAACCCGGAGGCGGCCGTCAAGATGCGGGAGTTCATCGATGATGCGCTCGCGAAGGGCGCAACGCTTGCCGCCGGCGGGCAGATCGACGGCAGCGTCGTCTCGGCCACGCTGCTCGACAACGTCAAGGCGGGCATGCGGTCCTTCGACGAGGAAAGCTTCGGCCCGGTGAAGCCGGTCATCCGCGTCAAGGATGAGGAGGAAGCCATCCGCATCGCCAACGACAGCGACTACGGCCTGTCGGCATCCATCTACAGCCGCGACATCAAGCGGGCGATGGACATTGCTGCCCGACTGGAGACGGGGATCTGCCACATCAATGGCCCGACGGTCGCCGACGAGGCTCAGATGCCGTTCGGCGGCGTGAAGAGCTCGGGCTATGGCCGGTTCGGCGGCAAGGCGGCGATCGCAGAATTCACCGACCTGCGCTGGATCACCATCGAGGATCCGCACCAGCACTATCCGTTCTGACCGCCGCCACCCGCCTGGAACGCAACCGTAAAGGGCGAAACCTGCGGTTCTGCGCTTTTTCGCGCCGGGCGTACCGCATCCGTCCAAAGCGTGGCTTTCACGGCGCCAGATCCGTGCTACCTCCTATACACAAGGTCTGCGCAGCTCGGCTTTCCGGGACTGCCTGATGGCACGGCGACCTTCGGGACGCGTCGCGCTGCAGCCTGACAGGGAGGGGAAGAGGGATGAAGATCGGTTCTCCGAAAGAAGTCTACGCCGGTGAAGCGCGCGTCGCGATGACGCCGGATAGCGCCGTTCAACTGATGAAGCTGGGCTACGACTGCCTCATTCAGTCCGGCGCGGGCAAGGCAGCCGGTTTCTCCGACGAGGCGTTCCGGGCCGCCGGCGTGTCGGTGGTCGAGACGGCAGCCGAACTCTTCCAGACCGCCGACGTGATCGCCAAAGTGCGCCCGCCCGAGCCTGCAGAGGTCGATCGCATGTCTCCCGGCAAGACGCTCATCTCCTTCTTCTATCCGGCCCAAAACGCCGAGCTTCTTGAGCAGGTGCGGGCGAGGGGCGCCAATGTCATCGCCATGGACATGGTGCCGCGTATCTCGCGGGCCCAGAAGATGGATGCGCTGTCGTCGATGGCCAACATCGCCGGCTACCGGGCCGTCATCGAAGCCGGCAGCAATTTCGGCCGCTTCTTCACCGGGCAGGTGACGGCAGCCGGCAAGGTGCCGCCGGCAAAGGTGCTGGTGATCGGCGCCGGCGTCGCAGGTCTTGCGGCAATCGGAACCGCCACCTCGCTCGGTGCAATCACCTACGCCTTCGACGTGCGGCCGGAAGTCGCCGAACAGATCGAGAGCATGGGGGCGCAGTTCGTCTACCTGGAGTTCGAGGCGAGCCAGGACGGCGCGGCAGCCGGCGGCTATGCGGCTCCGTCATCACCGGAATTCCGCGAAAAGCAGCTGGCGAAATTCCGCGAGCTGGCGCCGGAGATCGACATCGTCATCACTACGGCGCTTATCCCCGGCCGCGATGCGCCGAAACTCTGGCTAGCCGACATGGTCGCCGCCATGAAGCCCGGCTCCGTCGTTGTCGATCTTGCCGCCGAACGCGGCGGCAACTGCGACCTCACCGTACCGGACCAGAAGATCGTCTCGGAGAACGGCGTGACCATCGTCGGTTATACGGATTATCCCAGCCGCATGGCCGCCCAGGCCTCGACCCTCTATGCCACCAACATCCGTCACATGATGACGGATCTGACGCCGGCCAAGGACGGGCAGGTGGTGCACAACATGGAAGATGACGTCATTCGTGGCGCCACCGTCACTTTTGATGGGGAGATCACCTATCCCCCGCCACCGCCAAAGATCCAGGCGATCGCGGCGCAGAAGCCGAGGGAAAAGCTGAAGGAGCCGACGCCGGAAGAAAAACGTGCCAGCGAGACCGCAGCGTTCAAGGCGCAGACGAAGAACCAGGTCATGCTTCTCGCCATCGGCACCATCCTGCTGCTGCTGGTTGGGACAGTTGCTCCGGCAAGCTTCATGAGCCACTTCGTGGTATTCGTGCTTGCCTGCTTCATCGGCTTCCAGGTGATCTGGAATGTCAGCCATTCGCTGCACACGCCGCTGATGGCGGTCACCAATGCGGTATCCGGCATCGTCATCCTCGGCGCTCTCCTGCAGGTCGGATCCGGCAACTGGCTGGTCGTCGTGCTTGCCTCGCTTTCGGTGCTGATCGCCACGATCAACATTGTCGGCGGTTTCCTCGTCACACGGCGCATGCTCGCCATGTTCCAGAAGTCGTGAGCGGGGAGGGAAGAAAGCAATGACACTCGGTATCGTATCAGCGGCCTATGTCGCCGCAGCCGTCCTCTTCATCCTGTCTCTCGGCGGCCTGTCCGGACAGGAAAGCGCCAAGCGGGCCGTCTGGTACGGCATCACCGGCATGGCGCTGGCGGTGGTCGCCACCGTCTTCGGGCCGGATGTCGGCAACTGGTTTATCGTCGTCCTGATGATCGCCGGCGGCTCAGTCCTCGGCTATTACGTTGCATCGCGCGTCCAGATGACGGAAATGCCGCAGCTTGTTGCGGCATTGCATTCCTTCGTCGGACTTGCCGCCGTGTTCATCGGCTTCAACGCCCATATCGAAGCCTGGCGGATTGCCGGCATGGACGAGACGGCCCGGTCGATGCTGTCCGGCTTTGCCGCGATCCTCGCGCACAAGAGCCCGGTCGAGCTGTCGATCATGCGCGTCGAGGTCTTCCTCGGCGTGTTCATCGGCGCTGTCACGTTCACCGGATCCGTCGTCGCCTTCGGCAAGCTGGCCGGCAAGGTCGACGGCAAGGCCAAAAAACTGCCCGGCGGCCATCTGCTCAACGCCGGTGCGGCCGCGCTCAGCATCATCCTTCTGGTCGCCTATGCCAACGGCGCCGGCGCCTGGGCGCTGATCCTGATGACGCTTGCCGCCTTCTTCATCGGCTATCACCTGATCATGGGCATCGGCGGTGCCGACATGCCGGTCGTCGTCTCGATGCTGAACAGCTATTCCGGCTGGGCGGCCGCCGCCATCGGCTTCACGCTGGGCAACGACCTCCTGATCGTCACCGGTGCGCTGGTCGGCTCGTCCGGCGCGATCCTCTCCTACATCATGTGCAAGGCGATGAACCGATCCTTCGTCTCGGTCATCCTCGGTGGCTTCGGCGGCACGACGGGGCCGGCCATGGCGATCGAGGGCGAGCAGATCGCCATCGATGCCGAGGGTGTGGCGACCGCGCTCAACGAAGCCGACAGCGTCATTATCGTCCCGGGCTACGGCATGGCGGTGGCGCAGGCACAGCAGGCCGTGTCGGAACTTACGCGCAAGCTGCGGGCGGCCGGAAAGACGGTGCGCTTCGCCATCCACCCGGTCGCCGGCCGGCTGCCGGGCCACATGAACGTGCTGCTCGCCGAAGCCAAGGTGCCCTACGACATCGTCATGGAAATGGACGAGATCAACAACGACTTTCCGCAGACCGACGTGGTCATCGTCATCGGCTCCAATGACATCGTCAATCCGGCAGCTGAAGAGGATCCGAACTCGCCGATCGCTGGCATGCCGGTGCTGCAGGTCTGGAAGGCAAAGCAGGTGTTCGTCTCAAAGCGCGGCCAGGGAACGGGCTATTCCGGCATCGAGAACCCGCTGTTTTACAAGGAGAACACCCGGATGTTCTACGGTGACGCGAAGAAGTCGGTGAGCGAGCTTCTGCCGCTGATCCGGTAGCTATCGAGGTCATGCCCCGCACCGGCGGCGTCACTCCTCGTTCGGGATGTTCAGGAGCTCGCCGCACGCCTTGCAGTGGACAGCATCCGCATCGTGCCGCTGCAGACCGCATGTCGGACAGCTGAAGGCAACCTTGTGCGGCCGGAAGATCGCCTGCGCGAGCCGCACGAACAGCGAGATGCCGATGATCATCGTCACGACGGAGGTGAGCTTTCCAAGCGTTCCGGGAAGGACGATGTCGCCGAAGCCGGTCGTCGTGACAGTCGCGACCGTGAAGTAGAGCGCATCGACGAAACCTTCACCGGCATCCCGGCCGTAGAAGAAGCTCGTGTAGACGAAGCCTGTGACCATGAAAAGAAAGACGACGACGTTGATGCAGGCACGCACCACGTCCCGGTAGACCAGCCAGCCTGCCCAGCGCAGCCCCTCGCGCACCAGCGGGCTGTTGCCGACCGCCCAGACCCGCATTGCCCGCAGGAAGGCAAAGTTGAACAGCGCGTCGGGAAACAGCAAGGTGACCAGGATGATCAGGTCGATCCACGTCATGATCCGCTTGAAGAAGGCGCCAAGCGACGTGGACGTCACCGCCCGCCCGGAAAGCTCGATGCCGATCCAGGCCGCGATCGCGTAGTCTATGAGCAGGTAGCTCGGCGTATCCCTGAGGTAGGGACCGAGAATGAAGAAGGCGAGGATCAGCAGGTCGATGCAGGCGAACAGTGCCTGCAACCGAAGCGCCCAGGGCTCGCGCCCTTCCTCCAGCCGCCGCAGGCGCGCCTGCATGCCGGGAAAATAGCCGCCGCGTCTGGCCGCTGTCGCTTTTATCTGATGCATGCGATGAAGCTAGCCGCTCCAGGCGCCCCGTCAAGTCGCAACGCAAATGCGGGTGCGATAGCGCAGTCAGCCGGCTGACCCGCACCGATGGCCGCCGGCCCCGACCAACGGCGATTGGATTGCGGATCAGCGAAGGCCACTGATCAGCAGTGGCCGGCACGCAGCGTTGACAGTTGAATGACCCCATCCTTCGACAGGATGCCGGAGAGCTCCGACTGCACGTCGCTCACCAGAGCCTGACGCGCCGCTTCGATATGCGATGCCGCCGAAGATGCACCCAGCGATTCTGCGATACCCATGGCATAGCCGATCATGTTGATCAGCGCGAAATACTCCTCGCGCCGTTCGTTGCACTCCAAATCAATTTCAGAACGGTTCATGCCTTACCCCTTCCACAAACGTGAGGGTAAAGTGACACAGGTTATCGTTGCATGCGCGTTGCAAAGCCGTTGCACACGCAGCGCGTGACGCCATTGCGCGGAGCTAACTGGTTAATTCGACGGAAGAACCGGGTAGAGCCGACGCCACAGGGGCGTCGCATGAAACGTCCACTCTCGCTTGGATTGTACGGCGCCGTCGATATGGACCAGTTTGTCCAGTAGCAGACATGCGTCACTCCGCTTCTGGTCGACGAATGCATCGCTGACGATTGCCCTCAACCAGGTGCCGTCGACACCAGCTACCGAAGCCATGCTCTTCCATGTGCGGTTCTTGTAGAAGAGCGATCGGCCGGCTTCAGCAAGCCTTGCGGCCTGCGATGGATCAAGAATGTCCAGCCGCACAGCATTTTCGAGGGTGGCGTCTAGATTGACGATCGGAACGGTGAGCGACGGGTAACAGAGCTCCGCCGGCCCGTGAAGCAGCGCGACATCGGCGTCGTCAACCCGCGCGCCAAACGCATAGTCGTCAAAAATCCGGCCGATGCCGAGCATGCCGAAGGCTTCGCACTCCGCCGCCCTCAGAGCCCCCATGCTGGCAGCGCCGAGCACCGGCACCCCCTGCGACAGCGCGAAAAGGAGTTCCTTGTGCCAGACCGGCGCGACCATCTCGAAGAAGCCGTCGATCAGGCCGATAGCCGAGGCGCCATCTTCCAGGGCCCGCATAACGTCCCCCTGCCGCGCGGGAGGACGGATGTCGACCGAGCCACCGGCAACGGCTGCAGCATCCGGCAGGCTCGGCCCAACGAAGACCACCTTCATGCGAGAGCCCGCGACAGTGCCCGCGCTCCGAACCGGAGCCGGCGGTCACCGTCCGGATTTTCAAGCTGCGGTGCGATAACCTTCACGACCGCCGCCGGCAGCCAATCCGGCGCGAGATCGACGGCGTAGAGCTTGCCAATTCCCTTCGACGTCAACTGGCTGGTGATCACGCCGACGGCTTCCGCCGCCGTAGCGGAATGGAGAAACGGCAGTTCGCAAAGGTCAATCTGCCGTAGCGCCTCGAAGGCGGCCAGGGTTTCCGGCGCGACGACCTTCTCGAACATCTGCGGCAGCAGGTCGTCCCGCGCGCCGGCGATGAAGGTCATGCGCGACTGGATGGCTTCCGTCACCGCGCGACCGGCGGCGCCCGTCGGCGAAAGCGAACAGCCGCAACCGAGTGTCACCTCGACATGCCGCGTGACGGCGTTTGCCGACCCTGCCGCCGGTCCAAGCACGGCCGCGACGCAGGGAATGTCAAGATCGGTGGTGATATCGAACAGCGCGATGTCCAATTCCGCAGCCTTTGTCTTCGCAAGCAACGCCCGCAGATCGTCATCGGCAAGCGTCTCGTGGTCGATCCGCCGCGCGTAACGCTGGTGGAGCGGCAGGATCTGCCACAGGGTCAACGCATCGCGTTCCACGCGCTCCAGCACTGCGTGAAGCACAGCTTCCTCGCGCGTATTGCCGGAGGCGAGCCCGTCCGATGACCGCCAGAACCGGGGATCATCTTCGGTCCGATCGAGATGGACGGCGTCGAAAGGCAGCCAGATCGGTTGGTCGTCGGGGAGATGCTGTGCCCGAACCCACTGCAGCACCTCGTCGGTTGCGAGCGGCTTTTTGCCAGCGGCGACCAGGCTGTCGAGCTTGTCGGCTCGCTCGCCTCTGGCCGTGAGACCATCAAGACTGTCCTTGATCAGAAAGCAGGTGGGCTGGGTGGCGACAGATCGCTCGACAGCCTCCATGGCAGCCGAGGTGCGGGCAGCGTCATCCTCAAGACCCTTTCCCTGCGCAATCACGATCGCCCGGGCGTTCGGCGCAAAGGCGCACCAGACGGGGATGCCGATACGGTCGAGATCCGTCTGCCGCGACAGGCGGGTGATGCCGAGCCTCGACAGGAACGGCGATACCCGATCGAAAGTCTCGCCGGCAGAGCAGATGCGGTAGGAGGGATTTGCCACGAAAGGATCACTGCGTGATTGGGAGTTGCGGCATGGCGGCCCGACAGGCCATCACAGCAATAAGATGCATCGGTCAAGGGTCGAGCGCGTCGGCGCGCTTGGACCGTCGGTACTTTCTCAGACGCCTCTATAGGTCGACGGCGCTCGAACCGAGCCGACTAGAGCCATCAAATGCCCTACCACCGGCGATGACTAAGGTACCAATCACTCTTCCGCTGGGGCCGCAGGGCGACATGCAAGCCACGACAGAGTCTGCACAATAAGAGGCACCGGCTCCTGCAGGCGGCAGAAGAACCGGGAGCTGACTGATCTGTGCCGCCAAGCAGCCGAACGATCACGCAGCGCGTAACCGCTCAGCAACCGCTTGATTGTCGCGAGCCGGAAAGCCGGTCGCGCCCGACAGTATCAGCCTTCCAGGAAGCCGGAGGCGATCTCCGAGGCCGACGAGACTGCGACGGCGAAATCAACATCCTTCATCACCGTGCCACCCGCCTGACGCACGGATTCAACCGCTGCCAGATTGCCGGAAAGACCGCCTTCCAGAGGCGTTACGCTGCCCCTTGCGAGATCTGCAAGCCAGAGGCCATCTTCGCCCGGGATGCCGATGAGTACAACTTGTGCCATTGCCATTCCTCCTTAAAATCCGGCCTTCGTCAGGCCTTCGCGATAGATTTCACGCTGCCAGTCTTCCTTGAGCGGGATCACCTGGAGCCAACGCTCGTAATCGAATCCCGGATTGTCTTTCAGGACCCTCTGCCGGCAGCGGCGGGCCTTAGAAGTCTCACCGAGCATGCCCCAGCATGCGGCTGCAAGCCGGTCAGCCGGGCGGGAATCGCGCATCCGGCTGATATATTCGATCGAGTCGCTGTAGGCGCCGAGAAAGAAGCTGGCGCCCGCGGCCGACCATAGATAGGTATCCGGCGAAAGCGGGTTGAGATCAATAGCGGCCTTCACCTTATTCAAGCCCTCGGCCGCTTTTCCGGCATGCACCAGACTGTCGGAATAGCTCAGCAGAACATCCGCGTAATGCGGGCTCATGGTTTCCGCCTGTTCAAGGGCGTGGAGGCTGTCGTCGATCCGGCCGCGATACAGCTGGCTGACGCCAAGCTCCTTGTAAGCCCCCGCCAACCGCCCATCGCGCTCGATCGCCGTATTGGCCAGCTTTTCGGCCTGCAGCAGCAGCTCGTCATCGCCGCGCGCGGTCAGGATCCATTCGAGGCTGAGCGTTCGGGAAATCCCGACCAGCGCCATGCCGAAATCCTGCTCGTGATCGAGCGCCTCGCGAAAATGCCGCCGCGCCTTGCGCACAGCCGGCAAAGTGAGGTCCGACAGGCTCTGCAAGCCGCGCAGATAGGCGAAATAGGCTTCGGGTGCCTGGTGGAACTGGTCAGCAAACGGAGCACGGCTGTTCATCAGGTCGATCAGCGAGGTCTTTATGGCGCCGGCGATCTCGGCCCGCTGATCGGCGATCAGCCGCGGATCCATCTGGAAGCGTTTTGCCCAGACGATCTCGTCGGTCGGCATGAAGATCAGCTGCACGAACAGCCATTCGCCGGACCTCTGCGTATCGAGCGCGTAGATGACCCGATGACGTTCCAGAAGGCTCGCCTTGTCCTTTGACGCGCGGATGCGCTCGGACGTGTAGGGCGCCACAACCGACACCGCCCGGCTGGAGCACAGGTCGATGGTCAAATCCTCGATCAGCGCATTGGCGACCGAGCCGGCGCGCTGGGCACCCTGCAGCGTTTCCGGTGGCAGCAGCGCGACGCGCGGCGGCGATTCGCCCAGCAGTTCCGACTGCTCGACGATGATCGAAGAGGTCGGCTGCAGCGGGATCGCCGGCTTGGCCGTTGCCGGCACGGAGGCGGCCGGCTTTGCCTCGGCGGGCGAGGCGGAAAGATGACGGCGCACCTCTTCGTCACCCGGATCCCATTCAAGAAGCACGATGGCGGCGCGATGCACCTGCGCCCGGGCGCCAGCCGCATCGGGGGAGGCGGCAAAGGCCAGGAAGCGCTCGCGCAGCAGCGAGACGTGTCGGGCGCGAACGTGACGAACCCATTGGTCGATCGGAGTCGCGCTCTTACCCTCGCTCGGGAGGAATTGCGTGACGACGGCGCGGCAGGAGGCTTCCAGCTGCTGGACCGGCGTGCCGACTGCCTCGATGTCGAGGTCGCAGGCAAGCGCCGTCCGGTCGACGGTGATCGTCGATCCGTCGGTGGTGATCAGAGGATGGGGAGAATGAGCGCTCGCCTGGACAAGTCGCCGGACCGTCGACCGGAGATTGGTCGCCGCCGACTCACGATTGCCGGGCCACAACAGATGCGCGAGGTCCCGACGCTGGATCGGCTGGCCTGTCTCGTAGAGATAGGCCAGCATGATCAACGCCATCAGCGGCGCACGGATCTGGCCGCCGCTGTTGTCGGTAAGTTGGCAATTCCCCAGCGTGGTGAGGGTGAAGGCCATCTGGTGTCAGTGCGCAGCGTGCACCGCGTCCTTGGTCTGACGACCAGTGGCGGCTTCAGCAGCCAGCGACTGGACGAGACCGAGGATGCTCTGGCGGACGCGCTTGTCTTCGATTGCCGAAAAGGCGGTTGCCAGGGCCACGCATTCGCGCGAGCCGAGAAATTCGCTTGCCGCATCGCCGAGAAGTTCCGGGTTGGCGCTCATGGCGCCCGGGCCACCTTCGAAGAAGAACGGGATCGGAACGTTCAGCACCTCGGCAATGTGCTGAAGGCGGCTGGCGCCGACGCGATTGGCGCCCTTTTCGTACTTCTGCACCTGCTGAAAGGTGATGCCCAGGCCCTCGCCCAGCTTTTCCTGACTCATGCCGAGCATGGTCCGACGCAGTCGGATCCGGGATCCGACGTGGACGTCGATGGCATTGGGGGATTTCTTCAAGTTCTTCGCTCCGGCTGAATCGTTGTCTAAAACATCATTGCGGAAAAATTAGCGGCCCGCAACTGAGTTGCGTGCATATACGAGCATGTAACCGAATTAGCAAGACAGAGTTGCATATTCGACACCTTATATTAGCGGCGGCCTCGCGAACCCACGACGCGAGCACCCGAGCCGAACCGGCGCCCTTTGCCCCACGTTCATTTTGTCCTAGGATGAAGATCAAACGAAAGGGACCGCCTATATGCATCTCTCCAGTCGTCAAACCGACATCATGAGGATCGCCAAGCAGCAGGGGCGGGTCCTCGTCGACGAACTGGCGGCGCGTTTCGCGGTATCCCCACAAACGATCCGCAAGGACCTGAACGACCTCTGCGACGGCCGTGCATTGATCCGCATGCATGGCGGTGCACTGTTTCCCAGTGGCAACGAGAACGTCCGCTACGAAGCGCGCCGGTCGATGGCGGCCGCCGAGAAGCAGGCGATCGGAAGGGCGGCCGCCTCGATCATCCCCGACCAGTCCTCGCTGTTCATCAACATCGGCACGACCACGGAAGCTGTGGGCGATGCTCTCGTCGATCATCGGGAGCTGATGGTGATCACCAACAACATCAATGTTGCCAATCGCTTGCGGGTCTTCCCATTGATCGAGGTGGTGATTGCCGGGGGCGTCGTGCGCGGCTCGGATGGCGGGATCGTCGGAGAGGCCGCGGTTGATTTCATCCGCCAGTTCAAGGTCGATTTCGCGGTCATCGGCGTCTCCGCCATCGATGAGGACGGCGCTCTCCTGGACTTCGATTTTCGCGAGGTGAAGGTGGCGCAGGCGATCATCGAGAACGCCCGCCACGTCATCCTGGTCTCGGATGCCTCGAAGTTCGACCGCACTGCACCGGTGCGGATCGGCCATATTTCCCAGGTGCACACGTTTATCACCGATCGCTGCACCTCGGAAAATGTCAGGGGCGTCTGCGCCGCGCAGGATATTCGGCTGATCGAGACCAACAGCCGGCCGGAATAACCCACACATCGATGCTTTCGTTTGACGCTCGACACGGGTTCACTTAGGATCTTTTCGGCTTCATTTGAAGTCGTTTGAAGCGGCAAGGGATTGGTTCATGGTGGACGCGCCTGTCTTTGATATCTTCGTGGTCGGCGGCGGCATCAACGGCTGCGGTATCGCCCGCGATGCTGCGGGCCGCGGCTACAGTGTCGCACTGGCGGAAATGAACGACTTCGCTTCAGGCACCTCGTCGGGTGCTACCAAGCTGATCCATGGCGGGCTTCGCTACCTCGAACACTATGAGTTCCGCCTCGTCCGCGAGGCGCTGATGGAACGCGAAGTGCTCTGGGCGATGGCGCCGCATGTCATCTGGCCGCTGCGTTTCGTGCTGCCTTACCAGAAGGGTGGCATCCGCCCGGCCTGGATGATCCGCCTCGGGCTCTTCCTCTACGATCATCTCGGCGGCCGAAAGCTGCTCCCGGCAACGAAAACGATCGATCTGAAGCGCGACGAGGCCGGCAAATCGCTGAAGCCGATCTTCGGACGGGCATTCGAGTATTCCGACGGCTGGGTGGACGATGCCCGCATCGTCGTGCTCAACGCCCGCGATGCGGCCATGCGTGGCGCGACCATCTACAACCGGACGAAGGTAGTTTCGGCCCACCGCCAGGAAGGCCACTGGTCGATCAGCATCCAGAACACCGAGACTGGAGATACGCGGACGGTGCAGGCGCGGATGCTCGTCAACGCTGCCGGCCCCTGGGTGGATCAGGTGCTGTCCGGCGTGGTCGGCCGCAACAATGCGCACAACGTCCGTCTGGTGCAGGGCTCGCACATCATCGTCCGCAAGAAGTTCGACCATGCGCGGGCCTACTTCTTCCAGAACCCCGACAACCGGATCTTCTTCGCCATCCCCTACGAAAGCGATTTCACCCTGATCGGCACCACGGACCGCGACTACACCGGCGACCCGAAGGATGTCAGGATCAGCGGCCCGGAGATCGAGTACCTCTGCAACGCCGCCAGCGAGTATTTCGCGCAACCCGTCCGCCCGGACGATATCGTCTGGAGCTACTCAGCCGTCCGGCCGCTCTTCGACGACGGCGCCTCCAAGGCGCAGGAAGCCACCCGTGACTACGTGTTGAAGCTGGAAGCACCCGATGGCGAAGCCGCGATCCTCAACGTCTTCGGCGGCAAGCTCACCACCTATCGCCGGCTGGCGGAACACGCGCTGGAAAAGATCGGCGAGGCGATCGGTACCAAGGGCTCATCCTGGACCGCCGGCAGCCGGCTCCCCGGCGGCGACTTCGCCGTCAATGGCTACGAAGATCAGGTCAAGCGGTTGCGGTCGCTCTACCCGTTCATCGAGAAGCGGCATGCCGAGCGGCTCGTTCGCTGCTACGGAACCGACGCTGCAACCCTCATGGGCACAGCCGCCAGCACTCTCGACCTTGGTCGCCACTTCGGCGGCTCGCTCTACGAGGCGGAAGTTCGCTGGCTGGTCGAGAAGGAGTGGGCGCGGACTGCCGAGGACATTCTCTGGCGCCGCACCAAACAGGGTCTGTTCCTGACGACAGACGAAGCGGCCGGCCTCGACGCGTACATGACGCGGGTCCGCCAGACGGCCTGATCTCCACCCATGAGCTGTCGGATCGGCAGCTCCAACTACCTGCTGAGCTTACCGTTTCCAGGGCCCTGAACGGCTCGCGGACGCAGGCGTATCGCTGCGCCGGCGGCGGGCCTTACGCGAGGCTTTCGTCACCTCCTCGGCATGGCCTGCTCAAGGGCTTGAACGATGCCGCCAAGGCCTCGCGTTAACCTTTCGTTAACCAAATCAGCAGTACCCATCATCAACGATTTGTTTACGTAGATGACCAAAGTGCTAACAGACGCTCGCTCGATCCGGATCAAGGGACGCTCATTCCTCGCCGTGGTGCTGTCACCGGACCTGCCGCTCAATGACTGGCTGGCACGGCTCGACGACCTCGCCGCACGTTCTGCCGGCTTTTTCCTCAACAGACCGGTGGTTCTGGACGTCACGGATCTGCCGATCGATCGGGCTCAGCTGAAGGAATTCCTCGGCGAACTGACGGCGCGCAACGTCAGCATCATGGGCATCGAGGGCGCTCGGCCATCGATGATCGCGGCCGGCATGCCGCCGGTCCTGAAGGGCGGACGACCGGCCGGCGACGTGGAAGTTGCCGCGACCGAGCCTACCCTCGAGGCGACCGCCGAGAAGCCGAAGACGGGCGACGAAGATGCGCCGACGGCTGCTCCCGTGACGCTCGAAAGCCGGCCGGTGCTGCAGTCCCTGGTCATCCGCGAACCCGTAAGGTCCGGGCAATCGATCATCTTTACGGAAGGTGACGTCACCGTCATCGGGTCCGTCGCATCCGGCGCGGAAGTCATCGCCGGCGGCTCGGTTCATATCTACGGAGCCTTGCGTGGCCGCGCCATGGCAGGCTCGGTCGGCAATGCTTCAGCGCGCATCTTCTGCCGCAAGCTGGAAGCGGAGCTGATCGCGATCGACGGAATATACAAGGTGGCCGAGGATCTGCCGGCCGATCTGCTGGGCAAGCCCGTGCAGCTCTGGCTCGATGGCGATTCGATCATGGTCGAGAAACTCAATTGAGCGACCAAGCTCAAGCACAGGAGAGAAAGATGGGGAAGGTAATCGTCGTCACGTCGGGCAAGGGCGGGGTTGGCAAGACGACCTCGACGGCAGCGCTCGGTGCAGCGCTGGCGCAGCGCGGCGAAAAGGTCGTCGTCGTCGATTTTGACGTCGGTCTGCGCAATCTGGACCTCGTCATGGGTGCGGAACGCCGGGTCGTCTACGATCTGGTCAACGTCATCCAGGGCGACGCCAAGCTGCCCCAGGCACTGATCCGCGACAAGCGGCTGGAGACGCTGTTCCTGCTGCCGGCCTCCCAGACCCGCGACAAGGACAACCTGACGCCCGAAGGCGTCGAGTGGGTGATTGCCGAGCTGAAGCGCTACTTCGACTGGGTCATCTGCGACAGCCCGGCCGGCATCGAGCGCGGTGCGACGCTTGCCATGCGGCATGCGGACGTTGCCGTCGTCGTCACCAATCCGGAAGTTTCTTCGGTTCGTGACTCCGACCGGATCATCGGACTGTTGGATTCCAAGACGCTGAAGGCCGAACGCGGCGAGCGGATGGAAAAGCACCTGCTGCTGACCCGCTACGACGCGGCGCGCGCCCAGCGCGGCGACATGCTGAAGGTCGAGGACGTGCTCGAGATCCTGTCGATCCCGCTGCTCGGCATCATTCCGGAAAGCATGGATGTGCTGCGTGCCTCCAACCTCGGTGCGCCAGTAACGCTCGCCGACGCGAAGTGCGCTCCGTCGATGGCCTATTTCGAAGCTGCGCGTCGCCTGGCAGGCGAGACCGTTCCGGTTTCCATGCCCGAGGACAAGCGCGGTATTTTCGGCAAGATCTTCGCTCGGAGGGCCGCATGAACATCTTCCGGCTTTTCAACAAGCAGCGCTCTGCCCCCTTGGCCCGCGAACGCCTGCAGGTTCTGCTGGCTCACGAACGGGCTGCCACCAGCTGCGATCTCGTCTCCATCCTGCGCGAGGAGATCCTCGCCGTCATCGCCAAGCATGTCGAGGTCGATGCCGAACGGGTCAAGGTGAAGATGGATCGCGGGGAACACATGTCGATCCTGGAGATCGACGTGGAGATCCCGCTAAACGCCACCATGCAGGCAGCCTGACTGCAAATGCTAGTAAGAACGGGGAGCTGAAAGCTTCCCGTTCTTCGCGTTTTGCGGAAACCGGTCAGGACGCGTGGGTCAAGAGGGTCGCGCGGATCTTCTGGAGTGCCTGATCGCTATCCGAACCGTAGGGGATCATTCCCTTGAGACGGCCGTCGGCACCGATCAGCAGCAGCGACGTTGTGTGGCTCATGTGATAATCGCTGTCGTCGCCGAAGCTGCGCGACGCGTGGATCATCCAGCCGTCCGTCACCTTCTTCATTTCCGCGGGATCGCCGGTGACGCCCGTAATCCGGTCGGTAATCGCCGTCACATAGGCATGCATCACCTGCGGCGTATCGCGCTGCGGATCGATGCTGAAGAAGTACGCCTTCAGTTTCTCGCCATCCGGCCCGAGCCTGTTCAGCCAGTCCGTCACTTCGAAGAGTGTCGTCGGGCAGACCTCCGGGCAGTGGGTATAGCCGAAGTAGACGATCGACGGCGCACCCTTGAACAATCCTTCATCGACCGGCGCACCGCGATCGTCGACAAGCGAGAAGCTGGCCTGAAAAGGGCCGTTGCGCGCCCGCGCACTGTCGGCGGAAACCCAGAACATCACGCCGACCAGAGCCGCGAAGAACACGCCGGCACATCCCATCGCCAGAAGCGTCAGAGGATTGCGGTTCATTCCAGATACTCCGATTGGTCATCTTCGCCGTCGGCGAGACAGGTAGCATATCGTCAGGGAGCGGCAATGCGTCAGTTTGACAGGGGCGGTCCACGTTGCCCCTGCCACGAGCGTCAAGCCCTTGCCTCGCACGCGCTAAGCACCGCTTCGTCCAGCCGAAACTTTAAGGATCAACAAATCGTTCCCCGCGCCTTTCTAATCAGGCACTCGTTGCCTATCTTCCGCTTAAGCCTTGTCGGTGACAATGGCTTCAGCGGGAGACTGAAGAGGCGGGGTAAGGGCGATTTTCAAGAAGTATGCATGGCCGGTGGTGGGCCTGATTGCCGTCGCGGTGTCCGCCTGGTTTCTGTATCGTGAGCTGCGCGGGGTCTCGCTGGATCAACTCGGCGACAGCTTCTCCGCCATTTCTCTGCATCGGTGGCTGTTGGCAGGCGTCGCCGCCCTCGTCGCCTATATCGCACTGGCGGGCTATGATGCCCTGGCGCTCAGGCACCTTCGTCGCAAGATCAGCTTCCTGTTCATCACCCTCACCTCGTTCACCACCTACGCTATCTCGCACAATCTCGGCGCCTCGGTCTTGTCCGGTTCGCTGATCCGCTACCGCGCCTATTCCTCGAAGGGCATGTCGGCGATCGAGATCGGCCAGCTCGTGGCCTTCTGCTCCTTCACCTTCGCGCTCGGCACGATCCTGCTGAGCGGCATCAGCCTGACCTTCGATCCGGCGCTTGCTGGGCGCTTCATCGACAGCCTGTCGCCGGAGATGGCACGCGCCATCGGCATCCTGCTGCTGCTTGCGGTGGCTGCCTATGTCTACGGAAGCTGGCGAGGTCTGCGGCCACTGGTTCTCGGCCCGATCAAGATCTTCTATCCCAACCTGCGGACAGTCTTGCTGCAACTGGTCATCGGCCCGCTGGAACTGCTTGGCGCTGCCGCGATCATCTACTTCGCGCTGCCGGAGGCGGCCAATCCCGGGTTTTTCACCGTGGTCGGGATTTTCCTGATGTCATTTTCGGCGGCGCTCGCGTCCACCGCGCCAGGTGGACTGGGCGTTCTGGAGCTGCTGTTCGTCAAGGGGCTGCCGGAGATAGACCCGTCGGACGTCCTTGCCGCCCTGATCGTCTTCCGGCTCCTTTATCTGCTCATCCCGCTCGCATTGTCGCTGGTCGTCGTGCTGGTCTTCGAGCGAAACCTTCTGCGCCGCCAAAGCTGACTTCAGGGACGTCGGCTGGCAGAACGCATCCGCACGTTCATCAGTTTGACAGAAGACGAGGTCAGTTTCGGCACTGCGTGGTGTTCAGATCGGCATTCCGCTGTGATTTGATGGCACGGCAAACGGAGATGAGACATGCATTGCAAATTGATCGGGGTGCCCCTGCAGGACGGCGCGTCACAGTTGGGTTGTGAAATGGGCCCGAGCGCGCTGCGGACCGCGGGGCTGGCGCCCGCTTTGCGGGACCTTGGCCATCAGGTCACCGATCTCGGCAATCTGTCGCCAACGCCATCCGATGCCTCGCCGCACGCCAACCCGACGCTGCGCAATCTGCCCGTCGTCAGCGGCTGGATCCGTGAGATTGCTGAGACTGCCTACCGGGAAAGCGCCGAGGGCATGCCCATCTTCCTTGGCGGCGACCACGCGCTGTCCGCGGGCAGTGTCTCGGGCATTGCCCGCCGGGCCGCCGAGGCCGGCAAGCCACTCTTCGTCCTGTGGCTCGACGCGCATACCGATTTCCACACGCTGGAGACCACGACCAGCGGCAACCTGCACGGCGTGCCGGTCGCCTATTTCACCGGCCGGCCCGGTTTCGACGCACATTTCCCGGCCCTCGATACGCCAGTCGATCCTGCCAATGTCTGCATGATCGGCATTCGCAGCGTCGATCCGGCCGAACGCGCGGCACTCAACGAGACCGACGTCGTCGTCCACGACATGCGGGCAATCGACGAATATGGCGTTGCGGTTCTGCTGCGTGCCTTCCTGGAACAGGTAGAGGCGGCCGATGGGCTGCTGCATGTCAGCCTCGACGTCGATTTCCTCGACCCATCCGTCGGACCGGCCGTTGGTACCACCGTTCCGGGCGGCGCGACGTTCCGCGAGGCACATCTGGTGATGGAGATGCTCCACGACAGCAAACTTGTCTCCAGCCTCGATCTGGTCGAGCTCAATCCCTTCCTCGACGAGCGCGGCCGCACGGCAACCATGCTGGTCGACCTGACCGCGAGCCTGATGGGCCGCAAGGTCATGGACCGCCCGACCCGCCGCTACTGATCCTTGCGGATCAGTAGGAGGTGCCCTTACCCGTCTGCGGAGCCTCGCCGCGTGCCCGCGCTTCGCGGATCGCGCGATAATCGCTCAGCGCGGCGCGGCCGGCGTCGCGCAGCAGCGCCACGTCGTAGGGTCCGGCGATGAACCGGTAGCCGCGATCGAGCAGATCGTTGACGCCGGCACCCGCATTGGGAACCGTTCCCATCACCTTGCCCGCCTTGAGGATCGCCTCTTCAGCCTGGCGCGTCAGGGCCTGCACGTCCGGATGGTCCGTCTGGCCGATCAGCCCGATGGAGGCGGCCAGGTCGTTGATGCCGATGAAGATGATGTCCGCCCCCTCGATTGCCGAGATCGCCGCCGCGTTGCGGACGGCTGTTTCCGATTCGAGCTGGATTGCGATGAGCATATTGCCGTTGGCCTTGGCCACGTAGTCCGGTTCCATGCCGAAGGTGGAGGCGCGCACGACGGACGCCGCGTAGCCGCGAAACCCCTGCGGCGGGTAGAGGCAGGCCTTCACCCCCGCCTCGGCCGCCTCCGGTGTGTCGACCGATGGGATCATCACCGACTGCACGCCGGCATCGATCACCCGCTTCAACAGCACATGATCGTTCCACGGCACCCGCACCATGGCCGGCGTCGGCGTCCCCTCGATCGCCCGCAGGATGTCGACGATGTCTCGCGTGTCACCAATGCCGTGCTCGTGGTTGGCCAGCACGAAATCGAAGCCGATATGACCGAGGATCTCGCCGTTCGTCGGAGAACCGCCGGCCACCCAGCATCCATAGGCGGCCTCTCCGGACAACAGCTGGCTCTTCAGGCGATTGGGGGTGAACATGCTGGACGTCCTTTCTGGAGATCATGAAGAAGCGGGATGAACAAATACCGCGGCGGCGAAACGCTGCTCACTTGCCGAAGCCGAGTGTGCAATGCACCGCCGAGCCCCATCCGGCCAGCAGTTCGCCCCGCTCGGCTTCATCCATGGATGGCGCGAATTGCCGCTCACGCTGCCACTCGGCGGCAAAACCCTTTTGGTCCGGCCAGAGACCGGCGCCGTGGCCCGCAAGCCAGGCAGCACCCAGTGCCGTGACCTCCGTCGAAGAGGAACGATCGACGGCGACGCCGAGAATGTCCGCCAAACGCTGCATGGTCCAGTCATTGGCCGCCATGCCGCCATCGACCCGCAGCAGCGTGTCCGCCTGACCCGGCCAGTCCTTGCGCATTGCGCCGAGCAGATCGTGGGTCTGGAAGCAGACGGATTCGAGCGCTGCCCGGGCAAATTCCGCCGGGCCTGTATTGCGGGTGATGCCGAACATTGCGCCGCGCGCTTCGGCGTCCCACCACGGAGCACCCATCCCGGTAAAGGCCGGAACGAGGTAGACCCGCTGGCCGGGATCGGCCTTGGCGGCAAGCTCTGACGTTTCGGAAGCCTTGCCGATCATCTTCAAGCCGTCGCGCAGCCATTGCACCGCAGCCCCGGCAATGAAGATCGAGCCTTCCAGCGCATAATGGATCTCGCCGTCCAGCCTGTAGGCAATGGTCGTCAGCAGCCTGTTCTGCGAGGCGACGCGATCGGTGCCGGTGTTGAGCAGCGCAAAGCAGCCCGTACCGTAGGTGGATTTCATCATCCCCGGCGTAAAGCAGGCCTGTCCGATGACAGCCGCCTGCTGGTCGCCGGCGACGCCGCGGATGGCAATAGCGCCGCCGAACAGGTCCGGCTCGGTCTCGCCGAACGCGTCGATGTTGGAGAGGATCTCCGGCAGCATCGAGCGCGGCACACCAAAGAGCTTCAGCAGATCGTCGTCCCAGTCGGCGCTGCCGATATTGCACAGCATGGTGCGCGACGCGTTGGTGACGTCGATGACGTGGCGCCGGCCGCCGGTCAGCTTGTAGACGAGCCAGCTGTCGACCGTGCCGAAAGCGAGATGGCCGGCCTCGGCCGCCTCGCGGGCACCGGCGACATTGTCGAGAAGCCAGGCGATCTTGGTCGCCGAGAAATAAGGATCAATCAGCAGGCCGCTGCGCTCGGCGACAAGTTCCGCGTTTCCGTCGCTGCGCAGGCGAGCGCAATGCTCGGCGGTGCGCCGGTCCTGCCAGACGATCGCCTTGTGGATCGCCTCGCCGGTTCGTCTGTCCCAGACAAGAGCTGTCTCGCGCTGATTGGTGATGCCGATGGCGGCGATCTGGTCAGCCGACACGCCTGCCGCCTGCATTGCAGTGCGAGCCGTCTCGACCGTCGTCGTCCAGAGATCCTCTGGCTCGTGCTCAACCCAGCCCGATCGCGGAAAATGCTGGGTAAATTCCTGCTGTCCGGCGCCGCAGTTCCGATAGCTGCGATCGAACACGATCGAGCGCGTGGAGGTCGTGCCCTGGTCGATGGCGAGAATGAAGTCCTTCATGCGGCGTATCCGTCTCTGTCATGCCTTGCGATCATGGTTGTGCGGCTCGAGCGTGAACCGAAGCGACGTCCGCAACGATGATATGGCAACAGCCGGCTGCCGACCCGTCCCGGCGGCTTCCGTTTCGCGACCCATCGGTCGACGCTCTCTCCCATTCACCGCTCCCGACGATGTCATGGTGTGGTAGCACATCCGGGGCCAGAGCAAAGAGCCTGCACACGGCCTCTCACGTGTAAATCTCATGGCTCTTACGACCGGCCTTCATCCCTTGATGCCGCCGCGGGTCAGGCCGGACACGACGCGCTCCTGGAAGATCACGATGAGGATGGCGACCGGCACGATGCCGACGACGAGGGCTGCCGAGATCACCGGCCAAGGGAAGGCGAACTCCCCCTGATAGAGCTGGATGCCGACGGGAAGGGTGCGCAAAGCCGGGTTCGAGTTGAATGACAGGGCCAGCAGGAACTCGTCCCAGGCGTTGACGAAGGCGAGGATGCCGGCGGTAAAGACGCCGGGCGCCGACAGCGGAACGACGATCTTGAACAGCGCACCAAGCCGGGTGCATCCGTCGATCATCGCAGCATTCTCCAGATCGCGCGGAATGCCCTCGAAGAACGAGATCAGCATCAGCGTGCAGATCGGCAGCGACAAGACCGTGTAGGGCAGCACCAGCGCGATCCAGGTGTTCAGGAGGTTCAGCGCCCGCATGATCTCGAACAGCGGCACCAGCAGCGTCACCAGCGGAAAGGTGGAGACCGCGATGATCAGCGACAGGATCAGGCCGCGATACTTGAGGTCGAGGCGCGCCAGCGCATAGGCGGCAAGGACCGAGACCAGCAGTGTCAGGCATGTCGACAGCAGGGCGACCATGAAGCTGTTGAACAGGAAGAGGTGCAACGGCTGGTCGGAAAACGCCTGCATGTAGTTGGCAAGCGTTGCGGAATGCGGCGCCCAAGTGATCGGCTTTTCCGTCAGCTCGGCCTCTGTCTTCAGCGAGGTGAAGAGGATCCATAGCGCCGGGAACAGGCCGTTGACCAGAAGGATTGCCGCGGCAATGAAGCGCAGCGGTCGCCCCGACAACCAGGAGCCTGAAGCTGCGCCGCTCACGTGGCCCACTCCCTGGCGCGAAGGATGCGCAGGTAGATCGCGGTCACCCCGATCGAAAGCACGAACATGACCACGGCAAGCGCGGCGCCATAGCCGAGATCGAGGAAAGACACCGTGTTCTGGTGGATGTACATGGCAAGCGTCGCAGTCGATGTGCCGGGGCCGCCGCCGGTCATCATGTAGGGGATGTCGAAGGTCTGCAGCGCGGTGATCGTGCGAAAGATCAGCGCCACGACGATTGCCGGCTTCAGCAGCGGCAGGGTGATCTCGACGAACTGCCGGATGCGGCCGGCACCGTCGACGTCCGCCGCCTCATAGAGCGAGCGCGGAATGGTCTGCAGGCCGGCCAGGATGATCAGCGCCATGAACGACGACGTCTTCCAGATGATCGTCAGGCAGATGGCGGCGAAGGCGAGGTTCGGCGAGTTGAACCAGATGACGCCGTCGATGCCGAAGCGTGCCAGGACGTCGTTGACCACCCCGTATTCCGAATGGAAGAACCAGGCGAAGATGAGCCCGGCAAACGAGAGCGGCAGCGCCCAAGGGATCAGCAGCGACAGGCGCACCGGCCAGCGCCTGCGAAACGGCAGGTTGGCGAGAAGCGCAAGACCCATTCCGACGACCAGCGCGCCCGGAACAGTGATCAGGGTGATCAGCACGGTGTTCCAGGTAGTCTCCCAGAAAACAGGATCCTCCAGCATCAGCCGGTAATTCTCGATGCCGACAAACTCGCCCGGCAGGCCGGAGGTCAGCGACAGGTTGAAGAGGCTGGTGTAGAACAGCCGCAGCACCGGATAGACGATGATCGCCGACAAGAGGATCGCGGCCGGCGCCAGCAGCAGCCCGGCCAGCACCCGGTCGCTCGGGTCCAGCATCCGCGTCCAGACCGCCGGTTGCGCACCGCTGACCTTGGCTTCGGTGAGGATGGGCGTCTTCAGGATTGAGGCTCCCGCGCTTCTGTCATCAATCAGGCGATACCCGGCAGGCGAGGGCGTCTACCGCAGCACGCGCTTGAGGCGAGCCTCGATCTGCGCCGCGCCATCCTCCGGCGTCATCACCCCGGCAAGCACGGCATTGACGGTGGTGCGGATCGTCTCGCTGACCTCGTTGTAGCGCGGCGTGACCGGACGCGGCTTGGCGGTTTCGACCACCTGCAGCGCGTCTGCGAACCACGGGGCCGCCTTCAGCACATCGGCATCCTTGTAGAGCTCGCCGTAGGTTGGCAGCAGCGACCCGTTGATCGCCATGTACTTGGACGAGTCCTTGCCCGACAGGTATTCGACGAGCTTCTTTGCCTCGTCCTGATGCGTCGAATAGGCCGAAACGCCCCATTCCCAGCCGCCGAGGCAGGTCGCCTGCTCGCCGCCGGTCATGGCCGGCAGCCTCGCCACGCCAACCTTGTCGGCGACCGCCGAGTCCTTGCCCTGCGACTGCGCCCAGGCATAGGACCAGTTGACGGCGAAGATCGCATTTCCCGCCTGGAATTCCTTGCGCGTATCGTCCGTGGCAACTTCCGCGATGTTCTTCTTCGACACGCCCTCGTCGACGAAGCTCTTCCATAGCGCCAGCGATTTCACCGCGGCGTCGCGGTCAAAATTCAGCCTTCCGTTGTCGACCAGCGTCTTGCCCTGGCTCCAGTAGGGCAGGAGGAAGGTGCACACCGCGCCTTCGATCGCCTTGCCCTGGAAAGACAGTCCCTGCAGGTCGGGGTTCTTCTCGGCGCCGTTGATCGTTTTTACGGCCGCCTTCAGCTCGTCCCAAGTCTTCGGCGGCTGGATACCGTGCTTTTCGAGCAAATCCTTGCGGTAGTAGAGGAACATCGCGTCGGCGAAAGCCGGCAGCGCCACGACCTTCCCATCGACCGTATTGGCTTCCGAATAGGCCGGCAGATAGGCCGACATGTCCTTGTCGTCGAACGGGCTTGTCCAGCCTGCCGCTGCGAACTGCGCCGGACGGATAACGTCGAGGATCAGCACGTCGAGCGCGGTATCCTTCGCCGTCATGACGGTGTTGAGATACTGGACCTGCGCCTCCGAGGTGTTGCCGCCGGTTTCGATCGTCACCTTGGTGCCGGGATTGGCAGCCTCGTACTGGTCGAGAACCTTGCGCCAGACATCGGGCTGATGCTGGCTCGAGACGAATACCTTGAGCTCCGTGTCGGCATGGGCGAGGGGCGCTCCTCCCAGGAGGGCGGCAGACAGCATGGCACCCGCTGCAAATGTCGTCTTCATCTTTACTCTCCCAGTCATTGCTGAAGCGGTTTCCCGCGGGCGAAACATCACGCCAGGACCCGACCGGTCTTGGCGTCGAACAGATGGAGCTTCGACGGATCGAGGCCAATGCGCATCCGCGTCCCGACCTCGGGTCGGTTGTCGGGGGCCATGCGTGCCGTGAGCGGCTCGCCGCCCAGCGACACATGCACAAGCGTATCGGAGCCGAGCGGCTCGACGACCTCGACCGTGACCGTCAGCGCCAGAGAGGGCGCGGCCGCGCCGACGAAGTGCTCCGGGCGAATGCCGACGATCACGTTCTGTCCGTCGCGTATTGCCGCGCAGTCGGTGTGGATGCCGGCAAGCGGCAGGCGGTCACCGTTGGTGAGCATGATTGATCCGGTGTCGATTGTCGCCTTGATGAAGTTCATGGCTGGCGCGCCGACGAAGCCGCCGACGAAAATGCTGCGAGGGTGATTGTAGACCTCGTCCGGCGTCCCGACCTGCTCGATGTCGCCGTCCCGCAGGATGACGATGCGGTCTGCGAGCGTCATCGCCTCAACCTGATCGTGGGTCACGTAGAGGATGGTGGTGCCGATCTGCTGGTGCAGGCGCTTGATTTCTGTGCGCACCTGGCCGCGCAGCTTGGCGTCGAGGTTGGACAGCGGCTCGTCGAACAGGAAGACCTGCGGACGGCGGACGATGGCCCGCCCCATCGCCACGCGCTGGCGCTGGCCGCCCGACAATTGCCCAGGCCGACGGTCGAGGAGATGGCCGATGCCGAGCATCTCGGCGGCATCTCCGACGCGTCCATCCGCTTCCTTCGCCGGCACGCCGCGGACCTTGAGGCTGAAACCCATGTTCTCGCGCACTGTCTTGTGGGGATAGAGCGCATAGTCCTGGAAGACCATGGCGATGTCGCGGTGGCGCGGCGCGAGCCGGTTGACCACCCGGTCGCCGATCCGGATCTCACCACCACTGATCGGCTCAAGCCCCGCCACCATGCGCAAGGTGGTCGACTTGCCGCAGCCCGACGGGCCGACGATCACCACGAACTCGCCGTCGTCGATCTCGAGATCGATGCCGTTGACGATACGGTTGGACCCGTAGCTCTTTTCAAGCTTGCGAAGGCTGACAGAAGCCACTCATTCCTCCCGAACGCGAAGACGCTCCACCAGCGCCTTGCCTGGCGGCGGATCATAGCGACAGGATTTAAAACTGACAGGCCAAAAAGCCAGCCGTCGTGAGCACCCCTGTGGAAGCAATTATCCGTGTGTGGCTAATTTCTCTTCAGCCCTCACGGTCTAGACCTGCCGAAGCTCGATCATCACCGCCGCGCCGTTGCCGCTGACGGAGAGGATGGTGCTTTCGGCGGGGATCATCGCGCAGTCGAGGGTATCGAGATCGAAGCGGCCCGCCTCTGTCTCCAAGACCACAGGCCCGACACGGCAAAACAGCAGGCAGAGCGCTTCGACGCGCCGCCCGACGTAAGGCAGATGCAGACGCTCAACGTGATGTTCGAAGCGGCCGCGGCGGGTCATGACGTTGAGGTCGGTGATCGGGCCATCAATCAGCCTCGCATCGGTCGCCGCATCCGCCGGGAAGCCATGGGGCGGGGCGGCCGCATCGAGAACCACCGCGGGATGCTCCTCGACAGACAGTTCCACGCCGTGGCCCGACAGCACGACCAGCGTCCGGTCGACGCCGTCGAAGGTCGAAAACGGGCCGTCGGTGGGGACGGTCGCCATGCTGACGCGCCAGTCGAAATCATCGACCGAGGCACCGGCGGGAAAGACGGCGAGCTCCACCGTCTCTCCGCCGCCGTTCTTCCACGGCATGCGTCGGTGGTCTTGCGCCTTGAGGATCCTCATCGTCAGTTTCCCAGAATGCCGGGCAGCCGAAGTCCCTTTTCCGTCGCACAGTCCACGGCGGCCTCATAGCCGGCATCGGCATGGCGCATGACGCCGGTTGCCGGATCATTCCACAGAACGCGCTCCAGACGGCGGGCGGCATCGTCCGTTCCGTCGGCGCAGATGACCATGCCGGAATGCTGGGAAAAGCCCATGCCGACGCCGCCGCCGTGATGCAGCGACACCCAGGTGGCGCCCGAGGCGCAGTTCAGCAACGCGTTGAGAAGCGGCCAGTCGGAGACTGCATCCGAGCCGTCTTTCATGGCCTCCGTCTCGCGGTTGGGCGAGGCGACCGAACCCGAATCCAGATGATCGCGGCCGATGACGACCGGCGCCCTCAGCTCGCCCGAGCGAACCATCTCGTTGAAGGCGAGGCCGAGCTTGTGGCGGTCGCCGAGGCCGACCCAGCAGATGCGCGCCGGCAGACCCTGGAAGGCGATGCGCTCGCGCGCCATGTCCAGCCAGTTGTGCAGATGGGTGTTGTCCGGCAGCAGTTCCTTCACCTTGGCGTCGGTCTTGTAGATGTCCTCCGGATCGCCCGACAGCGCCGCCCATCGGAACGGGCCGATGCCGCGGCAGAACAGCGGGCGGATGTAGGCCGGCACAAAGCCCGGGAAGGCGAATGCGTTTTCCAGGCCCTCTTCCTTGGCCACCTGGCGGATGTTGTTGCCGTAGTCGAGCGTCGGCACGCCGGCGTCCCAGAACGCCACCATCGCCTCGACATGGCTCCGCATCGAGGCACGGGCTGCCACTTCGACGCTCTTCGGATCGCTTTCGCGCTTGGCCTTGGCCTCCTCGACGGTCCAGCCGAGCGGCAGATAACCGTTGCGCGGATCATGCGCCGAGGTCTGGTCGGTGACGATATCTGGGCGCGGACCACCGGCCTGCATGCGGCGGACGAGCTCCGGGAAAACTTCGGCGGCATTGCCGATGAGGCCGACGGATTTGGCCTCGCCGGCCTTCGTCCACTGGTCGATCAGCGCCAGAGCCTCGTCCAGCGTGTGGGCCTTTGCATCGACGTAACGGGTGCGCAGGCGGAAGTCGACACGCGTCTCGTCGCATTCGACGGCCAGGCAGCAGGCACCGGCCATGACGGCGGCAAGCGGTTGGGCACCGCCCATGCCACCCAGCCCGCCGGTCAGAATCCACTTGCCCTTGAGGCTGCCGCCGTAATGCTGCCGACCGGCCTCGACGAAGGTCTCGTACGTCCCCTGAACAATGCCCTGCGTGCCGATATAGATCCACGAGCCGGCGGTCATCTGGCCGTACATGGCAAGACCCTTCTTATCCAGCTCGTTGAAATGATCCCAGGTCGCCCAGTGCGGCACGAGGTTGGAATTGGCGATCAGCACGCGCGGCGCATCCTTGTGGGTGCGGAACACGCCGACCGGCTTTCCCGACTGGACCAGCAGCGTCTCTTCCTCGGTCAGCGTCTTCAGCGTCTCGACGATCTTGTCGAAATCGTCCCAGGTGCGGGCGGCCCGACCGATGCCCCCATAGACCACGAGTTCATGCGGGTTTTCCGCCACATCGGGATCGAGGTTGTTCATCAGCATCCGAAGCGGTGCTTCGGTCATCCAGCTCCTGGCGGAAAGTTCGGTGCCGGTCGCGGCGCGGACATCGCGAATGTTGTGGCGTGGATTAACGGTCATGCTTGTTCCCCTTGTTCGTCAATGTCGCGGCGATCGTCTCGATGCGTTCGAGGATTTCTTTCAGGTGCACGCGCAAGCGCTCGGCCTTGTCGACGTCGTATGCGAAGGGCGGCTGCTCGGTCGCCAGATGCGAGATCTGCGACAGCTCCATCTGGATCGCGTGGACGCCGGTTGCCGGCTGTCCGTAGTGGCGCGTCGTCCAGCCGCCCTTGAAGCGGCCGTTGACGATGGACGTATAGCCTTGAGCGGACGCGGCGATATCTGCAACCGCGGTCTCGATCCGCGCGTCGCAGGTGCGGCCCATGTCCGTGCCGATGTTGAAATCCGGCAGCCGGTCTTCGAACAGGAACGGGATCCGCGAGCGGATCGAATGGCAGTCGTAGAGAACTGCAACGCCATGGATCGCTTTCACCCGCTCGATCTCGGTCGCCAGCGCCGTATGGTAAGCGGCGTGAAATGTCTGCAGGCGATCAGCGATATCGGTCTCGGTCGGCGCCTCGCCTTCGCGCCAGATCGACAGGCCGTCGAAGTCGGTTTCGGGAACGAGGCCGGTGGTGTTCTGTCCCGGATAGAGGCTCGTGCCGGACGGATCCCGGTTCGCGTCGATCACGTAGCGATGGAAGGTGGCACGCACGGTCGTCGCGTTGGGCAACAGGCCGGCATAGAGGTCATGGATGTGCCAGTCGGTATCGGCAAGCAGCCGGCCGTTGTCGTTCAGGCGTTCCCAGATGTCCGTCGGCACTTCGGTGCCCGTATGCGGAAAGGCGAGGATGACGGGGGAGGTGCCGCGGCTGATTTCGAAATTGCTCACCTCACCCCTCCAGACCGGGCAATATGTCGTCCGAGACACTGCCAACCAGCGACCCGTCCGCCACCAGGCGTGCGGCTGCCGCAAGGTCCGGCGCCATGAACCGGTCTTCCTCCAGCGTCGGCACGACGGCGCGCAGCGCTGCCATCGCCTTCTGCAGTTCGGGGCCGGTCGTCAGGGGCGCGCGGAATTCCACGCCCTGGGCTGCCGTCATCGCCTCGATGCCGATGATCCCAAACAGGTTCTCGGTCATCTGCAGCAGTCGCCGCGCGCCGTGGCAGGCCATCGACACATGGTCCTCCTGGTTCGCCGAGGTCGGCGTCGAATCCACCGAAGCGGGATGCGCCATCTGCTTGTTCTCGCTCATCAGCGCCGCCGACGTGACTTCGGCGATCATCAGGCCGGAGTTGAGACCCGGCTTCCTGGCGAGAAACGCCGGCAGGCCGTAGGAAAGGGCGGGATCGACGAGCAGCGCCACGCGACGCTGGGCGATCGCACCGATCTCGCAGATGGCGATGGCGATCTGGTCGGCGGCGAAAGCCACCGGTTCGGCGTGAAAATTGCCACCCGACACAACGCTGCCGTCGGACAGCACCAGCGGGTTGTCGGTTACTGCGTTGGCCTCGATCTCGAGTGTCCGCGCCGTCATCCGCAGCAGGTCGAGGCAGGCACCATCCACCTGCGGCTGGCAACGGATGCAATAGGGGTCCTGCACACGCTCGTCGCCCTGCAGGTGGCTCTCGCGGATGACCGATCCCTCCAGAAGCCGGCGCAGCGATGCCGCCGTATCGATCTGTCCCTTGTGGCCGCGCAGCGTGTGGATGTCGGCGGTGAACGGAGCGGACGATCCCATGGCCGCATCGGTGGAAAGCGCTCCGGTGATCAGTGCCGCCTGCGCCGCACGATGGGCGCGAAACAGTCCCGCCAGCGCCAGAGCCGTCGAGGCCTGCGTGCCGTTGATCAGCGCCAGGCCTTCCTTGGCGGCGAGCACGACAGGCTCGAGCCCGGCCCGCTGCAGCGCCACGAGGCCCGGCAATTTCTCGCCGTCGAAGAAGGCTTCCGCCTCGCCCATCATCACCGCCGCCATGTGGGCGAGCGGGGCAAGATCGCCGGAGGCGCCGACCGATCCCTTTTCCGGGATGAGCGGCGTCACGCCCTTCTCGAGCATGCCCTCGATCAGCCGCACCAGCTGTAGCCGGACGCCGGAGGCGCCGCGACCGAGCGAGATCAGCTTCAGCGCCATGATCAGCCGGACGATGTTGTCCGGCATCGGTGCCCCAACACCGCAGCAGTGCGAGAGGATCAGGTTGCGCTGGAGCGTTGCCGTGTCGGCGCTGTCGATCTTGATCGAGGCAAGCTTTCCAAAGCCCGTATTGATGCCGTAGACCGGCTCGTTGCCGGCAGCGATCGCGGCAATCCGCCCGGCCGCGCGTTCGATGCCTGCGTCGAAGTCGCGGTCGAGGACTGCCGCCTCACCATTCCAGTAGATGCGCGCCAGGTCGGCAAGCGTGACGCTCCCCGGATGAAGGGTGATGGTCATGCTGTGGCTCCCGGTGAGGTGGTGTGGCCTTCGAACACCCGCTGGTGAAGCGGGTTGAAGCCGATGCGATAGACAAGCTCTGCGGGTCGTTCGATGTTCCAGATCGCGAAGTCGGCCGACTTGCCGACCTCCAGCGTGCCGGTCTGGGCCTGCAGGCCGAGGGCCCGCGCCGCCTCGCGCGTCACCCCAGCCAGGCACTCGTCGACCGTCAGGCCGAACAGCGTGGCGCCCATGTTCATCGTCAAAAGCAGCGAGGTGAGCGGCGACGTGCCGGGATTGCTGTCGGTGGCAAGCGCCATGCCGGTGCCGGCCGCCCGAAAGGCGGCGATCGGCGGCAGCTGCTTTTCACGCAGGGTGTAGAAGGCGCCGGGCAGCAGGACGGCGACCGTTCCTGCCTCTGCCATCACCCCTGCATCCTCTGTAGACAGATATTCCAGATGATCGGCCGACATCGCGCCATAAGCGGCGGCAAGCCTTGCACCGCCCAGATCCGACAGCTGCTCGGCATGCAGCTTCACCGGCAGTCCGAGTGCCTTGGCGGCATCGAAAACGCGGGCGATGTCTTCCGGCGAGAAGGCAATGCCCTCGCAGAAGCCATCGACGGCATCCACCAGCCCTTGCGCATGCGCCGCCTCAAGGCCGGGCAGCACGACATCGGTGATGTAGTCGGCGTTGCGTCCCTTGTAGGCTGGCGGCGTGGCGTGCGCTGCAAGCCAGCTCGTAACGATGCGCACGGGGCGGATCTCGCCGAGCCGGCGGGCGGCGCGCAGCATATCCAACTCGCCCTCTATGGTCAGCGCATAGCCCGACTTGATCTCGACCGTCGACACACCTTCGGCGAGCAGCGTGTCGAGACGGGGGAGGGCCTGCTCGACCAGTTGTTCGACCGACAGAGCATTGGTGGCGGTGACCGAGGAGATGATGCCGCCGCCGGCACGGGCGATCTCCTCATAGGTGGCGCCTGCAAGCCGCATCTCGAACTCCAGCGCGCGGTTGCCGCCATAGACCAGATGCGTGTGGCAATCGACGAGGGCAGGGGTGATCCAGCGGCCGCCGCAATCATTGACGGGCACTCCCGCGCGATCCACTGCGGCAAGATCCGCCACTTGCCCGACAAAGGCGATGCGGCCGTCGCGTACCAGGATGGCGCCATCGTCGATCAGGCCGAGACCCGGGCCTTGACCGGCAAGTGTCGCGATGCGCGCATTGACCCAGAGGCCCAAGCCTCTCACCGGTCCGACGTTAACGGCTGAAATTTGATCCTCAGACATCGTTCTTCCGCCTTCTCTTGTGGCAAAACATGTATATACATTAGGGAAACGAGGCAAGACAAAATTGCGGTCAGAAAGCGAAAGGTCAGCACCATGCAGGTGATCCACGCGGCAACAGCGCTGCTGCCGGAAGGCTGGCGCAGCGACGTGCGACTGACGATCGAGCGCGGCAGCATCCGGGCCGTCGAGACCGGCGTTTCGGCTCAAAGTGGCGACGAGCGGCATTCGGTTCTGGTTCCGGCGATGCCGAACCTGCACAGCCATGCCTTTCAGCGGGCGATGGCCGGACTGGCGGAAACCAGGGGTTCGGGCGACGACAGCTTCTGGAGCTGGCGGGTGCTGATGTACCGCTTTGCGCTGTCCATGACGCCGGACCAGGTGGAGGCGGTGGCCGCTCAGCTGTACATGGAAATGCTTGAGGCCGGCTTCGGGCGGGTCGGCGAGTTTCACTACCTGCATCACGACCGCGACGGCGGCTTCTATGCCAACCCGGCAGAGATGGCCGAACGCATCGCCGCAGCCAGCAGCGAAACCGGCATCGGCCTGACGCTACTGCCGGTATTCTACGCCCATTCCGGCTTCGGCGGCACCGAGCCCAGTGATGGGCAGCGCCGGTTCATCCATGACCCGCAGGCCTTCGCGCGGCTGATGGAGGCCTGCCGCGGCATCGTCTCACGTCTGCCGGGGGGAGAGCTCGGTATCGCTCCGCACAGCCTGCGCGCCGTGACGCCGGAGGAACTGGCGACGATCCTTCCGCTGGCGGGCAACGGTCCTATCCACATCCACGTGGCCGAGCAGGTGAAGGAAGTGGAGGATTGCCTCGCCCATACCGGCCTACGGCCGGTTGAATGGCTGCTCGACCATGCGCCTGTCGATGATCGTTGGTGCCTCATCCATGCCACGCAGATGACGCCCGGCGAGACGCAGCGGATGGCGGCAACGGGCGCCGTCGCCGGTCTCTGCCCGATCACCGAAGCCAATCTCGGCGACGGCATCTTCAATGGTGCGCCATACCTCGCCGCGGGTGGCCGCTTCGGCATCGGCTCGGATTCGAACGTGCTGATCTCGGTGCCGCAGGAGCTGCGGCAACTCGAATACTCGCAGCGTCTCTCGATGAAGGCCCGCAACGTCATGGCCGAAGCCGGTGGCTCCACCGGCCGGATGCTGTTCGATGGCGCGTTGGCGGGCGGCGCAGCAGCCTTGCAGGCTTCGGCTGGCCTGGCGCCGGGCGCAAGTGCCGACTTCGTCTCGCTCGATCTCGCAGACGCCGGCTACCTGAAGGACGACCAGATCCTCGACCACTGGATCTTTTCCACCGGGATCTCGGTCGATTGCGTCTGGGTGTCCGGCGTCCGGCAGGTGGAAAAGGGTCGTCACCAGCGCCGCGAGGCGATCAGCCAACGTTTCCGCAAGACCATGCAGGAGCTGTTGTCACGATGAACGCGCAGCGCCCGGCGGGTAACGAGAAAGAGCAGACGCTGCACAGCCGCATTCTCGGCGATCTGGAGCGACAGATCCTCTCCGGCGCCTGGCCGCCCGGCCACCGGCTGCCGTTCGAGGTTGATCTCGCCGCACAATATGGCTGCTCACGGATGACGGCGAACAAGGTGCTGACCCAGCTGGCGCGCGCCGGCCTGATCGAACGTCGCAAGAAGTCGGGAAGCTTCGTCGCCCAGCCGGTGGCGCAGGCGGCGGTGCTGGAAATCCACGACATCGAGGCAGAGGTGCGGTCGCTGAACCTGCCCTACGCCTTCGCCGTCGCAAAGCGCGTCCGCCGCACGGCGAATGCGGCAGACCGCCTGCATCTGGACCTGACGGAAGGAGCAGCACTGGTGGCGATCACCTGCCTGCACAGCGCCGGCAGCCGACCATTCTGTCTCGAAGAGCGGCTGATAAACCTGGAAACCGTCCCTGAGGCAGCGACGGAGGAGTTTTCGCAGATGGCGCCGGGCGCCTGGCTGATCAGCCGGGTGCCATGGAATGCGGCCGAGCACCGCATCCAGGCCATTCCGGCCTCGGCGGCCATTGCCGCTGCACTCGATATCCCGCGCCATGCCGCATGCCTTGTCGTCGAGCGGCGCACGTGGGGCGCCAGCGGGCCGGTCACCTTCGTCCGGTTGACCTATCCGGGCGACCGTCATTCCCTCGTTGCGCGCTTTCATCCGGGCGGCCAAGCCTAGCTGAGCCTCTGCTTCCTGCAGTCGGCCGGCGCCGCTGACGCAACGTTTCTTAATGCGATGAAACACCGCCAGCGCGGCCGATAACTATGGTCAATTCCGGATCATCCAGAGGTGAAAGTGCCTTTGGATCTAACGGAAGGCCGCCTACATGTCCCGGATATCCTCCCCCGTCCCGTTGCAGCTGCGCCCGATCGCCGGCGCCTTGGTGGCTTGGCTCGCGCTTGGCCCGCTGGCGGTGTCGGCGCAGGAGCAGATGCCGGTCACGGTCGTCGTCGCCCGGCAGGAAGCTGTGACGGAACGCATTCCGGTCGTCGGCTCGCTCGCGGCCAGAGAAGAAATCGAGGTGCATCCTCTCATCCAGCAGAGAGCCATCGAGCAGATCCTGGTCGAGACCGGCCAGCATGTGGAGAAGGGCGAGCCGCTTGCGGTGCTCGATACGACCGACGCCCGCATGCTCCTCGACAAGAACTCGGTCAGCATCCTGCGCGCCAAGGCTGCCGTTTCGGTCGAGGCGAGCCGGCTGGATGTCGCGATGGTAACCGAGGCGGAAGCGCGCAAGACACTGCAGCGCAGCCGGGCGCTGGAAGCCAAGGGTGTCGTCTCTCAGCAATTGCTGGATGAACACGAGAACGCCCACGCGCGCGCTGTCGCCCAACTCGGACTTGCGCGGCAGTCGCTTCAGCTTTCGGAAGCCGACGCCGAAATCATCGCCCGCGAGCGCAAGGAAATCGAACTGACGATCGAGCGTAGCACGGTGAAGGCGCCGGATACCGGACTGGTGCTGCGGCGAACCGCCCGCATCGGTGCCATGACCGCGACCTCATCGGCGCCGCTGTTCGTCATCGCCAGGGATGCCGTCATCGAGTTTGTCGCGCAGGTGACGGAAACTAGCTTTGTCCGGCTGCGCGAGGGCATGCGTGCCGAGATCGCTTTGCCGGGTTTTGAGCACCCGCTCGGAGGAACGGTCAGGCTGAACGCTGCACAGCTCGATCCGGCGACACGCAGCGGCGAAGTCCGGATCGAACTGGATGAGATGGCCGGACTTCGGCCCGGGATCTTTGCCCGCGGCAGTATTCTGGCAACGGCCAGGCGCAACATCCTGCTGCCGGGCACCGCCGTAAAGACCGGCAGCGGTGCAAGCAGCGTATTCGTCGTCACCGACGGAATGGTCGATCTCCGGCGTGTGGTTGTCGGGGTGCGGCAGGACGGCCTCGTTGAGATCATCGAGGGCGTCACAGACGGTGAGATGATTGTCCTCAAGTCGGGCAGCTTCCTCAAGGCCGACGAAAAGGTTCAGCCGGTGATCGTCAGTCTCGACAGGCCATCGCCAAACCATCTGGCTGGATCCTTCCCGGCACAGGGTGCGGAGGCTGCGCGATGAACACCAACATCTCTGCCTGGGCGATCCGCAACCCTCTGCCATCGATCCTGCTCTTCGTCATCCTGACGGTCGTCGGCCTCTACAGCTTCGCCAAGCTGCCGATCACCTACTTCCCCACCATCGTCACCCCGGCGGTCAAGGTCACAGTCGAGCAATCCGGCGCCACGCCGATCGAACTTGAGACCGAGGTGACGCGGCTGATCGAGAATGCCATCGCCTCGCTTCCGGCCATCGACGAGCTGTCCTCGACGATCGGCGAGGGCAGGTCGGTGACCACGGTGGAATTCACGCTCGGGCTTGTGTCTCCCGATCGGGCGATGGACGACGTGCGCGACGCGGTTGCCCGCATCCGCGGCGACCTGCCGGGCACGATCGACGAACCGGTCATCGAGCGCATCGAGGAAGAGGCACAATCGGTCGTCACCTATGCCGTTTCCAGTGCCGACATGTCGATGCCCGAGCTGTCCTGGTTCGTCGACGACGTCGTGACGCGCGGCCTGCAGGGCCTTTCGGGAGTCGGACGGGTGGAGCGCATCGGGGGCGCCGACCGGGAGATCCGTGTCGAACTGGATGCAGACCGGCTGCAGGCGCTGTCGCTGACGGTCAACGGCGTCAACGAAAAGATCATGCAGGCGCAGATGGACCGCTCCGGCGGACGAAGCGACATGGAAGGCGGCGAGCAGGTGCTGACGACCGCCGCCGCCGCAAGAACCGTCGCGGAATTGGCCGACCAGCGCCTGGCGATCGCCGGAGAAAATTCCATCCGTCTCGCAGATGTGGCGACCGTCCTTGATACGGCGGCCGAACCGCGTTCTTTCGCCACCCTCGACGGATCCGATATCGTCGGCTTTGCCGTCTATCGCTCGCAAGGCGCAAGCGAGGTTGCCGTCGCCAAGGCCGTAGCCGAGACGGTCGAGACCCTCAAGGCGAGCCATCCGGCCCTGCGCTTCGGCCTCGTGGACGACAATGTCTCCTATACGGCAGGCAATTACCGCTCGGCGATGGATACCCTGTTGGAGGGCGCCGCCCTGTCGATCGTCGTCGTCTTCCTGTTCCTGCGGGACTGGCGTGCGACGCTTGTCGCCGCGGTGGCACTGCCGCTGTCGATCATTCCGACATTCTTCGCGCTCGACCTTCTCGGCTTCTCGCTCAACATCCTCAGTCTGCTCGCCATCACGCTGGTGACCGGCATCCTCGTCGACGATGCGATCGTCGAAATCGAGAACGTCGTGCGCCATCGCAACATGGGAAAGTCGGCCTACCGCGCCGCCCTCGACGCGTCCGACGAAATCGGCCTTGCGGTCATCGCGATCTCGGCGACGATCATCGCGGTTTTCGCGCCGGTCGGGCTGATGAGCGGCGTCGTCGGCCTCTACTTTCGCGAATTCGGCCTGACGGTTGCCGTTGCGGTGTTCTTCTCGCTGCTGGTCGCCCGGCTGATCACGCCGATCATGGCGGCCTACATCATGACCGGCAGCCCGCCGACCGGAGAACGGAAGGGGCGGCTGTCGTCGGCCTATGAGACGCTGCTCCGCTTGAGCCTGCGCTGGAAGTGGATGACCGTCGGCTCCGCCTTCATCCTTTTCGCACTGGCACTGGTCTCGCTGATGTCGGTCCCGACCACCTTCCTGCCGGCCGAAGATACCGGACGCCTGATGCTCACAGTCGAACTGCCGCCCGGCGCGACGCTTAACGACAACCGAACCGTGACGGATAGGATCGCCGCCGAAGTCGGGCGGATCAGCGAAGTCGAGGGCGTACTCGTTCGCGCCGGATCCAGCATGAGCGGTCAGCAGGACGTGCGCTACGCCGTCGTCTCCGTCGATCTGGTGCACAAATCCGAGCGTGACCGCTCATCCTTCGCCGTCCAGGCTGAGATCGAAAAGTCGCTGGCGGTGATACCCGACGTCCGGCTGAGATACCTCAACAACCGCGGCGGCCGCGACCTGTCCTTCGCCATCCTCGGGAGCGACGGGATAGCCGTCCAGAGCGCTGCCGATGCCGTTCTACGCGAGATGGCTGAGGACCGGAGCTTCCTCAGCCCGGCCAGCGACAATGTCGCGATGCGGCCGGAACTGCGGATGACCGTGCTTTCGGACAAGGCGGAAACGCTCGGCGTCTCCGCCGCAACCATCGCCAGCACCATGCGCATCTCGACCATCGGCGACGTCGACAGTCGGCTGGCGAACTTCATTGAAGGGTCGCGCCAGATCCCCATTCGCGTCGTGCTCGACAGTGATGCACGTGGCCGGCTTCCCATCTTCCAGACGCTGAGCGTGCCTGCCGCCAACGGAAGTCAGGTGCCTCTCGCGGCCGTCGCGGAAATCAGCTTCGACGAGACAGTGGCGGCAATCGACCGTTTCGACCGCCAGCGCCGCATCGAGATCGGCGCCGACATGGCGGAGGGTCTGACCTCGGGCCAGGGCCTTGAGCGGCTGATGCAGCTGCCCAGCGTCAAGAACCTGCCAGCCGGCGTGCGCGTCCAGGCCACCGGCGATTCCGACACGGAAGGCGATGTGTTCGAAAGCTTCGCGGTGGCCATGGGCGCCGGCATCATGCTCGTCCTCATCGTCCTGATCCTGCTGTTCAAGAGCGTCCTGTCGCCCTGGACCATTCTTGCATCCCTGCCGCTGTCCATCGGCGGCGTTGCCGCAGCGCTTCTCGTCAGCGGAAATTCAATTTCGCTGCCGGTGGTCATCGGCATCCTGATGCTGATGGGCATCGTGACCAAAAACGCCATCATGCTCGTCGATTTCGCCATCGAGCGGGAAGCGCACGGACTGCCGCGGATCGAAGCCATCGTCGAGGCATGTCTGGAGCGGATCCGCCCGATCGTCATGACGACGCTAGCGATGGTCGGCGGCATGCTGCCCTCCGCCTTCGGCGTCGGCGATGGCGGTGAATTCCGGGCTCCGATGGCCATCGCGGTGATCGGCGGACTGCTGCTTTCCACCGTGCTGTCGCTGATCGTCATCCCCTCGCTGCACCTCATCCAATCAGGTTTCGGCGATCGCCTGAACCGTCTCTTCCGGCCGTCCCTCCAGTCGGCCGAAGCGGGTCTCCGCGATCGCTGAATACGGCGCGCCGTGCCGCCCCACATGGCGCCTGCCGACGAGGCCGATCAGCCCCTCTGGTCGGCCTCGTCTCGCTTCGCATGAACTGCGCGTCATCGGTTGCCGGTCCGAGACCGGCCGGATAGAGTTCCGCTCGGCCGCAACAATTCTTCACAAACCGAAACATTGACCGTCTGGGCGCCGTGCGATGTGCTGGAGCCAGGACCAACACGGACGGCGAGGCAACCGGTGCAGGCAAATACCGCGAACGCAAAGATCCTGATCGTCGAGGACGACCCGGAGATCGGCAAGCTGCTGGCGCTTGCCGTGCAGGAAAACGGAATGGTTGCCACCGTGGCCGAGGACGGGTATGTGATGAACGCCCTGCTGCGCAGCAACGACTATGATCTGATCGTTCTGGATGTGATGCTGCCGGGCGAAGACGGCCTCAGCATCTGCCGCCGGATCCGCTCGGAGAAGACGACGCCGATCATTCTGCTGACGGCGCTCGGCGAGGAAATCGACCGTATCGTCGGGCTGGAGGTCGGGGCCGACGATTACGTCACCAAGCCGTTCAGTCCGCGCGAAGTGGTGGCGCGCATTCGCTCCCTCCTGCGGCGGGCGTCCTACGGGCTGGTGAACAGCACGGCCCAGCGCAAGCTGCGCTTTGAAGGCTGGCAGATCGATCCCTTGCGACGGCAGTTGCACGACCCCAGCAATGCGAGAGTTGCCCTGACGACCACCGAATTCGACCTGCTGCTGGCCTTCTGCCGCAATCCGGGGCGCGTCATCACCCGCGAGGAGCTTCTGTCGCTGACCCATACGGGACTTGCAGGGCCGATCGAGCGCAGCGTCGATGTGCATATCAGCCGGCTGCGCCAGAAGATCGAGGCCGATCCGAAGATCCCGGTCCTGCTGCAGACCGTCCGGCTCGGCGGCTACATGTTCACCGCATCCGTCGATCAGGGCTAGGCCCGGCCGGCTTTCATCAAGCAGCAGCCAACAGAAGAAGCCGGGACATGCCCGGCTTCTTCTGTTGGTGCGGCTGGCGTCCGGTCTAGAACTTGTAGCCGACGAACAGCGACGTGGAGGGCTGCAGCTCGTCCTTGACGATCGGGCTGTCGGCGGCATCGCCGGTGAGCACGGCAAGGCTTGCCTCGCCGCGAACCAGCCAGTGTTCGCTCAGCATGTAGGTGGCGGATGCGGAGACCTCGACCTGCTTCAGACCGGCTTCGGCCTTGTATGCGGCAAGACCGGAATTCGCCGACTGGATTGCATCGACGCCAAAATAGGCCTGCATGTGTTTGTCGTTGGCGACGACGCCTTCAATGCCGGCGCCGAGGATCAGCTTCTCGGTGACCGGCACATTGAATTCGGCGCCGAACGTGCCGATCAGGCTTTCGCTGCCTTCAATTGTCTGGTCGACCGTCGCATACAGTTCGAGGCCCTGCCAGGTGTAGGAGGCCTTGGCGCCGACGGTTGCGGCAAAATCGATGTCTCCCAAGCCTCTCAGGCGGTCGTCATCGTCCTGGTCTCTACCAGTCTCGTAGCCGACCCGGCCCGCAAGCGCGAAACCATCACGTTGATAGGCCGTGACGGTGACGCCGCCCGGATCGATCTCGAGCCAATCGCCATAAGTGAAGACGACGACCGGCAAGGGGCTGACCTCGAACTTGTCGCTGCCTTCGTATTTTGGCGAATAGCTTCCGCCCGCGCCGACGATCAGGCTCCAGTTGCGGACAGGCGGCTCGGCATTGAACCGCTCCTGATCAAATGGCGGCTCCGGCGATTGATCGGCAAGGCCGGTATCGGCGGCATTGGCGATCGATGCCGAGGCGGCAAGTATGAGCGTGACGCCCACGACGCCTGACAGGGCGCTTGAGTGTAGTCGCCGGTGGGTCCGTTGAAGTAAAGACATAGGTGCTCCAGTTATCTGACACGGACGTCGCCGGCGCTCGCCGCGGACCGTGTGTGCAACACATCCGTCGTCTCACGAACGGCTGCTGCACGGCGTGTTTTTGCGTTACGAAATGTTGCGGGTGCTCTGCAGACGACGGTATCAGGGCGCTTCGGCGACCTGCAGACGTTGCAAGCCAGCCTTCTTGGATAGACACAAAACTTAATGTTTGGATCGCGCGGCGGGCACTATCCTGCGCCACCCCGGCTCTGCCACAACAATGTCTTCCGTCGTCATCCGGTGCGCCGCACCCTGGGAGGTCTCTTGCGATTTCGCCTGCCGCTGTCGGGTTCGACCATTTACGGGCAGATCACGGTCATCATCGTCGTCTGCATGATCATCGTCATCATCGGCGGCTCGACGCTCGAGCGCTGGGTCCGCGACGATTACAACGTGCCCGACCTGGAGGTGCTGTCGGAAAAGATGGCGGCGATCGGCTCCCTGGTTGCCGTTGCCACACCGGCGGAGCGACAGGAGATCATCGAGATCGCCGGGCGCGGTGGATGGCGCCTGTCGCTGCGGCCGCTCTCGGTTGCCGACCGCTTCACCACCTCGTCGACGGACCAACCATTCATCCAGGCCGCCACCGACTGGTTCTTTCCACCCGATGACGGGTCGACGCCCTATGGAGGCTGGCGAACCTTTCTCGATGACAAGCGGGTGATCTCGGTAAAGGTCGACGATGCGACCCTTCTTCTCCTCGAACAGGTGCCGACCAGCCTCCTGAGCAGCGATGCCCTGAGTTTCGGCTCCAACTATCTGGTCGCCATGGTGACGCTGATCCTGCTCTTCTTCATCTTCGCCGTCTGGGCGATCACACGTCCACTGCGGCGGATCGCGGTGGCGGCGATGAAAGCCGATATCTCGCTCGGACCGGCACCCTTCGAAGAGCGCGGCAGCGTCGAGATCGTCGCACTCGCGCGCGCCCTGAATGCCATGCAGCGCCGCATCTCGATCATGATCGAAGGCAGAACCCGTATGCTGCGCGGCATCAGCCACGATCTTCGCACGCCGCTGACGCGGTTACGGCTGCGCACCGAGCGTCTGCAGGATGAGGAGACGCGCGATGCCCTGCTCGGCGATATCCTGCGGATTGACCATCTCTTGAAGGAGAGCCTCGGCTACCTGCGTGACAATCATCAGCGTGAGCCCTCCCAGCGTGCCGACCTGGCTTCGCTCCTGCAGACCATCTCCGACGAGTTCGCCGACATGGGGCATGACGTCACCTACAACGGCCCGCCAAGAATGATCGCCGAGTTCAGGCCGCTCGCCATCACCCGCGCGGTGACGAACCTTTGCGAGAACGGCATCAAGTTTGCGACACGGGTCGAAATCGGGCTGAAGACGATCGACGCCGAGGCGATCATCGAGGTAGCGGACGATGGCCCCGGCATTACCGAGCAATATCGCGAGCGGGTGATGGAGCCGTTCTTCAAGATCGATGCCGCCCGCGGCGGGTCCGACACCGGTTTCGGTCTCGGCCTGTCGATCGTGACAGAAATCGTCGAGGCTCATCATGGCCGCTTCGAACTGCTTGATCGTATGCCACACGGACTGATCGCGACGATCCGGCTTCCGCTGGGAAGGCAGTAAGCGACGGAGCGAGTGTCGTAGAAATTGAAGGCTTCAGAGTATTGAATGCAGCTTCGCTCACGAAATCTTTCGAACACCTTCTAAAATTCACTAAAAGTTGAACATTGTGATCGATGTTCTCCCCGACTAGGGCACTTTGGCTGGGGGACATAATGACGGCCGGTACGACAATTAGACGACCTCTCTGGGTTACGATCACGGCATGCGGCTTTGCGGCAGTGCTGTTTACCGGCGCGCTGATTGGCGGAAGCGCCTGGGTCCGCCAGAACGCGGCGACCCAGGATACGCTGGATCGCGAAGCGAAGGGCGACAGGGCGCTCATCGAAACCGATATGCTCGCCCAGAAGAAGGCCGCTTCGGCACTCGCCATGGCGCTGGCCGGCGAGCCGGATATCGCCGATCTCTTGGCACGCGGCGCGCGTGACGAGATCATCGCCCGCTACGCTACCTCGATGCCGGGCATCATCGCCGAAGGCAACATTCAGCTGATCACCTTCGTCAACGCCAAGGGCGAAGCGGTCGCCCGCGTTCATACGCCGGACAAGTTCGGCGACGACATGAAGGGACGTCGCAAGACGATCGTCTCGGCGCTTGCCAGCGGCAAGCTCGTCGCCGGCACCGAACCTGGCCGGAACGCCGTCAGCATGTTCGCATCCGCGCCGGTCATCCGTAACAACACCGTGGTCGGCGTTGTCGACACCGGCACGAGCCTGACCAACGACTATTTCAAGCCGCTTGCAGCCCGGATGGGCGGCGAGATCGGTGTCCATGTGATGGTCGACGGCAAGTTCCAGAAGCAGACTGCTACGTCGGACCAGACCTTCCTGTCGGAAGCCCGGCTGGTGGAAGCTCTTGACGGCAAGCCGGTCCGCGAGCAGGTGACGAGCGGCGATCGCAGCTTCCTCGTCGAAGCAACACCGATCACCAATTTCTCGGGCGAGAAGATCGGCGTCCTGGAGATTGCGTCGGATGTGACGTCAGTCGTCAACGATGCCGCGTCAACGATGTGGACTACCGTGATCGGCACGATCGTCGTGTCGCTGGTATCGCTGCTCGGCTTCCTCTTCTTCGCCCACCGTCTGGGCGGCGCAATCTCGCGCCTCACCGGTACGATGTCCAAGCTCGCCTCGGGTGATCTCGATGCCAGCGTGGAAGGCGAAGGTCGTCACGACGAGATCGGCGCAATGGCGAAGGCCGTGCGGATCTTCAAGGACAACGCGCTGAAGACCAACGAACTGGAACGCCAGGCGGAAGAACAGCGCAACCTCACCGAGGACCAGCGCCGCCGCAACGCCGAGGACGAGCGCCTGCGCGCCGATGCCATGGCCGAAGCGACGACCGGACTTGCGACGGGCCTCAAGCATCTTTCGGCCGGCGACCTGACCTTCCAACTCGACCGTCCGTTCGCCGAGCATTTCGAGAGCCTGCGCGTCGACTTCAACACCGCCGTCGAGCAGCTCCGCGGCACGCTGACCTCGGTTGCCCAGGCCACCAGCTCGATCGATGGCGGCTCGCGCGAGATCAGCCAGAGCGCCGACGACCTGTCCAAGCGGACCGAACAGCAGGCAGCCTCTCTGGAAGAGACAGCCGCTGCCCTGGACCAGATCACTACCAATGTCTCCAACTCGTCCAAGCGTGCCGAAGAGGCTCGCTCGGTTGCCATCCAGGCCAACGAAAGTGCCCGTCATTCCGGCGCGGTGGTTTCCAATGCCGTCCAGGCCATGGGCCGCATCGAACAGTCGTCGGGGCAGATCGCCAACATCATCGGCGTCATCGACGAGATCGCCTTCCAGACCAACCTCCTGGCACTGAATGCAGGCGTCGAGGCGGCACGCGCCGGGGAAGCCGGCAAGGGCTTTGCCGTCGTCGCTCAGGAAGTTCGCGAATTGGCACAGCGCTCGGCGCAGGCTGCCAAGGAGATCAAGGACCTGATCGGCAAGTCCTCCGTCGAAGTCGGCACCGGCGTTAAGCTGGTCAGCGATACCGGCGAGGCGCTGAAGACGATCGAGAACTACATCGTCACGATCAACCAGCACATGGATGCGATTGCCACCTCGTCCCGCGAGCAGTCGGTCGGGTTGTCCGAGGTCAACACGGCCGTCAACCAGATGGACCAGGTGACCCAGCAGAATGCCGCGATGGTGGAAGAGGCCAATGCCGCCGGTGCGACGCTGGCCACGGAGGCCGGCCGACTGCGCGAACTGATCGGCCAGTTCCAGCTCGGCAATCGCGCAGCGGTGCAGAGCGCTCCGGCACAGGCGGCAAGCCTGCGCAAGGCAGCTTCGATGATGTCTGCCTCGCAGCATTCGGCGCCGTCCGCGTCGCCGGCTCGCGGCATGGTCGGCAAGCTCGCCCAGGCCTTCTCGGGCCGCGGCTCGGCGGCAGCAGCGCCGGCGGCCTCCGCCGACAACTGGGAAGAGTTCTGATCGCGCCGGACACGGCATCGTCCAGACACAAAAGAAGGCGGGGCTGCCAGACAGCCCCGCCTTCTTCTTGTTGCGTTCTCCGGTGCGCTTCAGCCGTTCATCGCACCCACTGCATCCCGTCGATCTGGATATCCTGGCCGGTCATGAAGTTCGGCTCGGCGGTCGCGAGGAAGGTGACGACGCTTGCAACGTCCTGCGGCGTCCCCACCCGTTTCATCGAGATGCCGGCGGCCAGCTGCGCTTCGCGGGCATCGATCATCGCATTGGACCGCTCAGTCTTGATGACGCCGGGGCAGACGGCATTGACGACGATCTCCGGCGCCAGCTCCTTGGCGAGCGCCCGGGTCATGCCGAGAATGCCGGCCTTCGCCGCCGTATACGAGAACTTGCTGACGGCGCTGGTGACGCCGCCGGTATGGGCGTTCATCGACGACATGTTGATGATCCGCCCGCCGCCGTTTCCGCGCATCACCGGCACGACCGGCTGGATGTAGTTGAAGGCGCCCTTGAGGTTGATGTCGACGGTAGCGTCGAATTCCTCCTCCGTGATCTCCAGGATCCCCTTCGGCATCGGCCGTCCTGCGTTGTTGAACAGCACGTCGATCCGCCCCCATTGGGCATCGACCTCACCGACGATTTCGGCCGCCCGCGCGTATTCGCGCACATCGGCGACGAAGGTCAGCGCCTCGCGACCCAGATCACCGATCTCGCCGGCGGTGCGGGTGAGATCATCCTCGATCAGGTCGACCAGCACGATATCGAAGCCATAGCGTGCCAAGTCCAGCGCGCAGGCGCGACCGATGCCGCGGCCACCCCCGGTGACCAACGCCACCTTGCGGGTCGTCTCAGCCATCGGCATTCTCCTTGGCAAAGCGGGCGATGTCGGCATGCGTGCCGAACCAGACGCCTTCGTGCCCCTGGATGTGGCGGATTAGATCTTCGAGGATGAAGATGCGCGAGCGATATCCTGTGACATGCGGGTGCATGGTCAAAAGGAACAGCCCGCCTTCCTGGTAGGCGCGGTCAAATTCACGCTTGAAGATGTCGAGCACCGCCGGTGGCGGGGTGTAGGGCCGGTGGGCGGTGAAGCGGTTCATGTTGAAATACACCGCATCGTCGCGGATCCACTCGACCGGCAGCTCAACCATCCCCGTCGGTTCGCCATTCTCGACCAGTTCGTACGGATCGTCGTCGGCCATCAGAGAGCTGTCGTAGAGGAGGCCGAGCTCGCGCTCGATCTCCAGCGTCACGGCGGAAAAATCCCAGGACGGTGTGCGCATGCCAACCGGGCGGACGCCGGTGATCTTCTCCAGCGTGTCGGCTGCGCGCAGATGCAGCTCGCGCTCGTTCTGCGGCGGCACCTTGGTGTTGACCTCGTGGATCCAGCCATGCAGGCCGATCTCGTGACCTTCGGCGATGACTCGCTTCTGTTCGTCGGGGTAGAGGAGGGCAGCCACAGCCGGCACGAAGAATGTTGCCGGGACCCCGGCCTTCTGCAGCGTCTCAAGGATGCGCGGCATGCCCCTGCGGCTTCCGTACTGACCCCAGGACAGCCGGCCGATGGACTCGCCGCCGTCTCGCAGTTCGTTGGTCTCATGGTCGCTATCGAAGGAAAGTGCGACGGCGCAGCGCGCACCGTCCTTCCAGGCTTTCGGCTTCAGCGAGCGCCCGGCCCGCACCTTGTCGACCTTGCCGCGCCAGGTGGCCTCGTCCCATTCCCAGGGTTCCATCTGTGGTTCTCCCATTCTTGCTATCCGGCGGCCTGGGGCAGCACCGGTACTGCCGCCAGCAGGCGTTTCGTGTAGTCGTGCTGCGGGTTCGCATAGATCGCGCCGGCATCGCCTTCCTCGACGATCAGGCCCTGATACATGATGGCGACGCGGTCGCAGAGATGGCGGACAACCGAGAGATCGTGGCTGATGAACACCAGCGACAGATCGAGTTCCGATCGCAGGCGGATCAGCAGATTGATGATCTGCGCCTGGATGGACACATCGAGCGAGGCGACCGGCTCGTCGCAGACGACGACATCCGGCTGCATGGCGAGTGCCCGCGCGATGGCGATGCGCTGACGCTGGCCGCCGGAGAACTGGTGCGGGAACCGATTGGCGAAGGTCGGATCAAGCCCGACCGCCGCCAGCCACTGCTGCACGTAACCCTGCGCATCGGCGCGGCTGACGAGCCGGTGGGCGAGGGGACCTTCGGCAACGATATCACCGATCCGCATGCGGCCGTTCAGCGAGGCGAACGGGTCCTGGAAGATCGTCTGGATGCGGGTGGTGATCTTCGACGGGCTGCGTCCGCGGCTCATCACCGGCTGGCCATTGAGCCGGATCGTGCCCGAGGTCGGCACGGTGATGCCGGCGGCCATCCGGCCGAGCGTCGATTTGCCGGAGCCGGATTCGCCGACCAGTCCCAGCACTTCGCCGCGCTTGACGGTGAGCGACACGCCGCCGACGGCCTGGACGAAACTCGGCGGCTGCGACAGGCCGGACTTGATCGCCAGGTTCCGGAACAGCCCTGCCGGCTTCTCGAAGCGCTTCACGACATTGTCGATCACCAGATACGGGCTGCCGAGCGGCGGCAGGTTGGCGGTCGCGGACTTGCGTGGTGGCGGTGCCGCGTCAGCGATGCCACTTCCGCGCAGCAGCAGTTCGCCGGGCTTGGCGCGCGACGGAAGCGCGTCGAGCAACGCCCGCGTATACTCGTGCTGGGGCTTCGTCAGGACGCCGAGCGCCGGGCCGATTTCGACGATGTTGCCGGATTTCATCACCGCGACCCGATCGGCAATCGACGAGACGATCGCGAGATCGTGGCTGATCCAGATCAGTGCCGTGCCGAGTTCGGAAACCAGCTCTTTCATCTCGACCAGGATTTCCGCCTGGATGGACACGTCGAGTGCTGTGGTCGGCTCATCGCAGATGATCAGCTTTGGCCGATGGAGGAGCGCGATGGCGATCGCCACGCGCTGCCGCATGCCGCCCGAAAACTGGTGCGGGAAGAAATCGACCTTGCGTTCCGGATCGCTGATGCGGACCTGCGCCAGCGCCTTGATCGCCCGCGCCCGCGCATCGGCGGCGCTGATGCGTCCGTGTGCTTCGAGTGCCAGCCTGATCTGCGTGCCGATGCTGAGCACCGGGTTCAGCGTCATCATCGGATCCTGGAAGACCATCGAAATGGTCTTGCCACGGATGGCGCGCAGCTCGCGGCTCGGCAGGCCGACCAGTTCGCGGCCTTCAAGTTTGATCGAGCCCTCAACGATGCGGCCCGGCTCGTCGATCAGGCCGATGATCGAAAACCCGGTGATCGATTTGCCGGAACCGGATTCGCCGACCAGGCCCAGGACTTCGCCAGGGGCGATGGAGAAGGAGACGCCATCGACGGCCTTTACTTCGCCGCGGCCACTCGGGAACCAGGTCTTGAGGTTGGTGACTTCCAGCAGCGGCGTCGTCTGTTGTGTAGTGAGAGTATCTGTCATCGGCGGAGCCTCGGGTTGAGCTGGTCGCGGATCTGGTCGCCGACGAGGTTGAGCGAGACGATGAAGAGGATCAGCGCCACGCCCGGATAGATCGAGATCCAGTAGCGGCCCGACAGGAGATACTGGAAGCCGTTGGCGATCAGCATGCCGAGCGAGGGTTCGGTCGGCGGCAAGCCGACGCCAAGGAAGGAGAGGGTGGCTTCCAGCGAGATCGCGCTTGCCACCTGCACCGTCGCGACGACGATCAACGGCGGCAGCGAGTTTGGCAGGATATGCTTCAGCACGACGCGCCAGGGCGACAGCGGGATCGACAGGGCCGCCTCGACGTAATCCTTCTGCCGCTCGGCCGCCGCCGCACCGTGTGCGGTGCGGGCAAAATAGGCGTACTGGGCAAAGATCAGCGCGAGGATCAGCTGGTAGCGGCCCTGGCCGAGCATTGCCGCGATGACGAAAGCAAGCAGGATTGCCGGAAACGACAGCTGCAGGTCGACGATCCGCATGACGAGGCTTTCGAAGCGGCCGCCGATATAGGCTGCAGCGCATCCGACCACAGCTCCGACGACGAAGGCAACGCCGCCGGCAATCACGCCCATCTGCAGCGAAATGCGCAGGCCGTAGATGATCGCCGACAGCAGGTCGCGCCCCTGAGAGTCGGTTCCGAGCCAGTGCGTATAGCCGGCGGTGCCGACATAGCCCGGAGGCCGCCGGGCATCCCGCAGCACCAGATTGGCAAGATCATAGGGATCCTGGGGCGTCACCAGCGGTGCGATCAGCGCGATCAGCACGATGATGAAGACGACGGCGGCAGCACCAGTCGCCACCTTGTTGCGGCGGAATTCGCCGAGGAAACGGGAGAGCGGAGTGTCGCGCATCAGGCACGCCCCTTTCTCAAACGCGGGTCGAGGATCGCATAGGTGAGATCGACCACGAGGTTGATGACGATGAACAGGAGGGCGACGAGCATCAGGTAGGCGACCATGACAGGACGGTCGAGCGAGGTGATGCTGTCGATGATCAGTTTGCCAAGCCCGGGCCAGGAGAAGATCGTTTCGGTGACGACGGCAAACGCCAGCGTCGAGCCGAGTTCCAGGCCAAACACCGTCACCAGCGGGATCGAGATGAGCCGCAGCACGTGCCGCCTCAGCACCGTGAACTCGGAGAGACCGGCGGCCCGTGCGAATTTCACGGTGTCGCTCAGCATCAGTTCGCGGGTGCCGGCGCGTGCCAGCCGGATCATCAGCGAGAACTTGAAGAGCGCCAGGTTGAGCGCCGGAAGAACCATGTGCGCAAGCCCGTCACCGGTGAGGAAGCTGAAGTCGACGCCGAACAGGCTGACGGTCTCGCCGCGTCCACCGGCCGGCATGCAGCCGCACTGCACGGCAAACACCATGATCAGCATCAGGCCGAACCAGAAGGTCGGCACCGAAAAGCCAAGGATCGACAGGGCCATCACCGCCCGCGAGATCGGGCTGTTCGGCCGGTAGCCGGCATACATGCCGATCGGGATGCCGACGAGGCTGGCAAACAGCACGGCGGCAAGCGTCAGTTCCAGCGTCGCCGGCAGGCGCGACAGGATCAGTTCGCTGACCGGCATGTTGTAGACGAAGGAGCGGCCGAACTCGCCGTGCAGGATGCGCCCGACAAAGGTCAGGTATTGCTGCCACAGCGGCTGGTCCAGGCCGTACTGCGCGATCACTGCAGCGCGGATGTCCTGCGTCGCGTCAGGCGAGATCAGCACATCGATGGGATTGCCCACGGCATAGACGCCGCAGAAGACAAGCGCCGACATCGCGATGACCACGATCACCGCCTGCCAGAGCCTTTGCAGAATGAATCCAAACATTCGTTCCCAGTTCTCCCGCCATTTGCGGGCTTTGCCCGTCTTGCGCGGGCTTGGAAATGTATCGCAGTTGCTAGCGGGTCAGTGCCAGTCGTTCTCCAGGAGGCCACGGGTTTCCGACACGGCAACCTCCCAGATCGCCATCATGTCCTCGTCTGGGCGCTGATAGAGACCATGGTAGTTGCCGTCGCCAAGCAGCGTTCGCTTCTGGTCGGCACCGACGCGGGCGAGGGCTGCAAAGTCGATCTTCGGCTTCGACACCGTCGGCTGGCGCTCGTCGCTGGTGCGTGTCCAGGGAAAGTTTTCCATCCACGAGGCATGCGAGGCGGCCGGATCGATCTCCTGCACCTTGGCCAGTGTCTGCGGCGCCCGCCACCAGTCATGGAACTTAACGGAGGCGTCCGGGTGGGCGTTCAGCCACTCTGAGATCACTACGGTCGCCGGCATGTTGCCGCCATGGCCGTTGACCACCAGGATGCGGCGGAAGCCCGAGCGGTAGATGCTGTCGAGCAGGTCGCGGATGACGCCGATATAGGTGGCGACCGACAGCGTCAGCGTGCCGGGGAAGGTGGCGAACGACGAGGCGAGACCATAGGCAAGAACCGGGAAGACCGGGATGCCGAGCGGTTGGGCGGCATCCACCGAGACCTTTTCAGCGAGGATCATGTCGGTCGCGAGGCTCAGATAGGCGTGCTGCTCGACACTGCCGATCGGCAGGATGCAGCGATCGTCCTGTGCTGCCCGCTCTTCCACCTGGAACCAGTTCATGTCGGCGATCTTCAATCTGCTCTCCTCATTCTCGATGCCTTCCCCGCTTGTCGACCAGACGCAAACCTTTCGCATCGCACAAGATTTGTGCTTTCGGCGGCCGTGCGCTCGCCGATGCAAAGTTCCATACGGGACTAAAAAAAGAAATTGACAGCCATTTATCCTCACGTCAAGTTCCATACGGTACTAGCTTTTGGATAACAGGCGAGGATGTGAAGACATTGAAACGGTCACGCGGTCCATCACTGGAGACGCTGTTGCAGGAAGGCGGCAAATCCGCCGCCGGCAATCACGGCGTCGAGGACCTCGTGTCGGTCAAGCTCTGGCAGAACCCCTGCTGGCTGTCCTTTCGCATCAACTTTCTGGCGCTGCAGTTCAACGAGCCGATCTATCGGCACATCGAAAAGGAACACGGCCTGCCGCGGCCGGAGTTCGTCGTTCTGTATTCGCTCGGCCTTGCCGACGGGCTGACGGCGAGCGCCATCTGCAGTTCCTCGGGCTTTCCGAAGAACACGATCAGCCGGGCGATCCAGAAGCTGATCGACAAGAACATCATCCGCCGCGAAGTCGACCAGGCGGATCTGAGAAGTTTCGTCCTCTACATCACCGAAGAGGGCAAACGCATCGTCGACCAGGCCATGCAGCCGATGGTGGAGCGCGAGAACCTGATGGTCTCGTCGCTGACGCCAGCCGAACAGCTGATGCTGTCGGAACTGCTAGCCAAGGTCGTCGTGGATTCACCCAACTGGCCATCAATGACAACAATAGAGGAGAACGAAGAATGACGATTTCCAGGACCTTCCGGACGACGCTGCTCGCCGCCGCACTGCTGGGTGGCGTATCGACCGCCGCACTTGCCGCTGATCTGACCGTCGGCGTACGCGCCGGCCCGCTGTCGATCGATCCCGACTTCACCGCCGCCGGCACCCATGCCGAAGCGATGAAGCACATCTACGATTCGCTGATCAAGTCGGGCAACAACCTTGAGCTCGAGCCCGGTCTTGCGACCAGCTGGACGGCTGTCGACGACACGACCTGGGAGTTCAAGCTGCGCTCGGGCGTCAAATTCCACGATGGCTCCGACTTCACCGCCGAAGACGTGAAATTCTCGATCGAGCGCATTCCGCGCGTCACCGGCCCGAACCCCACGACCATCTATGTGCGCCGCGTCAAAGGCGTCGAGATCGTCGATCCGCTGACCATCCGCGTCAAGACGGACGGCCCGGCACCGACGCTGCCGAACGACTTCATTCGCCTGTTCATCGTCTCGCATGTTGCAGCCAAGGATTACTCCGACAGCGCCGAGAAGGCAGCCGAAGGCTTCAACTCCGGCAAGGCGGCGATCGGCACCGGCCCTTACAAGTTCGTCTCCTGGACCCCCAAGGAGCAGCTGGTGATGCAGAGCTTCGACGGCTACTGGGGCGGCAAGGAGCCGTGGGACAAGGTGACCCGCAAGGAGATCCCCAATGATGCGGCCCGCGTTGCGCAGTTGAAGGCCGGCCAGGTCGACCTGATCGCCCGCATTCCGGCCTCCGACGTGCCGACGCTGGAAACCGACAGCAAGCTGACCGTGGTTCGCCAGGACAGCGTCTACCTGTTCAACATGGCCTTCGACTTCCGCGAAAAGTCACCGCAGGTGAGCGCCAAGGACGGCTCGCCGCTGCCGAAGAACCCCTTCCTCGACCCGCGCGTGCGTGAAGCCTTCGATCTGGCCATCGACCGCGAAACGATCACCGAGATCGCCATGGAAGGCATGGGCGCCGTTCAGTCGCAGCTCGTGACGCCGAACATCTTCGGCTACAACCCGGATGTGAAGCCGACCAAGTCGGATCCCGCCAAGGCCAAGCAGCTGCTCGCCGAAGCAGGTTACCCGAACGGCTTCAAGGTGGCCTTCTCGTTCACCAACGACCGCCTGCCGGGCGACAAGGATGCCGGCACCACGATCGCTCAGATGCTGACCGCGGTCGGCATCCAGGTCGAAGCAAACGCACAGCCGGGCGCCGTCTACTTCCCGGCAAACACGCGCGGCGACTACTCGCTGACCATGTCCGGCTGGGGCACGCTGACGGGTGAGGCGAACTACACGCTGTCGTCGCTGGTTCACACCAACGATCCGGCCACCAAGCTCGGTGCCTTTAACGTCCGCGGCTACTCCAACAAGGCGATGGACAAGCTGATCGAGGCTGCCGCCGTCGAGATGGATGCCGCCAAGCGCGAGCAGCTTCTGAAGGATGCCAACGCTCTGGTGGCAACCGATCGCCCCAACCTGACGATCGCATCGATCGTCTCGGCCTGGGGCATGAAGAAGACGATCACCATCGTGCCGCGCTCTGACGAAGACACGCTGGCCATGAACATCCGGGCTGCGAAATAACCTCCCCCAACCGGAGGTCACTGGCCGGGCATTGCGCCCGGCCTTTTTTATGAAGACGAATGGGAGGATCCAATGACGAAAACGGCACTCGCAATTCACGGTGGCTGCGGCGTGATGGCCAAGCTCGATCTTAGCGAAGCCGAATGGGCGGCCGCACGGGTCGACCTGCTTCGGGCACTGAAAGCCGGCTGGGCGATCCTCAGCAATGGCGGTAGCGCACTCGATGCGGTCCAGGCGTGCGTCGTCGTGATGGAGGACAGCCCGCATTTCAATGCCGGTTATGGCGCGGCACTCAACGCCAATGGCGAGCACGAACTGGACGCCTCGATCATGGATGGCGCGACGCTGGAAGCCGGGGCCGTGACGCTGGTGCGGCGGATCCGCAATCCGGTGAAGGCGGCGCGCCGGGTGATGGAAAAGGGCGATGCGGTGCTGATGGGCGGCACGTCAGCCGATGAGTTCGCCAAGGCAGAAGGTCTCGATGTCGTCGAGCCCGACTATTTCACCACGGAGCGGCGCGTAAAGGCGCTGGCATCGATGAAGGCGCATGCGGCGGCGGGCACGGCAGCAAAAGCCAGCGAGTCCGAAAAGCATGGAACGGTCGGCGCGGTGGCGCTGGATGAGGCAGGACATCTGGCAGCCGCCACCTCGACCGGCGGCTACAACAACAAGCCGGCCGGCCGTATCGGCGACACGCCGATCATCGGCGCCGGAACCTATGCACGAGACGGCCTCTGCGCAGTCTCCGGCACCGGCAAGGGCGAATTCTTCATCCGCTATGCGGTCGGCCACGAGATTGCCAGCCGCATCGGCTACCTGGGCGAAACTGTGCAGCAGGCCGCCGACAAGGTCATCATGGAGGACCTGAAGCCGCATGCGATCGGCGCCGGTCTCGTCGCCGTCGGGGCCGATGGCTCGATCGCCGCGCCCTACAACACCGATGGCATGTTCCGCGGCTGGGTGACGCCGGAGGGAGAGTTCTTTGTCGGAACGCATGGCGATGTCCATGCCTGCGATCCGTCTTCCGCGCCCTGAGCGAGACCTGATCGGGCGGCAGGAGCGATCCTGCCGCGCGTCGATACAGACCTTAGCGGTTACGCCACGGCGTCGATTTCCGTCTCCGGCGGACCTGCGGCCGGGCGCGTGGCGCGATAGACCTCGTCGAGCGTCATCATGTTCGACAGGTCGACCGCCATCGGGGCGGCATGCCCGAAGGCGCCGCGCATCAGGCAGGTACTGGCGGCCGCCTCAGCCGCGCGGCACAGAATGTCGTCCGGGTGCTGATCGTTCAGCAGCCCCACCAGAACGTTGGCGATGAACGTATCTCCGGCTCCCAATGTATCGACTGCCTCGACCGGCTGGGCGGATGCCTCGAACAATCCCTGATCGCCGAGCAGAAGTGCACCCTCCATGCCCCGCGTCACGAGGCTCCAGCGAGCGCCGTCCGCCCGCGCCCGTTCGGCGAGCGCCACGGCCTCTGCACGCGACAGGCCACCGCCGGAAAATGCGAGCAGAAAGCAGTGCGGCGCCACCCGGGCGATGCGGTCGGGATCATGGACCGTCGCCAGATCGTAGGACACCTTCACCGCCCGGCTGAAGCGCGGCAACCAGGCGTCGACATGGCTCGAGCGACCGGTATGGACCGCGTCGAACTGCGACAACTGCGCAAGATCGCCTCCCGAAGGCGCGATGATCGAGGGGCCGAGATTGGCGCCGACGAAGACGCGCTCGCCCTCCTGCGTCTCGATCACGCAGTAGGCGGTCTGGCCGGGCTCCATCCGCAGCATCGACACGTCAACGCCTTCCTCGACCAGCGCCGATCGGATCAGGCGCCCCGCATCGTCGTCGCAGACGGCACCGGCATAGGCGGTCGCGGCTCCGGCACGGCGGGCAAAGACGGCGTGATTGACGCAGTTGCCGCCGGGGAACATGAGATCCTGGTCACGATAGCAATCCACGACATTATCGCCGAAGGCGAGGATTCTGACGGTTGAAGTCATTCGAAGTTTCCTGAGCAGGCAATGAGAACGTTCTCATTTAATCGGCTGCGTCTGGAAAGGCAACAGGCTGCGGATCGAGGCAAGAGCCGGCACGTGCCAAGGATGCGGTTGATGGTGGCGGTTGATGGGCGAGGAGCGCTAGCAAGCGCGCAGCAGACGGACCTGTCGAGAGGTCAGTGGGCTGCGACCTTGAGTGGAGCGACCGAGCCTCGCTCGATCAGTTCCGCAGGCATCAGCACCGTGCGCGCCGGGTACTCTTCGCCGCGGATCCGCTCGAGCAGCATGCGCGCGGCGGCCTCGCCCATTGCCAGGCGCGGCTGTGACACGGTGGTGATGCCTGGCCTCAGAAAGCTCATCCAGTCGAGATCGTCGAAGCAGATCAGCGACAGGTCCGACGGTATCGACAGCTTCAGCCCGGCAATCGCGCGCATGGCGCCCTCCGACATCGTGCCGTCGGTGGTGAACAGCGCGGTGGGCCGATCCGGCTCCGTCAGCAGGGGCGGCACGACCGCCTGTGCGGCGAGCGCCGAATAGCTACCGGCCCGCAGGGTCAGGCGGGGATCGATCGGCAGGCCGGCGATCCGATGGGCGCGGATATAGCCGAGGAGGCGCTGCCAGCTGGGATAGAGCGTCTCGCTTTCCACCGGTTCGCCGGCGATGGCGCGTTTGAGGAAGGCGTCGAGACCGCCGCTCTCTTCATCCACAAGTTCGGCGACGATGCCGATCCGCCGGTGGCCGGCGGCGATCAGATGACGCACCGCATGTTCCGCCGCGGCGATGTTGTCGGTTGCCACTCGATCGACCATCAGTCCGGCGACAGCGCGATCGATCAGCACCAGCGGCACGCCCATCGCCTGAAGATTGAAGAGATGCCGTGCCTTGCGCGTATCACTTGGCGTAACGATCAGCCCGTCGACCTGCTTCTGCGCCAGGAGCTCGACAGACAGCACTTCCTTGGACTGGGCTTCGTCGCTGTTGGTGATCAGAAGCCCGAAGCCGTTGGCTTCAGCGACGTTGGAGATGCCGCGCAGCACCGAGGCGTAGAAAGGGTTCTGGATGTCGCCTGCAACCACCCCGATCGTACGCGTCTTGCCGGTGATCAGGCTGCGGGCCAGCGCGTTCGGTCGATATCCGAGCCCTTGCGCTGCCTTCAGCACCTGCTCCTTCTTCGCCTCGCTGGTATATCCGTATCCACCCAGCACGCGTCCCGCCGTCGCCGTCGAAACGCCCGCCGCCCGCGCGACATCTGCGATTGTCGCCTTGCCCTTCGGAGTCAATGGATGATCCTTCTCACATACGTCTGTGTGGAAAAGAGAATATTTCATGCGCGCGACGCTCGTATCTGAGCGATAGAACAATCGTTTAAGGAGATCGGCGGTCGATTTCAACGGAATAACGCTGCACAGCTTGCCTACAGGGTGCTTGACGGACGCCGCATCTCGATGTCACATATGTGAGAACGTTCTCGCCACGAATTCATCTAATAGGGAACACGAGAACGCTGTGCGGCCGGCAGGCCTTGTTGAAATAGGAGGATTCCATGATCAAATCGATTCTGACGGGTTGCATTCTGACGCTGGTGATGGGGATGCCGGCGATGGCCGATGTCATCCCGGCCCTGCACGATGCGCTGCCGCAGGAATACAAGGACAAGGGCATCAAGGCTGCCGTCTTCAACGACTGGGCGCCGGACGAGTTCGTCGATGCCGATGGCCAGCTGAAGGGCTGGAGCGTCGACATCGCCAAGGAAATGGAGAGCCGGCTCGGCGTGCCGTTCCATTTCGAGGGCACCAGCTTCGACGCCATCATTCCAGGCATCCAGGCCAAGCGCTTCGACGCCGGCTTCTCGTCTTTTGGCACGACGGCGGAACGCCTGACGGCGATCGATTTCGTCGCGCAGCGCAAGATCGGCACGTCGTTTGCCTATCCGCAGGACAGCAAGCTCGACATCAAGGTTTCTTCCGACGTCTGCGGCCTGACGGTCGCCGTGTTGAACGGTTCCTGGGACCTCGGGCTCCTGGAGAAACTGAACGCCGAAGAGTGCAAGGAAAAGCCGGTCGTAATGCAGACGCATGGTACGCAGGCGCAGGCGGAACTTGCGGTGCGCTCGCGGCGTGCCGATGCGACCGTGGCTGGTTCGGTGAAGCTTGCCTACATGGCCAAGCAGACCAAGGACCTCAAGGTTTCCGAGCTTGTGCTGTCGCCCGTCAACAGCTGCATCGGCCTGCGCAAGGGCGATCCGCTCGGCCCGATCATGCGTGATGCCATCCAGTCGATGATCGACGATGGTACCTACGAGAAGATCATGGCCAAGTGGGGCATCGCCGATTCCGGCATGCTCACCAAGGCACTCGTGATCACCGAGGAAAACCCGGACCTGTAAGATCGTCGCCCGCCCCGGGACCGCTCGGGGCGGGATTTTCGCGGTACCAGCTAGGAAGACCAGATGTCGCAACCTCCCTCTCAACGTCCCTCGATTCACGATGTGAAAGCGATCGCCATACCGAAGATCGGTCATTGGGTCGGCGGAGTGGCGCTTGCGGTCTTCGTGGTGATCTTCCTGCAGGTGCTGGTGATCAACAAGAACATGCAGTGGGAAGTGGTCGGGCAGTACATGTTCAACCGGTCGATCCTGTCCGGGCTCGGCACCACGCTGCTTTTGACATTCCTCGCCATGGTGCTCGGCCTGCTGATCGGCGTCATCCTCGCCGTCATGCGGCTGTCGGGCAGCAAGGTGTTCCAGGCCGCCAGCTGGGGCTGGATCTGGTTCTTCCGGGGCGTGCCGCCGCTCGTCCAGATGGTCTTCTGGTACAATCTGGCGCTTCTCCTGCCGGAGATCTCGATCGGCGTGCCGTTCGACGGCCCGAAGCTGATTTCCTGGCAAACCAATGACCTAATCACGCCGTTCAGCGCCGCCATCATGGGCCTGGCATTCACCGAAAGCGCCTATGCCGCGGAGATGATCCGCGCCGGCATCCAGGCGGTCAGCGGCGGCCAGACCGAAGCGGCCGCAACGCTCGGCATGACCCGCTGGCAGCTGATGCGCCGGATCGTGCTGCCGCAGGCGCTCCGGATCGTCATCCCGCCGATCGGCAACGATACGATCTCGATGCTCAAGTTCACCTCGCTGGTCTCTGTCCTGGCCCTCCCGGATCTCCTCTATTCGGCGCAGCTGGTCTACGCACGCACCTATCAGACCGTGCCGCTGCTGCTTGTCGCGACCATCTGGTACCTCGTCCTGACGACCATCCTGACGATCGTCGAACATGCCGTCGAGCATCGGCTCAAATCCGAACACCACTCAAGCACCGGGAAATCGGGTGGGTTTTCCTTGTTCCGCCTGTTCGGCCGCCAGCAGGAGGCATTGTGATGAACGACCAGATGACGGCGGCGCCTCTGCTGAAGGTCGAGCGACTGCGCAAGAGCTTCGGCACCCACGAAGTCCTCCAGGGCATCGATCTTGCGGTCAACCGCGGCGACGTGACCTGCATCGTCGGCCCGTCCGGATCGGGCAAGAGCACGCTGCTGCGCTGCCTCAACTATCTCGAGAAGCCGACCGGCGGCGCGATCTTCCTGCACGGCGAGCCGGTCGGCGTGAAGTGGAAGGGCGCCAAGCTCTATGAGATGAGCTTCAACGAACTGGCGCGCCAACGTCAGCGAATGGGCATGGTCTTCCAGGGTTTTCATCTCTTCCCGCACAAGACGGTGCTGGAAAATGTCATCGAAGCGCCCATGCTGGTGAAGGGCGAACCGCGGGCCAAGGCCACCGACAAGGCCATGCTGCTCCTGGAGCGGGTCGGCATGAAGGAACGCGCTCATTACTATCCGGCACAGCTTTCCGGCGGACAGCAGCAGCGTGCCGCAATTGCCCGTTCACTGGCCATGGAGCCCGACGTCATGCTGTTCGACGAGCCCACCTCGGCGCTCGATCCGGAACTGGTGGGCGAGGTTCTGGCCGCGATGCGGCAGCTTGCCGACGACGGCATGACCATGGTCGTGGTGACCCACGAGATGGGCTTTGCCCGGGACGTGGCGGATCACCTGATCTTCATGGATGGCGGCGTGATTGTGGAGCAGGGGAAGCCGGCGGACGTGCTGACGAACCCGCAGCAGGATCGCACCCGCTCCTTCCTCGCCCGCGTGCTTGCGGAGGCTTAAGCCTCGTCCTGGCCGAAGCCTGCTGGGTAACGGCCAGGATGCAGTCAAGGAAACGCTTGAAGCGGGCGACAGGTTCGCCGGTCCGCTCGACCTGCATGCGCAGCAACGTTCCGCACGATCTCTTTCAACCGGTCCGCATACTATTGCAGAACCTCGACGCCGAAGCGTTCCTTCGAGCGGAAGTGGTTGTTGAGAGATCCTTTTGGCAAGCCGGCTTGGTATGCAACTTCACGGACGCCGGTCGCTACGTAGCCGCGGGTGGAAGATCCCAGCCGCCGTTTCGATCAGCCTTGCCCGGACGCGGCAATGTCTGGTCGCTCAGCTGATCCGGGTCGCCAGAGCCGAGGCGGTGAACAGATCAAGGTGAGCGCCGCCATTGTTCTTGAAGACCGTGATCTGCTGGTCGGAGGTGCGCCCCTCGGCCTTCCCCTGGACGAGGTCGAACAGGTCCGCCCGGACGGAATCCCATGTGATTGCGCCGGAGGCCACCGCCTGCGAAAGATCACCGCCACTCTGCATGTTGTTGCGGCAGTCGACGAAGATCGTGCCCCGCGCCAGGGCTTCGTCGTCGGCTTCGCGCAGCGTCGGCATGTAGGCGCCGACGAGATCGAGATGGGCGCCAGGACGCAGCAGGGCTCCCTTGATCAGCGCCGTGTCCGACATCGTCACGCACGATACGAGATCGGCATTTGCGACCGAGCGATCGAGATCGTCGCTCACCGTGATCTCCAGTCCCTTGTCACGCAACTGGGCGGCAACCGCCTCGGCGCGTGACGCGGTGCGGTTCCAGATCGTCACCCGGCGCAGCGATGGCCGGGCTGCCAGATGCGCCTGTGCAAAATACGGCGCCAGCGCCCCGGCGCCGACGATCAGCAGATCCTCGACATCGTGGCGGGCGAGGATAGAGGCGCCGAGAGCGGAATCGGCAGCTGTCTTGCGCGCCGTCATGGCAGCGCCATCTGCGGTAAGGACAGGCGCGCCGGTCTTGCCGTCGAACAGGGCCACCAGCCCCTGCACGGCCGGCTGCGGCGGTTGCAGGGAAGCGTTCTGGGGAAATACGCCGACCATCTTGACGACGATCGGACCGCCGGGCGCCCATCCCGGCAAGGTGACGAACTGGCCCTCGCTGCCGCCCGGATCCGACTGGACGACGACATCGGAGGCCGGCATCGCGCCCAGATGCGCCTGGCGCAGCGCCTCGATCAGAAACTCCCATGCAAGCGCATCATGAACGGCGGCGGCGTCGAAAACATGCATTGTCGGATCTTTCAGGTCTTGATTGTGTAGGTGACGAGGTGGCTTGGGGTGACCAGCTGCGACAGGGCGAGCGGCTGTCCCTCGCTATCGGTGACGATCTTTTCGATGCGGTAGACCGGCTGCGTTGCCGTGACCGGAAGGACGTTGCGCTCGGCCGGCGAAGCAAAGCCGACATCGATTTGCCGCTCCGCATGAGCGGGCACGATGCCGGCGAGATTGCGCAAGGCGGCGAAGAACGAGCCGCCCGCCGCCACCGTGTCGACGACCTCGGGAAACCGTGCCGCGTCAAACCACAGGCTTTCCAGCGTCATCGGCATGCCGTTGTCTTCCAGCAGCCGTTCGAAGTGGATCAGCGACGCCGCCCCCAGCCGATCGCGAATGGCCGGCGCCTCGGGATGGTCGTCGCGCGACAGGATGCGATGGCCGGCCTTGCGACCAAGACCGTCCATCGTTTCGGAGAAGCCCGACAGGGAAACCAGCGTCTGGCGAACCTTGTTCGGCATGACCAGCGTTCCGCGACCCTGCTGGCGCTGGAGGCGGCCGTCGGCGCACAGGTCGCCTATGGCGCGCCGGAGCGTGACCCGGCTGACCCCGTAGAGCGACATCAGCTCCGGCTCGGCGGGCAGGAAACCGCCTTCCGAAAACTGGCCGGACTGGATGCCGGCCAGGATCGAATGCCGAACCTGTTCATAGAGCGGCAAGAGCTGTGCTTGATCTTCCATCCGCTCCAATCCAGGGCTCGATCAGTAGGCGATCTTCTTCATGTAACGCCGGCCCTCAAGCATTTCGTGCTGGCGCAGATCGGCGATCTTATAGGCGAAACGCCACAGCGTGTCGAAGAAGATCAACGGCACGACATTGCCGCGGAACTGCGGATCGATGCCTGAGAGATCGAGCTTCTCGGCATCGAGAACCAGGATCTTTTCCGCCGAGCCGAAGCGGTGCAGGAACTCGTCGGCACGCTGTTCGAGCGGCCGGGTGCTGTCGACGCCCTTCAACAGGATGAAGGCGCGGTCCTTGTCGAGAACCTCGAAGGGGCCATGGAAGAACTCGTTGGCGTGGATCGCCTGGCTGTTGATCCACTGCATCTCCATCAGCACGCAGATGGAGAACGAGTAGGCCGCACCGTAGCTCGCGCCGCTGGCGACCGTGTAGATCACGTCTTCCTTGGCAAAGCGCGGCGCGTAATCCGCAAACATCGGCGCGAACGTTTCATGCGCGCGGTCGATGGCCGGCTGCAGTGCCTTCAGGCTGTCGATCAGCGTCTGCGTCAGGTCGTCGCCGCCCGTCAGCGCCACGAGACCCATGACGATCTGGTAGATGCGCGCATAGTTGCTGTCCTTCGCATCGATCGGCACGCCGGTCGTGTAGGGGGCTGCAAAGCCGACCACGTGATCGACGGCCTTGCCGAGCGGCGAGGCGGGCTCGAGCGTCAGACCGATGGTCGCCGCACCCTTCGAGCGGGCGAATTCGGCAGCCGCCGTCGTTTCCTTGGTGGTGCCGGTCATCGAGCAGAGGATCACCAGCGAGTTCTTGTCCAGCGACCGCGGCGCGCGGGCGACGAATTCTGCCCCGTTGAAGACGTCCGACGACAGCGGCGAATGCTGGTCGAGCAGGAACTTTGCCGGATGCATGATCGACAGCGAGCCGCCGCAGGCGACGAAGAAGACATGGGTGATCGACTTCGCGTCAAGGGCGGAAAGCGCCGCGACAACGCCGGCGTCGAAATCAGAGGGGAGAGACATGGCAGGACCTTTCGATAAGACGTCCTAATACGTATTGCCAGATGCCACTCTGCGTCAAGTGCCCTTGACAGCCCAGCCACAATTTTGCGAACGTTCTCACACACTGCGGCAAAAGCTTCGATTGAAGCCGCAGCGCGGGGGGACGTGAACGTGACTGAGCCCTACGACACTCTCGTCATCGGCGGCGGCATCATCGGCGCCGCAGCCGGTCAGCACCTGACCGCCGCTGGCTACCGCACGCTGCTGGCGGAACGCGACGACTATGGCTCCGGCACATCGTCCAAGACATCGCGGCTTCAGCACTGCGGGCTCGGCTACCTGTCCGCCGCCAGCGGCTCCATCGCATCCTTCCTCGCGAATCCGCGCAACGCCATCGAATGCTTCGACCTGATGCGCCGGTCCATGCGGGGCAGGGCGGAATTCGTTCAGGAGGCGCCCGAACGGGTAAGGCCGGTCACCTTCATCGTGCCGTTGACGCAGGAAAATGCCATTCCACCGTGGAAGGCGCGTCTGGCGTTCCGGTTGATGGCGGCCAGCGACGGCGGCCGCGTGCCGCTCGATCTCCGCCTTCTTTCGGCGCAGGAAGCCAAGGCTCATCCGGCGCTTTCGGGCATGGCGGGACTGGCAGATATCCGGGGTGCCATGACCTTCACCGAGTACCAGTATCACTGGCCCGAACGCATCGTGGTCGATACCGTGATGAAGGCGCGCGCCATCGGCATGGAAGCGCTCAACCACACGGCGGTGACTGCCATCGCGCGGGAAGGGGAGTATTGGCGCGTCGAGCTAAGGTCGGCAGACGGGACCCGCACCGTCCTGACCCGTGCCATCGTCAACTGCGCCGGCGTCTGGGTCGATGAGCTGACGGCGCTCACCGGATCCTCGCATTTGCGCCGCCGCAACACAGGCGAAAAGGGCACCAACATTGTCGTTCGGCTGCCCTCCAACCTCCGCGGCATCGGGTTCGAGACGGTGACCGCAGCCGGCGCGCCCTTCTACCTGATCCCCTGGGGCGAACTGCATTATGTCGGCCCGTGGGATTGCCCAGCCGACGGCAGCCCGCAGGGCTTCCGCGCAACCGAAGCCGAGATCCTAGCGATCCTCGACCAGTTGTCGCGGCTGTTTCCCGAGATCCGCCTCTGTCGTAGCGACGTGCTTTATTCCTGGGCAGGTGTGCGACCGCGCAGCCTGGCAAAGGACGGCCGCGGTTCTTCGTCATCGGTCAGGGAGCACGACCTGACATCCGAAGGCTTGCCGAACTTCTTTACCTTCACCGGCGGACTGCTGATGACCCACCGCGAGGCCGGGCGCCGGCTGACGGCGGCCGTCGCGCGTCGACTGAAGCCATCGGGCCCGTTGCGCGTATTCAATCCGGCGTCACCGGCTGCCGAACCCGTTGATCGCGTCACGCCCGCCACAGTCGCCCACGCGGTGCTGAACGAGCAGGCCCGGACGCTCGGCGACATCCTGCGCCGCCGCCTGTCGGTCGGCTGGGAGGCGGATCTCGGGCTGTCACATGCAGATACCGCGGCGCGCCTTGCCGCACCCCACCTGCACTGGACGGCCGAGGAAACCGAGCGACAGATCGCCGACTTCATCCACCGGACGGAAGTCGAATTCGGTCTGCTGAAATCTGTCAGCAGGTGAGGGCGCCGCGCCATAGATATTATGAGAACGTTACCAGCAATTTGAGCAGAAATCGTTGAGATCACCTTAGAAAGCGCCCGGTTCGGACGCTGCTCATCAGCTTGGGAGGATTGGACATGGCATTGGACGAACGCAGCATCGCGGTGATGAACTTCCACTACGTCCGACACACGTTCGACAGGTTTCTTGCCGACGTCTGCGACGCTGGCGTATCCCGCATCGAACTCTGGGCCGCCGCGCCGCACTTTTATATCGGTGACAGGACGCTCGCCGAGGCGCGCCAGCTTGGACAGACGGTGCGCGGCATGGGCCTCGACATCGTTGCCTTCACGCCCGAGCAGTGCATCTATCCCATCAACATCTCGGCGAAAGAGCCGGCCCTCCGCGATCGCTCGCTGCGCTACTTCCTGGAATCCCTGGAATTTGCTGTCGAATGCGGTGCGCCGGCGATGCTGGTCACGGCCGGCGGCGGCTACCGCGACGAGCCGGCCTCCGAAGCGCTCACCCGCTGCGTCGATTCCATGGGCCTGCTGTGCGATCGCGCCCAAAGGCTCGGCGTCGACCTCTGGATGGAATCTCTTCCGGATTCATTTGCCAACATCATCCGCTCGGCCAGGGAAATCCGCGCTCTGATGGACACGCTGGCGAGCCCCGCACTGCACGCGGTGTACGATGTCGCCGGAGCGGTGATGACCCAGGAGCAACCCGAGGACTACTTTACCCATCTCGCCGGGCGGATCGCCCATGTCCACTTCACCGATTCCGATGCGGGCGGCAGCCATCTTGCCTGGGGTGACGGGATCATCGATCTCGACAAGCTCATCGCCTACCTGCGCAGCCAGAACTACGACGGTTCGCTGACGATCGAGCTGACCAACTGGAAATACAACGTCGATCCGACGCCGCCGCTCAAGCAATGCGTGAATGCGATGCGGGCAGCGCTCGGACCGGCCCAGCCGGCGCGCTGACGGCTCGGGCACGGCCAGACGATCGATCATCCGACGGGGCGGGACATGGACCAGGCACAGTTACCGAGTGAACCTGCATCGACGAGGGAACTATCCGGCGATCCTCTACAATCTTCCGAGGAAGTCTGGGTGCCGAACTGGAGCGGCTTCATGTCGAGATCCGCCTCAATGCCTACGTGGATGCCGAAGACATCCTGACCGAGGCGCCGGACCTGGTGATCGTCGCAACCGGCGGCGTTCCGAATTTTGGCCCGGCCTCAGGCAGCGAGCTCTGTCTCAGCGTCTGGGATGTTCTGGCGAGCCCTCTGCAGGCGAAAGCAGATGTTCTGATCTACGACGCGACCGGCCGTCATCCTGCACCGTCGGCCGCGGCACAGTTGGCGGCCGCCGGCCACGCCGTGACGTTTGTTGCCCGCGATCCGTCGCTCGCGCCGGAAATGGAACATCATTCAAGCATCACCTATCGAAAGGCGATGGCCGAGCGCGACGTCCAGGTCATCCTTGAGCATGAGTTGGTTTCAGTCGCCCTGATCGGCGACCGCCGCGAGGTGGTGTTGCGCCACCTGCTGACCGGCCGGGAGACGCGTTCCACCCATGACCAGGTGGTCGTCGAGCATGGAACCGTCCCGGTCACCGATCTGTTCGACGAACTTCGTCCGAGATCGGTCAACGACGGGGTGACGGACATCTCGACGCTTATCGGCAGCGCACCGCTGCGTCAGCCACCGGCGGCTGGTTTCGAGCTGCACCGCATCGGCGACGCGATCAGCAGCCGCTCGGTGCACGCGGCGATGCTGGATGCGCTGCGGCTGGGCGTGCAGTTTTAGGCGGGCGGGAGGCAAGGATGTGGGGATGGGCTGGCGTTTGAACAGACCGGAAGACCAGGTATTCGGGGCCATCAGTTAAGTTCCATAACATACGTTATCGGATCAGTTCGTGTAGGGGCTATTTAGTAATGCGACGGTTGGGCCAGTTAGAGATGCGACAGTCTCGCCTCTCGACGTTCTGGTCAATGCCAACGTTGGGAGCAAGGATGACGACCTTCAGCCTCGTCCAGACCAGCGGTCGGAGTCGTCATGTCCTGTTTGATCACCATGTCGCAGAAAGAATTGCATCGCCTCGAAGTCATTCAGAAGATTCGTGACGAGCGCCTGAGCGTCGTCCAGGCTGCCGAACTGCTCGACCTCAGTCGAAGCCAGGTTCACAGGCTGCTGCAGGCCTATGACCAGGATGGTCCAGCCGGTCTTGTTTCCAGGAAGCGATCGCGGTCGAGCAACCGGCGCCATAGCGAGGAGTTTCGCAATGCGGTGCTGGATCTGATTCGCGAACGCTATCTGGATTTCGGTCCGACGCTGGCGCGTGAGAAGCTGATCGAGCTGCACCGGATCTCTGTTGCCAAGGAGACGCTGAGACAATGGATGACCGAGGCTGGTATCTGGGTTTCACGCAGAGAACGCAAGAAACGGGTTTTCCAACCACGCGGCCGACGCGATTGCTTTGGCGAACTGGTGCAGATCGATGGCTCGCATCACTGGTGGTTCGAGAACCGTGGGCCCAAATGCGCCCTGCTCGTCTATATCGATGACGCGACCGGCAAGCTGCTGCATCTACGGTTTGCCGGTTCGGAGAACACATTCGACTATCTGCACGCGACCAAGGCCTATCTGCAGCAATGGGGCAAACCGCTGGCCTTCTACAGCGACAAGCACGGCGTCTTTCGTTCGACCCATGCGTCGGAGAAGGACCGGACGAGCGGCCTGACACAATTCGGCCGGGCGCTTTATGAGCTGAACATCGACATCATCTGTGCCAACACCCCGCAGGCCAAGGGCCGGGTGGAACGTGCCAACCACACATTGCAGGATCGGTTGGTCAGGGAGATGCGGCTTCGCGGCATTGACACGATTGAGGAAGCCAACGCCTATGCACCTGAGTTCATTACGGATTTCAATGCGCGTTTCGGCAAACAGTCGCGCAATCCGAAGGACATGCACCGGCCGTTGGCCGATCACGAGGACCTTGATGGCGCCATGTGCCGCAAGGAAGTTCGCACGCTGTCGCAGGCTTTGACGCTGCGCTACGACAAGGTGCTGTTCATTCTCGATCCGACCGACGTTTCCAGACCCTTGGCCGGCCAAAAGGTGATTGTTTGCGATTATCCGGACGGTCGCCTCGCGATTATGCACGAGAGTTTTGCCCTACCCTACAGAACCTTTGACAAGCTGCGGTCGGTCCATCGGCCGGAAGTCGTCGAGAACAAGCGTCTGGACGACATGCTGTTGATCGTCGCCGAGATGCAGGCTGGACGAGAACAGCAACGGAGCAAGAGCGGCCCATCCCGGACGGGCCAGAAAGATCATATGTTTGGCATTCGGGACGGCAGCATTGGAAACGGTTACCAGAAGCGCGGCCGCAAGCCCGGCCGTCGGGCGGACTTCATGAACGATCCGGAAGTCATCGCTAAAAGGAAGAAGGCTTTGGCGCGCATGGAGGCCGCAGAATGACGTTAGCCAGCCTCAAAGCTAAAGCCGAAGAGGTGCGCCCCACCCGCCCCGATCTGATCTCGCAAGCGGGTCTGCCGCTCAGATCGGGGCTGATCGGCAGCGCCAGTGTCGCGTTTCTAACTGGCTGGCGAGCACGCGCCTCTAACTAGCTTTGACAACTGTATTGGGAGATGGATTCAGGATGAAGTGCGACTGTCCCTAAGCTCAGCGCCCACCGGTGCCTCAATGTTCCACCTCCCTTGAGTGGGAAGCAGAACGCGCCGGGTAAGTGACTCTCACAGGCGGGCGGACGGCGTGACGCTGGTAAACGCACTGGATGCTGCGGAAACGCTGGATGCGCTCCTCTTCATCCTTTCGTCTCCCACCAGCCGTCACCACAAACTGCGTCATCCTCGGGCTTGTCCCGAGGATCCGCGACATCAGACAATGGGCAGTTCCCTGTCGTCCACACGCGCAACCTCAGCGCGGTCGATGACAGAGCGAAACGGCGGCGGATCCCCGGGACAAGCCCAAGGATGACAGCGGCAGATGAGGAAGCCTAGTAGTCCAGAGGATGACGACGAACAACAGCCGCTGCCGAGCAGATAGGCCGGCTGGCTGTTAGGGTCTCTCAGTACCGGCAGTATCAGATCCTGATGGCGCTGGTTGCCACTTCGACCCGGCAGATCACCCTGTCAGATCCGGCCAGATCACAGGCGACGTCCATCGTCCGCATGTAGTCAAGATCGGAGCCCACTGTTCCCTCGATGATGATGCTCGAGCCGGCGGCATAGACGATCAGGTCGCGCCCGGAAAACTCCGGCAGGTTGCGCAGGTCCGCTTCGATGAATGCGCGGACCGATGAAGTGTCGCTGAAATACTCGAGGCCGGAGGAGTTCTGGGTGTGCAGGCTGCTGAGGAACATAGCGCGACTCCGTGTCTGGACATGAATGTCAGATGAACAAACGGTTGTCTGACGTTTAGGTTCCAAATGAGGCTCAAACGTGTTGCTCCTCGGAAAGCGCTAAAGATCATGGTCTTGGGCGACACAGTTGAAGCATTGAAGTCAATTGCCCAGCCGGTCCAATCCTGCCGTGCAGCGGAATAAAATCCTGTTACTGCAGCCCGTCCAGCCAATATCCTCTAGCAGCGGGTCTGCAGGAGAGCGGCGATGTAGCCGTAGCAGAAGGCGAAGGCCACCTGCTGCTGGTTCTCGCCCGACAGCGTCGGCGCGTGGTCCGGCATCACCATGTATTGGTAGCCGGTGTCGCGCAGCGCATCGATGACGGCCGGCATGTCGATATCGCCATCCTCGGGAAAGCTCTCGCGGAACGAATAGCGCTTGCCGGCGATGTTGCGGAAATGGATATTCATGATCTTGCCGCGCTCGCCGAACCACCGGGTGATCGCCGGCACCTGCGAGACATCCTCGACCATTTCGCCGAGCGTGCCGATGCAGAAATTCAGGCCGTGCACCGGGCTCTCGTGCATCTGTACGAAGCGCTTCATTCCCTCGACCGTACCGAGCACCCGGGTCACGCCCATGTAGCCGGGCGGTGTCGCCGGATCGTGCGGATGGCAGGCCAGCCGCACATTGACCGACTGCGCCACCGGGACGACGCGCGCCAGGAAATAATCCACCCGCTCCCAGATGGTGTCTTCGTCGAGCACGCCGACGCCGGCCGGCGCCGGCTCATGAGGGTCGGCAAGTTCGAGGCGGAAAGCCTCTGCTTGGTAGCCGCCTCGCCCCGGCTCCATCGCCGTGCGGGGGATGCCGATATAGTTGAAGTTGTAGCGGACGGCCGGAATGCCGGCAGCGGCACAGTTCTCGATAAGGCGGCAGATGCCGTCAATCTGCCGGTCGCGGTCCGGTCCTGCCAGCATGATGTCCCTGCACGGCACGTCGCGGTCCACCCGGATCGACGGCATCGGCAGTTGCGTCATGTCGAGCACCAGGCCAAAGCTCTCGATCTTCTCCCGGAAGGCTTCGAGCGTCGGCCGATCCCAGCCCTGCCAGTCACCGTCGGGCGTTGCCGAGACGTGGCTGACGCCGAGCTGCTTCATCACCCGATAGTCGTCATCGTGGCGTGCCGGAAGTTGTGTTCCCAGATACATGCATTCCTCCCCGGAAAGGCGTTGCCCACGTCACTCCCGGGTTTACAGCAAACCGGGCCTCCCGTAGCGGAGCAAGCCAACCGGATGATCATAGCCGCGCCGGATCCTATTTTGTAAGCGGAAAAGCACAGGGCCTGACCGCCGAAGCATCGAATGGGCTTCCGGCGGCAGACACCCTAGTCGACGCGCAGCCCCGCCTGTTTCAGGAGCGGCATGACGCGATCGCAGAAGAACGGCAGCTCATAGGTGTAGTTGACGAAGGACATGGCGATGCCGGAATAGCCCTGCTGCGAGATCGCGATCATCTCCTCGACGATCTTCTCCGGCGTCCCGATGAGCGGATAGCCTCCCGCGCCACCGGCGAACCGCTTGCGATAACGGTCATAGCTGTCCTTGTCGTGCGACTGGGAGAACTCCTTCTTGCCGGCCATGTGCGCGTCTACCGCCTCGTGATCGGCCATGGTGACGGCGTAGCGTTCATAATAGTCCTCCGCCTCCTGCTGGGTTTCGCGGCAGACGACGTGGCAGACGGTATAGGCGCCGACATCCCGGTCCACCGCCCCTGCCCGTCCACGGATGTCCTCGACATGCTTGCCGGCCTCGGCGATCTCGGTGAAGGTGGTGAAGAGATAATCGCAGTTCTTCGCCGCAAAGTCGCGGCCCGGTCCGCCGAAGGCAGCATTCATGGTCACCGGACGCGGCGACTGCAGGCTTGCCGGCCGGCTCACCACATCCTTCAGCGTGTAATAGGCGCCGTCAAAGTCGAACGGTTCATCCGAGCCATAGGCACGTTCAACGACCTCCAGCCATTCGGCGGCCTGGTCATAGCCCTTTTCGACGAGCGGCACGCCGAACATGCCGAATTCCTTCGGATTCCAGCCGCAGACGATGTTGAGGCCGGCGCGGCCGCCGCAAATGTGGTCGACGGTTGCCAGCGCCTTTGCCGCATAGAGCGGGTGGATAAGCGGCACATGGACTGTCATGAACAGCGCGATCCGCTCGGTGACGGAGGCCAGACCGGCCGCCCAGGTAAAGGTCTCGAAGGACCATTCCCGCACCCGGTTCTTGCCACCAAAACCCTTCCAGCGGGCGATCGGCAGCAGGAAGTCGAGGCCGCCGCGGTCGGCGATCTGCGCGGCGTTGAGATTGTCCTGCCAGCGCGCCTGCCAGCGCTCCGGCACATCGGTGATGGCAAGACCACCATCGGCATTGGGAGAGAAGATCCCGAGCTTCAGCGGGCTCGGCCCTTTCAGCGGATGCGGCTTTATCATGATACTGCTCTCCTCTTGTTCTTTCTGCGCGACGGACGTTGCGTCTTGAAGTCTTCCAGTTGGCGCCGCCGAACGGCAAGAAATGCCTCTTCGGCGGCGAACATGAACAGCGTCATGCGCTCTTCAACCAGCAGCGGATCGCGCGCCAGGAAGGCTTCATGGATGCGGGAAAGGCCGGTGATATAGTGCTTGACGGTTTCGACGTCGGCGAACGTATCGAGCCGCACCGACTGGAAATAGTTCATGAAGCGGGCGACCGTGGCCGCCATGTGCGGGTTGCCGACCGCCTTCAGCCACGCGTTGCGGAAGTCGACATTGGCGCCCAGCAGGACCGGAATGTCACCCTGCTGCAGCGCATCGTGGATCCGGGTCATGGCATCGGTGAGCTCGGCCTCCACCTCCGGCGTCATGTCGCGGGCAGCACTGGCCGCCGCCCGTGGCTCCAGCTGACGGCGCACCTCGAAGAGGCCGGCGATGTCTTCCACCGACAGTTCCCTCACGGCAAAACCACGCGTCGTGCCGACGAGATAGCCTTCCGCCACCAGCCGCAGCAAAGCCTCGCGCGCCGGCATCCGGGAGGTCCCGTAGCGAGCCGCAATACCGGTGTCGACGAGCCTGTCCGACGGCGACACCTCGCTTCTCTGCAGCTTCAGCCGCAGATCGGCATAGATCGTTTCGACGAGGTTGTCGGACGGGGTTTGCATGATGTTCTCCGACACAAACAGTATACGGATTTATGCCTATATCAAGCCGTTCCGAACGAGACGACGCTACAGTGTCATAATCCGTATACCGATTTATCAACTTGCTCCGCCAGGAATTTCAGGCTTAAAGTAAGTGATGTGACGATTTCCCGTCTCGCTTTCCGAGGCCCTGATGAGCAATTTCCGCAGCATGTGTCTTGCCGATGATCGGCTCGTCGGCACCTTCGTCGCGATCCCGCATCCCGTCGCCGTGGAGGTCGTGGCCGCTGCCGGGGCCGACTTCATCTGCATCGATGCCGAGCATTCGCAGATCGGCCGCGAACTCATCGAAAACTTGATCCGCGCCGCCGATGTGCACCACGTGCCGACAATGGTGCGGGTTCCGGGCCATGCGCCGGAATCGATCGCCGGCGTCCTGGATGCCGGAGCGGCCGGTGTTCTGGTGCCACGGGTCTCGACCGCTGCGCAGGCGCAAGCCGCCGTTGCCGCCACACGATATCCGCCGCTCGGCGAGCGAGGCGTCGGCCCGGGCCGGGCCGCGGGTTACGGCTACCGGATCCCGGATTATCTGAAGAGCGCCAACGACAGCCTCGTTCTCGCGGTGCAGATCGAAACGGCAGAGGGTCTCCGGAACGTCGAAGAGATCGTTGCGGTCGACGGCATCGACGTGATCTTCATCGGACCCGGCGACCTGTCGGTGTCGCTCGACGCCATGGGGCCGGACGGCGCCGGCCGGTTGGAAGCGGCGATCCTGACGATTACCGAAGCCGCAGCCAAGGCCGGCAAGACCGTCGGCATCTTCCGTCCCACGCCCGACGACGTCGGCAAATGGTCGAAGGCCGGCATCAGCTTCTACCTGCTGGCCAGCGACACCATGTTTCTCGGCGCCAGCCTCGCGGCCGGCGTCAAAGCCGCCCGCGACGCCTGAGCGTGTCGAAGGAGATATCATGAAGGCGATACAGTACAACGAGCACGGCCCGCCCGAGGTAATGAGGTACGTCGATCTGCCCGATCCGGTTGCCGGTCCGGGCCAGATCCTCGTCCGGCTGGAGGCGGCAAGCGTCACGCCCTTCGACTGGAAACTGCGCGCCGGACACCTGCAGAACCATTTCACCCTGCCGATGCCGAGCGTACCCGGCCGCGATGGCGGCGGAACGGTGGTCTCTGTCGGTGAGGCAACAGGCGAATTTTCCATCGGCGACCGTGTGGTGATCATGGCCGGTGCCTTGGCGCAGGGCGGCTACGCCGAGATGATCGCCGTCGACGAAAACCATGCGGTGGAGATCCCGGAACGGCTGTCGACCACCGAGGCCGTTGCCCTGACCAATGCCGGCCTCAGCACTTGGATCGCGGTGACCACCGCCGAAGTCAAATCCGGAGACAAGGTGCTGGTGCATTCCGGTGCCGGGGCTGTCGGCGGGCTTCTGATCCAGCTCTGCCACCACCTCGGCGCAAAGGTCAGCACAACCTGCCGTTCGCAGAACCGCGACTACGTGCTTGGTCTCGGCGCCGATCGCGCCATCGCCTATGACGAGGGGGACTTTTCTGAACTCCTGCAAGACCAGGATATAGTCTTCGACCTGATGGGCGGGGCGGTCCACGACAAGTCCTACCGCGTCCTGAAGAAGGGCGGCCATCTGGTGTGGCTGGTTGCCGATCCGATCGTCGACCGGGGCGAGGAATTCGACGTCCGTGTGACCCGCGCCGTGGTGACCGATGACCGCTCGGTGCTCCAGTCGATGATGGATCTGGCCGCGGCCGGCCTGCTGAAGCCGCAGGTCGCCCGAACAATGCCGCTGTCGCAAGCGGCGGAAGCCCATCGCCTGCTGGAACAGGGCGCCATATCGCGCGGCCGCATCGTTTTGACGATGTGAAGAGGCCTGCGTCGCCGGACGTTCGCCCCGCGACCAGCCCTCAGCTTTTTGAGGGAAAAAGCGGCGCCCCTCGCCCGTTGGCGACGAAGCTGCGGAAATCCATGACGGCATCGTCGCTGGCGAGCGAGCAGAACGGCCCGCGGCTCACCTCGATGCCGTTCAGCTTCTGCAGGCGCACATCCATCTCGGCGCTCTTCAGCGTCACCGCCGCCGTGTTGACCACCGGCGCATGCAAGACCTTGAAGCCGAATTCACCACCCACCAGCAGGCCCGGCAGCACGCCGGCTGGCACGACCACGTCGGCGCCATCGCGCACCAGCGGTTCGGCGCAGGCGGTGAAAGCCGCCAGCATGCGCCGTCGCGCCTCGTCGTCGCCGGCAAAGGCGGCACTGAAGTCGGCCGGCGTGCAGTTCATGCCGACCACGTGGCGGACGCGGCTGCCCAGCCCGTAAAGATCGGCCTGCTCGTAATGCCAGACCTGGAACACATCATCCAGCGTCACGAGCGCCAGCCGCCGGCCGAGCCGTGCGGCGTAGTGCATGCACACCTCTCCCGCACCGATCACCGGAATGGTCAGCGCCGATTTGAGCTCATAGAGACCCGGATCCTGGAAATGTCCGATGACCACGGCATCGTAACCGCGGCTGGCGGCCTCCAGCCCGTTGTCGATGGCGATCGCCGCACAGCGAAACTCGGCCAGGCGACCGAAATGCCGGTCCGGCGGGCTGATGCCGAACACATCGACGGTCGTGCCCGGTTCGGCGATGCCATTCAGGTAGTCCGACAGCCGCTTCATATAGGCGGCGCTGGCGGTGGCATCGATGAAGCTTTGCCAGAAGATGCGCATCGTCCTCGTCTCGCTTTCGTCGTTGAACCGATATTGCTCTCGTCAAAACGTGAATTTAAGGCTTTACTCGCAGCATGGAAAGCAACCGGAGAGCCGCATGACATCGTCGACCGCGCCCGAAACCCAGTCGATCGACGCTGGGATGGAACTGTCTGAGGCGGCGCTGACGGAGTTCGAATGGTCGCTCTGGCGGATCTCGGCGGCCTTCCTGCGCTGGCAGGCGGAATGCTCGAGCGAACTTGCCGGCGCCGGCCTCAGCGGCCTGGATACGGCCGTCCTGCACACGATCCGCTACCGCAACAAGGCCAAGGGACTGGGCGAGATCTCCCGTCTGCTCGGTCGCGACGATACCGCCAATATCCAGTATGCGATCAAGAAGCTGCAGACGCTGCAGCTCATCGAGCGGGTCAAGGGTCGCTCGCGCAAGGACACGCTCTACACGCCGACCCGCAAGGGCAGCAAGCTGACCCAGGACTACCGGGCGCTGCGCCGGCACCTGCTCGTTTCGCTGATCCAGAAGATGGACCATGCGGAGAAAGGGCTCGGCGACGCCACGGAGATGCTGGAACTGCTGACCAGCTTCTACGATACCGCCGCCCGGCGCGTGGCAAGCGGATCTCATCCTGTCGAGCGCTCCTGAACGAGCGCGAGAACACGCAGCGGGCTGCCCGAGCCGTGGTGGATCTTGAGCGGCGCCGAGACGATCATGACGCCGGTCGCCGGCAGACGATCGAGGTTCGTCAGGCACTGCAGACCGTAACGTCCGGCCCCGTGCAGATAATGATGCGCCGGGTATGGCGGCGAGAAATGGCCGGCCTGGCCGGCATCGGTGCCGATGGTTTCCGTGCCAAAGCCGATGATGCCGCGCTCCTCCACCAGGAAGCGCATCACGGCAACATCCGGTCCCGGCGTATGCGCACCGTCGTCGCGCAAGCCGGCATAGTCCGCGCCCCATTTCTTCGACCACTCGGTGCGCAGCAGCACCCAGGAACGGGCCGGGATGCGGCCATGCTGGTCCTCCCAGGCCCTCACGTCGTCGACGCCGAGCAGGAAGTCGGCGTTCTCGTTCGCCTGGGCCGAGCAATCGATGACGCAGGCCGGCGCAATCATGTCTGCCGGCGGCAGCGTGTCGACCGTGTTGAGCGGCAGGTCCCGGCCGGTATACCAGTGGATCGGCGCGTCGAAATGCGTGCCGGTATGTTCGCCGAACGAGAGATTGTTCCAGTACCAGGCCGGTCCGCTGGCGTCGTAACGGGAAATCTGCTCCATGCGGAACGGCGCCGACTGTCCTAGTTCCGGCGGCATGACGATCACCGGAAAATCGGCAGACAGCGTCTGGGTGAGATCCACAATGCGGATCCGACCCGTTGCCAGAGCCCCGGCAAATGCTCCCAGAATGTCGTCGGTCATTGCCCCGCCTCCCGCTCGACGGCTTTCGGATTGTCGAACAGCCGCGCCTCGATATCCCTGGCTACATCGCCGACATAGATGTCTTCCAGGCCTCGCTTCAATCCGTCGACGACCGCGTCCGCCAGCGTCTTCGGCGCAACCTTGGGCGCCGGCAGTGTCTGGTACCACTCGGTGTCGAGCGGTCCGGCGAAGGCATTGATGACCCGCACACCGCCCTGTCGAAGCTCGCCGCGCAGCCACTGGGAGAGCGACAGGCATGCCGCATGCGCCGCCGACTGGATGCCGAACTGAGGCGCGCTGCTCAGTGCATGGACTGACAACAAATTGACCCAGGCCACCGCGCCTGTCGCCCCATCGGCCCCGCGGGCTCGCATGACCGGTCCGAAAGCCTGCGCAAGACGCATCATGCCCATCACCGTCTGATCGAGCGTCTCGCGTGCGGTGCCCGCAGCCGCCGCATCGAACAGATGCGCCGGTCGCACATGGTCGGCAGTGTTGATAAGGATCTCGACCTTGGCCCCGATATCCATTGCCAGATCCTGCACCGAACGCTCGCTGGTCAGGTCCAATTCCACCAGTTCGACGTCTTCGATCGCTTCAAGCGCCGTCTTCGTCGCGAACGGCTTCCATCGATCGGCGATGCCGACGAAGACCTTGGCGGCACCGGCCTTGCTGAGAGAAGCGGCGAGCGGCAAGGCCATCGGGCTCCGGCCATCGGTGATCAGCACCCGCCGATGTTTCGGATCGGCAGTTAGCTCCCGCCATTGGGGATCGTCTTCCATATGCGGCATCTCCGACAGGGGTTTGGCGAACAACACGGCCTGACTGGCACGATCCAGCTGCAGCGACAGCAGAAGTTCGCTGCCCGGTCCGCCGCAATCGCCATGCATGTGGACAACTGCGACGGGGCCGCATTGAAGCTTCACGAGGCCGGTGCGCCATGGCATGTGCTCGCGAAAATAAGGATCGCTGGTCACCTCGATGCGGGTTTCCGACAGCAGCACACCGCTTGGCTGCGCATCACGGAACCTCAGCTCTGATGACAGGCAGTCCGGGCAGGCCTCGCGCGGCGGATAGGTGTAGCGGCCACATTCGTCGCAGCACTGGATCATGAACCGCCCGCAAGCGGCTGCGAGCGTCAGTCCATGGGCCTTCCGGCTGCGCACCGACGGCGGCAGCAGCGGTTGCTGCATGCGCTCCAGCGGGTTCTTGCGCCTGGGTTTGGCGAGCGGTTCAGCCATCATGCCCTCGCCAGGATTGCTGCCGAAGACGCCAGTCCGCGGTCGTAGTTGATCATGCCGAAGCCGGATACCAGTCCGAGGGCGGCATCCTTCACCTGCGTGCCGTCGGCAGTGCCCAGCAACTGGCGCATCGCTTCGGTAATACCCAGATGACCGCCCGCCGCACCGGCCTGGCCGACGGATAGCTGGCCGCCGGATGTATTGTGCGGAAAGGAGCCGTCCACCGTAAACGTGTGTTGGCGGACGAAATCCGGCCCCTCGCCCTTGGCGCAGAAGCCGAGATCCTCGAACTGCATCATCGAGATCACCGCGTAATCGTCATAGGTCTGGACGAAATCCATGTCGTCCGGCCGGACATCCGCCATGCCGTACAGCTCGTCGCGATCGATCAGCCAGCCGCCGCGTTCCTGCACCGGATCCTCGGCAAATGCATTGTGGCGCTCGATGGCCGACAGCAGACGGACGAAGGCAAGGCCGAGCGACCGCGCGGTCTCCTCGCGCATCACCAGAAAGCCTTCAGCGCCAGCGCAGGGCATGACGCAGTCAAACAGGTGGAAGGGTTCGGCGATCGGCCGCGCCGAGAGGTACTGCTCGAGCGTCAGCGGCTTCTTCATCAGCGCATGCGGATTGTTCAGCGCATTGTCGCGCTGCGCCACGCAGATCTTGCCGAAATCCTCGCGCGTCGCGCCATAGCGGTCCATGTAATGGCGGGCGATCAGCGCGAAGCTGGCGTTCGGGCCGCCGGCCCCGTAGGGGTAAGAGGCGTCCTGGGCAAAGCGCGAGAAACTGGCGAGCGTCTTGCGGAACGTATCGACCTGGTTGGTGTCGGCCGCAACGCAGGCGACGATGTCGGCATCACCCGCCTGCACGGCGCGCGCTGCCCGTCGGATTGCGACGATGCCGGCGGCACCGCCAAGTGCCACGTGATCGATCCAGCGCGGCGAGAGGCCAAAATGCTCGGTGAGCGCGATCGCCGAGTCCGGTCCCATTGTGAAGCTTGCGGTGGAGAAGCCGTCGAAGTCCCGATGGCTGATGCCGGCGCCGTCCGCCAGCGCCCGAAGCGCCCTGCCCATCCACCAGTGCGCGGTCTCGATTGAATAGCGCTGATACGGGACCGTCACCGGAACCGCCAGCACCACCCCGTCATAGCTCTGCCGCGCACGGTGTCCCGACATCAGGCAACCGTCAGCTTGACGTCGATATTGCCGCGCGTCGCATTCGAATAGGGGCACCGGTCATGCGCGCCGGCAACGATCTCTTCGGCGACAGCGCGGTCCAGGCCGGGAAGCGATGCGACAAGCTCGACGGCCAGCGCATAACCCACGGGAACCGGGCCGATGCCGACCTTGGCGGTAATCGTCACATCGTCGGGAAGGGCGATCTTGCTCGTGCGCGCCACGAGCTTGACGGCGCCGAGGAAGCAGGCGGCATAGCCGGCGGCAAACAGCTGTTCGGGATTGGTCCCCTCACCGCCCGGTCCGCCAAGCCCCTTCGGCACCGAGAGGGCGACGGCAAACCCGCCATCGGCGCTTTCGGCCCTGCCCTCGCGCCCGCCATGGGCCGTTACCGCTGTTTCGTACAGGATCTTCTCGGGTGTCATGATCGCCTCGATGTTGGTGTTGCCGTCTGATTCAAATGGTCTGTCAGCCTGCCTTGCGGATGGAGGCCTTGAGCTTGCGCAGATCGATAGCCGTGCCCTCTTCGATCGCCCGGGCCGCCATGGCCTTGATCTCGCCGCGCTGGAGTTTCTGGGTCGAACTCAGCGGCAGCCGGTCGATGAAGACGATGTAGCCCGGAAGCTTATGGTAGGCGATGTGGCTGCCGGCGGCCTCGACGATGCGCGCCGCCGCCGCCGCTTCATCCTCCGGCGAGACCGGCCGATCTGCGACGATGAAGGCGAATACTTCCTCGCCGCGCAGGTCGTCGGCCACCGGCGTCACCGCCGATGCCTTCACGCCGGGATCCTTTGCCAGCGCCGCCTCGACCTCCAGCACGGCGATGTTTTCGCCGCTGCGGCGAACGATGCTCTTCTTGCGGTCGAAGAAGTACAGCAGCCCCTTCTCGTCGGCGTAGACGACGTCGCCGGTATGGAACCAGCCGCCGTTCCAGGCCTCTTCCGTGGCTGCCTCATCCTTCAGATAGCCGCTGAAGAACCCGTGCCGGGGATCTTCCCCCGCCGCCCGGACGAGCAGCTCGCCGGGCTTTCCGATTTCGACGTCGGCGCCTTTATCGTCCGCTATACGGAACTGCATGCCGAGGCGCGGCCGGCCGATGCAGCGCAGGCCTGGCGCATAATCGTCGGCCGCCGTCGTCGTCACCGCCCGGCCGCCGGTTTCGGTCATCGCCCAGGCTTCGACGATCGGGATGCCGTAGCGCTCCTCGAACTCGATCTTGTGGCGTGCATCCACGCCGGGGCCGAGCGCAAACTTCACCCGGTGCGAGCGCTCCGCCGTAGTGACGGGAAGCTGCAGGAGGATTGCCGGGATGACGCCAAGGCAATGGATGATGGTCGCCTGCGATTCCGCGATCGATGCCCACCATGTGCTCGCATGGAAACGGTCAAGCGGCACGATGGCGCCGCCCTTCATGATCATGCCGACGGCTGTGCAGCCGAGCGCGTTCATATGGAACATCGGAAGCGGCGTCAGCGCCACTTCGCAGCCCTCGCCCATTTCGGCAATGCCGCCCTGGCTCGTGTACCATTCGGCGATCGTGACGAAATAGATGTTGGACAGGATGCAGCCCTTCGGCTTGCCGGTGCTGCCGGAGGTAAACAGAAGCGCGCACTCGGCATCCGGTCCGCCCGGGCGAGGATCGTGGCTGGTCGCCGATGGCGGTATCGCATCGCCCGCTACAATGACCGCCACCGCGCCCGGCTTGATGTCCTTCATCTCTTCCAGCCGCTCGGCGATGACGACCATCAGCGGCGCCTCCGACATGTCGAGCTGGAACAGCAGCTCGTCGCGCCGCAGATCCGGATTGATCGGCACGATCGAGGCGCCCACGGCATTCAAGGCCAGCCAGTAGTCGAAGAATTCCGGCCGGTTTTCCAGCAGCAGGGCGACGCGCGAACCGAGCCCGTAACCAGCATCGGCGAATGCCTGCTTCAGGCGCTCAACCCTTTGGAACACCTCGTCATACGTGTAGCAAAAACCATCGGGAGCATAGCCGAGATGGGCACTTTCCGGGGCGAGCAAAAAGGTGGCCTGCGGGCGGAGAGCAGACTGATGCTGGAAAAGCAGGTAGGGGGAGTGCATGTCGTCTGTTCCTAAATCCGTTCCACCAAGCCCTTGATCAGGAACATCTCGGCCTCGTGGATGGTGCCGAACTGAACCCATTCCGCGTCCGTCTGCGTCGCCAGTCGCCAGGTGATCAACGTCACCACGCATGTGTCGGGAGGCATGCGCAGCAACGCGCCGGGAATGACCCTTGACATGTTGCGGAGCTGCATGGCGTCTGGCGTGGCGCCCACCTCGTAATCCACCTGGAACCGCGGCCGGTCGACATTCAGCCGAACGAAGGTGTGTTTGCCGGTGAAGACCGACGTGCCGCGGAACAGTCCGGGCTCGACTTCAACTCGGTCGGCACTGCCCCAGGCCCACTCGCCCTGCTTCAATCCGTCCGCCATCAGCGTAAACGCGACCTCTGCCGGGCGCTCCACCAGGATGCTGCTGGAATGACAATGCGGATCGATCATGATGCACCTCCTGCAGCCGGACCGGCGGCGATTTCCCTAAAGGCGTTTTAAGCGTAAAATAATTTGTAAGAACGTCAACGCCTATTTGCGGTTCGAGGCCAGCCACGTCCCACCGAAGATTGTCGCGACTAATTTTTTTCAACCGAATGTAGGCGGAAAGCCTGGTTTTCCGGCATCTGGGCACCAACCGGGCAGGGATCCATCGATTTTCTTCACCACGAAATTTTAGGCTTGAAGTAATCGATACCTCGTTTTACGATCCCTCCAATTGTTGAGGGGACGCCGCACAGAACGGCGCAAAACGATACGATCAGAAGCCCCTGGCAGGAATGCAGGCCCGCGTTTTCAAGAACCGCCGCAGGTCCATCGGCTCCATGAGATGATGGACGAACCAGAGGGATCGTCATGACTTTTGAACTCGACCGCAGAAATCTTCTGCAGATGCTCGGGCTTGCCGCCGTCGGCGGCTCCGTCCTGTCGCAGGCCAGCTTCGCCTTTGCCGAGGGACCTGACAGCGTCACCATCGGCTGGCCCAGTGACGTGCCATCCTGGGATCCGAACGTCCGCTTCGTTCCGGACGCCCAGCCGCTCTTCAAGATGGTCTTCGACCAGCCGCTCGACCAGTCGCCCGACCTGAAGCTCGTCGGCAACCTGATCACGAAATGGGAACTGAAGCCGGACGGCCTGTCGATGCCGTTCGAGATCCGCAGCGACGTGAAGTTCCACAATGGCGATCCGATGACGATCGAGGACTTCAAGTACACCTTCGTCGACCGCATCAAGTCGGGCATCAAGCTCGACATCGCCAACTCGTGGCGCACCCTCACCGACATCGAGATTGTCTCGCCGACCTCCGGCATCATGAAGTTCTCCGCCCCGACGCCGACTGCGCCGCAGTGGCTCGCCTTCCTCGGCAGCTATCTGGTACCGAAGAAGTACCTGGAGAGCGTCGGCCCGGAAGAATTCGCCAAGAAGCCGATCGGCACCGGGCCCTACAAGCTCGTCGACTACCAGATGAACTCGCGCATCGTGCTGGAACGCAACGACGACTATTTTGGCCCCAAGCCGAAGATCAAGCGCGTCACGATCGACATCATCAAGGATCCGTCCGCGCGCACCGCCGCCATCCAGTCCGGCCAGGTCGACATCACAGTCAACATCCCGGTGCGCGAGGCCGAGCGCCTCGGCAAGACCGATGGCCTGACCGCCGAGATCAACCCGTTCACACGCCTCATCCTCCTGCAGATGCGCAACGACATGGGCTTTGCCGACAAGGCCGTCCGTCTCGCCGCCCACCATGCCATCGACAAGGCGGCGCTCTCCAAGGCGTTCTACGGTGGTGCCGCAGTGCCGCTCTCGATCCCTGCCACGCCCGGCACTCCCGGCTACATCGACGACTACAAGTTCGCCTACGACCCGGAACTGTCGAAGAAGCTGCTGGCGGATGCCGGCTTCACCAAGGACAAGCCGGCGACGTTCAAGCTGGCGGCCACCAACGGCCAGTTCCCGAGCGATTTCGACATGGCCCGGGCGCTCGTCCAGATGTGGCAGAAGGTCGGGCTGAAGGTCGAGCTGGAGCAGATCGAGTATTCCAAGTATTTCGAGCTGAACCGCGGCGGCAAGCTGCCGGAAGCCACCCTCTACAGCTTCGACAACGCCACCGGCGACCCGGAAATCTTCTCCGGCTACCTGATGAACCCGAAGATGCCGTTCGGCGCCTGGAAGGGTCAGGAGATCGGCGACAAGATCCTCAAGCTGTTCGTCGAGCCGGTCTACGAAACCCGTATCGCCGGATACAAGGCTCTTGCCCAGGAGATCGTCGAGACGGGGGCCAACATCCCGCTGCTGCAGAGCGTCCAGACGCTCGTGCGCAAGAAGAACCTGTCCTACGTCAAGTATGGCAATGCCTGGGTTCTCGGCAGCACGATGTCCTGGTCCTGATACCGGGCTGAACCGGATGCAATGCTGGGTCCGGCACGCTGTCGGACCCGATCCCCTGAAGTTCTTGAATGAGGCATGCGCATGATCGCGACCATTGCCAAGCTATTGGTGAAGCGCGTCCTCACCGCGATCCCCATCCTGCTCGTCGTTTCCGCCCTTCTCTTCTGCATCCTGCGGATCCTGCCCGTCGATCCCGCGGCCATGTCGCTGCCGCCGAACGCTACGACCCAGGAAGTCGAGGCGATGCGCAGCGAGATGGGCCTCGACCGGCCGCTTTACGAGCAATACAGCATCTGGCTGGGCAAGCTTCTGCACGGCGATATCGGTCGCTCCATCCACTTTCGCCAGGATGTCACCTCGCTGATCGGCTCAACCCTGCCCGCGACGATCGAGCTGGCGGTAATCGCCATGGTGGTCGCGACCGTTCTGGGCCTCGCCGGCGGCCTTTTCCTCTTCTACGTGCGCGGCACCCGGGCAGAGGCGGTGATGGACTTCGTCTCCATCCTGCTCCTGTCGCTGCCGGAATTCCTCTGGAGCCTCTTCCTGCTGCTGATCTTCGGGGTGTTCTTCGAGATCCTGCCGTTCACCGGGCGCCTCAGCCCGGGTTTCGAACGGCCGATGGTCTCCGGCTTCCTGCTGTTCGACAGCCTGATCACCGGCAATATCGCGACCTTCTTCAACGCTCTCGAACACATGATCCTGCCCTGCCTGGCGCTCGGGATCGCGCTTTCGCCGTCGCTGATGCGGGTGCTGCGCTCCAGCCTGCTCGACGCCTACCAGGACGACTACATCCACCAGGCGCGGCTGCGCGGTCTCTCGGAGAAGCGCATCCTCATCCGTCACGGTCTGAAGAACGCCATCCTGCCGACGCTCAGCCTCATGGGCGTGCAGTTCGGCTTCCTGTTCGGCGGCACGCTGCTGGTCGAGATCATCTATTCCTACCCGGGCATGGGAAACCTGATGGTCGACGCCATCCGCAATGCCGACCTGCCGATCATCCAGGGCGCCGGACTGACCTACTGCATCGCCGTGCTGATCATCAGCATCATCGTCGACAGCCTCTACCTGGTCCTCAACCCCAAACTGAGGATGCGCTGACATGCGACCGCTTCCGCTCTGGCTGAAATCCGGCCGCGTCCAGACAGGCCTCGTCATCATCTTCATTCTCGGCGTGCTGGCGATCTTCGCCCCCTACATTGCACCCAACGACCCGAACGAGCAGAACCTGCTGGCGATCCTGTCGCCGCCGTTCTGGGCCGACGCGACTGACCCGATGTTCCCGCTCGGAACCGACAGTCTCGGCCGTTGCGTGCTGTCGCGCCTCATCTTCGGCGCGCGCGTCGCGCTGACGGTCGCCTTCACCGCCTCAATCGGTGCCATGCTGATCGGCGCCTTCTTCGCCCACATCGCCGGCTATTTCGGCGGCTGGGTCGACTGGCTGATCGGCCGTATCGTCGAGATCTGGCTTTCCTTTCCGCCGGTCATCCTGTCGTTGATCCTGATGGTGGGTCTCGGCACCGGCCTGCGCAACGTCGTGCTCGCCATCATCCTCGTCGACTGGACGCGCTTCTGTCGGGTGCTGCGAAGCGAGGTCATCGTTCTTCGACGCCGGGATTACGTATCGGCGGCACAACTCGTCGGCTTCTCCCACTGGCGCACGATCACCCGCGAGATCCTGCCCGGCACGCTGCCGCTGCTGATCACGCTCATGAGCCTGGAGATGGGCGTCGCCGTCATCGTCGAGGCGATCCTCTCCTTCGTCGGCATGAGCGTCAGCTCCGAGACGCCGGCATGGGGCCAGATGATCGCCGATGCCCGGCAGAACATCTACGACGCGCCGTTCAACCTCATCGCGCCGATCCTGGCGATCTTCTTCGCCGTGTTCGGCTTCAACATATTGGGGGATGGCCTGCGCCGGACGCTGGACACGCGCCTCACCCAGACGGAGCGCAGCTGATGACCGGTCCCATCCTCCAGGCCCAAGGGCTCTGCGTCGAATCGCTGGGAGGCAAGGAAAGTTTCCCGGTCCTCACCGACCTGAACTTCTCGCTGCAGCCGGGAAAGATCCTCGGTCTCGTCGGTGAATCGGGCGCCGGCAAATCGATGATCGGCCGGACGATCTCGCAGTATCTGCCGAACGGCTTTGCCGTCACCAAGGGCACGCTGAAGTTCGATGGCGAGGATCTCGTCGGCATGGCGGCGGAGCGCCGACGCAATCTGCTTGGCCGCGACATCGCCTTCATTCCCCAGGAGCCGCTTTCGGGCCTCAACCCGGTGCTGAGCGTCGGCCAGCAGATGAAGGAGCATCTGCTTCGCATCGGTTTGGCGCCCGGCGAGAACTGGCGCGAGCGGGCGCTGAAGGAATTCGAGGCGGTGCACCTGCCGCATGGCGCAGCGCTGCTGGAACGTTACCCGCACCAGTTGTCCGGCGGCATGTGCCAGCGCATCCTGATCGCAATGGCCTTTGCTAGCCGTCCACGGCTGTTGATCGCCGACGAGCCGACGACGGCGCTGGACGTGACGATCCAGGCGCGCATCGTCAAGCTGATTGCCGAAATGCAGAAGCGCGACGGCACGGCGGTGATCTTCATCACCCATGACCTGCGGCTCGCCTCGCAGATCAGCGACGAAATCATGGTGCTCTACGCGGGCCGTCCGGCCGAACTCGGACCGGCTAAACAGCTGTTTTCGGCGCCGGCGCATCCCTATACGCGCTGTCTGCAGCTCGCCAATCCGACGATCACCGGCCCGCGGCGCGGCCTCTACATCCTGCCGGAGCGTATGCCTGGTCTGCGGGTGCTGAAGGAACTGAAGGGCTGTCGCTTCGCTTCCCGCTGCCCGAACGTGATCGACGCCTGCATGATCACCGAGCCGCCGTTCATGGCGATCGGTCCCGATCACATTGCCGCCTGTATCCGAACGGAGGCGACGCCGCAGATTGTTGCGCCACCTGCCGTCCCTGCCCGTGACCAGGCGACTGCCAAGACGCATCTGTCGGCCGAGAAGCTGACCAAGGCCTACACCACAAGCTGGAGCCCATTTGCCAAGCGCGGCACCTTCAAGGCCGTCAACAGCGTCGACCTGACCCTTGCGGAAGGCGAGTTCGTCGGCATCGTCGGTGAAAGCGGCAGCGGCAAGAGCTCGCTTGCCCGGCTGGTCGTCGGGCTCGACAAGCCGACGGACGGTCGGATCGAGCTTGCCGGCCGCGACGTGACCGCCAATGGTGCATCCGACCGGGCCTACCGTCGCCAGTACATCCAGATGGTCTTCCAGGATCCGCAGTCGGCGCTCAATCCGAGGCGCCGCATTGGCAGCATCGTTACGCAGGCGAACGAGGCAACCGGCACGCACAACAGCAGCCGCGAACGAATGGATCGAGCCGCCGAGCTGTTGAAGGAGATCGGCCTGCCGCCGGATGCCGCGATGCGTTACCCCTCGCAGCTTTCCGGCGGCCAGAAGCAGCGCGTCAACATTGCCCGTGCACTCTGCACCCTGCCGAAAATCCTCGTCGCGGACGAGATCGTGTCCGGCCTTGATGTCTCGGTCCAGGCGCAGCTTCTCGACCTGCTGCTGAAGCTGCGTGATGAGCACGGCTTCTCCATGCTGTTCATCAGCCACGACCTGTCGGTCGTCCGTTATCTCTGCGACCGGGTGCTGGTGATGTATCGCGGCGAGGTGGTGGAGAGCGGCCGCACCGAGGCGGTCTTTGCCAATCCGCAGCATCCCTATACCCGCAGCCTGCTGGCGGCGGTGCCGCCGGATGACGTCAGTCTGGAATGGTCGCCGGTTCTGGCGGAGGCAGGCTATCAGGTCGAGTAGAGCCGATAGCCTGCACCAACTCCGTCAGGGGCGGATGATCTTCGTCGCCATCGGATAGTGCGAATTGCCGCCCTCGAAGGGCGGGAAATTCTTGAAGTCTTCGCGCATGGCGATGCGGGCCGGCGATTGAAGTGCTGCGGTCAGTGCGGCCTGACTGTCGAACATCACGCGATTGCGCTGCATGTGGTTGACGCGCTGCCATGGCAGGAATCCCGTCCAGTCGACACGTGACAGGATCTCGATGCCGCGAATGCCCGGAAACGTCCGCATAACCTGCGGATGATGCGTGACATAGTAATGCATCCAGACGTTCAGGTCCTCGGCCGGACCGGTATAGTGGACCACGTAGGAGCAGGGATCGCCATTGCGGGCCAAGTCGAGCACCGGCTCATCGACCGGGAAATGCCGCACATACATCGCCTGCTGCGTGGCCTTGGCACCGCGGATGCTGGCGAGCACGCCGGCTGCCGCAAGCTGGTGAAGGTGTCCCGCCGGCGCCAGCGCATCCTCAAGCTCCGAAAGCTCGTCGAAATAGAGCTGCATGCCGAAGATCGGCGCTTCCTCGTCGGGATTGTAGAGGTCCTGCGTCGTCTCCGGCGTGAAGAGGTTGGCGGAGGTCAGACCCGGCGTCAGCTTGATGATGTCGGAGACCGTCTCCACGTCGGCCCTGCTGACGGCGAGCTGGCTTCCATCGGTGTTCTCGAAGAAGGCAAGATAGGCAAAACGCATGGACGAGCTCCCGCTTTTCGATCAGATTGGAAGATTGCGCTTGCGCCTCCTCCGCCCGGAACAAGATCGCACTATCGAACCGCCAAACAAGAAAAACAAGTTGAAACCTCAACTATTTTCCGCCTCCCGTCGATCGCGTGTTTCATGATTGAAGCTTAAATCTTTTCGCTTGAAGCGCCCCCGATTTTGCCTCACGATCCCCAAGGATGACGCGTCGACGGCGGTGCAGGGAACACCGCATGAGGACGGCTTCGGAGCGAGCCGCCTCGGCGCACGACGATCGTCAACGAACAGGAAAATCGAAGTCAGAACCGGCGAGACGACAAGGCCGGACAAGAACAAAGGGAACAGAACCGATGACCACCACCGTCTTCCGCCGCACCTTCATCGGCCTTGCGGCAGCTGCCGCCTTCTCGATCGCAGGGGCCTCTATCGCGTCCGCGGCAGCGCTCGTCGTCGGCGCCTATCCGAGCAACCCGCCGTTCGAATACAAGAACTCCAGCGGTTCCTTCGAAGGTTTCGAGGTGGACGTCGTCACCGAAGTCGCCAAGCGCCTCGGCATGACCGTCGAGATCTCCGACCTGGGCTTCCAGGCGCTGTTCGCCGCCACCGCCTCCAAGCGCATTGACGTGGCGATCTCGTCGATCACCATTACCAAGGAGCGCCTCGGCAGCCAGTCCTTCACCCAGGCCTATTACGATGCCGACATGGGCATTGCGAGCCGCAAGGAAGCCAAGCTCTCGGCGCCTGAAGACCTGAAGGGCAAGGTCGTCGGCGTCCTGGCCGGTTCCACCGGCGACAAGTGGGCCAAGGACAACAAGGAAAAATACGGCATCAGCGACATCAAGAGCTACAACGCGCAGCAGGACATGCTGATGGATCTTTCCGCCGGCCGCAGCGATGCAGCCGTCAGCGACGTGCCGGGCATGCAGTACGCGTTCCTCAAGATGAAGGATCTCGTCGTCAAGGTGCCGATCAAGACCGGCGAGCAGTACGGGCTGATGATGACCAAGGACCATCCGCTCCTCCTCAAGGCCAACGACGCGCTGACCGAGATGAAGAAGGACGGCTCGCTCGCGGCGATCCACAAGAAGTGGTTCGGCAGCGATCCGGCTTCCAATTCGGCCTCTGCCGTCGAACAGCCGATGCCCAAGCCCTGAGCCTGTTCCTGAGTTGCCAAGACATTGTGGTGCCGGTCGGCAACGGCCGGCACCACTACGAGATGACGTGCCGCGCCGGAGACCGGTTGTAGGGCGCTGCAAGCAGCAATTCTCCACGCCCACCCGATCGCGGACCAATGCCGCAGGCGGAAGGCGTGCCTCAGGGGCCGATGGCAATGACCCTCTTCGACACATTCTTCAATATCGGGGTCCTCGGTGATGCCTTCCCGGCACTGCTCCGCGGCCTGATCAATACCTTTATTCTCGGCATCGCCGGCATCGGATTTGGCATTCCGCTGGGACTGGTCATCGGGCTGTTGCGCCTCTACGGGCCGAAGCCTGTGCGCTACGTCAGCGTCTTCTATATCGACATTCTTCGGGCAAGCCCGATGCTGGTCGTGCTGATGGTCATGTATTTCGCCCTGCCTTTCGTCGGCATCCGCCTCTCGTCCTGGACCTGCGCGATCCTCGCCTTCACCATCGTCATGGCCGCCTACATGGCAGAAGTCTTTCGTTCCGGTATCGAGGGTATCCCGAAGGGCCAGTTCGAGGCCGCCGCGGCACTCGGCTTGCCGTTCGTCGTCACCTTGCGGAAAGTCATCCTGCCCCAGGCGATCCGCGTCGTCATTCCGCCGGCGACCAACAACTGCGTGTCGATGTTCAAGGACACTTCGCTGGCCTCGACCGTAGCGCTGGCGGAACTGATGAAGGAGGGACTGGATGCGCAGGCGCTTTATGCCAACCCGACGCCGCTGATCGGCGCGGCGCTGATCTACATCGCCTTCCTCTGGCCGATGGTACGGCTGGTCGGTCTGCTGGAGAAGAAGTTCAGCAAGGAGAAGACGCGCTGAAGCTTCTTCCCTCGGAGCGGTTTCCCTTTCATTGCTGATCGGCTTGAGCACCGCGCCCGTTACCCGTGACCCGAGCCGCTTCAGAACATATTCCTGCGCATATATCCGTCGATATCTGAGCTTGGGAGAGCCTTGAAACCGAGGGCTGTCGCACGGAATTCTGAGGACCGCAATTCAACAGGCTGCGGCTCTATCCCGGCAGGTCTCGCGTCCACCAAACGGCCGCGGAAAGAGCTTTGTAAGCGCCCTCTCCATTGCTTGCATCCTCATATTTTCTGCAATACGCTCCTTCATCGGCACGCGACATCCGGAGAGGAAACCGGGTGGCGCCGGCAACGATACCGGTCATCAAAGGGGAACTTACACATGTCTTCCGCAACGCTCGCCACGCTCGCTTCCGCGCTCGTTTCAGGCTCGGTCAAGGTCGTCGACCTGACCGCTCCACTCGGACCCGAGACGCCGGTCCTTTACCTGCCGCCGCAGTTCGGCAAGAACACGCCGAAGGTCACCGTCCACACGATTTCCGAGTACAACGAGGACGGCCCATTCTGGGCTTGGAACTGGTTGGAGCTCGGCGAACACACCGGCACCCATTTCGATGCGCCCTGTCACTGGATCACCGGCAAGGACAACCCGAACAACACGACCGACACCATCCCGCCGCAGAACTTCGTCGCACCGGTCAACGTCATCGACCGGTCGAAGGAAGCCGCAGAGAACCCGGATTACCTGCTGACCGTCGACAGCATCAAGGAGTGGGAAGCCGAGAACGGCGAGATCGAGGCCGGCAGCTGGGTGCTGATGCGGTCCGACTGGTACAAGCGCAACGGCTCGAGCGACACTTTCCTCAACGCCGATGAAACCGGTCCGCACTCGCCCGGCCCGACTGCCGAGGCGATCCAGTACCTGCTGTCGAAAGGCATCATCGGCTGGGGCCAGGAGACGATCGGCACGGATGCCGGTTCGGCCGGCGGCATGAACCCGCCCTTCCCTGCCCACAACCTGATGCACGGCGCCGGCAAGTACGGCCTTGCATCGCTGTCGAACCTCGACCAACTGCCGGCAAAGGGTGCCGTTTTGATCGCCGCGCCGCTGAAGATCGTCAAGGGGACCGGCTCCCCGGTCCGGGCGCTGGCAATGATTGCCGGCTGATCCTTCGAGGGCCGGACCTCACCGGGTCCGGCCCTCCGCTTTCGGGAGGATGGCGGCATGGCGGATTTCGACTACATCATCGTCGGCAGCGGCATCAATGCGCTGGTGGCTGCCGCCTTGCTCGGCAAGAAGGGCAAGCGGGTTCTCGTTCTTGAACGCAGCGAGGAAGCCGGCGGCTGCCTGCGCAGCGCCGAAGTCACCGCGCCGGGCTTCGTCCACGATGTGATGGCAACGACGATGGTGCTGTTCCTCACCTCGCCTGCCTACGGCGCCCTCGCCAAGGATCTCGAAGCCCGCGGTCTTGAATTTGCGCATGCCGACCTGCCGACGGGCGTGCTGCGACCCGACGGATCGTCCGTCATCCTATCAAAAGACCGCCAGCGCAACATTGCGACGTTCGAGGCGTGCGCCGCCGGAGACGGACACGCTTTCGACCGCGAGATGAACCTGCTGGGCGCCGATGCGGCATTCCTGTTTTCGCTGCTCGGCGGCGCGCTGTGGTCCGGCACCACCTTCAAGACCATCGCCAGACAGGGCTGGAGCAAGGGGCTGCGGAAACTCGCCGCCTGGTTCGGCAGTGCGCTGACCCCGGCGCGCGGCTATCTCGAAACCACCTATTCCTCCGAGGCGACGCGGGCGCTCTGGGCACCGTGGGTACTGCATTGCGGCCTGGCACCGGAAAGCGCCTACTCGGCCGAGATGCTGAAAGTCGTCGGCTTTGCCATCGAGCTTGCCGGCTGCCCGATCGTCAAGGGCGGCGCCGGCAATCTGGTCAGGGCCTTCGAGCGGCTGATCACCGATCAGGGCGGCGAGATCCGCACCGGTACAGACGTCGCGGGCATTCTGGCCGGCCCGCGCAACAGGGCTGCGGGCGTAAGGCTCACGACCGGCGAAACGATTGCTGCTGCGGCCGGCGTCGTCTGTTCGATGACGCCGCACCAGCTCTACGGCCGGCTTCTCGCGGACTGGCCGCAGCCGATGCCGGCCGACGTCCGCGACGGCGTCAAAGGCTACCGCTACGGCAAGGGCAACATGCAGATCCATTATGCGCTGTCCGCGCCGCCTCGCTGGAAGGGTGATCCCGACCTCGCCAAGGTCGCACAGCTGCATCTGACGCCCGGGCTCGACGGGGTGTCGCGCGCCTCGAACGAATGCGAACGCGGCCTGCTTCCGGCGGAGCCCACCGTCTGTGTCGGACAGCCGGCCAGCCTCGATCCAAGCCGTGCACCGGACGGCCAGTCGATCCTCTGGCTGCAGCTGACCGAAGCGCCGCGCTTCATCAAGGGCGATGCGTTGGGCGAAATCGCAGCGCCTGCGGACGGACGCTGGACCGAGGAGATACGCGAACGCTACGCGGATCGGATCGAGGCGATGCTTTCCCGTCACATCGAGAACTTCGACGCGATCAAGCTGGCGCGGCGCGTCTACTCTCCCCTCGACCTCGAGGCGATGAACATGAACCTCGTGGGCGGCGACCCGTATGGCGGCTTCTGCGGCATCGACCAGTTTTTCCTGTGGCGGCCCTTCAAATCCTCTGTTAACCACCGGACGCACGTGGAAGGCCTGTATCACATCGGCGCCTCCACCCATCCGGGACCCGGACTGGCCGGTGGTTCCGGCTTCCTGCTCGCGTCGTCTCTGCGCTGACCGAGCGCCAAATTGATGAGGTTTCATGGCAGAGCGGTTTTCAGGCGTCGTGCTGAGGCGGTCGGAACAAGACGATCAGCCTGATCGTCCGACGATCGGCGAGATCGGCCTGAACCATTTCGCCCCCTATCTGATGAACCGGGTCGTCGCCCGCTGGAACGCGACGATGGCCGAGGAGCTCCGCGAGTATGAGCTTTCGACGGCGAAGATGCGCACACTGGCGGTGCTCAGCGTCTCTGCGTCGCTGACCATCAATGAGCTTTCGGTATTTGCAGTCATCGAACAGTCGACGATGAGCCGGACGCTGGATTCACTCGAGGACCAGGGCTACATCCGTCGCACACCGCGTGCGGAAGACATGCGCATCCGCGACGTGACGATCACCGAGAACGGCCGCACCGCGTTCGCCAGCTTCTGGCCGACCATGTATGATTCCATGCTGCAGATGTTCGACGGCATCGACGAGGACGAGTACCGGGCCTTCACCGCGACACTGCACAAGATCCTCGTCAATATTCGCAAGCACGAACTCTAGCTGACGGGCTGCTCGGAAGGCCGCACGGTTGCGACCTTGTGAGCGGCAGCTAGCCCTGTTTCTTGTTCGGGATGAGTGAGGTCGCCAGGGCGGCAATGGCCGCGACGAAGGCAAAGACATAGAAATTCCATTCCGGGGCGACGTTGAGACTGGCGATATAGCCGCCGATCAACGGACCGCAGAGCGCTCCGATCCGCGAGAAGCTGAGCGCCCAGCCTGTTCCGGCGGCGCGCACGGACGGCTGAAGATAAGCAGCCAGATAGCCGGTGAGGATCAGCGAGGCGGAGACAGTGCCGAAGCCGGCCAGGGCGACGACCGCATAGTTGAGCCAGATGGACCCCTTGAAGGCGAGCATCGCGATGCCGATCGCGCCGAGCAGATAGGACAGCGTTACCGTCCGCTTGACGCCGAACCGATCCGCCCACTGCCCCAGCACGATGCCGCCGATGGCCGATGTGAAACTGAAGACGGCGAGGAACAGCAGGCTGTCACCCAGATCGTAGCCGCTCTTGCGCATGATCTGCGGCAGCCACTGCGCCAATCCGTAGACCAGCAGCAATCCCATGAACAGCGCCGTCCAGAAGCAGGCTGTAGCGTAGGCGTTGCGGGCCGAGAAGATCTCGCCAAGCACGGTCCGCCACCCGACGCGCGTCTTCTGCTGACCCGACGGCGCGGGAACGTCGACACCGAGCCGCGACGCCAGACGCTGGGCGGCGTCCTGGCGACGTCGGGCAACGAGGAAGTCGAGCGATTCCGGCAGCAGAAGCGCCATGATCGGAACGATGAGAACCGGCAGCGCACCGATCAGCATGACCGGCCGCCAGCCGTAATCAGGCAGCAGCCAGCGTCCGACCAGTGCGGCAGCGAACAGTCCCAGCGAGTAGCCGGAATACATCAGCCCGTAATTGAAGTTTTTCTTGGCGCTCGGCGAGTACTCGATCGTGAGTGCAGCGGCCAGCGGAATGATGCCGCCCAGGCCAAGGCCAGAGACGAAGCGGGTGATGCCGAAGACCATCGGGGTCGGCGACCAGGCCGTCACTGCGGTGCACAGCGAAAACAGCGACAAGCAGATGAGGAACATCGGCTTGCGACCATAGATCTCGCTCAAAGTACCGATGACGATACCCCCGACGAGCATGCCGAACACAGTGTAGCTGCCCATGGCGCCAAGCTGCATCGGCGACAGGTTCCACGCATTGTCGGTGGCGAGCGCCGGCAGGATCGCTCCAAGAACGCCGACATCATAGCCTTCGGCGAAGATTGCCACCCAGCACAGGAGGACGACCATCAGGCTCTTCGGGTGAGAGATCTCACGTGTCGGAGAGACAACCGACGATGCCGTCGCCGGATTTGATGCATAGGTCATTGCCGCTATTCCCTCATTATCGATACAGGCTGCGCCCGACGCGCAAGGCTGGCAGCCCTGCGCACGTTCTCCTCAGAGCGTCGCCACCGTCTTCAGCGCACCGTCCAGCGCGATGCCGCTTTCGTCGAGCAGCGCCGCCTGCCGGAGCCGCTTCATCCAGGCGCCACCGTCCTCGCGATCCGACAAAGCCGGCAGCGCCGACATCACGCGGTCGAACTTGGAAAGGCCACGGGCATGGGTGTCGGAATAGCCTTTCACCAGGCGGCGATTGTTGATCACCTCGACGGCAAGGTCGTAGTTGCGCGGCAGGAGCGCGGCGGCGGCAACGAGCCAGGCTTCGCGGTGCTCGCTCTCGCGCATGTGCCGAAGGGTTCCGCGCCGAAACCGCCGAAGCCCCGCCATTGCGTAGAGCCCAACAAACCAGAACAGCGTCGCCGTCTGCACACGGCGGCCCTTGTTGATGCGGCGGTCCAGCCAGGCGAACACTTTTGGCCGCTTCTCGACCCAGAGCCCGAGCTTCTTCGGCATGGTGCCGCAAACCTCATCCATGCGCGGATGCATGTACTCGGTCATGTAGAGGAGTTGGTCCGCCTTGACCCCGACCTCCTTGGCGACACGGTCGAAGCGGCTGCCGCGCGTCTTTAAGTCCGCGACCCGGATCACGTCGTCATAAGCCATCGCCACGGCCACGTATTTCGCCGCCTGCACGGTGAAGGCATAGTCCTTCTCCGCCCCGCCTTCGGCTCGGTCAAGCGCATGGAGCTTGCCGACACGGTCGAGATACTCGCTCGCATAGGCGGGATCCTGGAAATCGGTGAGCTTCTTCACGCCGGCAAACAGCAGCGGCCAGGCGACCTCCGGAAACTCGGCACGCATGCGGTGAACGAGCCTGTCGAGCGCCGGGTGGCCTGCCGTTTCCGGCATGGTGTCGAAGCGTTTGATCGGCGTTGCACTGACCTCGTCGCGCGGCTTGGCCTTTGCCCGGTCGTAGGAGGCGTTGAAGGCCTTGAGGCTGGGCTCGACGCCCTTCCCGCCGCCGCGGATGGTCGCTTCGAAGGCTTCCTTCGGGAACGGCAGGACGTCGGCTGCAGCCAACGCACCGAACATCGAGGCCGAGATCACGCTGCCGTTCTTCGCGGCCAGCGTATCCATGTCGAAGGCGATGGTGCGCCTGGCCGCGAAATCCGTCGCGCCGACGACCACGGTCGGATCGCCGATGCCGTCGCCTGGCTTTTCCTTCTCGCCGACGGCGAAGGAACGATGGGTCGAGGCGATCAGCACCGTCTTGTCGGGCGTTACCAGGCCGCGCAGGACCGAGCGTCCGGCCTCCATCAATTCGGACGCCAGCACCACGTCGACATCACCCGGCGTTGGCATCAGCGAAAAAATCGGCGACACCCCGCCCCGCGCCGGAAGCATCTCGATATAGTAGATCGTTGCACCGGTGCGCTGGGCAACACCCGGCACCGACGTCGACTGAGCCATCCAGCCCTGAGCTTCGGCAAGGCCGACGATCCAGTCTGCGAGCACGCCGCCGCCCTGACCGCCCATCGCCATGATGGCGAGTGCCAGCGGCTTGTCGGATCCCAGCAAGGTCTTCGGGTTGACCGTCTCGTTCATGATCAAGCCTCCGTGAACGTGACGCGGCCGCTGGCGCGGCGCGCCTGCAGCCAGCCGATCACCGAAGCCCGCATCCTGGACATGAACTTGTCCCAGCCGGTCGGGTTCATGATGACGTCGGCGCGGTAGAAGGACGGACAGAGGACGGCGGCTTCGGAGACTTCGCCGCAATTGCCGCAGCCGACGCAGGAATTGTCGATCGCCGCGACCGGATCGTCCTTCAGCGGATCGTCCGTGTGCTTGACCGAAAGCGAAGGACAGCCGGACAGGCGGATGCAGGCGTGGTCCCCGGTGCAGACATCCTCGTCGACGCCGAAGCGCTCCTTAACCATGCGCTTGCCGTCCTTCACCGCCTTGGCAAATTGCGGCTTCACCCGGCGCTGCTTGTTGAGCATGCATTCCGACGAGGCGACGATGATCTTCGGCCCCTTCTCGGTGGTCGTCAGCGCTTCCTTCAGCGTGTCGCGCATCTTGGCGACGTCGTAGGTGCGGTCGATCTGGCGCACCCAGGTGGCGCCGATTCCCTTCACCGCGTTGACGATCGAGTTGTTGGTCTTGCGGTTCGGATTGTCGGCGCGCGACGACAGGATGTCCTGACCGCCGGTGGCTGCCGAATAGAAATTGTCGACAACGAGGATGACGCCGTCCTGCTTGTTGAACACCGCATTGCCGACCGAAGTCGCAAGGCCGTTGTGCCAGAAGCCGCCATCGCCCATGACGGCGATCGAGCGCTTGTCGGCCTCGACGTTGAAGGCCGAGGCCGACGCCGGACCGAGGCCGTAGCCCATCGTCGTGCCGCCGATGTTGAAGGGCGGCAGGATCGAGAAGAGGTGACAGCCGATGTCGGCGGACACGTGGTGTTCGCCGAGTTCCTTTTCGACGAGCTTCATGGCCGCGAAGATCGGCCGCTCGGGACAGCCGGTGCAGAAGCCGGCGGGCCTCGCGGGCACCACTTCGGCAAGCGCCTTGATGCGCGGGTCGTTGAGCACCGGCGTCGCGTCCGGCACCGGCGGCTGGTTGCCGAGCAGCAGGCGGTCATACATCTCGATGAAGGTCTTCAGGCCCTTCATCATGATCGGCGCCGTGTATTCACCACCGAGCGGCAGGATGTCCTTGCCGTGCAGGCGGGTCTGGATGTCGCGGCGGCGCATCATCGTGTGCAGCGACTGCTCGATGTATTCGGGCGCCCCCTCCTCGATCATGATCACCGCCTGCTTGCCGAGGCAGAAGTCGATGACCTCGTCGTCAATCATCGGATAGGCGACGTTCATCACGTAGATCGGGATCAGCGAATTGCCGTAGACATCGGCAAGGCCAAGCTGCTGCAGGCCGCGCATGACGCCGTTATAAAGGCCGCCCAGCGTGATAATGCCGATCTCGCCTTCCGTCGGGCCGAAGAACTCGTTGAGCTTGCGCTCCTTGACGAAGTTGACGGCGGCCGGCCAGCGGCGCTCCAGCTTGTCCTTGTCCTGGGCAAAGTTGGCCGGCGGCAGAACGATGCGGTTGACGTCGCGCACCGGGTTTTCCAGCGCCTGGCGCAGCGTAAAGTCCGGACGCTTGTTGTCCTTGGCGACGAACTGGCCATGCACGTGGCAGGCGCGAATGCGCACCTCCAGCATGACCGGCGTGTTGGAGGCTTCCGAGAGCTGGAAGCCGTCCTCGACGGCCTGCACCATCGACGGCAGGTTGGGACGCGGATCGAGCAGCCACATCTGCGATTTCATGGCGAAGGCGTGGCTGCGCTCCTGCATGATCGACGAACCCTCGCCGAAATCCTCGCCGAGGATGATCAGCGCACCGCCGTTGACGCCGCCGGAGGAGAGGTTGGACAGCGCGTCGGAGGCGACGTTGGTGCCGGCCGTCGACTTCCAGGTCACCGCACCCCGCACGGGATACATTACGGAAGCCGACAGCATGGCAGCAGCCGCCGCTTCCGAAGCCGAGGTTTCAAAGTGGACGCCAAGATCCTCCATGATCTCCTTGGCATCGGCGAGCACATCCATCAGGTGCGAGATCGGCGACCCCTGGTAGCCGCCAACATAGGACACGCCCGACTGGAGCAGCGCCTTGGTGATGGCGAGGATGCCCTCACCCCGGAAGATATCGCCGTCGCCGAGCTTAAGATCCTCGACTTCGCGTGCAAAAGATCGCTCGGCCATGGCAGTTCCCCTTTGCCTTATCGGCTTGTCGCCATATCATTTGCAAAAGCATATTTTCGGCGCGGCGCGTTTGTCAATTCAGAATTGCAGATTTGTGCAATACAGGCACTCAACGAATTGCCGCTGCCAACGGAATGATCATTCGGAGAATGCCAAATATGCATTTGCATATTGTGGGTGCTCATCATGCGGAAAACCTTGTTGCGGCACCGTCGCCGGAACCGGTGTCGCTGCCTCACCTCGAGGATCCGGCCTGCTTTGCTCCGACGCCGCCGCATGATCGACGTGAAAGAGATGGCTAGCATGATGCCCGCAACCCTGTCGGTGGCAGTGTTTAAAGCCGCATCGGCCAACAATCTGCTTGACGACCATCGAAAACGGTATCTATTTTAAACTTAAAATAATCGTGTAGCGCGAGGAGGAATTGGATATGCGGATCGTCTGTATCGGTGGTGGCCCGGCCGGTCTCTACTTCGCGCTGCTGATGAAGAAGCTCCATCCCGAGCACGACATCCGCGTCATCGAGCGCAACCGGCCTTACGACACCTTCGGCTGGGGCGTCGTCTTCTCCGACGCCACCATGGTCTCGATGAAGGCCTGGGACGCGGAAAGCGCTGCCGAAATCGAGGACGCCTTCAATCACTGGGACGACATCGAGCTGCTGTTCAAGGGCACCCGCCAGCGCACCTCCGGCCATGGTTTCGTCGGCATCGGCCGCAAGAAGCTCCTGAACATCCTGCAGCGCCGCTGCGAGGCGCTCGGCGTCGAACTGGTCTTCGAAACCGATGCGGCAGGCGACCAGGACTATCCGGATGCGGATCTTGTCATCGCCTCGGACGGCGTCAATTCCCGTATCCGCCAGCAATATGCCGAGATTTTCCAGCCGGACATGCTGATCCGCCCCAACCGCTACATCTGGCTCGGTACCAACAAGCTTTTCGACGCCTTCACCTTCGATTTCCGCCGCACCGAGCACGGCTGGTTCCAGGCGCATATCTATAAGTTCGACGAGAACACCTCGACCTTCATCATCGAGACGACCGAAGAGGCCTATCAGGCGCATAAGCTCGGCGAGATGGACCAGCAGGGGTCGATCGACTTCTGCCAGGATCTGTTCTCCGAGGTGCTTGAAGGCGCACCGCTGATGACCAATGCGCGGCATACGCGCGGCTCCTCCTGGCTCAATTTCCAGCGGCTGATCTGCGACAAGTGGAGCCATTTCAACGGCAACAGCCACGTTGTGCTGATGGGCGATGCTGCCCATACCGCGCATTTCGCCATCGGCTCCGGCACCAAGCTTGCCATCGACGATGCGATCGAGCTTGCCAACCAGTTCAACAAGGCAGGTCACGGCAAGGATGGCATCCCGGCCGTTCTGCAAACCTACGAAGAGATCCGTCGCGTCGACGTGGCGCGCATCCAGAATGCCGCCCGCAACGCCATGGAGTGGTTCGAAGTGGTCGGCCAGCGCTATGCCGATACGCTGCCGCCGGAACAGTTCATGTATTCGATGCTGACCCGCTCGCAGCGCATCAGCCACGAGAACCTGCGCCTGCGCGACAAGACCTGGTTGGAAGGCTACGAGCGCTGGTTCGCTTCACATAACGGCATCGACGTTTCCGGCAACGGCCGCACGCTGCCGCCGATGTTCACGCCCTACACGGTGCGCGGTGTAACGCTGCCGAACCGCATCGTGATGTCGCCGATGGCGATGTATTCGGCCAAGGACGGGCTGCTCGACGACTTCCATCTCGTGCATCTGGGAAGCCGTGCGCTCGGCGGTGCAGGGCTGGTCTTCGCGGAAATGACCTGCACCTCGCCGGACGCCCGCATCACTCCCGGCTGCCTCGGACTGTGGAACGAAGAGCAGGCGGCAGGCTGGAAACGCTTCGTCACCTTCGTTCACGCCAACAGCAGCGCCAAGGTCGGCATCCAGCTCGGCCATGCCGGCCGCAAGGGTTCGACGAAGGTCGCCTGGGAAGGCATGGACCAGCCGGTCGCCGAGGGTGGCTGGCCGCTGATCTCGGCGTCTGCCCTGCCCTACCTGAAGACCAGCCAGGTGCCGAAGGCGATGGACCGCGCCGACATGGACCGCGTCAAGGCGGACCACGTGCGCTCGGCGATCTTTGCCGCCGAGGCCGGCGCCGACTGGCTGGAGCTGCACTGCGCCCACGGCTACCTGCTGTCGAGCTTCCTGTCGCCGCTCACCAACATCCGCACCGACGAATATGGCGGCAGCCACGAAAACCGCGCCCGCTATCCGCTGGAGATCTTCAAGGCGATCCGCGAAGTCTGGCCTGCTGAGAAGCCGATCTCCGTGCGCCTCTCCTGCAACGACTGGTTCGAAGGCGGAAACACGCCTGAAGACGCGATGATCTATGCACGGATGTTCAAGGAAGCCGGCGCCGACGTCATCGACTGCTCGTCCGGCCAGGTCTGGAAGGAAGAAAAGCCGATCTATGGCCGCCTCTTTCAGACGCCGTTCTCCGACAAGATCCGCAACGAGGTGGGCATTGCGACGATCGCCGTCGGCGCCATCTCCGAGGCCGACCACGCCAATTCGATCATCGCCGCCGGCCGTGCCGACCTTTGCGCCGTGGCGCGTCCGCATCTTGCCGATCCGGCGTGGGTGCTGCACGAGGCGGCCAGGATCGGCCTGACGAACGTGCCGTGGCCGAAGCAGTACTATTCCGGCAAGTCGCAGTACGAGACCAATCTTGCCCGCGCGGCAGCAGCCGTTCCTGCACCCGCCGCGGCAAAGTGAGGGGGTACCGATGACCTTGACCACCAGCAGGCTTGCCAACCGCCACGCGCTGGTGACCGGCGCAGGCTCAGGCATCGGCGCGGCGATCGCGACGGCGCTGGTCGAGGCCGGTGCACGGGTGACGCTCGCCGGCCGGCGGGCGGAACCCTTGGAACAGCTCGCCGCAGCGCTCGGTGCAGACAAGGCATTTGTCGCCGCCGGCTTCGACGTGACCGATCCCGAGGCGATCGGTGCAGGTCTGGTAGCGGCCCGCAGCGCCTTTGGTGCCATCGACATTCTCGTCAACAATGCCGGCGAAGGTCCGAGTGCTGCTTTCGAGAAGACATCGCTCGACATGTGGAACCGTGTCCTGTCAGTCGATCTCACTGGCGTCTTCCTGGTCACCCAGGCCGTGCTGCCGGACCTGAAGGCATTCGGCACCGGCGCCCGCATCATCAATGTCGCCTCAACGGCAGGTCTCACCGGCTACGCCTATGTGTCTGCCTATGTGGCTGCCAAGCATGGTGTCGTCGGCCTGACCCGGTCGCTGGCGCTCGAGCTTGCGAAGACCGGCATCACCGTCAACGCCGTCTGCCCCGGCTTTACCGACACGCCACTGATTGCCCGCTCGGTCGATGTGATCGTCGAGAAGACCGGCCGGTCGCGCGACGAGGCGCTGAAGGAGTTCACCAAGCACAATCCGCAGGGACGGCTTGTGGCTCCGCAGGAAGTCGCGGACGCTGTGCTGTGGCTGGCATCGCCGGGATCAGCGTCGATCAACGGGCAAGCCATCGCCGTTGCCGGCGGGGAAATTTGAGCCAAGGATCAACAGAGCGAGCGGGAGAGACCGATGGAACTGGAAAAGGGCATTATCGCAAACGGCAGTGGACTGAATAATGTCACCTGGAACATCCTGGGCCAGGTCTATTACCCGAAGGCCGTCTGCGACGACACCTTCGCCTTCGAGACCAATAGCGAGCCGGGTCAGTACGTGCCGGTGCACATCCATCCGAACCAGGACGAGTTCATTCTGGTGCAGGAAGGCGAACTCGACCTGAAGCTGGACGGCAAGTGGCAGAAGGCGAAGGCAGGCGATCTGGTTCGCATGCCGCGCGGTGTTCCGCACGGCTATTTCAACAAGTCGGACAAACCCTGCCGGGCACTGTTCTGGGTGGCGCCGGCCGGCCGGCTTGAGCAGCTTTTCATCGGGCTGGACCGCATGACCGATGTCGAGGCGATCGTGAAGCTTTCGGCCGAACACGACGTGGAATTCCTGCCGCCGTCGGCCAACGACTGAAGACGAGCAAATAACGACCGGCCGCCCACGCGGTGGCCGGCAGACCATGGGAGAGGACCGGGCATGAGTGACGTGATGAAAGAGATGAAGCGGAGCTTCCGCGATTTCCAGCCGAAGCACTTCCTCTGGGAGGTCAGCGAAAACGGCCGCGTCGCGACGATCCGGCTGAACCGCCCGGAACGCAAGAATCCGCTGACCTTCGACAGCTATGCCGAGCTGCGCGACCTGTTCCGCGATCTTGCCTATGCCTCCGATATCCGCGCCGTGGTGCTGACCGGCGCCGGCGGCAATTTCTCCTCCGGCGGCGATGTGTTCGAGATCATCGAGCCTTTGACCCGCATGGCGATGCCCGACCTTTTGGCCTTCACCCGCATGACCGGCGATCTGGTCAAGGCGATGAAGAGATGCCCGCAGCCGATCATCGCCGCCGTCGACGGCATCTGCGCCGGTGCCGGGGCGATCCTTGCCATGGCGTCCGACATGCGGCTGGCGACGCCTGAGGCGAAGACTGCCTTCCTGTTCACCCGGGTCGGCCTTGCCGGTGCCGACATGGGCGCCTGCGGAATCCTGCCGCGCATCATCGGCCAGGGCCGCGCCGCCGAACTTCTCTTCACAGGCCGGTCGATGTCTGCCGACGAAGGCTCGGCCTGGGGCTTCTACAACGCCGTCCATCCCGCCGATCAGGTGGAAACGGAGGCGGAAAAGCTCGCCCATTCGCTGGCCGACGGCCCGTGGTTTGCCCACACGATGACCAAGACAATGCTGAACCAAGAATGGGCGATGGGCCTCGACGAAATGATCGAATCGGAAGCCCAGGCACAGGCCGTCTGCATGGCGACGCAGGATTTCCGCCGCGCCTTCGAAGCCTTTGCCGAGAAGCGCAAGCCGGTCTTCGAGGGCAACTGATGAGCGCTCCCACCACCACGCTGAAGGGACCCGGCCGCGATTTCCTCGACTGGCCGTTCTTCGACGCAAGCCATGCGGCACTCGCCGAAAAGCTCGACGGTTTCGCCGCGTCCGGTGCGCTTGCCGGTATCGACCATGCCGATACCGAGGCCGCCTGCCGGGCGCTGGTGAAATCGCTCGGCCAGGCCGGACTGCTGGATGCGGCGACCGGGTCTGGCGGCACAAAGCCGATCGACAGCCGCGCTGCCTGCCTGACCCGCGAGACGCTGGCCTGGCATGACGGGCTTGCCGATTTCGCCTTCGCCATGCAGGGGCTCGGTACTGGCGCGATCGGGCTCTCCGGTTCGGACGAGCTTCGCCGCAGCGTTCTGCCCAAGGCGCAATCGGGCGACTGGATCGCAGCCTTTGCGCTGTCGGAAAAGGATGCCGGTTCAGATGTCGCAGCCATGGCCTGCGCCGCGCGCCGTAACGGCGACCACTTTGTCCTCGACGGCGAGAAGACCTGGATCTCCAACGGCGGTATCGCCGACGTCTATACGGTTTTCGCTCGCACCGGCGAGGCACCCGGCACGCGCGGTATTTCCGCCTTCGTGGTGTTTGCCGACGATCCCGGTTTCTCGATCGCCGAGCGCATCGACGTGATTGCGCCGCATCCGCTGGCGACCATCCGTTTTGACAACTGCCGCATTCCGGCGTCGCGGCTGCTCGGCTCTCCGGGCGAAGGCTTCAAGATCGCCATGCGCACGCTCGACATTTTTCGCGCTTCGGTGGCTGCAGCAGCGCTGGGCTTTGCCAAGCGGGCACTCGACGAGGCAGTTGCGCACGCCAAGACGCGAAACATGTTCGGCAACCATCTCTCCGACCTGCAGCTCACCCAGGCAGCCTTTGGCGACATGGCGGCGCAGATCGATGCCGGCGCTCTTCTGACCTACCGCGCCGCCTGGCGCCGCGATGTGCAGGGCCTGCCGACCACCAAGGAGGCGGCCATGGCCAAGATGGTGGCGACCGAGAATGCGCAGGCCGTGATCGATCGCGCGGTGCAGATTTTTGGGGGGCGCGGCGTGAGGGTCGGGGAGATCACCGAGAGCCTGTACCGCGAGATCCGCGCGCTGCGCATCTACGAAGGGGCGACCGAGGTGCAGAAGCTGATCATCGCCCGCGAACTGTTGAAGGCGTGAGGCGAATATGGCTTACCAGACGACACGACGCCTGAATTTCGGAGACTGCGATCCTTCCGGCATCGCCTATTTTCCGTCCTATCTCAACATTCTGGTCGGCGTATACGAGGAGTTCTTCGAGACCCTCGGCTTCCCTTGGCCGCAGCTCGTCACTGAGCGCAAGCTTGGCCTGCCGACGGTGACGCTGGATCTTGCCTTCAAGAGCCCCGGTTTCCACGGCGACCAGATGGAGTTCACGCTGAAGGTCATGCGCATCGGCAACAGCTCCGCCGATCTCGCACACGAAGTTCGGGCGGGCGACCGGCTGCTCTGGACGGCCAAACAACGGCTGGTGCTGACCAGCCACGAGACCCACAAGGCCCAGGCGTGGCCGGACGACATGCGCGCAGCGCTCACACAGCATTTGGAGAATGACGATGCACACGATCCTGCAGCCTGAAGGCTGGGCAAAACCGATCGGCTACGCGAACGGCGTTGCTGCCAGCGGCCGCCAGATCTTCGTCGGCGGCCAGATCGGCTGGAACGGCCAGTGCCAGTTCGAGACTGATGACTTTGTCGGCCAGGTGCGCCAGACGCTGGCAAACATCGTCGCCGTGCTGGCCGAAGCCGGTGCCGGCCCGCAGCACATCACCACGATGACCTGGTACTTCACCGACAAGGCCGAATATCTCGGCAATCTGAAGGGTATCGGCCAGGCCTACCGCGAGGTCATCGGCAAGCACTTTCCAGCGATGGCCGCGGTGCAGGTGGTGGCCCTCATCGAAGACCGGGCAAAAATCGAAATCCAGGCCACGGCCGTCATTCCGGAATGAACGCATGAGCGAGCGCCACAGTTTTTCCGCCACGGTCAGCGGCAAGCTTGTCGACGCCGTGCTGGTCGTCACACTCGACAATCCGCCGGTGAACGCAACGTCTGCCGATGTCCGCCAAGGTCTGAAGAAGGCGCTTTCGCACGCTGAGACCGCCGAAGACGTGACGGCTGTCGTGCTGACCGGCGCCGGCAAAACGTTCATCGGCGGCGCCGACATCAAGGAATTCGGCAAGCCGGCGGTGGAGCCGACCCTGCCGTCCATCATCGAGATGATCGAAGCCCTGTCGAAGCCGGTGGTTGCCGCGCTGAATGGCGCAGCCCTTGGCGGCGGGCTGGAGGTAGCACTTGCCTGCCATCATCGCATCGCCTCCCCCACCGCGCAGGTCGGCCTGCCGGAGGTGAAGCTCGGCATCGTGCCCGGCGCTGGCGGCACGCAGCGCCTGCCAAGGCTGATCGGCATCCCTGCGGCGCTCGACCTGGTCGCGTCGGGCCGCGTGGTGAAAACCGGCGAGGCCCTGGCGCTTGGCGCGATCGATGCGGTTGCCGAGAGCGATCTCGTGGACGCAGCGATTGCGGTCGCCTCCGGCCTCGTGGGCACGCCGCTGCGGCGCACGGGCTCTCTTACCGTCGCGGCTGCGGATCCTGCCGAAATCGAGAAGACGGCGGCTAAGATCCTCGCCAAGGCGCGCGGACAAAAGGCGCCGGCGGAAGCGGTGCGCCTTGTCACTTCGGCCTCACGGCCGCTTGCTGAAGGACTGGCGGATGAGCGCTCGACCTTCTTGGCATTGCGCGACAGCGATGAGGCTAAAGCCCTGCGGCATGTGTTCTTCGCCGAGCGCGAGGCTTCCAAGGTCGACGGTCGGGACGGCGTGAAGCCTCGGCCGGTCACGACGATCGGCATCTGCGGGCTCGGGCTGATGGGCAGCGGCATTGCCGTTGCAGCGCTTGGCGCCGGCTACGCTGTCATCGGACTGGACCAGACGCCGGAGGCGGCAGAAAAGGGTCGCGAGCGTATCCTCGGGCTGTTGCAGCGCAATCTCTCCTCGGGTCGGCTGGACCAGGCCGGATTTGACGCCCAGGCCGCAAAGCTTTCGGTCACCGCATCGGATGCCGACCTCGCACCGTGCGATCTGGTGATCGAGGCGGTGTTCGACGACCTGGCCGTGAAGATCGATCTCTTCCGCCGGCTTGACCAAGTCTTGCGCGAAGACGCGATCCTCGCCACCAATACCAGCTACCTGAACCCGGACGAGATCGCCGCGGCAACCGCGCATCCCGAGCGCGTTCTCGGCCTGCATTTCTTCTCGCCGGCGCATGTGATGCGCCTGCTCGAGGTGGTGCGCTGCGCGGCAACCGCGCCTGACGTGCTGGCGACCGGTCTTGCCGTGGCCAAGGCGCAGCGCAAGCTTGCGATCGTCACCGGCGTCACCGAAGGCTTCATCGGCAACCGCATCTTTTCCGCCTACCGCCGCGAAGCCGAATTCCTTCTGGAGGACGGTGCCCTGCCGCACGAGATCGACTCGGCGCTGGAAGGCTACGGCTTCCCCATGGGGCTGTTTGCCGTCTACGACATGGCGGGTCTCGAAATCGCCTGGGCGCGTCGCAAGCGCCAGGCAGCCACGCGCGATCCGTCCGAGCGCTACGTCGAGATCGCCGACAGGCTCTGCGAGGCCGGTCGGCTCGGCCAGAAATCCGGCCGTGGCTGGTACGCCTATCCGGACGGCAAGCGCACCGTCGACCCGCAGGTGACGGCGATCATCGAAGCCGTCCGGGCCGAGAAGGGCATTGCGCCGCGCAGCTTTTCGGCTGCCGAAATCCAGCAAAGGCTGCTCAAGGCGATGGCCGCCGAAGGTGATGCGCTTCTCGCGGAAGGCATTGCCGCGCGACCCGGCGACATCGACCTGGTGATGATCAACGGCTACGGCTTCCCCGCCCACAAGGGCGGTCCGATGTTCGCGAAGGGCTGATGGTCGGCGCAAGGTGACGCTCAATGAACATGGCACCGATCGGCTTGTCTGCCTCTTGCACCGCGCTGCCCGGTTACCGAAGATGTGCAAGGCGCGGGCATTGATCCTGTCCTTCCGATCGTTTCCACGCCAGCCGCAAGCCGACTTTAGACCTTGGCCGCTATGCCATAGCTTCCAGTGAGGGACCGCATGCCGATAGCCACCGACGTCACCCGCCATCTTGCCGATCTCGTTGCCTTTCCGACGGTCAGCGCGGTGTCCAACCTCGCCATCCTCGATCATCTGGAAAAGGTCGTCGCCCCCTTCGGCGCTCGCGTCCGGCAGTTTGCCAATGCCGAAGGCGACAAGGCCAACCTGTTCGTCTCCGTCGGCCCCGAGACCCCGGGCGGTATCGTCTTCAGCGGTCACACGGATGTCGTGCCGACAGCCGGACAGGCCTGGAGCGGCGATCCGTGGACGCTTCGCCAGACGGGTTCGCGCGTCGTCGGGCGCGGTGCCACCGACATGAAGGGCTTTCTCGCCTGCTGCCTGACGGCGCTGCCTGCCATTGCCGCGCGTCCGCTAAAGCGGCCGGTGCATCTGGCGTTTTCCTACGATGAAGAGGTCGGCTGCACCGGCGTCGGCGACATGGCCGAATGGGTCGGAACGAGCGGACTTCAACCGCGCATGGCGATCATCGGCGAGGCGACCAGCATGGATCTTGTCTCGGCCCATAAGGGTGGGTTGATCGGCTGGGCAAGGGTCCGCGGCAAGCCGGGCCACTCCTCGCAGCCGGATCGCTACGTCAACGCTGTCATGGCGGCGGCCGAGCTGATTGCCGAGATCAACCGGATCCGCGCCGACATGCGCACTGGCCCGCAGTTCGAGGGTCTCGATCCTCCCTATTCGACAATCCAGGTGAACCAGATCAAGGGCGGCCTGCACGGCAACATCGTCGCGGAAGCCTGCGACTTCTTCTGGGAGATGCGCGTCATTCCGGGCGAGGACGATTTTGCCGTGCTCGATCGCATCAGGCGTTACGCTGCAGATGTCCTGGAGCCTGCGATGAAGGCAGTGGATCCGGCCTGCGGCATCAGCATCGAGGTGCAGGCGCGCATACCGGGCCTGAAGCCCGAGACCGAGGGGCTAACCCGCGAGGTGCTCGGCCTTCTCGACCGGCAGGCACCCCGCTACGTGTCCTACGGGACCGAAGCCGGCATCTTCCAGCTCGCCGGAACGCCGTCCTTCGTCGTCGGCCCGGGCGATATTGCCGACGCGCATCAGCCGGACGAGGGCATCGAGATTGCCGAGCTGGAACGCTGTGTTGCCTTTCTCGATCGGCTCGGCGAGAGCTGCTGCCATGACTGATCCGCAATTCAGAGGCACGGGGACCAGAGGATGACCGAGACCGCAACGACCCGCGACGCCGCAATCTCCCGCGCCATCGGCCAGCTTGACGACGGATCGTTCGAGGCGGTGATGCGTCGACGCGTTGCCATCCCCTCGGCGAGCCGATTGCCGGAGCGGAAGTCCGATCTCCTCCGCTACCTGACGGAAGAGATGCAGCCGCATTTCGAGCGCATGGGGTTTGCCACGCGTCTGCTGCATGACGACAATGCTCCCGGGCCCTTCCTGCTTGCCGAGCGGATCGAGGACGCGGCCTTCCTGACCATCCTGCAATACGGACATGGCGACGTCGTCGCCGGTCTGGACGGCCAGTGGTCCGAGGGGCTTTCGCCATTCGAGATGACCGAGCGGGACGGATGCTGGTATGGCCGCGGTACGGCCGACAACAAGGGCCAGCATTCGGTCAACATGGCCGCGATCGAAGCGGTGCTCGCCGTGCGCGGTTCGCTTGGCTTCAACCTGAAATACCTGATCGAAATGGGCGAAGAGTCCGGCTCGCCGGGGCTTGATACCGTCTGCGAGGCCAATCGCGAACTGCTCAAGGCCGATGTGCTGATTGCCTCCGACGGGCCGCGGCTGGCTCTCAGCCAGCCGACGATCTTTCTCGGCGCGCGTGGCGGCCTCTCCTTCCACATGGAGGTGAACGCGCGCGAGGATTTCCAGCATTCCGGCAACTGGGGCGGGCTGCTCGCCAATCCCGGCATCGAGCTTTGCCACGCGATTACCGCCCTCATCAGCCGGACCGGCCAGATCAAGGTACCGGAGATGACGCCGGGCACCATTCCCGACAACGTCCGCGCCGCGCTTGCAAAATGCCACATCGAACCCGCACCCGGCGATCCGCCGATCGAGGAATGGTGGGGCGAGCCGGGCCTCACGGCCGAGGAAAAGGTGTTCGGCTGGTCGTCTTTCGAGGTCATGGAGATGGAATGCGGCAATCTCGCGCAGCCGCTCTATGCCATTCCGCCGCGCGCCCGGGCCCGCATGCAGCTGCGCTTTCCCGTCAATGTCGATTATGCGGCTGTCGTTCCGGCCGTCCGGCGCGTGTTGAAGGAGGCAGGCTTCGACCGCGTGATCGTGAGCGATCCCTCCGACGCGATCTTTCCGGCAAGCCGGCTCGATCCGGATCACCCCTGGGTAAAGCGCGTCGCCGCATCCATCGAGAAGACCACAGGAAGCGCGCCGGCCATCCTGCCCAATCTCGGCGGTTCGCTGCCGAACAACATCTTTTCGGATCAACTCGGACTGCCGACCGTGTGGATCCCGCATTCCTATCCGGGCTGCCTGCAGCATGCCGCCAACGAACATCTGCCGGTCGGCATCGTGCGCGAGGGTCTCGCGATCATGGCAGGCCTCTATCACGACCTCGGACAGGCCGACGCCTGACCGCACATTGCCAATAACACGGTGCCCCATCGGGTGCCGCATCACTTCGGGAGAGAAACATGTCGTCCATCGACAGCCGCATCGTCGCAAAACACCAGGCACTGACTGCGTTCAGCGGCATCCGCGACCAGATCAAGGACCTGCACACCGAAAACATCGCGGCCATGGCGGTGCGTGCAGCCAAGCTCGAGGACGTCATCGCCCTCTGGTACGGCGAAGGAGACATGGTCACCCCCGGCTTCATCCGCGAGGCGGCGAAGAAGTCGCTGGACGACGGCGAAACCTTCTACGTGCCCGACATGCGCGGCACCAGCCGGCTGCAGACGGCGATCAGCGATTACCAGTCCCGGCTTCACGGCAGGACGATCGACGTAACCCGCTCGACAGTTGCGCCGGGCGGCATGCAGGCGCTCTACGTGGCGCTGGCACTGATTGCCGAAGTCGGCACGAATGTCGTCTATGTCGCGCCGCAATGGCCCAACATCAACAACGCCATCCACCTGCTGGGTGCCGAGGCGCGACCCGTCTCTCTCGATTTCGATGGCGACTGGAAGCTCGACCTCGACCGGCTGTTTGCCGCCTGCGATGCGCGCACCCGGGCGATCTTCCTCTCGACACCGGCCAATCCGACCGGATGGACGGCGAGCGCCGAAGAAATGGCAGCGCTGTTGGAATTCAGCCGCCAGACCGGCATCTGGATCATTTCCGACGAAGTGTATGGCCGCATGTACTTTCACGGCGACGTGGCACCGTCGATGCTGGCGATCTCCGACGAGGAGGATCGCGTGCTGACCATCAACAGCTTCTCCAAGGCCTGGGCAATGACCGGCTGGCGGGTCGGCTGGCTGACTCATCCGAAAAGCGTCGGCGCCCAGATCGCCGCGATGACGCAGTATATCAACAGCGGCACGGCAGCGGTGATCCAAGCGGGTGCCGTGGCAGCGCTCGAACAGGGCGAGCCGCTGGTCGCCGACATTCGCCAGCGCGTCGAAGCGGGCATGGACATCGTTTACGAGGGCCTGTCGAAGGTGAACTCGATCGTGTTGCCGACCAAGCCGAAGGGCGGCATGTATGCCTTCTTCGGCATGCGCGACGTGCCGGATGCGCGCGAGGCCTGCTCGATGATCCTGGAAAAGGCCCGCGTCGGCCTGGCCCCCGGCCACCTGTTCGGCTCATCGTCGATGGGCTTCATCCGGCTCTGCGTGTTCCGCGACAAGGCCCGGCTCACGACAGCTGTCGAGCGGATGGTCGAAGCCTTGCGCTGACGCGCCGGTGTCCGGCCGCAGCGACCTTGCGGCCGGACCTCATGCATGCTGGACTGCCGTCAGCAGACGCCGGCACCTTTCGAACGCTGGATCAAGAAAGCCTGGGCAGACACCGATGAGCAATGATTTCCTGGAGAGCCTGAAGGCCGAACTTGGCGCCGATGTGTTCGCCGGCGACGACATTCCCGTCCGTTTTCACAATGACTGGTCGGGCATGACGCCTGTCGTGCCGCTGGCTCTGGTGCGACCGCGAACCACGGCGCAGGTCTCTGCGACCGTTCGCCTCTGCAACCAGTTCAGGGTGCCGGTCACGCCGCAGGGCGGGCTGACGGGTCTGGCGGGCGGCGGAAGGCCTATCGACGGCGGCGTTGCCTTGTCGCTCGACCGGATGAATGCAATCGAGGAAGTCGACCCGGTAATGGCGACCATGACGGTGCAGGCCGGTGTTCCGCTCGGTGTGGCGCAGCAGGCGGCTGAGCAGGCAGGGCTGTTTCTCGGCCTCGATCTCGGCGCCCGCGATAGCTGCGTCATCGGCGGCAATCTCTCCACAAATGCCGGCGGCAACCGCGTAATTCGCTTCGGCATGGCGCGTGAGCACGTGCTGGGACTGGAAGTCGTGCTGCCGGACGGCACGATCGTCACCTCGCTCAACAAGATGCTGAAGAACAATGCCGGGTATGACCTGAAGCAGCTGTTCGTCGGCTCTGAGGGCACGCTCGGCGTGATCACCCGCGCGGTGCTGCGGCTACAGGCCAAGCCGGCCGACCTCGCCAGCGCCTTCTGCGGTTGTCCAGACTTTCCCTCGATGCTCGAGCTTTTGCAAAGCGCCCGCCAGCGCATGGGGTCGGCGCTCACCTCCTTCGAGGTCATGTGGCCAAGCTTCTACGACTTCATGACCGGCGGGCTGCCGGACCTGCGCCGGGCGCTTGCCGAGCCGCACGGCATCTATGTGCTGATCGAGACCGGCGGCCGCGATGCCGCCGAGAACCGCGCGCTTCTGGAGCAGGTGCTCTCCGATGCGCTGGAAGCGGGCTGGGTTTCCGACGCGGTCCTTCCTAATTCCGAGCGCGAGGCGCGCGACCTGTGGGCGGTGCGCGAAAGCGTTTCCGAATACGGCAAGCTGATGGGGCCGATGACCGCCTTCGACGTCGGCGTTCCGACCAGCGCCGCCGGTGATCTGGTGGCTGAAATCGAAGCGGCCGTCTCGCAACGCTGGCCCGATGCTATCGGGCTCAGCTACGGCCATATCGGCGACAGCAACCTGCATTTCGTCTGCAATATTCCGTCCGCCGGAGCGCAGCAGCCGCACAAGGAAATCACCGAGCTCGTCTTTGGCCTGGTGGCGCGCGAAGGCGGCACGATCTCCGCCGAGCACGGAATCGGGCTTCTCAAGATGCCCTACCTCAAGCTCTCCCGGAGCCCGGAGGAACTGGCGCTGATGGCGACCATCAAGCGGGCGCTCGACCCGAACAATATCCTCAACACCGGCAAGGTGCTGTCGCTCTGATGGCATCCTGCCGCCGATCCCGCAGCGGTGATGACGGCGAAACTGCCTTCGCTACGCCGCAGAAATGGGCCACTGCGCGTCGCGCCGACCGACGCACCTGACGGAGCTGCCGATGTCCCCGATCCCTCCCCGCGATTTCCTCAAGAGCCTGTTCTTCGAGGCCGTCAACGCGGCCGATCCGCTGACAGGCATCGTTGCGCATCTGCCGGAGAAGCCGAAGGGCCGGACAGTGGTGATCGGCGCCGGCAAAGGCGCGGCGCAAATGGCGAAGGCGCTGGAAAGCGTCTGGGATGGTCCGCTCGAAGGCGTGGTCGTAACGCGTTACGGCTACGGCTGCGAAACGCGCAACATCGAGATCATCGAGGCGGCCCATCCGGTGCCGGATGCGGCCGGTCTGGCTGCCGGCCAACGGCTGATGCAGGCGATCGGCGAACTTGGCGAAGATGATCTGGTGATCGCGCTGATCTGCGGCGGCGGGTCGGCACTTCTCCCCTCGCCGCCACCCGGGCTGACGCTCGAGGACGAGATCGCGCTCAACGAGATGCTGCTGGCCTCCGGCGCGCCGATCTCGGCGATGAATGTCGTGCGCAAGCATCTGTCGACGATCAAGGGTGGACGGTTGGCGGCGATGACCAGGGCCAGGGTGGCGAGCCTCATCGTCTCGGATATTCCCGGTGACAATCCCGCGCATGTCGCGTCCGGTCCGACGGTCGCCGACAGTTCGACGCGGCACGACGCGCTGGACATCGTGCGCCAGTACGGCCTGAAACTGCCGCAAACGGCGATCGATCACCTCAACTCGTCGGCAGCCGACGCGCCGCGCCCTGACGATCCGGTGTTTGCCCGCCACACGCATCACATCATTGCCTCGGCCGGCGTTTCGCTGGAAGCGGCCGCGAGACTGGCGCGTGCGAATGGTGTCGAGGCGGCGATCCTGTCGGACTCGATCGAGGGAGAAGCGCGCGACGTGGCCTCCGTTCACGCGGCCATCGCCCGCGAAATCGAAACCCGCGACAGTCCGTTTGCGAAGCCGGTGGTGTTGCTGTCCGGCGGCGAGACGACCGTGACGATAAAAGCCAAGGGCGGCAGAGGCGGGCGCAACGGTGAGTTCGCGCTGGCGGCTGCCATCGCGCTCGACGGTCACGCGGTGCACCTGCTGGCGGCCGACACTGACGGCATCGACGGATCTGAGGACAATGCCGGAGCGTTCGCCGATGGCGCAAGCGTCAGACGTCTGCGTGCCGCGGGCCTTGATCCGCGACGCCTGCTCGACGGCAATGACAGCTACACGGGGTTTGAGGCGATCGGCGATCTCTTCGAGACCGGACCGACCGGCACCAACGTCAACGACTTCAGGGCCATCCTGATCACCCGGTGATCTCGACGAGGGCGTGCGTCAGTCTTTCGGCGCTTCGGAAGACGGCGCCCAGTGCAGCCGGCTGCGCAAGTACAGGCCGGCTGCGGCAATCAGGATCAGCCCAGCGGCAAGTGCCATCAACAGATGCAGGTGCAGCCGCAGCCTGCCGAACAGCGCTTCCACGGCATTGCCAAACAAATAGCCGATGGTGGTGATGGCGATCCCCCACACGATCGCGGCGATGGCATTCAGCACAAGGAAGCGCATTGCCGGGATCTTCGACAGGCCGATCGCCAGCGGACTTGCGGTGCGCATGCCGTAGATGAAGCGAAAGGCCAGGATGAAGCCGGTGGGATGCCGTTCGAGGAGATCGAGGATCCTGGCGGTAATCGGGGCCGATCGTACCCTGCGGACCAGCGAGAATTCCCGGGCATAGCGGCCGGCGAGAAAGAAGAACTGATCGGCAATGAATGAGCCGAGACAGGCAGCCAGCGCCACCTGCCAATAGGTCAGCAGCTGACGGTGAGCGAATACGCCTCCGAGGAAAACCGCCGTCTCGCCCTCGACAGCGGCACCGACGAAGACGGCCAGCGCTCCGTATTCCCTGATCAGATGTTCGAGCATGAGCCTCCGGGAGCGTAGAGCGCGCGGTTTGCGCTGCCGACACTTGCAGCCATTTGCGCTGCTGCCGCAAGTTCTCAACCCCTCCTCCGCTATTCCCTTTCGACAAATATTTTATTCTTCATCGCAAGCACAATGGGAATTGATAATTCCTTTCATCTTTGCCAGTGTGAGGACCAAGAGGTCCCGGAACTCAACCGGACCCGGGGAGCACGAGGATACGCGAAATGGCGGATCATCACCGACACGACAAGGTTCCAGCGCGTCTGTTCGTCTTCGACGTCGGCGGCGTGTTCATCGGCCTTGCGCCGGAGCGGCGCCGCGCGATCCTGTCATCCGCCGTCAGCCGTCCTTCGTCGACAAATGCCGGTGAAGCTCTCGGTGCACTCGATCGAGCCTTTCGTCTCGGCCTCATCGACGAGAAAACCTACGTCGAGGAGGCATCGGCCCTGCATGGCGTGACACCTGCCGAACTGCGTCGTGCCGAAACCGAGTTTCTCCTGCAGGGCGATCCAGCAATGATTGCCCTTGTCCGCCGGCTGCGTGGCGAGCATCGGGTGGTCGCCTTCTCCAACACCAACGCCCTGCACTGGCAGCACGTTACCGAACGGCTGCTGGAGCCCGACCTGTTCCACCACGCCCATGTGTCGCACCTGACGGGACTGCAGAAGCCGGACCTCGACAGCTACGAGGCGCTCGCTGAACAGGAAGCCGTCGATCCGCAGCACATCGTCTTCATCGACGATTCTCTGGACAACGTGAAAGTCGCCCGTTCGGCGGGCTGGGGGCTCTGCATCCATCACGTGACACCGCAGCAGACGATCGACGCCATCGACGCGGCACTGCACCGATAGAGCCATGAGGAACGCCGGCGCAAGCATCCGGCGACACATCGACAGACGACAGGAGAAGCAAGCGTGGCCCGACTGACACTCAGCGGCATCAAGAAGCGGTTCAAGACGACCGATGTCCTGCACGGCATCGACCTTGAAATGCACGACCGCGAATTGATCGTCTTCGTCGGTCCGTCTGGCTGCGGGAAATCGACTCTGCTGCGGCTGATCGCCGGGCTCGATCCGATCACCGACGGCGAGTTCCTGCTCGACGGTCGACGGATGAACGAGGTCGCCCCCTCCAAGCGCGGCATCGCCATGGTCTTCCAGTCCTATGCGCTCTACCCGCACATGGACGTCTACGAGAACATGGCATTCGGCGCCCGGCTGATGGGCCTGCCCAAGGGCGAGGTCGAGACGCGTATCGCCGAAGCCGCCCGCATGCTGCAGCTCGAACCGCTGCTGAAGCGAAAACCGCGCGAACTGTCCGGTGGCCAGCGGCAGCGTGTCGCCATCGGTCGCGCGCTGGTGCGCAAGCCGAAGGTTCTGCTGCTCGACGAACCGCTCTCCAATCTCGACGCGGCCCTGCGTTCCGACGTCCGGCTGGAGATCGCCCGCCTGCACCGCGAGATCGGCGGCACGACGGTCTACGTGACCCATGATCAGGTGGAAGCAATGACGCTCGCCGACCGGATCGTGGTGATGAACAAGGGCCGCATCGAGCAGTTCGGCACGCCCCGCGAGCTGTACGAAACGCCGGCCAACACCTTCGTCGCCGCCTTTATCGGTTCGCCACGCATGGCCCTGCTACCCGTCGAGCGGCAGGGCAATTCGCTGACGGCACCCGGCATCGGTACGCTGCACCCGTCGCAGCTGCCCCTCTCCGACGAGCGTGACCTGCTGATCGGCATGCGTCCCGACGGGATCGCCATCCTCCCCGTCGATGCGGCCGAAGGCCTTGCCGCAAAGGTGGTCTACACCGAATATCTCGGCGACAACGCCTTCGTCTACGTGCGCATCGGCAACGAGCCGCCGATCGCCGTGCGTGCGACGCCGGATGTCGACCTTGCCCCCGACACGCCCGTGAAGCTCGGGCTGCTGCCCGGCAAGGCCCACTATTTCAGCCAGAAGACGGCGCAGCGCCTGCCCGTCTGACCACGCCAGTTATCCGCAGAGATACAACGCGAAAAGAGAGGAACACATGAAACACTACATTCTGGGAGCCACCCTCGCCGTCTCCGCCCTGATGTCCGCCACGGCGACCTTCGCCGCAGACCTCACCTTCTGGACCTGGCGCCAGGAGGACAAGGCGCAATACGAGAAGTTCTTCAAGGATTTCGAGGCCGAGAACCCGGGCACGACGATCAGGTTCGAGGCCTTCGAGGCGACGAGCTACAACACGGTCCTGTCGACGGCGCTGGCCGGCGGCAAGGGTCCCGACCTGATGATGACCCGCACCTATGGCGGCATCGAGAGCCTTGCCGGTGCCGGCTATCTTATGCCGCTCGACAAGACGAAGATCCCGGCGCTCGAAGGCTTCTCCGAACCGGCACTCGCCTCGGAGACGATGCGCTCCGACAAGACGCTCTACGCCGTTCCGGCCGCCAGCCAGACCATGCTGGTGATCTACAACACCGAGATCTTCGAGAAGAACAACATCGCCGAGCCCAAATCCTGGGACGAGTTCCTCAAGGCTTGCGAAACGCTCAAGGCGGCCGGCATCATGCCGTTTGCCAACGGCACCGCGACCGGCTGGCAGAACGAGACGATCGTCTCGGCGCTCACCTCGTCGATCATGGGCAAGGGCTTCTATGACGACCTGATGGCCGGCAAGACCGACTTCAACGATCCGCGTTACGTCGAAGCGATCTCGCGGCTGAAGGAAATCTCCGCCTATTTCCCGGAAGGCTTCGTCGGCCTCGACTACGCGTCTGCCCAGCAGCTGTTCACCTCTGGCATGGCGGGCATGTTCGCCGGCGGCTCCTTCGAGCTGTCGAACTTCGCCAAGCAGAACCCGGACCTGAAGATGGGCGTCTTCCCGGCGCCCGGCCTGAAGGCCGAGGATGAGAAGCTCGTCGGTCTGTTCTTCGACTCTGGCTTTGCCGCCAACGCCAAGAGCAAGGACAACGAGGCGGCGCTGAAATTCCTCAACTACGTGGCGGGGAAGAAATTCGCACAGGCCTTCGCCAACGAGCTGAACAACGTCTCTGCCGTTCCGGGCGTCACCTTCGACAGCCCGGTGCTGGCAGAGGTTGCCGAGCTTAACAAGAACTCGATCTCCTACATGACGCTCGTCAACTTCCGCTACGGCGAACCGACCGGATCAAACCTGATCCAGGCCGGCGTCAGCAAGCTGTTCAACGGTCAGATGACGCCCGCCGAAGTCGGCAAGTCGATGACCGATGGTCTGGCCGCCTGGTACGCGCCGTTCAAGAAGAAGTAAGCGCAAAGCCGCCGGGAGGTCCTTCCTTCCGGCGGCCCTCGACCTCCTGAAACTCGCACGGGACGAAGCATGCTCTCCACCCAGTTCACCGGACGGCGTTTGTGGATCACGGCCCTGATCGTGCCGCCGATGGCCTTCATGTGCCTGTTCCTCGTCTACCCGATCCTGTCGGCATTCGCCTACGCCTTCTTCGAGTGGCGCGGGCTGGTGCGCGGCGATTTCGTCTGGTTCGAGAATTTCCGCCGGGTGCTGTTCGAGTTTCCGTTTTCGGAACGCACGGTCAACGCCTTCGTCCACAACATCTATGTCTTCTTCGCCCTGATGATCCTGCAGAACGGCGTCGGCTTCGCGCTCGCCTACTGCCTCTGGCGCGACCTTCCCGGCGCCCGCTTCCATCGCATCGCGGTGTTCCTGCCGGTCGTCCTGTCGACGGTCATCGTCGGCCTCCTGTGGAAGCTGTTCCTGCATCCGCTGTTCGGGGTGGTGAACATCTCGCTGCGCTCGGTCGGGCTCGGCTTCCTGGCGCAACCCTGGCTCGGCCAGGATTCTACCGCGTTGACCGCCATCGTCGTTGCCAATGCCTGGCACATGGTCGGCTTCCCGACGCTCGTCTTCCTCGCCGGCATGCAGCGGATCCCCGGCGAGATCCTCGATGCCGTGCGCATGGAAACCACCAGCGAGTGGCTGATCATCCGCAAGATCATCTGGCCGCTGGTTGCGCCCAGCGCCACCGTCGTCTTCACCCTGCTCTTCGTCGGCGCCTTCAACTGGTTCGAGATGCCCTACATCATGGGCGGCATTGATGGTGCCCCGCATGGCGCAACCGACGTGCTCGGCCTCTACTTTTATCGCACCGCCTTTGGCAGCATGTCCGCGTCGGCTGAGAATTTCGGCCCCGGCAGCGCACTCGCGGTACTGATCTTCGTGTTCATCGCCATCGTCTCGAGCTTCCTGACGCTCTATCTGCGCAAGCGGGAGATCCAGCTGTGAACCGCCCCGCACGCGACACCTTCGACCGAGGCCTCTTGGCGACGCTTGGCCGCGACGGGCTGATCCAGATCATCCTCATCGCCAACAGCGTGATCATGCTGGCGCCGATCGTGATCATGATCTTCTCGGCCTTCAAGACCAACGCGCAGATCTTCCAGACGCCGTTCGCCATCCCGGATTTCACCCATGTCGGCAGCCTCCTGCGGGTGTGGACCGAAACCAACTTCCTGCGTTACCTCGCCAATTCCTTCATCGTCACCAGCACGTCGATCGCCCTCATCCTGACGCTCGGGACGATGGCCGCCTACGCGATCGCGCGCTATGATTTCCGCGGGTCGAGCCTGGTGCTGCTGTTCTTCCTCGCTGGCCTGACACTGCCGCTGAAGCTCGCCATCATTCCGCTGTTCATCCAGATGCGCGATTTCGGCCTCCTGGATTCGCGGCTGTCGCTGATCTGCATCTATGTGGCGACGGGTCTGCCGACCACCGTCTTCATCATGACCGGCTTCATCCGAAGCCTCCCCAATGAGCTGGAGGATGCCGCCCGGATGGACGGAGCGAGCGAGGCGCGGATCATGTGGTCGATCATGCTGCCGCTGGTGCGCCCGGCCATGGTGATCTCGGCGATCCAGAACATCGTGCCGATCTGGAACGACTTCTTCTTTCCGCTGATCTTCATCCAAAATGACGATCTGAAGACCCTGCCCCAGGGCCTCACGACCTTCATGGGCGAATACGGGACCGACTGGGGCGTGCTGTTTTCCGGCCTCACCCTCTCGGCGCTGCCTGTCATCATTCTCTACATCACACTGTCGCGGCAGTTCATCAGCGGCATGACGGCGGGAGCGGTCAAATGACCGGTCGGTCAGGCCTTCAGCACGGAGACAGCCGCTTCGCTGGCATGGATGTAGTCGTTGGCATCGGCCTGGTGCTGGACCAGCATCAGGAACAAGAGGTCGGTGAGGATCAGCTGTGCGTCGCGCGAGGTGATGGCCGACGAACGCACCCGCTCTTCGTCGGCAATCGTGTAGAGATGCAGGTGGGCGATGCCTGTCAACGGGTTCGGCTGCAGGCCGGTCAGCGACAGCACCGACGCGCCGCGCTTGGCGGCGAGCTCCGCCACCCGCAGCGTTTCCAGGCTCGCGCCCGAGTAGGAGATGGCAAACAGCGCGTCACTCGGCCCAAGTGTCGCGGCATTGGCAATCTGCACGTGACTGTCGCTGTCGATCAGCACCATCCGGCCGAGCTTCTGCAGCTTGTAGGAAAAGTCGCGCGCCACCAGCGACGAGGCGCCGACGCCGGCCAGATGGATGCGGCGCGCATCCGACAGCAGCTTGACCGCACGCGCGACGCTGTCTTCGCCGTTCACCTGCATCGTCTGCTGCATCGAGTGGACCTTGCTCGCCACCAGCTTCTGCTGGATCGTCATGTAGTCGTCGCTCGCATCGATGGAGCCGTGGATCATGCCGGAAGGCACCTGCCATTCCTGCGCCTTGGCGCGGGTCACGGCGAGCTTCAGCTGCTGGTAGCCGCCATAGCCGATCTTCTGCGAGAACTTGACGACGCTGGACTGGCTGCGCCCGGTCGCGGACGCCAGTTCGGCGGAAGACAGCGTCACCATGCGATCCGGATTGTCGAGGATGAACTGGCCGATCGTCCGTTCCGCCTCGGTCATGCTGTCCAGCTTGGCGCGGATGATGTTGAGCACGGACATGGCGTCGTTCCTCTCGGGACGGTCAAAAACAGGCGAAGCACGCTGAGCCCGGAATTTTGCATTCGCATTTCCGAAATCATCCGGAATTATACCGACCGCATCAACCGCATGACCAGCCCTTCATGGACCGGACATGCCGAATTTCCCCGGAAAGAGACAGATGGATCAACTGCGCATCATCGGCGGGCAGCCGCTTAGCGGCGCCGTCTCCATTGCCGGCGCCAAGAATGCGGGCCTGCCGCAGATTGCCGCCGCGCTCCTCTCCACCGCTCCGCTGGAACTGACGAACCTGCCCAAGGTGTCGGACGTGGAGAACATGCTGCGCGTTGCCGGTTTCTACGGCGCGGCGGTGACGCAGGATGCCAAGGCCGTGCGCATCGATGCCTCCGGGCTCGAACCGCGCGAGGTGGATTACGAGACGGTGCGCAAGATGCGCGCGACGATGCTGGTGCTGGCGCCATTGCTGGTGCGCTTCGGCAAGGCACGCGTCTCGCTTCCGGGCGGTTGCGCGATCGGCGCCCGCCCCGTCGACATGCACCTGAAGGCCCTCTCCGCGCTTGGCGCCACGGTGTCCGTCGAGGGCGGCTACATCGTCGCGGACGCTGCCGCCGGCCTGACGGGCGGCCGCATCGTCCTGCCTGGTCCCTCAGTTGGCGCGACGGAGACGGCGCTGATGGCGGCAACAGGCGCGCGTGGCGACACCGAGATCCTCAACGCCGCGCGCGAACCGGAGGTCGTCGATCTCGCCCATTGCCTCATCGCCATGGGGGCGGAGATCGAAGGCGCCGGCACGCATCGCATCCTCGTGCGCGGGCCGACGCAGTGGCGCGCTGCGAGCCATCACGGCATCCCCGACCGGGTCGAGGCCGGCACCTATGCGGCCGCCGTCGCAGTCGCCGGCGGACAGATCGAGCTCGTCAATGCCCGCCTCGAGCATATGGCGGCGGCCTGCCAGACCCTCGAGGCCATGGGGATCACGCTGTGGCCGAGCGACCGCGGCGTCGTGGTCAGCGGCATGGACCGGCGCAAGCCCGCCGAGATCGCTACCGAACCCTATCCGGGCTTCCCGACCGACCTGCAGGCGCAGTTCATGGCCATCGCGTGCCTGGCTTCCGGCACGACAATCATCCGCGAGACGATCTTCGAAAACCGCTTCATGCATGTGCCGGAACTACGCCGGCTGGGCGCCGATATCACACTCAGCGGCTCGACGGCCATCGTCAGGGGCGGTGCACCGCTGAAGGGCGCGCAGGTGATGGCGACCGACCTTCGCGCCTCCGTATCGCTGGTTCTGGCAGGGCTGGCGGCCGAGGGAGAGACCATCGTCAACCGCGTCTATCATCTCGATCGCGGCTACGAACACCTGGACCGCAAGCTTGCCCAGTGCGGCGCGCAGATCGAGCGGATCTCGCAATGACTGTTCCATCGCAGCAGCCGGTGCTTTTCCTCGGCGTTGATGGCGGCGGTACCGGATGCCGGGCGCGCATCGTCGACATCGACGGCAATGTCGTCGGCGAGGGATTGTCCGGTCCGGCCACCACGCGCCTCGGCGTCGCTGAGGCCTGGGCGTCACTGATGCGCGCCTGGGGAGCGGCGGCCGAAGAGGCCGGGCTCGATCCCGCCCATGCGCCCACCGTGCATGCCGGCATCGGCATCGCCGGCGTCAGCCGCGCTGGCTCGCTTGCCGAATTGAAGGCGCTCGCGCATCCGTTCGCCAGCACCAGCTTCATCTCGGACGGCGCCTGCGCCTGCCTCGGCGCCCATTCCGGACGCGACGGGGCGATCGTTATTGCCGGGACCGGCTCGATCGGGCTGGCCTTCATCGGCGGCGAAGAGCTGCGTGCCGGCGGCTACGGATTCCCCATTTCCGACGAGGGCAGTGGTGCGGATCTCGGCCTCAAGGCCATCCAGCTGGCACTGCGCGCGCATGACGGAAGGCGCGACAAGACGGCGCTGCTGGCTGAGGTGATGAACCGTTTCGACAACACGCCCGGCGAAGTGGTCGGCTGGATGGACCGGGCAACTGCCACGGACTATGCGACGCTGGCGCCGATGGTCCTGCGGCACGCCGACCAGGGCGATGCGGCGGCACGCTTTATCGTGCAGATGGCGGCGGAGCAGATCGACGCGCTGGTGCGACGGATGGTGGAGCTCGGTGCACAGCTGGTGACGTTGCTCGGGGGTCTGTCCGGCCCGATCGAGCCATGGCTGTCGCCGGACGTCCGCCGGAGATTGAAGCCGGCGGATGGCGATGCTGTTTCCGGGTCGATCATCCTTGCCCGACGCGCGGCCGGAATGGCCGCATGACCGACCGGACGACAGGCCGCGCCATACCTCATCAGGAATAATATATTCCCGATCCAGATTGACAGTCGGAATATTCAATCCTACGAATTTGACAACGAAAGAGTGATCATCCATGTCCCACGAGCGTCTTTTGTCCGAGCTCGACCTGTTGGTTTCGGAAGCCCGCAACCCGAAATCGATGGACATCGACCTCCTCGATACCGGTGAGATCCTGCGCGTGATGAACGACGAGGACCGGCTGGTTCCGCTGGCCGTGGAAAAAGTCATCCCGCAGATCACCCTCGCCGTGGATGAGATCGTACGGGCGTTCCGACAGGGCGGACGGTTGATCTACAGCGGCGCCGGAACCAGCGCCCGACTTGGTGTTCTCGACGCGTCCGAATGCCCGCCGACCTTCAGCGTGCCGGACGACATGGTCATCGGCCTGATCGCCGGTGGCCCGAAAGCCATCTTGAGAGCGGTCGAAGGTGCCGAGGACGATGCCGAGGAAGGCCGCCGCAATCTCGAGGACATCTCGCTGACCGAGAAGGACGTCGTGGTCGGCATCGCCGTCAGCGGACGTACGCCTTACGTGCTCGGCGCGCTCGACTATGCGAAATCGATCGGCGCAACCACGGTCGGCCTGTCGTGCAACCCGGATTCGGCGCTGGCGACGATTGCCGATATCGCGATCTCGCCTGTCGTCGGTCCCGAGGTTGTCACCGGCTCGACCCGGCTGAAATCCGGCACGGCGCAGAAGCTCGTGCTCAACATGCTGACGACGGCCAGCATGATCCGCATCGGCAAGACTTACGAGAACCTGATGGTCGATCTCGCGATCAGCAATCAGAAGCTTCACGCACGGGCGATCCGGATGATCGTCCAGGCGACCGGTTGTGCCGCCGACATCGCCGAGCAGGCGCTCGACGACAGCGGCCGCAACGTCAAGCTGGCGATCCTGATGGTGGTCACCGGTTTGCCGGCCGGCCCGGCCGAGATCGCCCTCGAAAAGGCCGAGGGATTCTTGCGCAGGGCGATTGCCGATGCCGGCAGAGATCTGGCACACCGTGCAGGGTAAGGTCGACAAAGATCAACGATAAAAGAGGGAGAATGACATGACCAAGACACTGCGACACTCACTGATGTCCTGCGCCACGGCGGCAATCGCCCTTGGCCTCTGCGTGGCACTGCCCGTGCAGGCCGGCGCTGCGACCCTGAAGATGGCCTGGTCGCAGGATGCGACGGGGCTTGATCCGCACAAGCAGACGGCCTTCTCGTCGATCCGGCTTCTTGAACTCGTCTATGAACCGCTGATCCGGCTTGACGCCAACCTGCAGCCGATCCCGGCGATCGCAGCCTCGTGGACCTTTGCCGACGACGCAAAGAGCCTGACCTTCAAACTCGACCCGAAGGCCAAGTTTCACAACGGCGCGGCGGTCACGTCGAAGGACGTGAAGGCCTCCTTCGAGCGCATTCTCGACCAGGCGACGGCCGCCGCCGCGCGTGCGAATTACCTGTCGATCGCCAGCATCGACACGCCCGACGACCAGACCGTCGTCTTCAACCTGTCGCAGCCGGACGTGCCGCTCTTGACTGCGATGAGCAGCATCAACGCCGCCATCGTTCCGGCTTCCGAGATCGCTGCCGGCAAGGTCGGCACGCAGGCCGTCGGGTCCGGCCCGTTCAAGCTCGCCAAGTGGGAGCCGAACGTGCGCGAGACGCTGACCGCCAATGCCGAATGGGCGGGCGGCAAGACCGGTGTCGAGGGCATCGACATCACAGTGCTGCCGGACGAGAACGCCATCCTCGCCGCGCTGCGTGCCAAGAAGGTCGATTTCGCGCTGATCAATGATCCGCTGGTCGCGACGCTGGTGCCGAACGTGCCGACCCTGAAGCTCAACAAGGTGCCGGTGCTCGCCTACCACGTGCTGCAGCTCAACCCGTCGCGCAAGCCTATGACCGAGCTTGCCGTGCGCCAGGCGATCTCCTGCGCCGTCGACCGAAAGGACATCCTCGACACGGCCCTGCTGGGCGAAGGCGAGATCACCGGTCCGCTCACCATGCCGACCTACCGCTCCAAGCCGGAAGACCTGTTCTGCTACAAGCAGGATCTGGAAAAGGCGAAGAAGCTGATGGCGGATGCGGGCTATGCGGATGGCTTCTCGGCGACCGTGATTGCCGCGACCGGCGAGCCGCCGACCGCCGCCTCCGAGGCGCAGGTGCTCCAGTCGCAGCTGAAGGAGATCGGCATCAACCTCGACATCCGGCTGATGGAATTGAACGTATTTGTTGATACCTGGCTGAAGGGTGACTTCGACATGGCGGTGGCGCTGAACGGCGGCCGTGCCGATCCCTATTCGATGTACAACCGCTACTTCACCAAGACCGGCAATCTGCAGAAGGTGGCGAATTACATCGACGACACGCTGGACGACCTGATGCAGAAGGGCCGCGTCGAAACCGATGTTGCCAAGCGCAAGGAAATCTTCTCCGCCTTCGACAAGCACCTGGCGGAAAAGGCTCCGTGGATCTGGCTCTACACCGGCTTCAGCTACACCGCGCAGCAACAGAACGTCGACGGTTTCGTCTCCTCGCCCGACGGCTCGCTGTTCGGCCTGGCGAAGACGACCCTGAAGCCGTAATGCTAAAGGGGCGGATCGCGACATGAACTACCTGACCAGACGGCTGATCACCTTTCCGATCGTCATGCTCGGCGTCTCCATCCTGGTCTTCGTCGCCATCCGCCTCATCCCCGGCGACAGCATCACCGCCATGCTCGGCACCGAGGCCGGCCTGCTGACGCCCGAGCAGAAGCAGGCGCTCTCGGCCTATTTCGGCATCGACCAGAGCTGGCTCACCCAGTACTGGCGGTGGATCACCGGCCTGGTCCGCGGCGATTTCGGCGTCTCCGTCACCTATGGAAAGCCGGTGCTGGAGGTGATCCTCGGCCGCTTTCCGCTGACGCTGGAACTGGCGGTGCTCGCCATGATCATCGCGATCGCCGTCGGCCTGCCGGCCGGCGTCTTTGCCGCCACCCGCAACGAGAAGCGTTCCGATCTCGTCGTGCGCGTGCTGGCAATGATCGGCCAGTCGACGCCAAGCTTCGTCGTCGGTCTCGTCGTCATCTACATTCTCTCGGCCGGCTTCGGCATCCTGCCGAGCATGGGCGAGTTCGTGCCGTTGTCGGTCGACCCGCTCGCCAACCTCACCCAGATGATTCTGCCGGCGGCAGTGCTTGGCCTTGCCTTCACCGCTTCGGTCACCCGCATCTCGCGCTCGGCCATGCTCGATGTGCTGGGCGACGACTATGTGCGCACTGCCCGTGCCAAGGGCGCGCCGGCCCGCCATGTCATCTGGCGCCATGCGCTTCCCAACGCGCTGATCCCGGTCGTGACGCTGAGCGGCGTCGAATTCGGCTATCTGCTGGGCGGCGCAGTGCTGGTTGAGCAGATCTTTGCGCTTCCCGGCCTCGGCCGTATGACGCTCGACGCCATCCTGCAGCGCGACTATGCGCTGGTGCAGGGCAGCGTGCTGTTCGTCGCCTTGAATTTCATGATCGTCAACCTGCTGGTCGATCTCGTCTACGTGGCGCTTGATCCGCGCATTCGCCTCGGGGGCCGCTCATGACATCGATCATCCGCAGCCTCGCCCGCCACCCGAGCGGGCGCATCGGCGGTTTCATCGTGCTGGCCTATCTGCTGGTGGCGCTCGCCGCCGCCTGTGGCCTCACACCTTATGATCCGCTGATGCAGTTCCGCGTCGAGCGGCTGCAGGGTCCGAGCCTCACGCACTGGATGGGCACCGACATGTTCGGCCGCGACGTGGCGAGCCGGCTGATGATCGGCATCAGCCAGTCGTTTCTCGTCGCCTTCTCGTCGGTCGGTATCGCTGCGACCCTCGGAACCGTCCTCGGGCTGACGGCCGCCTGGTTCGGCCACCTGTGGGACGGGCTCGTCATGCGCTGCATGGACGTGCTGCTGGCCTTCCCAGCCATTCTGCTGGCGCTGCTGATCGTCGTCGTCGCCGGCACCGGAACGTTCTCCAGCATCGTCGCCATCGCCATCGTCTACACGCCGATCTTCACGCGCGTCGTGCGCGGCCCTGCCCTGTCGATCAAGTCGCGCGATTTCGTCGATGCGGCGCGCACCTTCGGCAGCAGCCGGATCTACATCCTCACCCGGCACCTGATGCTGAACCTCGTCGCGCCGCTCACCGTGCAGGTGACGCTGGCGCTCGCCTGGTCGCTGCTGACCGAAGCCGGCCTCAGCTTCCTCGGGCTCGGGACCCAGCCTCCCGCCTCCTCGCTCGGCCTGATGCTTGCCGACAGCAGCAACCTGATGGAAATGGCGCCGTGGCTGCTCGCCTTTCCGGGGCTGGCGATCATGCTCGGCATCCTCGGCTTCAACCTCTTGGGCGACGCGCTGCGCGATGTCCTTGACCCCAAGGCGCGGAGGGCATTCGCATGACCCGCCTTCTCGACGTTTCCGGCCTGAAGGTCGGTTTCGGCCGCGGCGCGCAGATAAAGCCCGTTGTCCACGGCATCGACTTCACGCTCGACGCCGGCGAGACGCTGGCGATCGTCGGCGAAAGCGGCTCCGGCAAGTCCGTGACCGCGTTGTCGATCAACCGTCTGGTCGACTATGGCGGCGGCCGCATTCTCGAGGGAAAACTCAATTTTACCCGCGCCGATGGCAGCATTGTCGATCTGGCGCATGCTCCCGAACGGCAGCTCGAAAAGATCCGGGGTGCCGAGATCGGCATGATCTTCCAGGAGCCGATGACGTCGCTCAATCCGGTCCTGCCGATCGGACGGCAGATCGAGGAGGCGTTCCGCCTGCATCGCGGCGTGTCCGGCCAACAGGCGAAGACGGCCGCTCTGGAGGCACTCGACCGGGTGCGCATACCCGACGCCAAGCGCCGGCTCGGCTATTTCCCGCATCAGCTGTCCGGCGGCATGTTGCAGCGGGTGATGATCGCCATGGCGCTCGCCTGCAGCCCGCGCCTGCTGATCGCCGACGAACCGACGACGGCGCTCGACGTCAGCGTCCAGGCGCAGATCATGGCGCTGCTTGCCGAACTGAAACGCGAGACCGGCATGGGGATGATCTTCATCACCCACGACATCGGCCTTGTCGCCGGCATCGCCGACCGCGTGATGGTCATGCAGTCCGGCCGCGCCGTCGAACACGGACGGCTGGACGACGTGCTCGACCGGCCGCAACACGCCTACACGCAGCATCTGCTCTCAGCCGTGCCGCACTTCACCGCCGGCCGGCATGCGCGCAATGACTATACTCGGCCTTCGGGCACCGCAGTCCCTCCGGCGCTCTCCGTCGAGGGTCTGACCGTCCGTTTCCCGGTGACCGGCGGCCTGTTGCGGCGCCAGACGGGCGCGGTGCACGCCGTCGAGGACGTTACATTCGAGGTGATGCCCGGCGAAACGCTGGCCGTGGTCGGCGAGAGCGGGTCCGGCAAGTCGACCACAGCGCGGGCGATCCTCGGCCTCGTCACGCCGACGCGCGGCGCGTTCCACACCGCGGCAAGCGGCGACGATCACGGTCGCCGCCCGGTGCAGATGGTGTTCCAGAACCCTTACGCCTCGCTCAATCCGCGGCTTTCGGTCGAAAGCCTGCTCGGCGAGCCGGTGATTGCCTCGGGCGGGCGGATCGACCCGCCGATGAAGACCCGGATGGCGCAGCTTCTGGAGCGGGTCGGACTGCCCTCCGACAGCCTGGGGCGCTATGCCCACGAGTTTTCCGGCGGCCAGCGCCAGCGGCTCTGCATCGCCCGGGCACTGATGGTCAATCCGTCGGTGCTGGTGCTCGATGAGGCTGTCTCGGCGCTCGACGTCAGCGTTCAGGCAAAGGTGCTCGATCTCCTCGTCGACCTGCAGAAGGAGCTGAAGCTCGCCTATCTGTTCGTCTCGCACGACATGGCGGTGGTGGAGCGGATCGCCCATCGGATCGCCGTTCTCTATGCAGGGCGGATCGTCGAGATCGGCGATGCCGGCTCCATCCTCGCCAATCCGCAGCATGCCTATACGAAGCGGCTGATTGCTGCCGTGCCGACCATGGAACGCCGGCGCGAGCACTTCTCGCTCGACACGAGCTCGGTGCCGAGCCTGCTGCGGCCGATCGGCTACGAGCCGCCCGCACTGGACTGGCGCGAGCATGGCAACGATCACCGGTCGCGGGTCGAGGCCTGAGATTGATGACGAAGGGAGAAGCCTGTGGCGGATCAGACTGACATTGCCGGAGATCCAGCCTTTGTGGACGGTTTCGAGGCCGCCTTTGCTTCCCTGGAGGCTGCCATCGACAGCAGCCGCATCCCCGGCGGCGTGCTTGGCATGGTCGATCTTGCCGGGAACCGGATGACGCGTGCGACAGGCCTTGCCCAGCGCGCGGGCGGCGCCTGGGACGGCGGCGACCGTCCGATGACGCTCTCCACCTGGTTCGACCTTGCCTCGCTCTCCAAGGTGATCTTCACCACGCCGCGCATCTTGGCGCTTGCCGAACAGGGCATCATCGACCTCGATGCGCCGGTGACCAGCATCATTCCGGACCTTCGGCAGTATGCGCCGAACGGTTGGGAACGCGCCGTCACCTTCCGCCAGTGCCTCGGCCACCAGACCCCCTTCCCCGCCGTCGAGCCCATCTACACCTATGATGGGGATCCGCAGCGGCTGCGCGCCTTCGTCCTGCAGCGCGAATGGCGTGCCGGACCGCCGGTCTATTCCGACATCAACTACATCCTCCTCGGCATAGCGCTGGAGCGGATCGAGGGGCGGCTTGTCCGCGAAATGGATCCCGGCGCTGGCTTCGGCTTTTCCGCCGATCCGCAGCAAACGGCAGCGACCGAATTCTGCACCTGGCGCGGACGCCTTCTGTCGGGCGAAGTGCATGACGAAAACTGCGCGGCGCTGCAGGGATCCGGCCATGCGGGCCTGTTCGGCACGGCCGCGTCTGTGCTCGACTTTGCGCACGGTATTCTTCAGGGCAACGCCTCCGGCGACCAAAAGGTCGCGTGGATGCGCCAGCCGCTTTCGCCAAAGCGCACGCATGGCTGGGAGCTGTCCTATGACGGATGGTCGGGCGGCAGCCTTTGCAACGCCTCGGTGATCGGCCATACAGGCTTTACCGGAACCGGCCTCTGGATCGACTTCGAGCGCGGCCGCGCCTGGACGCTGCTCACCAACCGCGTTCATCCGAGCCGGCATTTCGACAGCGGCATCGTGGCGCTCCGCGCAGCCGTCGGCGATGCCGTCAACAGTCACTGAGGGATCACACAGATGCAGCCAATCTGGGCCGTCGGCCTGATGACCGGAACCGTCCTCGACGGCAATATCGACGTGGCGCTCCTGAAGACGGACGGCGAGCGGATCGAAGCGTTCGGCGCCTACACGCTGGCGCCCTATCCGCGCGAGATCCGCGACCTTCTGGAAGAGACGCTGACGCAGGCCCGTGCCTGGAATTTCGACGGGCCGGAGCCGGAGATCTTCAAAACCGCCGAGGAACAGTTGACGCGTGCCCAGTCGGACGCGGTGCGGGCGCTGGTGCAGGAGGCCGGACTGTCGCTCGCTGACATCGGCGTCGTCGGTTTTCATGGCCAGACGGTGCTGCACCGCGCGCCGCAGCCGGGCCGCAAGGGCGCCACCCGCCAGCTCGGCGATGGCGGGCTGATGAGTTCCATCCTCGGCGTCAAGGTCGCCTATGATTTCCGCAGCGCCGATGTCGCAGCCGGCGGCCAGGGCGCGCCACTTGCTGCCGCCTATCACGCGGCGCTTCTGTCGGGCGTGGCGCAGGATGGCGACACCGCCATCCTCAATCTGGGCGGCGTTGCCAACATCACCTGGACGGATGGCCGTAGCGAGCTTGTCGCCTTCGATACCGGACCGGCCAACGCCCCGATCAACGACTTCGTCAAGCGGCACGGTCTTGGCGACATGGACCGCGACGGCAGGCTTGCCGCCAGGGGAACCGTGGACGAGGCAAGGCTCGCCAAGCTGCTCGAGCATGCCTATCTCACCAAAGCCTATCCGAAATCGCTCGACCGCTTCGATTTCACCGTCGAGATGGCCGGCGATCTCGGGCCGGAAGATGGTGCGGCGACGCTGACGGCGTTTACCGCCTCGGCTGTCGGCAAGGCGCTCGATCTCCTGCCGCAGCGGCCGAAAAAGCTGATGGTGAGCGGCGGCGGACGCCACAATCCGACGCTGATGGAGATGCTGCGCCAGCGCGCCGGCGTCGAAGCGGTGTCGGCCGATACCATCGGCTGGCGCGGCGATGCGGTGGAGGCCGAGTGCTTCGCGTTCCTCGCGGTGCGTGTACTGCGTGGCCTGCCGATCAGCTTTCCCTCGACAACCGGCGCGCCTGAGCCGCTGAACGGCGGGCGTCTCGCAGGCTGAGTGAAGGTGGGGCGGCGACGTCGAGCAGTGGGGCCCTGCCTTGTCGGGTGAGCCTTCGCTCGCTATACCGCCTTGACGGCCTGCCTGACGCCTCCCCGGCGCCGGGCATGCGCCACCCGGAACCACATGACAGCTGACAGGATCTCCTCCATGGCGCAAATGCAGACTTCTTCCCCCGCGCCGCAGCGCCTCGTGCTGATGGGTGTCGCCGGCTCCGGCAAGTCGACGGTTGGCGAGGCGCTGGCCAAGCGCATCGGCGCCACCTATTTCGACGGTGACGACCTGCATCCGCGCGCCAATATCGAGAAGATGAGCCGTGGCGAGCCGCTGACTGACGAGGACCGCTGGCCGTGGCTGACGCTGGTCGGCGAAGCGTTGGCGGAGGGTGACGGCACCAAGATTGTCGGCTGCTCGGCACTGAAGCGCATCTACCGCGACCACATCCGCGACAAGGCGAAGGTGCCGGTGATCTTCGTGCATCTCGCCGGTTCGCGGGAGGTGATCTCCGGTCGAATGGGTGCCCGCACCGGGCATTTCATGCCGACGACGCTGCTCGACAGCCAGTTCGCCGCGCTTGAACCACCGGCCGCCGACGAGCTGTCGGTGACGGTCGATATCGACCAGCCGCTGGAGGGCGTGGTCGACGCCATCGTCGAGCAGCTGTCACGGCATGCCGCCTGAGCAATCCTGCGCTCAGGCCGCCTGGGGGAAGAAGATGGCCCGCGCCGGATCGAACCCGTAGTGCCGGCGGTAATCCGCCGCGTCGCTCGCCAGCTGGGTGACGCTGTCGAGGATGAAGTCGACCTTTTCCGCGCAGAGAAGGACGGAGAGGTTGAGCCGCGTGAAGCCGGGCTTCTCCATCTCGTCGCCCGCAAGGATCGCTGCCCGCATGCGCGCCGATTCCGCCTCGTCTATGTCGAGGAGCCGATGAACGTAGGGACCGGCGCAGGCACAGCCGCCGCGCGCCTGGATACCGAACCGGTCGGACAACATGCGTGTCACCAGCTGCTGGTGGATATGACCGCCCTCGCCGTCGCGAATGCGGAGGGAGAAGATCGGCAGCCGCTGGGCGGTCAGCGAGCCGAGCAATTCGATGCGCGGATGATGCCGCCATGTCTCGATCGCCCGTTCCGCCAGTTCCGCGTTCCGTTCAGCCATCCGCGTCTTGCCGATCGCATCCTTGACCAGGAAGGCGAGCGCCGCGCGTATATCTCCGACGACATTGGGGGTGCCCGCCTCTTCGCGTGCTTCCAAGCTGCCTGAATAGTCATGGCCGCTCGCCGAGACGAACCGCACCGTGCCGCCGCCGCTCCAGGTCGGTTTTTCGCGAATGACGGCATCGCGCCGGACGATCAGCACGCCCGAGGCGCCAGGCCCGCCGAGGAACTTGTGCGGTGAGACGACGATGGCGTCGATCTCTGCACCCGGCAGCGGCGTCATGGAGATCGGCAGGTACGGACCGCCGCCCGCATAGTCCCAGACGATCGTCGCGCCGGCACTTTTTACACATGCCGTCACCGCGGCGACGTCGGCGATGATGCCGGTCACGTTTGAGGCCGCGGAGAAGGAGCAGATCACCCGATCAAAGACGGCGGATCCCTGCAGCACGGCCTCGAGTTCACCCAGATCAGGCCCACCATCAGCGGCCTCACCGAGCTCGACGATATCGGCTCCGGCTTCACGCCATGGCAGGATGTTGGAGTGGTGCTCGTAGGGGCCAATGATGACGCGGGTGCCGGGCCGGTCCGCACCCAACAGCGCGACCAGCCTGTTGATGCCAGCCGTCGCTCCGGACCCGGCGAAGATGACGGCATGCCGCTCATCAGCGCCACAGCAGGCGGCGATCGTGGCACGTGCCTCGCGCCGCAGCCGGGTCATCATGCCTCCGCAATAGGAAGCTTCCGTGTGGCTGTTGGCATAGAAGGGCAGAACCTGCCGCAGGACGAAGGTCTCGACCTGCATCATCGCCCGCCCGGAGGCGACATAATCGGCATAGACGAGTGGCTTTGGCCCGAACGGTCCGTCGACCACCGCATCCGAACCGATCAGCCCCTCGGCCAGCAGATCGAGGATCCGCGGACTTTCGAGCTCGGCGCGGAACCGTTGAAGAAGGTCAGAAGTCTGTCCCGTTGCAGCGCTTGCCATCGATTCGTCCCCTCATGTCATCGCTGATGAAGGATAGACGTTGCATCGCGGTGCTTTCATTGCCTATTCTGTCTGAAATACAGCGGTGAGTGTGTCATATGATCGATCAGGAACAGAAATTCGATGCTATTGATAGGAGGATCCTGACGTTTCTGCAGCGCGACGGATCGCTGTCGCAGCGCGAGCTTGCCGAAAAGGTCGGACTTTCGCAGAACGCCTGCTGGCGTCGGCTGCAGCGGCTGCAGGATAGCGGGATCCTCAAGGGCTCGCAGGCGGCGGTGGATCTACCGGCTCTCGGGCTCGACCTGACGGTCTTCGTGATGATCCGCACCCGTCACCATTCGAAGGAATGGGCTGAGGGTTTTCGCCGCCATGTCGAAAAGCTGCCCGAGGTGGTCGATTTCTATCGGATTGGCGGCGACTGGGACTATCTGCTGAAAGTCGTGACGCGCGGCATGCGCGGCTATGACGCCTTCTACCAGAAGCTCATCACCGACTTCGATTTCTCCACTGTCACCGGCTTCTTCTCGATGGAGGCCATGATGCAGAACCGGCCGACCGACCTGACGCGGCTATGACCTGACGCAATACCGCCATGCAGGAACGTCGCTTGAAGCAGCAGTGCTTGCCGTTCATTTATTGTGCGATGCACAACGACAAAGGGGACTTGCGATGACGGAACAACAGGACGAGCCCAAGGGCGATCTGACGCTGCGCACGCTGGCGATGCCGGCCGACGCCAACCCGTCGGGCGACATCTTCGGCGGCTGGGTAATGGCACAGATGGATCTGGCCGCCGGCATCGCCTCCTCGGAGCGCGCCAGGGGCCGCACCGTGACCGCAGCGATGCGCGAAATGATCTTCCGCCAGCCGATCAAGGTCGGCGACACTTTGTGCATCTACACGACCGTCACCGGCGTCGGCCGGACTTCCATGACGCTTTCGGTCGAATGCTGGGTCCGCCGACAATTTTCGGAAAGCCGGCAGAAGGTAACGGAGGCGAGCTTCGTCATGGTGGCGCTGGACGAGAGCGGCACGCCGCGTCCCGTCGACGGCTGAGCCGCTGCGGGCAAGACCGCCGTTGATTGGCCGCCAATCCATCACCGACATGTGAAAGCATCCCTCCCTCGCACCATCGTGCCTCGGAAAACCTGTGTTACAGTCTCCGTTCACGAACGCTTGTGAAGGGAATGCCATGCTTGCCACCCTCGCGATGCTGATGAACCTGACCGCCGTTCCTGCAGCAGCGACTGCCGCAGGCGAGGTCGACGTGGAGCTTGTCCTGGCGGTCGATACCTCCCGCTCCATGGATTACGAGGAGATGCGCGTCCAGCGTGAGGGCTATATCGGCGCGCTGCAGCACCAGGACTTCATCAACGCGGTCCGCAACGGGCTGACCGGCCGGATCGCCATTACCTACTTCGAGTGGGCCGGCGAGGTCGATGCAAGTTCGGTCATAGACTGGCAGATCATCGAGACGGCCGACGACGCCAAGGCCTTCGCCGACAAGCTGGCGGCGCGCTCCATCGTCACCCAGCGGCGCACCTCGATCTCGGCGGCGATCGGCTTCGGCGCCCGAACGATCACCGAAAACGGCTATGACGGGATGCGCCGGGTCATCGACGTTTCCGGCGATGGTCCGAACAATATCGGCGATCCTGTCGAGCCGGCACGCGACAAGGCCCTGGAGGCCGGCATCATCATCAACGGGCTGGCGCTGATGCTGCGGCCTTCCGGCACGTCCAGCGGGCTCGACAACTATTACGGAGACTGCGTCATCGGTGGTCCAGGCTCGTTCGTCCTGCCCGTGCACAACATCGAGGATTTCGCCGTCGCCATCCGCCGCAAGCTGGTGCTCGAGGTCAGCGGGCTGACACCCGACGCCAAGGTGCAGCGCATTGCCGCCGAACCCAAGGCCGACTGCCTGATGGGCGAGATGCAATGGCAGCAGTTCCTCGATCGCTAGCGGTCTAGCGCAGCAACCCCTGCCCGCCGTCGATGAAGACCGGCGTGCCGGTTACGTGACGGGCGCGCTCAGAGGCGAGGAAGAGGATGAGATCGGCCACATCCTGGCTCTTCCCGGGCTTGCCATCGTTGACCGGGATCTCACCGTCCGGCCACTCGACCGGCACCTCTGTCTCCTCGCGATCGCGCATGCTGGTATTGTCGTTGATCGCCGTCTCGATCTCGCCGGGGCAGACGGCGTTGACGCGGATGTGGTGCTTGCCCAGTTCCAGCGCCAGTTGCTGCGCCATGGCGACCTGCGCCGCCTTGGTGGCGGAATAGGCGGTGGCGCCGGGAGAGGTGAAGGTGCGGTTGCCGTTGATCGACGAGACGATGACGATGGCGCCGCCCTGCTTCTTCAGATGCGGCACGGTCGTGTGCAGCGTCAGGTAGGTGCCACGCAGGTTCACCGAAATGGTCTTGTCGAACTCTTCCGGCTTCAGATCGTCGATCGGTGCCCAGACGCCGTTGATGCCGGCATTGGCGACCACGATGTCGAGCCTGCCATACCGCTCCACCAGAGCACCAACCGCCTTGCGCATCGCCGCCTCGTCCGAGACGTCCGCGGTGATGGCCATCGCTTCTCCGCCAGCGTTGCTGATTTCGCCGACCGCCTTGTCGATCTCGTCGGCGGTATGGCTGAGGAGGCCGACCTTGGCTCCTGCCTTGGCCAGCGCGACCGCGGTCGCCTTGCCGATTCCGGATCCCGCACCGGTGACCAACGCCACTTTCGACGAAAATTCCATTGCGCTCTTCTCCTCGTCATCGATGGTGCGGTGCAAACCGCAGACGCAAGTAATAGTTCCGGCGCAGCCGCTGGCTGCTGGGCCAAGCGGCGCTGCCGAGTGTCACGGCTGCTCTGCGGTCAGCAGGCGCAGAGCCTCCTCGTATTTCTGGGTGTCGCTGCCGATCCGCCGCGCCTGATCGAGATTGTCGAGCAGATCGGCCCGTTTGACCGGACGCGCCAGCGGGTTGGCGATCGCCCGTCGGCAAAGCGCCAGGTACTCCTCGCCCGGGCGCTTGCTCATGGCGTCCACCGCCTGAACCACGGCGTCATCGAAGCCGGCCATGCTCAGCCGCTCCAGCGACCATTCCGGGCACTTCTCCAGAACGTCGTGCAGCCAGGCGACCGTCTTCTCCGTCTCGGTGCGCACACCGGCTGCGACGCGCGCGACATGATCGATCAGCGGCTCGCCGGTCTTTGCCGTCTGCCCCTGATGGGCGGCCGATGCGATTGCCTGCGCCTGAAGCAGTTGCACGCCCATTGTCGATCCGGCACTCATCCGGTCCGATCCTCGACGAACTGATCCTTGCCCGGCAGCGGCTCCAGCCACCCTTCGCGCCGCTTGGTCCACAGCTCATAGGTCGGCTCAAGGTCCGTCGGCGCCATGTCGAGACTGCCGACACGGACCTCGACGGTTTCCTCCTCGATATTGAAGAGGCGCGACCCGCAGGCCGGGCAGAAACCTCGACCATTGAAGTGCTTCACGTCGCCGGTGTGGGAAAATGCATGGCGGGGCCAGACGGCGAAGGTGACGAAGGCAGAGCCGCTTTCCTTGCGGCAGTCGGCACAGTGACAGACACCGACGCGCAATGGCGCATCGTTGACGTTGTAGCGGACCGCGCCGCAGAGGCAGCCTCCCGACCGAATAATCATGCTTCTTCCTCCCTTGTCTGACCGACGTCGTAATGACCTAGGGCAGGATCGGCAGCCGGCCAGAATGCCGCGAGTGGATCATCCGGCTATCGCCAGGAGGCAGCGTCCTTCGGCAGTCGCCCCTCGGGATCCGTCACCGTAAGGCTGAGGCCGGCGCCATCATTCCAGCGCCACAGCGCCACGCAGGTGCCGCCGGGCGACATGAACGACGGATAGATTAGGCCGTCGAAGCCGTCGGCGACCAAACGCTCCTGGGTGCGATGGGTTTCCGGCCGCCTTCCTGCAGCCATCTCGGCGCGCCACTCGCAGGCATGAATTTCGGGTGCCGATCTCAGCGCAGCCAGCACCTGCGGATCGGTCAGATCGATGATCCGGGCACCCTTCAATGTCATCTGCACGATCAGCGCCGGATGCTGAACAAAGCCCTGATTGTACTCGGCCCACGCGGTCGATAACTCCCGCGCCGCATAGAGCGCCGGTTGCCCAATCGGATTCCAACGTCCACCGAACCGGGCCGTACCCTCACCGGACAGCGGCACGTACGCCCAGCGCGGAACATAGGCGCGCCAGAGGACGATGTCAGGCATAGACGCCCGACCGTACCGCTTCGAGGTAACGAAGAACCTCGTCCGCCCGGCCCTCGCGAACGAGGTCATAGGCCGTCATGCCGGCCCAGCCGGGGATGGGCTGGTGCTTGAACCACACCGCCGCCCGGCTTTCGTCACCCGCCATCTCAACGACCATGGACAGGATGCGGACAACCGGGCTCAGCGCCTGATCGACTTTGCGCGCACTTGCCGTCCCGGCCAACGTGTTGCGAGCGACACCGATCATCTGCGCTAGCTCGGTCTGCGTCAGGCCAAGCAGATCCGCCACGCGCCGCGGCGAGAGAAACGGAGACTGCGGGTCGCCAAATGAAATGGCGCCGCCTTCCAAGATGTGGGCAGTCATTGAGCGCCTCCTGACCGGTTTCTCACAGGATGGCGATCAATCTATGCCCTGAACAGGATGGAGACAAGCCAGTGGATGGTGTCCCGTAGCGAAAAGGGGACCCGCACGTGGTGCGCGGATCCCTCGCTCAGGTGCTGACGGTTCCGGCATCAGGCAGGATGCGTGCCGCCCTTGCTGCCGCTGTCGTGTGTGTGGTTGCGATCGTGCTCACCGCCACCACCGGACACCTTCGACCGCGTGCGGTCGTCGCTGTCGGCCGGCGGCTTCTTCACTTCGAGCGGCGCCTTGGCGTTTTCGTGCGATGCGCCGGGACCGCCCTGGCGAATGGTGTTGGGATGTTTGCTGGACGTGCTCATGCGCGCCTCCTATCGATCCTGCTGGTAGCCCTGATTGGTGGTGTTGACCTTGGAGTTGCCCTGCTGGCCCTGCTTGTCGAAGTTCTTCGAGCCCGGGTCGGCTGTACGCTCGGCAGCAGTCGATGGCGTGGCGGCATCTCCGGTTCCCTTCGGGCTGCGATTGTCCTCGGGGACGGGGGGAAGTCGACTGTTCATGCTCTGCCTCCTTGCTTTCACGTGAACATGCGGACCCAACCGTGGGGGTGGGGTGATGTTCCCGCGAACGGCCCTATCTGAAGCAGACGAACAGTGATGCCGTCAGCAGACCGGTTGCCAGGAAGAGAAAAAATGTCCGAACTCCAGCCCGTAAGTTCCGCCCAGAACATCGACCGCAAGTGGTGGCACCGGTCGACGGTCTACCAGATTTACCCGCGCAGTTTTGCCGACAGCAACGGCGACGGCATCGGCGACGTTCCGGGGATCATCGAGAGGCTGGACTATCTGCAAACGCTCGGGATCGACGTCATCTGGCTGTCGCCGATCTTCGCCTCGCCGATGGACGACAACGGCTACGACATCTCCGATTACCAGGACATCGCGCCGGAGTTCGGAACGCTCGCCGATTTCGACCGGCTGCTGGCGGAGGCCAGGAAGAGGGGCATTGGCATCATGCTCGACCTCGTGGTCAATCATACCTCCGATGCGCATCCCTGGTTCGTAGAGGCCCGCAAGTCACGCGACAACCCGTTCCACGATTTCTACGTCTGGCGGGATCCGGGATCGAACGGCGAGCCGCCGAACGACCTGCAGTCCTCGTTTGGCGGATCGGCCTGGGAATTCGATCCGCATCTGGGCCTCTACTACCTGCACATCTTCTCGCGGCGGCAGCCGGACCTCAACTGGGAGAACCCGGCCGTCCGGGCCGAGATCTACAAGATGATGAACTGGTGGCTGGACCGTGGGATTGCCGGCTTCCGGATGGATGTCATCGACCTCATCGGCAAGCAGGTGGATCTCGGCATCACCAGCGACGGCGCCCATCTGCACGATTATCTGCAGGAGATGCACCGCGAGACCTTCGGCGCTCGCGAGGTGCTGACCGTCGGCGAGACCTGGAGCGTAAACCCCAGCTCCGCCCTCCTCTATTCCGGCCGTGACCGCGGCGAGCTGTCGATGGTCTTCCAGTTCGAGCACGTGACGCAGAGATGGGATCCCGTCTACGGCAAATGGCGTTCCAAGCCTTTCGATCTGCCGGCCCTCAAGGCCGTCTTCTCAAAATGGCAGCATGCGCTGGCGGACGATGGCTGGAACTCGCTGTTCTGGGGCAATCACGATCTGCCGCGCGCCCTCTCCCGCTACGGCGACGAGAAAGGCTATCCGGTCCAGTCAGCCAAGACGCTGGCGACCGTCCTGCACCTGATGAAGGGCACTCCCTACATCTACCAGGGCGAGGAAATTGGCATGACCAACGTGTCCTTCCAAAGCATCGACCAGTACAAGGACATCGAAACCCTCAACATGTACAGGCTGCACCAGCAGGCAGGCCTGTCGCCGGAGGACTTCATTCGCGGCGCAAACGAGAATGGCCGCGACAACGCCCGTACTCCCATGCAGTGGAGCGCCGATCCGTATGGCGGGTTCACCACCGGCACGCCCTGGATCGAAGCCAATCCCAACTTTGCCAGCATCAATGCCGCCGCGGGCCTGGCCGACCAGTCCTCCGTCTTCCATCACTATCGGAAGCTCGCCGCGCTGCGCAAACAGCACGACGTGATCGTCTACGGCCGGTTCCAGCTGTTTCTCGACCAGCATCCGGATGTGTTTGTCTACACCCGCACGCTCGGCGGACAAACGCTGCTGGTGGTGGCAAGCTTCTCCGCACGGCCCCTGTCGCTGGAACTGCCGGACGAGTTGGCAACCACCGGCCGCAGCCTGATCTTCAACTACGAGCCGGTCGAAAGGGTCGGTTCGACCTTGCAGCTGCAGCCTTACGAATCCTTCGCCATCTTGCGCGAATGACGGCACGGGCGTCTTGCTCGCCCGTGCCAGGATCCATACGCCTGAGGCTCAGTCGCCGTAGCGCGTCAGGGCGTCTGCGAACACGTCGGGGTCGACATTGCCGCCCGAGCAGACGGCGATGACGGTATCTGCAGTAATCTCGTCCTTGCGGAACAAGGCTGCGGCCAGCGCAACCGCGCCACCCGGCTCGACGACAATCCGCAACCGGTTGAAGGCAAGCACCATCGCCCGCAGCGCCTCTTCATCGGTGACCACGAGACCGGGACCGCACAGACGCGAAGTGATGGGAAAGGTGATGTTGCCGGGCTGCGGGGTGACGATCGCATCACAGACGGATCCGCCCATCGCCTCGTTACGCTCGATCCGTCCACTCTTCAGCGAGCGTGCGGTATCGTCGAAGCCGGCCGGCTCCACCGGCCGCGCCGTCAGCCCGGGCGCCCGTGCTTCGAGCGCCAGCGCAATGCCGGAGGTCAGTCCGCCACCGCCGCAGCAGACCAGCACGTCGGCCGACGAGATGTCTTCCTCGCGCGCCTGCTCGGCAATTTCCAGCCCCACCGTCCCCTGCCCGGCGATCACCAGCGGCTCGTCGAATGGCCGGATCAGCGACAGGCCGCGTTCTTCGGCCAGACGCGCGCCCAGCAGGTCGCGGTCCTCGGTCAGCCGGTCATAGAGGACAACTTCGGCGCCATAGGCGCGGGTATTCTCGATCTTCGAACGCGGTGCATCGGACGGCATGACGATGACCGCGGCAATTCCATGCATGCGCGCCGCAAGCGCCACGCCTTGCGCATGGTTGCCGGAGGAAAAGGCCAGGACGCCGCGGCTTCTGGTCTCCGGGTCGAGTGCAGAGACGGCCGACCATGCGCCGCGGAATTTGAAAGAACCGGTGCGCTGCAGGCACTCGGGTTTGACGAACACCCGGCGGCCGGCAATCTCGTCGAGGAAGGGCGAGGATAGAAGCGGCGTGTAGAGGGCGCGACGACCGATGCGCAGGCGCGCCGCTTCGATCATGTCTATATCGGTCATGTGGAAGATCCCCGAAAGTTGCAGCTGACAGAGCCTCAAGCCTAGGGCCTGTCGCGTCCGGCAGCAATGGCGAGGAACCGTTCACCCCCCGGCAAAATCGGTAGGGATAAATTGGCGAGACGGGGCCGACAAAGGCCACCGTCTCGCCTGCCGCATCTCCCGGAGAAGGGGGATGATCACGTTCAGGGGGACCTGAGATATGGGGTTGGTGGCAGAGATATGTCGGTGGTCCGGAAAGGCAACCGGCCGCTCCGGCCGCTTCCCAAATTTATTTGACCGTCAGGCGGCCGGTGCGCCGAACACCGACCAGCCGGTGCGGTTGGCAAGCATTTCCAGCGCCAGCGAGCCGATGAGGGAGTTGCCGTTGTCGTTCAGGCCCGGAGACCAGACCGCGACCGAGGCACGGCCCGGCGCCACGGCCAGAATGCCGCCGCCGACACCGCTCTTTCCAGGAAGACCGACATGATAGGCGAAGTCGCCCGAGCCGTCATAGTGGCCGCAGGTGAGCATCAACGCGTTGATGCGGCGTGCCCGCTGGCTGGAAACGACGGTGTGTCCCGTCAGCGGGTTCTTGCCGTTAGCGGCCAGAAACAGGCCCGACCGGGCCAGCTGCGTGCAGGTCATTGCCAGCGCACACTGATGGAAATAGACGCCCAGCACATGCTCGACGGGATGCTCCAGCCTGCCGAACGACTTCATGAAGTTCGCCAGCGCGAAATTGCGAAAACCGGTCGCCGTTTCAGACCGCGCCACCTCGGGGTCGATCGTGATCGATGGATCGTCGGCAAGGTACTGGACGAAGCGGACGATCTCGGCGATCGCCTCCTTCGGCGTATGCCCCGCCAGCACCAGATCGCTGACGGCGATCGCGCCGGCATTGATGAACGGGTTTCTCGGCTTGCCGCTCTCGTGCTCCAGCTGGACGATGGAGTTGAAGGCCGAACCGGACGGCTCGCGCCCGACGCGGTTCCAGGTGGTTTCGCCGTGCTTGCCGAGCGCCAGCGTCAACGTGAACACCTTGGACACGCTCTGGATCGAAAACGGCTCGTCGCAATCGCCGGCTTTGTAGATCCTGCCATCGAGATCGATGATCGCCATGCCGAACTTGCGCGGATCCACATGGGCGAGCTGCGGAATGTAGTCGGCGACCTTGCCCTCACCAAGGCGCGGCTGGAGCGCGCGATGGATGTCGTCGATGATCTCCTGGAGGTCCATTCCGGGCGTCACTCTTCCGCGACGCTTGACAGATGATTGGCCGCCGACGCCTTGACCAGACCGACCTCTTCCCAGAGAGAGGCGACAAGCGCAGGGTCGACATCGTCCATCATGTCGCGCAGCCAACCCTCATGCGCTGCAGCCATGGCGGAGAAAAGCCGCGTCCCGGCCTCCGTCAGCCGGGCGACCGTGACCCGCCGATCGCCCGTCGGCGTTTCCCGCACCACCAGCCCGTCCGCTTCCAGCCGCTCCACCAGCCCGGTAATATTGCCGTTGGTGACCATGGTGCGCTTGGAGAGCTCGCCAAGCCGCAACCCATCCGGCTCCCGGTAAAGTTGCGCCATCAGGTCGAACTGCGGCAGCGTGGCGCCGAACTCGGCACGCAGGCGCTTGCGGATCTCCCCCGAGATCAGCTTGGTGGTCGACAGCATTCTCAGCCACAGCCGGGTCTCCGGCTTGCTTCTGGCATACGGCCCGTGCGCGGTGATTTCGAGGTCCAAAGCTGTTTCGACAAATTCCGTCATTGGTCGATCCTGCTCCCCATGATTGTCTCGGTAAGCTGTAAGAAGAGGTATTTGAAATGTCAAAGGTCTCGATCTGCATCTCGTGCCCGCCTTCAAAGTTTCGCGGAAGCCGGCTGCATGCCCGAGCCACAATTCTGCTCCGAGCGCTGCCGGGCTGAGAACGGTTTTGCGGCTATCGGCCTTCAGTTGAAATCGGCGCCCTCGCATTTGCCGCCACTTCGCCTATGTTGAGCCCCTAACCTGAGTTGAAGGAGACTAAGCTCGTGTCGCTGCGCATCAATGACGTTGCTCCGGATTTTACTGCGGACACCACGGTCGGTCCGCTTCAATTCCACGACTGGATCGGCGACGGCTGGGCGGTGCTGTTCTCGCATCCGAAGAACTTCACGCCGGTCTGCACGACGGAACTTGGCACCATGGCCGGCCTCGAAGGCGAGTTTCGCAAGCGCGGCGTCAAGATCATTGGCATCTCAGTGGATCCGGTCGAAAGCCACGGCAAGTGGAAGGACGACATCCGCACCGCCACCGGTTTCGATGTCGAATACCCGCTGATCGGCGACAAGGACCTGAAGATCGCCAAGCTGTACGACATGCTTCCGGCAGCTGCCGGGGATACGTCGGAGGGCCGCACGCCGGCAGACAACGCAACGGTGCGCTCGGTCTATGTCGTCGGGCCGGACAAGAAGATCAAGCTGATCCTCACCTATCCAATGACCACCGGGCGCAACTTCAACGAGATCCTGCGCGCCATCGATTCGATCCAGCTGACGGCAAAGCACCAGGTGGCGACGCCTGCCAACTGGCAGAACGGCGACGACGTGATCATCACCGCGGCAGTATCGAACGAAGACGCCATCGCGCGCTTCGGCTCGTTCGACACCGTGCTGCCCTACCTGCGCAAGACCAAGCAGCCGACCGCCTGATCTGCATCAGGGCGCGTGCCGGGCCGCTCGGTCACGCGCTCTTCCACCGCAAACCGGATGGACATCTGTCCGTCGATCGTTTCCACCCGTGCATCGACTTCAAAGACATCGCGGATTAGGTCCGGCGTCAGGACCTCATCCGGAGCACCGATCGCCACGAGGCGGCCGTGCTTCATGACGGCGATCCGGTCGCAGAAAAGCGCTGCATGATTGAGGTCGTGCAATGCAGCGACCACGGTCAGCTGCAGCCGGCGCACGAGACGCAACAATCCGATCTGGTGTCCGATGTCGAGATGGTTCGTCGGCTCGTCAAGGATCAGTAGCTGCGGCTGCTGAACGAGCGCGCGGGCAATATGCAGGCGCTGGCGTTCTCCGCCCGACAGGGTGTGCCAGCTGCGCGAGCCGAACGCCGCCATGTCGACGGCTTCAAGTGCCTCGTCGACGATGCGGTCATCGGCCCCCGACCACGGGTCGAAGAAGCCAAGATGCGGCGTCCGGCCCAATTCTACCGCCTGGCGCGCCGTCAGCCGCTCGGAGGTTTCCGCCTGCTGCTCGACCAGCGCCACCCGCGCTGCGAGATCACGGCGGGCGATGCTGGCAATGTCTGCGCCGTCGAGCTCGACGGTTCCGCCTTTCGGCCGGCGCAGGCCGGCGAGCATGCTGATGAGCGTCGTCTTGCCGGAACCGTTCGGGCCGATGATGCCGAGGAACTCTCCCGAGGCAGCGGACAGCGAGACCTCGTCGACGATCTTCGTCGTGCCGCTTGCCCAACTGACCTGTCGTGCGTCGATCCTCACAGGCTTGTCCTCCTGCGGCTCATGATGAGGGCGAAGGCCGGCGCCCCGACCAGGGCCGTGATGACGCCGATCGGCAGCACCTGGCCTGCGACGAGGACCCGCGACAGGATATCGGCGAGGATCATGAAGACGGCACCCGTGACCGCGGCCGCCGGCAACAGGACGCCGTGGCGGATGCCGACCAGCATGCGCGTGGCATGCGGAATGACCAGACCGACGAAGCCGATCGAGCCGACAAGCGACACCATGACGGCCGTCATCATCGCCGTAACACCAATCAGCACCACGTAGACGCGCGGCACCGAAATCCCGAGCGACGCGGCCGAGGCCGTGCCGAAGGCAAAGGCATCGAGCGCCCGCGCATGGGCGAGACAGACAAGCAGCCCGACGCCGACCGCCGGCAGCGCCAGCCCGACATCCGGCCAGCGCACCCCCGACAGATTGCCGAGCAGCCAGAACATGATGCCGCGCGCCTGTTCGGCATTGGCGGCCTTGGTCACCACGAACGAGGTGAGCGCGTGGAACAGCTGCGAGCCGGCGACTCCCGCAAGAATGATCGCCGCCGACCCTCGGCCCGCCCTCCAGGCCAGCAGCGAGACCAGCGCGAAGGCGAGAACGGCGCCGGCGAAGGCGCCGAGCGGCAGGCCGACCAGCCCGCCGCCGAAACCGAGGATCGCCACCGCCACCGCACCGGTGGAAGCGCCTGCCGAAATGCCGAGGATGTAGGGGTCGGCAAGCGGATTGCGCAGCAGCGCCTGCAGGACGACACCCGAGAGGGCAAGGGCGGCGCCGCAGCAGGCTGCGACAACCACCCGGCTCAGCCGGTAGCTCCAGATGATGCCGGCGTCGATCTGGTCCACCGCGTAGCCGGCGTTCCATGCCTTGTTGGCGACCGTCTTCCAAACGACGTCTATCGGTATCCGCGTCTCGCCGATCGCTGCCCCGAGCCCCAGCGCAGCAGCAAGCAGCATCAGGGCGACGACAGTCGCCGCGGTACGAATGGCGGGCTTGCGGATCCTCACCGGCTGATGCCTGCCGAGGCGATCGCGTCGGCGAGGATCTCGATCCCGTCGATGGTGCGGATGGTCGGGTTCATGGCCTGCGCATCGAGTTCGATGATGTGACCCTTCTGTACCGCGTCCATCAGGCTGGCGACCGGATCGGTCTTGAGGAACTGGCGCTTGACGGCGATCTCGTCGGCCGGATAGCGGCGCCGGTCCATGCGCGCCGCAACGATCAGCGACGGATTTGCCCTGGCGACGGTTTCCCAGCCGATCGTCGGCCATTCCTCATCGCTATCGATGATGTTGCGGATGCCGAGAGCCTGCATGATGTAGCTCGGCGCGCCGTTTCGCCCGGCCACGTAGGGATCGGCCGCCGGCGACGCGCTGGAGAACCAGAAAACCGCCGACAGCGCGCCGCTTGCGGACGCGACCTTGGCGCGTGCCGCGGCTTCGCGTTTCTGCAGATCGACGACCACCTGCTCACCGCGATCCTGCACGTCGAAGATCTTCGCAAGGTCGCGGATTTCCGCGTAGATCAGGTCCATGGTGAACGGCGCGACACGAACGCCATCGCCGCCTGTCGAATTGTCCTTGCCTGTGCAATCGGACGGCGATGTGTAGACCGGCACCTGCAGGTCTTCGAATTGCTTCAAAGTGCCCACCGTGCCCTTTGCTCCGACGTGCCACTGAAACTGCACGGCCACCAGATCCGGCCGCGTCGCGATGACGCTTTCGAAACTCGGATCGTTGTCGGCCAGCCGCTTCACCTTGGCGTCGACCGCCTCGTAGCCCGGCAACACCGGGCCGACCCAGACGGCCGTGCCGGCAACGCGGTCGCCGAGCCCGAGCAGATAGAGGATCTCCGCCGAGCTCTGGCCAATCGCCACGGCGCGCTTCGGCGCGTGCTGGAAAGTGACGTCACTCCCGCAGTTCCGGATCGTCAAAGGATAGATGGTGGGTGAGGCTTGCGCCTCGCCGCCCAACAGACCTGCGGCCAGCATCAGGATCGCGGTTGCCGTACCGGCACCGCGGGCTAGAAATTTCATCATGGATTACCCCAGAGTGAGAAAGAACAGGATTGCAGGCGTCACGCGCTGCATCCGGTGATCGATGTGGCTCGTCCGGGGATATGGCTGTGCAAGAGAGTGCGCTCGCTGATGCGAGAGAAGGTCATGGTCAACTCCTGTTCCGGGCATCCCCGCCCGTGACTTTGGACTTTTCGATCGATGGCAGGTCTCCTGGCTCACGGTAGTCGCGTCCCATCTGCCTTCCCGCGCTTTCGGCGCAGTGGCATGGCGCTTGCGCGCCACGAGGATGTTCAGCTCCGCTTACAGTTGCGGGGGCAGCCCCGGCATTGGCAGCTTAAAAAAGATGCCGCACCGAGTTCCCTATTAATCCCCTTGCCCCATGGAGGGCGTGAGGAACCATCCGCGCCAGATAAACGTGGCATCGCTGCTTGGTCAAGCGAAGCGTAACCTAGATCTTCTGCGTCTTCTCGCCGTCCGTAATGTAATATCATTACGACCTAGCTGCTCGTTTTTGATCTGTCCACCGCCAAAACGTCACCGGCGCGATTTCCTGTGATCTCCAACACCGTGACCCGGTGCTCAGGATGCTTTGGCCGGCTGCGACGGAGATGAACGGGCCGATGGCGCAACCGGAATGGCAAAGCCCGCCGTCGGCTCTAAGCTTCAACCCAGGTCGATTGCGAGAGAAGGCGGCGCATCCTGCATGTGACCTTGATATTCGGCGTGCCTCGGCTATTGCGGTGTAGCTGCCTTCCCACTTCGAGGGGCACCGCCCCGCGCCAACCCGCCTCGCCCGTCCGGGCTTTGGAGACCGACGATGAAGAACTACGTGCTGACCGTATCCTGCCCCACTGCCCGCGGCATCGTCGCGGCTCTGTCGGGCTATCTTGCGGAGAACGGCTGCAACATCGTCGATTCCTCGCAATTCGACGACCTCGATACCGGCCGCTTCTTCATGCGCATCAGCTTTCTGTCGGAAACGGGTCTTGGTCTCGCCGATTTGGCGGAGGGCCTCAAACCGATCGCGGAAAGGTTGGGCATGCAGGCGGAGATCCATGACGGGTCAAGCCGCATGAAGGTTCTGCTGATGGTGTCGCGCTTCGGCCACTGCCTCAACGATCTGCTCTACCGCTGGAAGATCGGCGCCCTGCCGATCGACATCGTCGGCGTCGTCTCCAACCATTTCGATTACCAGAAGGTCGTGGTGAACCACGACATCCCCTTCCACCACATTCCGGTGACGAAGGAGAACAAGCCGCAGGCCGAGGCGCGGATCATGGACCTGGTCGAGCAGACCGGTACCGAGCTGATCGTGCTTGCCCGCTACATGCAGATCCTGTCGGACCGCATGTGCACCGAAATGTCGGGCAAGATCATCAACATCCACCACTCGTTCCTGCCGAGCTTCAAGGGCGCCAATCCCTACAAGCAGGCCTATCAGCGCGGCGTGAAGCTGATTGGAGCAACCGCCCACTATGTCACGGACGACCTCGACGAAGGCCCGATCATCGAACAGGATACGGTGCGGGTGACGCATGCCCAATCGCCGGACGACTATGTATCGCTCGGCCGCGACGTGGAAGCACAGGTGCTGGCGCGTGCCATCCACGCCCACATCCACCGGCGGACATTCATCAACGGCAACCGCACCATCGTCTTTCCGCCGAGCCCGGGAAGCTATGCGTCGGAGCGCATGGGGTGATCGACCGGCGTCTTCAGCGTCAGGTGACCGCGAAAACCTTGCCCGTATCGTACTGACGAACATAATCCACCCGGTCGCCGTCCCAGTGGTAGCTGTAATGGCGCCCTTGAGCCGGTACGGAAATGACGTCCGGCCAGAAGAGACCGATGCACTGGCCGCCCGACCAGCGCACACTGTTCCACAACAGCCCGTCGCTTCCGGCGGCGCGTCGCACCCGGCCTTCCTCTTGCGAGGCCCGATAATCGTCGGGATCAAGCACGCCAGGAACACCATTCACATCATCGAGCCTGTGGTCGACGGTCCCGACCAACACGCGGAAATCGGATGTCCATCCGGCGGCTTCACCGGTAGCGCGCATGAAGGCCTGATGATGATGGATGGTTTCGGCCAGCGCGACCTCTTCGCTGTCACCGGCATAATAGATGCCGTAGCTGCCATCTGTGAATCGGCCCGGCCTGTCGGTCGAGCAATGGACGAACGGTGCCATCAAGAGGCTCGATCCCGGTCCGGACACCCGTCTGTGGGCGGGCACTTTTCCGAGATCGCCGACAGCCAGCCGTATGCGAGGGTTGGTTTTCTCCTCCACCGAAAGCAGCGCTTCCCAGTCGCGCGGATCGGCAATGTCCTCGAACAGGTCGATCGGCGGGTAGATGGAGCGGATGATGCGGAACGTCTGAGCCCATCGGACGTCTCGCGAAACGGCACCTGCGGCTACCACGCCGACCGCTCGGCGTTCAGCCAGTCCCGAAGGGACGCGAGATCGGCCATTTCGCCGCGCATCATGATGTCGAGTGCCGACTGTCCGCCGAAGGCAGCATTTGACTTGCGGATCCAGGCATAACCACGCGCGGCATCCTTGAAGATGTATCGCAGCCCTTTGTGGATTCCCATGAGATGCGCCATGCGCATACGCAGGTCCCGGTCAGTGCGACCGATGATCCCTTCCTTCCAGCGTGCCCAGGTGCGCGCCGACATGCCACCAAGCAGCGTGCAGGCTTCAGCATCGGACAGCTGCCATGCCCGAAACAGATTGACGGTGGTTCGCGCCAGAGCACCTGCTTCCTCGTCGGTTATGATGGGGCTGGAGCCCGCAACCGGCGTCTCCACGATCTGCTGCAACTGCATCATCATCTCCCTCTTGCCGTACGGCAACAACATAGTCATGAATTGCCATTTGGCAAGACATGGATGTGTGTCGACATACGCGAAAAGCCGCGGGATCCTTGCGATCCCGCGGCTTTTGAAGATGGGTGGGCGTTGCGTTTAGCGGCGCTGGTTGTAGACGTCGACGCAGACGGCGCCAAGCAGCACCAGGCCCTTGATCACCTGCTGGTAATCGATGCCGATACCAAGGATCGACATGCCGTTGTTCATCACACCCATCAGGAAGGCGCCGATCACGGCACCCGTCACTTTGCCGACACCGCCATAGGCAGAGGCGCCGCCGATAAAGCAGGCCGCGATGACGTCGAGCTCGAAGCCGGAGCCGGCCTTGGGGGTGGCGCTGTTCAAGCGTGCGGCAACCACGAGGCCACCCAGTGCTGCCAGAACGCCCATGTTGACGAAGGTGAAGAAGGTCAGACGCGCGGTCTTGACGCCCGACAGTTCGGCGGCGCGGATATTGCCGCCGACGGCATAGATCTGTCGGCCGATGATCGTGCGGTTGGTGAAGAAACCATAGCCTACAATCAGAAGTGCCATGATGATCAGCACGTTCGGCATGCCGCGATGCGACGAGATCAGGTAGGCGATGTAACCGACTGCGGCGAGAACGACGATGTTCTTTCCGACGAAGAAGCCGAAGGGCTCACTCTCGACGCCGTGTGACAGGCGACGGGCGCGGCTGCGGATGTTCTGCCAGACCAGCAGCAGGGCCAACGCCACGCCGAGGATCAGCGACGTGATGTAGAGACCGCCTTCTGCCGAAATGAATTCCGGGATGAAGCCCGAGGAGAGCTTCTGGAACGTCGGGTCAAACGGACCGATGGAGCGGCCGCTCAGCACCGCGATCATCAAACCGCGGAAGACCAGCATGCCGGCCAGCGTCACGATGAAGGAGGGGATCTTCAGATACGCGACGAAGTAGCCCTGTACCGCACCGATCACGCCGCCGATGATCAGGCAGATGATGCTCGCGGTGACGAAGTCGAAGCTGTACTGCACCATCATCATCGCCGCCACCGCGCCGACAAAGCCGGCAACCGAGCCGACCGACAGGTCGATATGACCGGTAATGATGATCAACAGCATGCCGAGCGCCATGATGACGATGTAGCTGTTCTGCAGGATGATGTTCGTCAGGTTCAGCGGCTTCAGGAGAATGCCGCCGGTGGCGAACTGGAAGAACAGGACGATCACCACCAGCGACAGCAGCATGCCGTAGTCGCGAAGGTTATCTTTCAGGAAGCCTGCAACCGATTGAGGCGCGGGTGCGGTGGTCTCTGGCGTTGTCATTCGTTTCTCCCCTTGCGGCGCATGATAGCACGCATGATGTTCTCCTGGGTGGCGCCTTCACCGGCTACTTCGCCGACAAATTCACCCTCATGCATGACCATGATGCGGTCGCATATGCCGATCAGCTCGGGCATTTCAGAGGAGATCACCACGACCGCCTTGCCGGCGTCCGCGAGTTCGTTGATGATGGAATAGATTTCATATTTGGCGCCGACATCGATGCCGCGTGTCGGCTCATCGAGGATCAGCAGATCCGGGCCGGTGAACAGCCATTTCGACAGCACGACCTTCTGCTGGTTGCCGCCGGATAGCTTGCCGGTCTCCTGGTAAACGTCATGGCTACGGATCCGCATGCGGGTGCGGAATTCCTGGGCGATCTTCATTTCCGACATGTCGTCGATGACGCTGCGCTTGGAAACGCCGACCAGGTTCGCGAGCGAAATGTTCTTGCGGATATCCTCGCCAAGGATCAGGCCGAGATGCTTGCGGTCCTCCGTCACATAGGCAAGACCGGCCTCGATGGCGCGGTTGACGGTCGAAACGTCGACCTCCTTGCCGCGCATGCGCACAGTGCCGGTGATATGGCGTCCCCAGGAGCGGCCAAAGACGCTCATCGCGAATTCGGTCCGGCCGGCACCCATCAGGCCCGACACGCCGACGATTTCGCCGGCTCTAACCTTCATCGAGACGTTCTTCACCACCTGACGATCTGTATGCTGCGGGTGATAGACCGACCAGTTTTCCACCTCGAAGATCACGTCGCCGATCTTCGGCTCGCGCTTCGGGTAGCGGCTCTCCAGATCCCGATCCACCATGCGGCGAACAATCTCGTCTTCGTCGACGGGGCCGTCGTGGCAATCGAGCGTGCCGACGGTGCGACCGTCGCGCAGCACGGTGATGCGATCCGCGACTTCGGCGATTTCGTTCAGCTTGTGGCTGATCATGATCGACGTGATGCCCTGGCGGCGGAATTCCTTGAGCAGTTCGAGCAGTGCCGCGCTGTCCGTTTCATTCAGCGAGGCCGTCGGCTCATCGAGGATCAGCAGGCGCACGTCCTTCGACAGCGCCTTGGCGATCTCGACAAGCTGCTGCTTCCCGACACCGAGATTGGTCACCAGCGTATCGGGCGCCTCGCGGCCCAGGCCAACCTTCGCCAGCAGCGCCTTGGTCCGCTCGTAGACCGCCGTGCGATCGATCACGCCGAACCGCGACGGAGCGTTGCCGAGAAAGATGTTTTCGGCGATCGACATCAGCGGGATCAGCGCCAGTTCCTGGTGAATGATGATGATGCCGAGCGCTTCGGTATCGTTGATGGTGCGGAAGCTGCGCTCTTCACCATCATAAATGATGGAGCCCTCGTAGGAGCCATGCGGGTAGACGCCCGACAGCACCTTCATGAGGGTCGATTTTCCGGCGCCGTTCTCTCCGACCAGCGCGTGGATTTCTCCCTCGCGCACGGTGAAGCTGACGTCGGACAGCGCCTTGACCGCGCCGAATGATTTGGAAATGCCGCGCATTTCCAGGATCGTTGAAGGTTCGGCTGCAGTCACGGGTGCGAGCATGCCATCATCTCCGATGGGATAGGAAAAATGCGGCGGCCGATCCGGCCGCCGCATCGGTGAGGTGTGATCTTACTGGATCTGTGCTTCGGTGTAGTAACCGGTGTCGATCAGCATCTTCCAGTTGGTCTTGTCGACGGCAACCGGCTTCAGCAGATAAGACGGAACGACCTTCTTGCCGTTGTCATAGGTCTTGGTGTCGTTGACGGTCGGTTCCTTGCCGGTCATGACGGCATCAACCATGTCGACGGTAACCTTGGCCAGTTCGCGGGTGTCCTTGAAGATCGTCGAATACTGTTCGCCGGCGATGATCGACTTGACCGAAGGAACTTCGGCGTCCTGACCGGAAACGAACGGCATCGGCATGTCGCCAGAACCGTAGCCGACGCCCTTCAGCGACGACAGGATACCGATCGAGATACCGTCATAAGGCGACAGAACAGCGTTCAGCTTCTTGTCGTTGTAGTAGGCGGACAGGATGGCGTCCATGCGGGCCTGGGCGGTTGCACCGTCCCAGCGCAGCGTGGAAACCTTGTCCATGCCGGTCTGGCCCGATCCGACGACGAGCGTGCCCTTGTCGATCAGCGGCTGCAGAACGCTCATCGCGCCGTTGTAGAAGAAGAAGGCGTTGTTGTCGTCCGGCGAGCCGCCGAACAGTTCGATGTTGAACGGGCCCTTCTCGGTATCGGCCTTGAGAGCCTTGACGAGCGTGGTGGCCTGCAGAACGCCGACCTGGAAGTTGTCGAACGTGGCGTAGTAGCTGACATTCGGCGTGTCGCGGATCAGGCGGTCATAGGCGATGACCTGGATCTTCTGGTCGGCAGCCTGCTGCAGAACGTCCGACAGGGTGGTGCCGTCGATGGCCGCGATGACCAGAACCTTGGCGCCCTTGGTGATCATGTTCTCGATCTGCGAGAGCTGGTTCGGAATGTCGTCTTCTGCGTACTGCAGGTCGACGGTGTAGCCGCGCTCTTCCAGAACCTTGACCATGTTGTCGCCATCGGCGATCCAGCGGGCCGAGGACTTCGTCGGCATGGCAACGCCGACGGTGCCCTTGTCGGCAGCGCCGGCCGGAGCGGCAAACGCCATGGCTGCGAACATGGCAACCGTTGTGAGATACTTCAAAGCTTTCATCGAATAATTCTCCTCCTAAACGGCGGGACTCACGTCGAGCCCGTCTTCATCCCCCGTAGACAGCCAGGCTGTCCACCGTTGGTTGGTCCGAAACGGGACCCGCTGCAATGAGCAGATCCCGTTCTGTCTTCCGGCAATTGGTGACAGGGATATCCCTGCCGCAAGCGCCTTTAGTGATTGTCGCGCGGAATGCCTTCCGTCTGGGCGATCCGCTGATACTTGACCGCCGGCTCCAGCACGGCGCCGGATTCCAGCTGCCCGACGATGCCGCGCTGGATTTCCTGCCACGGCGTCTGGTGCTTCGGATAGGCATAGCCGCCATTCGCATCGAATTCGCGACGACGTGCGGCCAGTTCGTCATCCGAGATCAGGATGTCGGCCTCGCCGCGACCCACGTCGATCCGAACGCGGTCGCCGGTCTTCAGCAGCGCCAGGCCACCGCCGGCGGCCGCTTCCGGCGACGCGTTGAGGATCGACGGGCTGCCCGAGGTGCCGGACTGGCGCCCGTCACCGATGCACGGCAGCGAGGTGATGCCCTTGTTCAGCAGGTAATCCGGAGCGCGCATGTTGACGACTTCGGCAGCACCGGGATAGCCGATCGGGCCGGCGCCGCGCATGAACAGCACCGAGTTTTCGTTGATCCCAAGCGACGGGTCGTCGATCCGGTGGTGATAGTCTTCCGGACCATCGAACACGACGGCAGTGCCCTCGAAGGCTTCCGGATCGTTCGAGTTGGAGAGATACCGGTCGCGGAACTCCTTGGAGATGACGCTGGTCTTCATGATCGCCGAGGAGAACAGGTTGCCGCGCAGGACGCGGAAGCCGGCATGCGCCTTCAGCGGCTGGTCGAACGGACGGATGACCTTGTCGTCCTCGATGATCGCGCCGCGGCAGTTGTCGCCGATCGTCTTGCCGTTGACCGTCATGGCGTCCTCGTTGATGAGGCCCTTGCTCATGAGCTGGTTGACGACCGCCGGAACGCCGCCTGCGTGGTAGTAGTCTTCGCCGAGGTATTCGCCGGCTGGCTGCAGGTTGACCAGCAGCGGGATCTCTTCGCCGTAGGTCTGCCAGTCGTCGACCGTCAGTTCGACGCCGAGATGGCGTGCCAGACCGTTGAGGTGGATCGGCGCATTCGTCGAGCCGCCGATCGCCGAGTTGACGCGGATAGCGTTGATGAAGGCATCCTTGGTCATGATGTCGGAAGGCTTCAGATCCTCCTTCACCATTTCGACGATGCGCAGGCCGGTCAGGTAGGAAATCTCCTGGCGGTCGCGGTAAGGCGCCGGAATGGCGGCCGAACCGGGAAGCTGCATGCCGAGCGCTTCGGCAAGCGAGTTCATCGTCGTCGCCGTGCCCATGGTGTTGCAGTAGCCGGTGGACGGCGCGGAGGACGCAACCAGCTTGACGAAGCCCGCATAGTCGATCTCGCCCTTCGCCAGCAGTTCGCGGGCCTTCCAGACGATGGTGCCCGAACCGGTGCGCTCGCCGCGGAACCAGCCGTTCAGCATCGGACCGACGGAGAGTGCGATGGCCGGAATGTTGACGGTGGCCGCCGCCATGAGACAGGCCGGCGTGGTCTTGTCGCAGCCGATCGTCAGCACGACGCCGTCGAGCGGGTAGCCGTAGAGAACTTCGACGAGGCCGAGATAGGCAAGGTTGCGGTCGAGACCGGCCGTCGGACGCTTGCCGGTTTCCTGGATCGGATGGACCGGAAATTCGATGGCGATGCCACCAGCTTCGCGGATGCCTTCGCGCAGGCGATGTGCCAGCTCGAGATGGTGACGGTTGCACGGCGAAAGATCGGAACCGGTCTGGGCGATTCCGATGATCGGACGATCGCTCTGCAGTTCGGCCTGGCTGAGGCCGAAGTTCATGTAGCGCTCAAGGTAGAGCGCCGTCATGTCGGCATTGTCCGGATTGTCGAACCAGGCGCGCGAACGCAACTTGTTCACCTGACCGCGCTTGGCATCGGTTTCGGCGATCTCGGTCGACGGGAAATTTTCAGAGTTTGACATTGTCTTCTTCTCGTTAAGCGCGTGAAACGGACATCCGCATGAAGCGGTCAATCCTCAAAAGCGTCGACCGCGTGTCGCTTGCCCAGCATAAACGCATCCGCCACATGCACCAGCGGCGAAAAATCCGTATCGGAACGCCCGGCCGCGACCAGCTCGACGAACTGCCGGTAGAGGTTGCGGTATTCGCGGTCCTCCTCGACGATTTGCGCCGCTCCGTCGACGAACAGACGGCTTCCGCCGTGGGTCAGGACGATCGATCCTTCCTCGGTTTCGATCCGGATGTCCCAGGTCTGCGGCCCGGTCTGGCGCCAGTCGAATGACGCGGTCACCGGCAGGCCGGATGCCGTTTCGAAGGCGAGATCTGCAGCGATCGGTGCGGCGCGGTTCTGCGGGAACGACAGCTCGGACGACACGAGGTGGAACGCCTCGGGCATGATTCGCGTGACGATCGACAGCGCGTTGATACCGGGATCGAAGACACCGAGACCGCCCGGTTCCCAGATCCATGCCTGCCCCGGATGCCAGTGGCGGACATCTTCCTTCCATTCGACGTGGACCGAACGGATGCGCCGCGTTGCGAGCAGCTGACGCGCGGGCTCGACAGCTGCGGCTTCACGCGAATGCCATGTGGCGTGCAGGGTCACGCCCTGTTGTAACGCCAACTGTTCCAGCGCAAAGACTTCGGCAAGCGTGGCGCCAGGCGGCTTTTCCAGCATCACGTGCTTGCCGGCCAGAAGGGCGGCGCGCGCCTGGGCGAAACGACCTTGCGGCGGCGTGCACAGCGACACCGCGTCGACCTCGACATCCGAGGCCAGCAGCTCGTCGATTTCGGTGAAACAGCGCACTCCGTCCAGACCGGCATTGCGGCTGGCGACGGCAACCAGCGAGACACCATCGATGGCGTCGATCGCACCCAGATGCTGATCGCGGGCGATCTTGCCGAGGCCTACGATTGCGAGACGAATGTCAGCCATGACGCCTCACAGAGCCCGGATGGCAACAGGCGACTCAGCCGCCACGGCCAGCCGGTTGACAAGTGTCAACCCAAAAGGTGCAGCCGAGATCTCGAACTGGTCGCCCGGCTCGGTCTTTATGCCCTCGGAGAACGACAACGTCGCCGTGCCGAAGAAATGCACGTGCAGATCGCCCGGACGGCGGAAGAGATCGTACTTGAAATTGTGGTATTCGAGATTGGCGATGGTGTGCGACATGTTCGCTTCGCCCGACAGGAAGGGCTTTTCGAAGATCACCTTTTCACCGCGCCGGATGCGGGACGTTCCCTCGACATGGCTCGGAAGCTCGCCCACCAGCAGTTCCGGTCCAAGCGACGCCTGGCGCAGCTTGGAATGCGCGAGCCAGAGGTAGTTACCCTTTTCGGTCACGTGGTCGGAGAACTCGTTGGCGAGACAGAAGCCGAGGCGGAAGGGCGTCCCGTCGGGGCCGATCAGGTAGATCGCCGCCAGCTCCGGCTCTTCGCCGCCATCCAGTGCAAACGCCGGCGAGACCAGGTCTTCACCCGTGGACTTCAGCTGCGAGCCGTCGCCCTTGTAGAACCATTCCGGCTGAACGCCGGCTTCGCCGGGCTTCGGCTTGCCGCCCTCGACGCCCATCAGGAACATGCGCATCGAGTCCGTCGGCTTCTCGGCAGACTGGGCTGCCTTGTGCATCTTGTCGCGGCCGTCGGCCGATCCGAGATGCGTCAGGCCCGTGCCGGCGACGATGAAATGTGCTGGATCGGCATGTTCGACCGGCAAGCGCAGACGGTCTTCGCGCGCGGCCAAAGCCAGATCGACGGCCGGGCCTACTGGCTGGCCGGATATGAAATCGGCAAAACTCTTGTTGGCGGCAATCGCCTTCTGTGCCAGTTCATAGGTCGAGGACACTCCCTCGACGATCCTGGCCTCCCCCTCGCCGTCCCAAGCCACTACGCGCACCTGTCCGTCGACGGACACCTGCAAAAGTCTCAACATTGCAAAGCCTACTCTTATTCATTCCGCGGCATGAGCCGCGGTTTCCTCCCGGCGCCTGACGCCTTGGCTCATTAATATGACTATTTGTGCAGGCGCCCTGTTGTCAAGCGGGATCAGTGGCTTTGTGCGCAGCGTCATAACCTTGCTGCGGCGCAACATTAATGCGTCCAGACGCCCATTTACATCGATTTAACCAAATGCCGTGGCCGAAACACGGAAATTTTTGCGAATTTCAGGCTTTTCAAAAGTATTATTATATGATCTCTCTAGATCGTTCTTTGCTGAATTCATCTCTGGGAGGATATGATGAGACTGGCACTTTCGACGCTTGGCGTCGCCCTCACACTTTCTTTGGCTTCCAGCGTCTCCGCGCAGTCTCTGACTGTCGGATTTTCGCAGATCGGCTCGGAATCGGGCTGGCGTGCGGCGGAAACCACCGTGACCAAGCAGGAAGCGGAAAAACGCGGTGTTACGCTGAAATTCGCCGATGCGCAGCAGAAGCAGGAAAACCAGATCAAGGCGGTGCGCGGCTTCATCGCCCAGGGCGTCGATGCGATCCTGATCGCACCGGTCGTCGCCACCGGCTGGGATGCCGTGCTCAAGGAAGCCAAGGAGGAGAACATCCCGGTCATCCTGCTTGACCGGCAGATCGAGGCTCCCGACAGCCTGTACCTGACGGCCGTCACCTCCGACCAGGTCCACGAAGGCAAGGTTGCCGGCGACTGGCTGGTCAAGGATGTCGGCGCCAAGGACTGCAAGGTGGTCGAGCTTCAGGGCACCACCGGCTCCTCGCCTGCGATCAACCGCAAGAAGGGCTTCGAGCAGGCCATTGCATCGCATGCCAACATCAAGATCACCCGCTCGCAGACCGGCGACTTCACCCGCACCAAGGGCAAGGAAGTCATGGAAAGCTTCATCAAGGCCGAAGGCGGCGGCAAGGGCATCTGCGCCGTGTATGCGCACAATGACGACATGGCTGTCGGCGCCATCCAGGCGATCAAGGAAGCCGGATTGAAGCCCGGCACCGACATCAAGATCGTCTCGATCGATGCGGTTCCGGATATCTTCAAGGCCATGGCGGCAGGTGAGGCCAATGCAACCGTCGAACTGACGCCGAACATGGCGGGTCCGGCCTTCGACGTCCTCGAAGCTTACCTGAAGGACAAGAAGGAACCGAAGAAGTGGATCCAGACCGAGTCCAAGCTCTACACCGCCAGCGATGACCCGATGAAGGTCTACGAGGCGAAGAAGGGTCTCGGTTACTGATCGTTCCGGTCCGCTCATCGGTACAGGCCGGCAGGGCCACTGCGCTGCCGGCCTCTGCCAGTTCGGGATGTCGCCCGCCTGCGGGCAGGCGGCCCTCCCCGCACCGGTCCTGCAGCTCCCCTTCGGGCGCCATGCAGCAAGCTTTTCGCGGAAGTCATTGAATGTCAGATCGTCCCCCCCTTCTGGAGGCTCGCGCCATCGGCAAGAGCTTCCTCGGAAACGTGGCGCTGGAGAACGTCGATTTCACGCTCCAGCGCGGCGAGATCCACGCTCTGCTTGGTGAGAACGGCGCCGGCAAGTCGACGCTGATCAAGATCCTGACCGGTGTCTATCGCCGCGATCAGGGGATTGTTTGCCTGGACGGCGAGGAGATCTTCCCCACCGACGTGGCGCAGGCGCAGAACCTCGGCATCGGCACCGTTTACCAGGAGGTCAATCTGCTGGAAAACCTGTCGGTGGCGGAAAACCTCTTCCTCGGCCGCCAGCCGCGCCGTTTCGGGCTGGTCGACCGCCGCGCGATGCGGCGCCAGGCGCAGAACCTCCTGTCCCGCTACGGCCTGACGATCGACGTCGATGCGCTGCTGTCGAGCTATTCGGTCGCCATCCGCCAGATCATCGCCATCGCCCGCGCCGTCGACCTGTCGGGCAAGGTGCTCGTACTCGACGAACCGACGGCAAGCCTCGACAATCATGAGGTCGAGATGCTGTTCCGGGTGCTGCGCCAGCTCCGCGACGAAGGCCTCGGCATCATTATCATCACCCATTTCCTCAACCAGGTCTACGCAGTGGCCGATCGCGCGACCGTGTTGCGCAACGGCCGGCTGGTCGGAAGCCGCCCGCTGGCGGACCTGCCGCGCATGGAGCTCATCTCGATGATGCTCGGCCGCGAGCTGCAGAACCTCACGCACGAAACGCATGGTGCCGCAGATACGTCCGTGCCGGTCGGCGAGGCAGCATTTCGTTTCGAGGGCTTTGGAAAACGCGGCAGCGTCGCACCCTTCGATCTGGCCATCCAGCCGGGCGAAGTCGTCGGCATCGCCGGTCTGCTCGGCTCGGGCCGCACCGAAACCGCCTTCCTGATGTTCGGCATCGACCAGGCTGACAGCGGCCGCGCCGTGGTCGACGGCAAGACCGTCTCGCTCACCTCCCCGGAGGCAGCCATCGCCCAGCGCTTCGGCTTTTGTCCGGAAGAGCGCAAGACCGACGGCATCATCGGCGACTTTTCGGTTGCCGAAAACATTGCGCTTGCGCTGCAGGCGCGGGCCGGCTGGTACCGCCCGTTGTCGCAGAGCCACCAGAAGACGCTGGCGGCTGAGTTCATCCAGTCGCTCGACATCCGTCCTGCCGATGCGTCACGGCCGATCAAGTTCCTGTCCGGCGGCAACCAGCAGAAGGCGATCCTCGCCCGCTGGCTCGCCACAGACCCGCGGCTGCTGATCCTCGACGAACCGACCCGCGGCATCGATATCGGCGCGCATGCGGAAATCCTAAAGATGATCGAGCGCCTGTGCGAGCAGGGCATGGCCCTTGTCGTCATCTCCTCCGAACTGGAGGAACTGACGGCTGTCGCCCACCGGGTCATCGTGCTCGCCGACCGCCAGCACGTGGCTGAACTGCGCGGCAGCGAGATCACCGCCGACAACATCATGCACGCGATCGCTGATCCGAGCCGGACGGAGGCCGCCTGATGCTCGACTACCTGTCCCGCAAGTTGCGCCGGCTGGCACCGCAGCTGATCGCCCTGTTCGCCATCATCGCGGCGATCTCGATCCTGTCGCCGGGCTTCCTGTCGATCTCGATGCAGAACGGCCGTCTCTACGGCAGCCTCATCGACGTTCTAGTGCGCGCTGCACCGGTGGCCCTGCTGACGATCGGCATGACGCTGGTCATCGCCACCCGCGGCATCGATCTGTCGATCGGCGCCGTGATCGCCATCTGCGGCGCAGTCGCCGCCTCGCTGGTGGCCGACGGCTATCCCCTGCCGATGGTGATCCTGGTATCGCTCGCCGTCGGGCTTGCCTGCGGCATCTGGAACGCCACGCTCGTCGCGCTTCTCGACATCCAGCCGATCATCGCGACGCTGATCCTGATGGTTGCCGGACGCGGTATTGCCCAGCTGATCACCGAGGGCGTCATCCTGACGTTCAACAACGACCAGTTCTCCGCTCTCGGCTCCGGCTCGTTCGCCGGCGTGCCGATCCCGGTGCTGTTGTGGCTCGCCGCGGGCCTGCTGGTCGGGCTTCTGGTGCGCAAGTCGGCGCTCGGATTTCTGATCGAGGCGGTCGGGATCAATCGCCGCGCCGCAGCGCTTGCCGGCGTCCGCGCCCGGATCCTGCTGTTCTTCGTCTACTCCGTGTCCGGGGTCATGGCGGCCGTCGCCGGCCTGATCGTCACCGCCGACATCCGTGGTGCCGACGCCAACAATGCCGGCCTTTGGCTGGAGCTGGACGCCATCCTCGCGGTCGTCATCGGCGGTACCTCGCTGAACGGTGGTCGCTTCTCGCTCACCGCGTCGCTCATCGGCGCGCTGATCATCCAGTCGATCAACACCGGCATTCTGGTCTCCGGCTTCCCGCCGGAATTCAACCTGATCATCAAGGCGAGCATCATCATCGTCGTGCTGACCCTCCAGTCGCCGGCGCTTGCGACGATGGGCGGCTTCCTGAAGCCGGCCCTGCGACGCCGTGCGCTTGCACCTACGGAGGAGAAGACCTCGTGACCCGGTCCCACAACCTGCCTTTCTATGCGACCCTCGTCGTCTTCATTCTCGCCTTCGCCCTCTGCGCCACGCAGTTTCCCGCCATGCTGTCGACCCGGGTGATCGCGAACCTGCTCACCGACAACGCCTTTCTCGGGATTGCTGCGGTCGGCATGACCTTCGTCATCCTGTCGGGCGGCATCGATCTGTCGGTGGGCTCGGTGATTGCCTTCACCAGCGTCTTCGTCGCTGTCGCGGTCGGTTCGCTCGGGCTCCACCCGCTGACGGCGTTCATCCTGGTGCTCTGCCTGTCGACGGCCTTCGGCGCGGTGATGGGACTGATGATCCGGTTCCTGGCGATCCCCCCCTTCGTCGTCACGCTCGCCGGCATGTTCCTCGCCCGCGGCGCTGCCTATCTGGTCTCGACGGAATCCGTACCGATCTCGCATCCGTTCATCGATGCCATCCAGGCGACCTTCATCCGCCTTCCGGGCGGCGGACGCCTGACCGCAATGGCCATGCTGATGCTTCTGGTGTTTGCCGTCGGCGGCATCATCGCCAGCCGCACGCGCTTCGGCTCCAACGTCTACGCACTCGGCGGCAACATCCAGTCTGCCGAACTGATGGGCGTCGCCGTCGGCCGAACCACGGTCGCGATCTATGCGCTGTCCGGATTTCTGTCCGGTCTGTCGGGTATCGCCTACACGCTCTACACATCCTCGGGCTATTCGCTAGCCACCGTCGGCATCGAGCTCGATGCGATCGCCGCGGTCGTTATCGGCGGGACCCTGCTGACAGGCGGATCCGGTCTCGTCGCCGGCACGCTGGTCGGCATCCTGATCCAGGGATTGATCCAGACCTACATCGTCTTCGATGGCACGCTCTCGTCATGGTGGACGAAAATCGTCATCGGCATCCTGTTGTTCGTATTCATTGCCCTGCAGCGCGGTATCATCTGGTATTCGAAAGCACGCGCCATGGCGCGTGCGGCAAGGGGAACATAAGTGGGACTTCTCGAGACCACCATCGCAGGACGCAAGCGCGGCAGCAGCCATGCGCATGTGGTGGCTGAACTCGGTAATGCCATCGTCTCCGGGGCCATCCCCGAGGGCTCCATTCTGCCAGGTGATGCCGAGCTTTCGCAGCGCTTCAGTGTATCACGCACGGTTCTGCGCGAGGCGATGAAGACGCTGGCGGCAAAGCGCCTGATCGAGGCCAAGGCCAAGGTCGGCACGCGCGTGCTGCCGCGCTCGAGCTGGAACTTCTTCGATCCGGACGTCTTGGGCTGGCGCTGCGATGCCGGCGTCGACTTGGTGTTCATCGAGTACCTGGCCGAGATGCGGATGGCGCTGGAACCCGCAGCGGCCGCTGCTGCTGCCGAAAGGGCGACCAGTGACGACATCGTCGCCCTCTATGCCATCGCCGCGCGGTTCGACGATCCGTCTCATTCCCCCGAGACGATCGCCAAGGTCGATCTGGAATTCCACCTTGCCATCGCCCGGATGTCCGGCAATCCGTTCATGCGATCGGCAAGTGCTCTGATCGAGGCCGCGCTGGCAATCGCCTTCCGGCTTTCATCGCCGGCCGCCTCGCCGGAAATGATCGAGGAGGTCGCGACCAACCACCTGCGGATCGTTCACGCCATTGCCTCGCGCGATGCGGACAAGGCAGTCGCCGCCATGCGCCACGTCATCGATGTCGGCCGCGGACGGATCCAGAAGTCGCTCTCGCCAGCGCCTGTCGCGTTGGTCCCCGCAGGCGGCTAAGCCCGCAGCTGAAGCCACGGAACATTCCGTCGGACTGTCGGTTGATCTCCATACCATGGAGGATCCGATGGAAGCCAACACCAACACACCTCAGGAGCAGCCTGCCGAAGGCGATCGCGACACGATCGACCGCGAGCTCAAGCGCCAGGACGAGAAGCTGGCCAAGGACAATCGCAAGACAATGGACAAGGGCGAGCCGGCCAAGGACTAGGCTGACCTTCTCACATCATATCCTATGACCAACGAAAGACCCCGTCGCGCGTCAGCGCAGCGGGGTCTTTCCGATTGCATCGCTCAAGCGAGCAGCCGGACGTTCCTGTCGCCCGGCAAACTTCGCTGACAGTTCAGTGCTTGTGATCGTTCGGCTCAGCCATCTTGCGATGTGCCGCCGCGAGAGCGCCTGCCGGCGTAACATTGGCGAGCGCCGACTGCAGCTTGTTTTTCCATCCGGTGACGACGTCGCCTTCGCCATCCATCATCGCCTCATAGCCAAGCTTGGCGACCATCACTGGATCGTCCTTCTTCATCTGGCCGACCGAGGTGTTCTGCAGTTCGGCACGTTCGAAGAACTCGGTATCCGTCGGTCCGGGCATGAGGCAGGTGACGCTGACGCCCGTGCCCTTCAACTCGTCCCGAAGCGCAAACGAGAAGCTGTTGATGAAGGCCTTCGTGGCGTTGTAGACTGCCTGGAAGCTTCCCGGCATAAAGCCGGCGATCGATCCGGTCAGGAGGATACGTCCCTCGCCGCGCCGGCGCATGTCGTTGCCGATGGCGTGAACGAGCGAGATCGTCCCTGACACGTTGGTGTTGACGACCCGCAGAGCCGCTTCCAGGTCCTCGTCGAGGAAACCCTCCCCGAGGCCTCGTCCGGCATTTGCGAGCAGAAGATCGACCGGCCGGCCGAGCGACCGAACCGCAGACGAGAGACGCTGCACGCCTTCCGTCGTCGCAAGATCCACCTGCATTGCCTGCACCTGGACGCCGAATTCCTTGAGGCTGGCGGCAGCGCGCTCGATCTCCGCCTCGTCCGCGGCGATCACCAGATCGTAACCATCCTGAGCGGCGCGCTTGGCGAGTTCGTAACCGATGCCTGTGGACGCACCGGTGACCAATGCGAGGCCCTTGCTTGCCTGGACTGGGTTCATGTCGTTCTCCTTCCGTAAAGCCTGGGAAAGCGCCGGTTGTTCAGGCGCGTTGACGTGTCAACGCCATGCGTGATCCGCGTTCGCAAGACGCCTCCGGAACATCGTCTGCAGAACGCCAGCCGTCATGGCCGTCATCCGGTCGAACCGGCCAGGCCTGCCAATGTTCCTACCGGACAACGTCAGCTTCCCAGCCTGCCATCCGCAACGGTACCGCCGGTCGGGCCTGATGCAGAGCGATCTCACCGGCTTGGAAAAAGCATGGTTTGGACGCACTGCTACTTGAAAATGACGGCGCCAGCGGCAATTACCGACTGGCCGATCAAGCTGGATCAACAGAGTATGAGTGCGTGAATACAGCCTTGCGTGGACGCCGTTCCGCCATCCTGGTCCTGGAAGACGACATGCTTCTGGCGATGGACATGGAAGACCATCTGACGGACCTGGGATTTGAGGTCGTCGGACCATTCTGCCGGGTGTCGCAGGCGCTCGAAGCCATCCCCGAGCTCGATCTCGTCGGCGCAGTCGTCGATCTCAACCTGAACGGCGAATTCTCTTTTCCGGTGATCGACTGCCTGAAGCGGCACAACGTGCCGGTTGTCGTCTGCAGCGGCTATGCAGAACTGCCCGAACTGCGCTCGAAGCTTGGGGAGCTTCCGCTTCTCCCCAAACCCTGGAGCCCGGTCGGTCTCGAGAAGCTAGTGTCTGAAGTCTTCAGTCCCATGCAGGCCGAAGCTGGAGAGTGACGCGCCCGGCGCCGCTTCTTCAATCGGTCGAAGCGGAAAAGCGATCGTGCAGGTGAGACCTTCCTTCGCATAATCCAGCTCGGTTTCTCCCAGCAGCTCGTACTCGATCGTCCGCTTGATCAGCGTCGTGCCGAAGCTCTGAATGCCCGGTTGCGAAACCTCCGGACCGCCGCGCTCCTGCCAGCGGAAGTTTACCATCTCATCGCCGTTTTCGCGCTGATCGATCGACCAGGACAAGAGCACCCTGCCGCTGTCGTTGCTCAGCGATCCATATTTGATGGCGTTGGTGATGAGTTCGTTCAACACCATGCTGAAGGCGAGAGCCGATTTTGGATCGAACGGCGTATAGGAGCCGGCAGCGACATCGACACGGTTTGCATGATGGGCCTTGGCGGCAAGCGTCCGCTGCACGACATCCATCAGGCTGGCACGGTTCCAGTTCGTCTCGAACAGCAGCGCGTGCGCATCGGCCATGGCGCGCAGACGGCCCATCAGGTTTTCGACATAATCCTCGACACTGCCGGTGTTGCGGGCCGTCCGTCGGACGATCGACATGACCATCGCCATCGTGTTCTTCACCCGGTGGCTGAGTTCACGCACCAGAAGCTCGCGGTGCAGTTCGCCGCGACGGCGTTCCGCACGCTCGTTCGCCTCGGCGAGCGCCCGTTCGACGGCAGCCGCGAGACGGATCAGCCGCTGCTTCAGCACATAATCGGTCGCACCGCGCCGAAAACTCTCGATCGCCGCCTCTTCGCCCAGCACGCCTGACACGAAGATGAACGGCGTCTCCGGAACACGGCTGTGAGCCAGCTGAAGTGCCGCCATTCCATCGAAATCCGGGAGGGAAAAGTCGGCAAGGATAACGTCGTAGCCGATATCGTCGAGCGCCGCGATGAATTCGGCACGATTGACGGCGCGCCGCACCTCGGGCGCCGGCTGCAACTGCTCCAGATGCTGGCAGATCAGTTCAGCGTCGAGGTTGCTGTCTTCCAGCAGCAGAATCCGGGCCGGATCGCGGTGCTGCTGATGTTCAAAGCTTGCCATTGCGTATCTGTCCTGGTGGCGGTTCGTTGAGCAGTGCCCAGAAGACACCGAGATCCTGAATAGCCTTGAAGAATTCCGTGAACTCGACCGGCTTTACCACGAAGGCGTTGACGCCGAGTTCGTAGCTGCGGACCAGATCCAGCTCCTCGCGTGAAGACGTAAGCATGACGATGGGGATATGTCGCAGCCGTTCATTCTTCTTCACCCTTTCTAGCACCTCGAGACCGTCCATCTTCGGCAGCTTGAGATCGAGCAAAACCACCGTCGGATCCCCGTGCGGCCTGTTGTGGAAGCTACCCGAGGCCGTCAGATATTCCATCGCCTCGGCGCCATCGCGGGCGATGATGATCTCGTTCGCCAGCTGGCACTTTTCCAGCGCCGCCAAAGTCAGTTCAAGGTCGCGAGGACTATCCTCGACAAGTAGTATCGGACGCAATTCAGGCAATAGCGCGGCCTTTCCTTTCAGCTGACGGCAAGGCGAAGGTGAAGCATGCTCCCCGATCGATTTCGCCTTCCGCTTTGATGCTCCCATTGTGACGATCGACTATCCGGCGCACCAAAGCCAGACCGATCCCCGTTCCTTCGAAATCTTCAGCCCGCTGCAGCCGTTGAAAGACGCCGAAAAGCTTGCCGACATAGGTCATGTCGAACCCGACGCCATTATCCCGCACCCAGTAGAGCATCATGTCGCCCACCTGTTCGCCGCCAATGCTGATGTCCGCCTGCTCGCGCGTGCTTGTATATTTCACGGCATTGTCAACAAGGTTGAACCACACCTGGCGCAGTAGCGTCGCATCGCCGTTGGCGACGGGCAGCTTGCCGACCGACCAGTTGATGCTGCGTTCCATATGGGACAGCTTCATCGTCCGCACGACCTCGGCAGCCAGCTTGTCCATATCGACCGGACGGTTGGTGATGGACGCCCGTCCGAGCTGGGAGAAGTGCAGCAGGTCGTCGACGAGCCGGCCGGCTGAAACCGCGGCGTCGGAGATCGTCTGCAGATAGTGCTGCGATTTTTCATCCAGCAACGTCTCCCGCTCCCGCAGCAGTTGGGCGAAGCCAACGATGTGACGGAACGGCGCCCGCAGATCGTGGGATACGGAGTAGGAGAATGCCTCCAGCTCCTGGTTGGACCGTTGCAGCTCGTTGCTGATCTCGGCGAGTTCTTCCGCCTTGCGCAGTACGACGCCGACGATCGTCGATCGCAGCTCACGCGCAGCGGCACGTTCCGCCTCCTGCCAGGGCGAGGCCTGCATGCGGACCAGCTCCCGCCATGCATCGAAAGACACGCGTGGATGGATGCGTCCGCTCTCCTTCACCAGCTTGTGCGGATCGCCGCCCCATTTGACGGTGCGCACCACCTCCGGACGGAACCAGATCAGCCAGTTCGGGTAGAGTTCAGAGATCCGGATCGCGATAATGCCGCTTGCGAGATGCGAGAACGAGGCAGCGGGGGCATATTCCAGCGCCAGCGCATCGGTTGCGTGGAAATCCCGATCCTGGCGCTCCGACAGCCAGGCGATGATACCGCGAACCGAAGCCTCATCCGGCACATTTCCGACCGGGCGGTAAGCGCTGTCGGTCACCAGCACTGCGCCTGCCGCGTTGACCTGCGAGAGAAGAAGCACATCCTCGCCAGCCAGACCATCAACCCAGTCTTCGGCTGACGACATCCGCGCCAGTAACCGGCTGGTCACCTGCGCCAGCTCGACGCGGCTTGCCGCATCCGCCGTGCGTTCCTGCGCCGAAATTCGCATCGCCAGCGACTGGGCCAGGAAATCACAACCCTCGCGAATGGAATGCGGCACGAGATGAGACTTGACGCTGTGGCAGGAAATCAGTCCCCACAGCTTTCCGTCCACCATGATCGACACCGACATCGATGAACCGGTGCCCATGTTGCGCATGTATTCCAGATGCACGGGCGAAACGCTGCGCAGCTGCGCGAAGCCGAGATCGAGGGGTGCGCCGGTCACCGGATCGTCTGACGGCTCGATCGGCACTGGCATGTAATCTGCGTCGGGAATGATGCGCAGGCGATTGGTCGCATAGAGCGCCCGGGCCTGGGCGGGGATATCACCGCTCGGAAAGCGGAGGTCGAGATAGGAGGGCAGGTTGCCATTGCCGGCTTCGGCCACCACCTGACCGTTCCAGGACGTGTCGAACCTGTAGACAAGGACGCGATCGAACCCGGTCAGCCGCTGAACGAACTGCGCCGACGTATCCAGCGAGGACGGGATATCCGGCTGGCTGGCCAGCCGCTGCGCAAAGCTGCGCATTGAAGCGAACACCTGGTCCAGCGGACGCGGATCGGCCGGTTCGACCTCGACAACGACCGATCCGCCGGATCGGTGGGCGATCATCGTCATCTGCACGCCCGCGAGCGATGTCTGGAAGAATGCCTCGTCGCTTCGATACCAGTTGGAGATCGCGTCCAGATGATTGGCGATCTCGCCTTCCGGCCTAGCGGAGAGCCTGACCATTTCACCAAGGTGGCAACGCAGATTGGCACTAGCCTGCACGACCACCCAGTCCTCCGGGCGCAACACGAACAGCGCGCCATGCGGCTGGATTGCGGCCGGGATGCGGATGGGCTCGCTGGCGCAAGCTTCGAGATCCTGATCCGTTGGATTCAAAGGGCGGCTCCAATGGCAAGATTGTCTGCAAGCGAGAAATGCCAGCTAAACCCGCGGTTTGGTTGACGGAAAGAAACGAATACCCAGCTGAGAATAGATGCCGGGTAGCAAATGTAAACGTCCCTGCAAGAAATTCGATCCGGCAGTCGCCGTAGATATCCGCAGATGTCGCAAGTCGTGCGGCAGCGGCATGAATGCGAGCATTCCGGGTGACGACGGACATCGAAAGAGAGCATGCATCCTGCGGCGCTGGCAACGAGATTGGACGAAGCAACCTCTAACATACTCTCCGCCGCGTGCCAAAGAACTGGCACGCCCGCTCGCAAACTGCCATGCAAATGTTTCTCGCCAACCCTTCAGGTTCTGAACCGCCGGGCATGGCGCGAGCCAGGCGTCGCGACATGCCCGACCCCTGGAGTGCAACCTCCGAACCGGAGCGCAACCCGCGTCACGCCTTCAGCGCCTTCAACATGGGCTGAACGGAGAACCTGCCTTTTTCCGCCTTGCGGGTCAGATCGCGCAGGTAACCGCCAGGGGAGCGGATATCTTCGGCGCGTTCGAGTATGGCCGCAACGACGATCGCGGAGTCGATTTCGCCCATCGCCTTGCGCGCCTCCGCCCAGGCACTCGGACTGATCCCGAGCATTGAGCGGACGAGATCCGCCGTCGCCACAACATCCTTCCAGGATTTGATGCCGTCACGGGCGTAATCCTTGAGTTGCGGGCAGCAGGAAAGGAACTGCTTCAGCCCGATCGATGAACTGCGCCGAGGGGAAGGTTCATCCGCGCTGGCGGCCGGCCGGGTATTTGGGTCAATGCCGTTTAATTCAGAATTTAGGTCTGTATTTGAATTCTGAATATGGCGCTCAGAAGCGGACTCATTGGCGCTCATTTCTTCTTCGGAAAGACTATTTAGGTAGGCTGCCTCAACCTCCGCACGCAGGCACAGGAGCGCATCGGCCCGCTGCTTCAGCAAGGAGGCGTCGGCAACACGCGGTATTCTTCCTGAAAGAGCCACCAGCCTGAGAGAAAAGTCCTCCCAGTCTCCCGTGCGGTTTTCGTGCAGTGCCGCCTCGATCGTCTTTGCGACGTCCCTGAGATGCAGCGTCATCTCGGCACGAATTCTCGCTACCTGTCGCGCCCTCTCCCGCTCCGCGTCCGCTTGCGTGAAGATCTCTGCTGCGCGCAAGGCAAGCGGTGCCAGATCGAAGCCGAAGGCGTTCTCGACAAGCCCGCTGTCATTCCTCTGCGCGTAGCGCTTGCCGTTGGCACTGTCGCGGCGGAAGATGAACCCGGCATCGACCAAAGCGGCGAGATGCCGCCGCAGCGTTGCGGGCGACATTCCACGGCAGCGGATCGAGAGTTCTGCGTTGGAGGGAAAGACGATGATCGGTGATTTGCCGTCCAGCCGACGATCCTGATGAAAGCTGGTCAGCGCTTCGAGCACCGCGATCGAACGGTCGGAGAGACCATAGATATCGCGGGCTTCGGTCAGGGCGCGGATCAACTGCCACTTCTCCGCCGTACCGGTTTCATTGCCGCCTTCGCCGTTGCGCAGCCGCTCCTGGTGGCGTTCTGCATCCCGCATGCGGACAAAATTTTTCGCGCGCAAAGGCGCGCCGCCGAATGGCGTCGTTGCCAGTCTGTCGACCATGGTCGTCTCCGTTCGGAGGCAAGCAGGTCCTTCGACGGCAGCCATCAGGCGTCAGAACGCAGCTTCGGGATCGGCAAAAATGCCGCCGACTCTTGACTTTCGACCTTGGAAGTGATTCTCTCGAATTGCTACATAGAAGAGGGCTTCCGAAATGGTGACGTTTTGGGGGCCTTTTTTCTTGCTCTCGTGTTTCCTTTCGAGCGTCAGTTAGATGCAGTGGCCCGAAGGCCTATCCGTCGTCCCGCGCGGGCTTGATCCCGCCGCCGCTCAGCCGGTCTTTCGGGACGCCAGGAACCTGTTGTAGTGATCGGCGAGAACCTCTGCCGCCTCGTCTAGGAAGGCGGGATCGACCTCGGCCGAGAAATCGATGCGGGCGGTGCGCCCATCGCGCCGCATGCGGGCGAATGGCCGACCGCGAGCGTCCTTCACGTCGAAGGCTTTCGGTAATGCGGCTTTCGGCGCCTGCGACAGCCGATCGAACAGCATCAAAAATCGGCCGTCGCTATCGGCCCTGAGGAAATCCGGCTTCGCCGTCACGGCATCGGCTTCGCCGCGCCGATCCTCCCGCTGCAGCAGTTCGCCGAGCTTCATCCACCGATCGCGACCCGCCTTCGGCGCTGCACCGATAACCCGGATGTACCGCTCGGGAACCGCGTCAACGACCTGCATCAGGCGCGACAGTTCACTCTTCTGGACGGATAGCGCTTCGCCGATGACCTTGCGTTCAAAGCCGCGGCCGGCAAGATTGCGGGCAAAGATGGCGCGCTCGATAAACGACAGATTGCGACGCTCGGCATTTTCCTTGCCCTGCGCCAGCACCAGCTCGTCATCCGAAAGCGGACGCACAACCGCCTTGATCGGAATGCCGAGGCGCGAGGCCGCCCGTATGCGGCGGTGACCATAGGCGGTCTGATAGTGACCCTCGGCAGTCGGGTGAGGACGCAGCAGCACCGGCACCTGCTGGCCGCTGTCGCGCATGCTGTCCACCAGTGCCAGGAAGTCTTCGTCGTCATGATCGGCGATCTGCAGGCGATCCTCGACGAATGATGCTTCGATCCGGTCGGTCGGCACCGAGAGAATGCGCTCGCCGTCATTCAGTGCCTGGCGAAGCGCACGCGCCTCCTCGGCATCCTTGGCGATAGAGCCAAGCGACAGTCCCATGGCCTTGATGGCGCCGGAAGCCGAGCGTGGAACGGGCGTCTCCTTGCCTTCCGCGGCATCGGACGGCGTCACGGACGGCTTTGCAGGCGCCGAGGCCAGACCTCCGCCGAACAGCGCCTTCAGCTCGTTTTTGCGGCTTCCCACCATCATCTTGCCCTTCCCACCCGGGTCACCAGCCCCAGGCCGAATGTATCAGTGCTTCGACCTCACCATTGACCGCATTCATCGCCTCCACGGCGCGGTCGTAGGTGCTGCGCGTGAAGTTCTCGCGCCCGACTTCGTACAGCGTCTGCTTGGTCAGTCCGGCATCCGAGACGGCTGTCGACTTCAGCATCGGCGCCGTCAGCACGCGGTCGCCGAACAGCGAGCGCATGAACCCGACGATCTGCGTCTGGGGACCGTCGTTCGGTTCGAAGCGGGTCACCAGGTAGCGCAGAAAGTCGAAGTTGAGCGTGCCGCCGGCTTCACGCACAACCGACAGCAGGTCCGAGGTCATGAACAGGAACTGGTTCATCGACGCGACGTCGAGCATCTGCGGATGAACGGTCACGACCACAGAGGTGGAGGCACAAAGCGATGACAAGGTCAGGTAGCCGAGCTGTGGCGGGCAGTCGATCACCACCACGTCGTAACGATCTTCGACCGTATCGAGTGCCGCCTGGATGCGGGCGAAGAACAGCGGGCCGGAATCCTGGCCGCTCTGGCGGCGGGCCAAGGCCTGCGGCGTCTCGTGCTCGAATTCCTGCAGTTCGATATTGCCCGGCACGATATCAAGTCCGGTAAAATAGGTGGGGCGGATGATGTCGGACAGTGACCGGGCTTCGGCATCGTAGCGGATCGCGCCGTACAGAGTGTCGTTGCCTGTGAGATCGAGTTCCGGCTGATAGCCGAACAGCGCTGAAAGCGAGGCCTGCGGGTCGAGGTCGATGGCAAGCACGCGATGACCGGTCAGCGCCAGATACTGGGCGAGGTGCACGGCAGAGGTCGTCTTGCCCGACCCGCCCTTGAAGTTCGTCACCGAGATGACCTGCATGTGTTCGTCGCGCGACGGATCGCGGTGCGGCAGGTAGGACCGCGCCTTGGCGTGATTGCCCTTGGCCAGTGCCTGGTCCGCCAAATAGGAGCGTAACGCGTTGATATCCGACAGCGAGTAGAACCGCCGACCGCCGGCACCGGTTTCCGGCTGTGGCCCCTCGCCCGCGAGCGACAGCTGGCGCAGATAGCCGTCGGAAACGCCGATCAGCTTGGCCGCCTCACCCGACGAGAATGCCCGCAGCGTCTTGCTCGCCGTCGGCGGAAACAGCCGCTCGCGCATCGACTTCAGCTGCTCGGACAGAGCCTGGGCATCGGCAGCAATGGTCGCGTCGGCCGGCTGGCGCATCTCCGCACCGGCTTGCGTCTTCAGTTTCGTTGCCTTGCTGCGCGCCATCGACGGCATGTCCTTTTTTCTGTCACGCCGCGCTGTCAAACTCGTCCTGACATACGCGACCGCCGAATCGATATCCTGATTCCATTCGTCCGCTCCATACGCCACATGCCTGAGTTAACAGCGACACACAACAGTAACGGCTTTTAACGGGATATTCGCTCGACTGCCGTAACAGAGTTGCAGCGCGTTCCGAGTCGCGTCAAGACTTGATTCGACAATCCCCCGCAAACGCTCGCCTGGGGCTGCGGGTTGGCAAACAAGGACGCGCTAGCCCGACCGCCGCATCAGCAGGACGAGGAAGGGCGCGCCGATGAGCGCCGAGACGATGCCGGCAGGGATTTCATACGGGTAGATCAGGCTTCTGCCGAGCCAATCCGCCAGCACCATCAGGATCGCACCGCACAGGGCTCCGCCCCAGATCTGCTCGCGGGCGCGCAGGAAGCCAAGCTGTGCGGCAAGATGCGGCCCCATCAGCCCGACGAAGCTCAACGGTCCGACGCTCATCGTGGCTGCCGCCGACAGGAGCCCCGCGAGCACAAGCAGCAGGATGCGCGACCGCTGCAGATGAACGCCGAGCGCGGTGGCCGCAGACGGACCGAGCGGCAGAAGATCCAGCCATCGACGGCAGAGGTGGCAGAGGCTGACGAGAACCGCCGCCGCACCAAGTGCGAGCAGAGCGCTCTCCATCGTCGCGGTGTAGGTCGAGCCGCTCAGCCAGCGCAACAGGAAGATCGTCCTCGGATCGCCACTCGCACCGATGATCCCGACGACGGCATCGACCATGGCACTGAGCGCGATCCCAGCCAGCAGTACCCGCTCGGGAGCCAGGCCTGACCGCGCCGCAAGGAGGAAGATCACGCCGAGGAGTGTCAGCGCGCCGATGGCAGCAAAGCCGAGCTGGCCGAGCAGCCCCGGGACGCCGACGAGGAAGACGGCAACCGTCACGCCGAGCGTCGCGCCAGCGCTGACGCCGAGCAATTCGGGGCTCGCCATCTCGTTGCCGGTCAGCCGCTGCATGATGGCGCCGGCGACCGCCAGCATGGCTCCGGACCCGAAGGCCGCAAGGATCCGCGGCAGCCGCAGCGGCAGGATATCGGACCAGAGATCCGGGGGCAGCAAAGTCCAGCTGAGATCCGGAGCGCGTCCGAAGAACAGCACGACGGCCAGCAGGAGAACCGCCATCGCGAGTGCGACCAAAATCGGCCGACCTCCCCAGACCCGCCTGCTGTGCCGTGGCGCGCTCGCCTGGACCACCCGGTGGCGTGTCTTCAGCCTTGGCAGGAGAAGGAGCAGCAATGGCGAGCCGAAGATGGCCGTCACGGCGCCGGTCGGCAGCAGGTCCGACCACGCGCCGGCGGCAAGCAGCAACGCGCTGTCGGTGAGGAAGAGCAGGCTGGCGCCGATCAGCGTCGACCAGATCAGGATTGGCGCGGGCCGCCTCGCCCCCGTCAGCCGAGCGATCGTCGGCGATACCAGACCGATGAAACCGATGACCCCGACAGCACTGGTGACAAAGGCCGCCAATGCCACGGCGATGACCACGACGGCGACCCTCAGGTGGACGATCCTGAGCCCGAGTGCGGTCGCACCGGCCTCGCCCAGCTCGTTGACGGCCAACGGCCGCAGGATCAGAAGCGCCAGCAGCAAGCCGATGCCCAGTTTCGGGAGCAGCGACAACGGGATGGCCCAGCTCTGCTGGGACAGCGAACCCGCTCCCCAGATGAACAGGCTGACAAGATAGCGTTCGTTGAGCATCAGCAGGACGGCGGAAAGTGCCCCGCACCAGAGGCTGACGACGAGGCCGGACATGACCAGCGAAAACGGCGAGAAGCTTCGGCGCGCCCCGAGAAGGAAGACCAGACCGGCGGCGATGGCGCTCCCCATCATCGCTACCAGATCCCGTCCGGCGCCGAGCAGCCCCGGCATTACCAGCATGGCGCTGACGAGGGCGAGATTGGCACCGGCCGAGATGCCGAGCGTGGTCGGCGAAGCCAGCGGGTTGCGCAGGATCTGCTGGAACAGCGCGCCGGAAAGGGCAAGCGCTGCGCCGCAGATAAGGGCGGTCGCCATGCGTGGCAGCAGCGAGAAGTAGAAGACCGTCTCGTCCATGCTGAGCGGCCGGCCGGCGGCTGGGAGAAGCGAATGCGTGCTCGCCTGCTGCCAGGCGAGCACCAGGGCCATTCCCATCAGCAGGCTTGTCACGGCCAGAGGGCCTAAATGCTGGCGCGCCGTCACGTGCTCGCCTCCAGATGATCGGTGATCAGCCGGGCGAACCGCATCGCCTCGTTCAGCAGGCCGAACATCAGTGCGCCGGGCAGGATCGCAGTCTGTCCCGGGCGCGAAAACGGCAATTGCTGCCAGAGGGGGCTCTCCGACAGCTTCGGCAGGACATCGGCCGGCACCGGCTCGAAAGCGATCAGCTTTGCCCGCGGATCAGTGATGTCAGCCAGCCGCTCGATCCCGATCGCCTCGAACCCCCAGAAGTTGCCGGGGTGCGGCCATGCATTTTCGACACCGATCTTCTGCAGAACGTTCTGATAGAGACCCGGCGCCGAATAGATCCGCACATGCCGCGCGTCCATGAAGTTGACGAGTGCCAGCGGCGGCGGCGCGCGTTTTTCGAGGCGCCTGCGGCAGCTGTCTAGAAATTCTTCCATCCGGACGATCACGGCTTCGCCCTCTGCCGAACGTCCGACCCGCGCGGCGATCGCGCGTGTCGCGGAAACTGCCTTCGGCAGCACGTCGCCGCCTTCAGGCGTGAAGACACCATAAGACAGCACCGGCGCAACCTGCTCCAGGCGCGGTGTCAGCGCCGCGTTGAACGGCGTCGTCAGAATGAGGTCGGGCCTCAGGCTTTCGAGCACCTCGAAATTGATCTCCCAGGAGGAGCCGAGATCGACCACCTCACCTGGCATTTCGGGTTCGATCACCCAGCGGTCCCAGTCCGCCAGCGATGCGACGGCGACCGGAACGATGCCGAGCGACAGGAGCGTCGATGCCATTCCGTAGTCGAGACTGGCAACCTTCAGAGCCGACGACGAAGCGCCGGCGACCTTCGGCAGGCAGAGACCGCCGGCCAGGAGGCCGAGAACCGAACGTCGCGATAGCGGGCTTTGCACGAGGGTCAGCATACGTAGGCGAGCGGAATGTCGAGCGCCGGATGGGCCGTCACGTTCATCTCGACGCCGTAGATGTCGCGCAGGGTCTGCGGGTTCATCAGGTCCGCGGCGGCGCCCGCAGCAATCAGCCTTCCCTGCTTCAGCGCATACAGCCTGTCGCAGAACCGGCACGCCATGTTGATGTCGTGCAGCACGATGATGACACTCAGGCCCTTCTCCCGCGACAGACGCCGCACGAGTGCCAGAACTTCCATCTGATGAGCGATGTCGAGCGCCGAGGTCGGCTCGTCCAGCAGCAGGCATCTTGCGTCCTGTGCCATCAACATCGCCAGCCAGGCGCGCTGCCGCTCGCCGCCGGAAAGCGTATCCACCAACCGGTCGGCAAATGCGTCCATATGGGTGAGCGCCAGCGCCTCCTCGACCTTCGAACGGTCGTTGTCGGTAAAGCGGCCCAGAGCGCCATGCCATGGATAGCGGCCGCAGGCGACGAGTTCGCGGACGGTCATGCTGTTCGCCGCACTGACGTCCTGCGGCAGATAGGCAACCTCCCGCGCAAATTCCTGCGACCCGATCGTCTCGACCGGCCTCCCGGCAAACCCGATCGAACCCGATGTCGGTCGCTGCTGGCGCGCCAGCAGCTTGAGCAGGGTGGACTTGCCGGACCCGTTGTGACCGACAAGTCCCGAGATCTCACCGGGGCGGAAATCCACGGATACCTGGTCGAGAAGCGTCCTCCCGTCGTCACTGAACGTCAGGGATACCGTACTGAAGGCGTGACTGTCGCGAAGATCCGCGCTGGCTGCCGATACATTCCCGCCCATCGCCGTTTCCTGCGCCTGTGGTTGCTGTCCCGCCCCTACTAAATATGAGCCATCCAATCAACTTATTTCGGATCGTCTCATCTGAACGGGCGGATGCCTGTCGCCTCATCCGAAATGACGACTGTTGCGCAGTATGTAATAGAATGCTGAATTCCGTTGCTCTTAACTTTCAAGCTAATCCGCCTCATCTTCCCGGTACCAAACCAAGACCGAGGAGAGACGCCATGACGCTGATCCATGAAAATACCAATCGCGGCCATACCGATACCGGTTGGCTGAGGAGCGACCACACCTTCTCCTTCGGCGGATTTCAGGATCCGACGCGAATGGGCTATGGCGCCCTGCGGGTCATCAACGAAGATCGCATCGCGCCCGGCTCCGGTTTCTCCGAGCATGGCCATGCGGGCATGGACATCATGACGATCGTGCTGGACGGCACGCTTGCCCACAAGGATACGCTGGGCAAGCGTGTGACGATCAAGCCTGGCGAAGTACAGTTGATGTATGCCGGTTCCGGTGTCCGCCATTCCGAAATGAACAACTCGGGCAAGGATCCGGCGCATTTCCTGCAGATCTGGCTGATCCCGGACACTACCGGCGGCGCGCCGAGCTATCAGCAGGCAGCCATCCCACCGGCCGCGGGGGGTGACTGGACCCTTGTCGCGAGTGGCGAGGGAGACGGCGCGGCCCTGCGTCTCAATTCGGATACGCGGGTGTTCCTGGCCGAACCGGAAGCGGGTGAGCGGACGTCTATTCCTGTTGCACCCGGCCGGAAGACTTTCGTCCACATCATCGAAGGTCTGGCGATGATCGATGGCGAGCGGTTGGCGGGCGGTGACGGGCTGCAGGTCGGTGACGAAGTGCTGCCCGATATCGAGTGGGTCACCGAAGGTCGTGCCCTGCTCTTCGACATGCGCCGTTGATGCGCTAGCGGCCGCTCCCTCGAGGGCGGCCGCACTGCGTCTCACGGATACTGCGCGCCGGTCGCCGCGACGTAGACCGAATAGAGCGAGTTGGTCGCGGTGATGAACAGCCGGTTGCGCTTCGGCCCACCGAACGCCAGGTTGGCGACCGTCTGCGGCACGAGGATCTTGCCGAGCAGTGTGCCGTCTGCCGCAAAGCAGTGGACACCATCGGCGGCAGTCGTCCAGACATTGCCGTCGGTGTCGATCCGCAGGCCATCGGCGAGACCGTTGTCGATGGTGCAGAACACCCGGCCATTGACGAGCCGCATCCCGTCCACGACGTCGAAGACGCGGACATGGCGCGGCCATGTCTCGTCATGGCTGGCAGCCGAATCGGCGATGTAGAGCAGCGTTTCGTCCGGCGAAAAGGCCAGGCCATTCGGTTGGCCGAAATCCTCCGCGACGATCGACAGGCCGCCGTCTTCCGGATCGAGCCGAAAGACGTTGCGCGTCGGAAGCTCCGGCTCGGCCTGATAGCCCTCGTAGTTCGAGAGGATGCCGTAGCTCGGATCGGTGAACCAGATGCTGCCGTCGGACTTCACCACCACGTCGTTGGGCGAATTCAGTCGCTTCCCCTCGAAGCGGTCCGCCAGCACGGTGACCCTGCCGTCGATTTCCGTGCGTGTGATGCGCCTTCCGCCATGTTCGCACGAAATCAGCCGCCCCTGCCGATCGCGGGTGTTGCCGTTGGCGAAGTTGGATGGCTGGCGGAATACCGATACGCCATGATCGGGCACGTAGCGCAGCATCCGCTGGTTCGGGATGTCGCTGAAGATCAGGCAGTCGAGATCGGCAAACCACACGGGGCCTTCTGCCCAGCGGCAGTCGCGGTACAGTTCCTCCAGCCGCGCGCTTCTGATCACCATGTGTCGGAAGCGGGGATCGTGGATCTCGTAGGGTGAAGCGGTCTGCATCGACATGGTGCCTATCCGAATGGTCTGAAGAGGAGTTCGCAACCAGCACCTTAGCGCATCTGGCCGGCGGGTCGGTTGGCGGCGACGATGACGCAGATGATGATGACGCCGGCCATGATCAGCCGCACGCCTTCCGAAGCCGTAGGTGTTGAGCATTGACACCACCAGGAACATGAACAACGTCGCTTCCCATATGCCAGGAACGTTGAAATTCTACCCGACACCGCTTGTCAACCGATGACGACGACGGCGATCGACATCAGCAGGTAATCGGCGCCCATATTCAGCGATTAGTGAGAAGGCAGCAAACATCAGTTCCGCCTACGACAGGCTCGCGATGCAGGCGCCGCCGGTCAAGAGCACAGTGACGATCCAGGTGCGAGCCTGCGCAGCAACGAGAGCCGGAGCCGCCTCAGCGTGTTTGCGATCGCTTGCGGCACCATGTGACCGCCGCCTCGATGCCCCCGAGCGGGAACATGTGGATCTGCGCCAGCAGGCTCTGCGGGTGCGACATCTTGTAGGCCTCGAGTTCATCGACGATCTCGGTCGGCTCGTAGGGGAGCAGCAGCCGGCGCACATCGAGCGCCCGCTTCTGAAGGATCTGCAGCGATGGGCCGACGCCGCAGGAGAGCGCGTATTTGAGGAGCGTCTGCAGCCTGGCGGGCCCCGCGATGCCGACATGCACCGGCAGATCCACACCCAGCGCCGCGATCCTCTGCGTCCAGTCAATGATCGGCTTCGCATCGAATCCGAATTGTGTGGTCAGCGCCACGCGCGCATCCGTCCGCTCCGCATAGGCCTGCTTCGTCAGCAAGGCAGCATCGACTTGCCGTGTCGAGAGATCGCCATCGATGTCGCGATTGCCTTCCGGATGGCCGGCGAAATGCAGGTTCGTGAAGCCCATCCGGTCGAAGAGCCCCGTCTCCACCAGCTCCAGGGAACTGCCGAATGTTCCGCGCGGGGAGGAGTTTCCGCCGGCCAGAAGCAGCGCCTGGCGGATATCGGCTTCCGATCGGTAGCGGTCGAGCCAATCCTTCAGCGTCCCAGCGTCGGAGATAGATCGTGCCGGGATATGCGGCATCACCGCAAACCCTTCGAGATGAAGACGGCGTGCCGTGGCGACCATGTCGCCGATGGGCGTGCCATCGATATGAGCAAGGTAGACGCGAGTGCCCGCCGGCAGCAATTGCCGGAAGTCGCCGATCTTTGCAGCCGTGCGCGGCATCACCTCGATCGACCAGTTGTCGAGCAGGCTCGGCATGCTCGCGGCCGATGGCTGCGCGGACAGCTGCTGGTTCGGACGTTCCTTGCTCACATCCATCCTCTTCCTCCACCGTTGCAAATGTATACATTAATCGTGGATCGAGCAATCCGTGCGGTATTGCAGTGGAGCATTATCGGCACATCCGGCTCAACACGAAGCATCCACTCCCCCGGCATGTATTCATTGCTTGCGCACGGGCGGGGCATCTGGCACTCTTGATGCAGAGGAGCCTGCCTGGCAGGTGACGCGTCATAGGGTCTTGGGAGGGACGATATGATCGCAAGTCTCGTTGGCGAACGGCTATGAGCGAGCCCTGTTTCGATGTCGCGCATCTTGGTCATGTGGAGCTCTATACAGATCGCTTCGACGAAAGCCTCGACTTTTTCACGCGCATCTATGGCTTGACGGCAAGCAGGGTCGAGAGCGACTGCGCCTACTTGCGAGCCTTCGACGACTACGAGTTTCACACGCTGAAGCTTAGCCGTCACGCGACTACCGGTATCGGCCATGTCGCCTATCGCACCACGTCCGAGCCGGCGCTTGCACGGCGGGTGGCGGCGATCGAACAGATGGGCTGCGGCCTTGGATGGGTCGACGGCGATGAGGGCCATGGCCGCGCCTACCGGTTCACTGACCCCGACGGCCATATCTTCGAACTCTACTACGACACTCGGGTCTATGAGCCACCGCCCGACGAACGGCCGGCACTGAAAAACATCGCCCAGCGTTACCACGGCCGCGGTGCATCGCCGCGCCGGCTCGACCACCTGAACCTGCTGGCGACCGATGTGCGGCAAATCCGCGATTTCATGACACAGGCGCTCGGCAGCCGGGTGACGGAACAGATCCAGCTCGACAATGGCCGGCTCGGCGGCTGCTGGTTCACGGTCAACAACAAGAGCTACGACATCGCCTATTCGGAAGATCACACCGGCGCCACCGGCCGCTTCCATCATGTGACCTACGCGGTCGATCAGCGCGAGGACATCCTGCGGGCGGCCGACATCTTTCTCGAGAACGGCGTGCATATCGAGACCGGGCCGCACAAGCACGCCATCCAGGGCACGTTCTTCCTCTACGTCTGGGAGCCGGCCGGCAATCGCGTCGAACTCGCCAATGCCGGAGCAAGGCTGATCCTGCGCCCCGACTGGCCGACCGTTACCTGGACCGAAGCCGAGCGGAAAAAAGGCCAGGCCTGGGGCCTGAAAACGATCGACACCTTCCACACGCACGGCACGCCGCCCGTCGCCCGCAAGGAGTAATCCGATGGCAAAGACCGCTTTGGTGATCAGCGCTCACTCCGCCGATTTCGTCTGGCGCTGCGGCGGCGCCATCGCACTGCATGCGCAGAAAGGCTACCGGGTCACCGTTGTCTGCCTGTCGTTCGGCGAGCGCGGCGAAAGCGCCAAACTCTGGAAACTGCCGGACATGACGCTCGACAAGGTGAAGTCCGGGCGCCGGCTGGAGGCGGAGAATGCGGCGCAGGCGCTCGACGTCCACGACATCCAGTTCTTCGACCTCGGCGACTATCCGCTGGAGGTAGACCGCGCTGCCAAGGACAGGCTGGTCGACGTGATCCGCGCAATACAGCCCGAATTCATGCTGTCGCATTCCCGGTGGGACCCTTACAACACCGATCACATGCACGCGACGCAGGTGGCGCTGGAAGCCCGCATGATCGCCCAGGCCTGGGGTCACAATCCGGGCGAAAAGGTCCTCGGCGCACCGCAGCTCTATCTCTTCGAACCTCACCAGACCGAACAGATGGAATGGAAGCCGGACGTCTTTCTCGACATTTCGCCTGTCTGGGAGAACAAGTGGGCCGCCATCCAGTGCATGGAGGGCCAGGAACACCTCTGGCACTACTACAAGAACGTCGCCGAAAATCGCGGCAATCACTTCATGCGCAATTCGGGCGGCCAATCCGGCGGCCGCCGATCCAGCCATGCGGAGGGTTTCCAGTCGGTCTTCCCACGCACCGTGGATGAACTGTGATGGCGGTCGTCGTCCAGAACATTCCCCGCGCAGTACCTTCCGTCTGCGACAGGCTGGCCGCCTGCGGGGTGGCGACAGTGCACGAGGCCTATGGCCGACGCGGCCTCATGGCGAGCGGCATAAGGCCGATCCAGCAAGGCAGGCGGATCGCCGGCAGCGCCATCACCATCTCCGCGCCGCCCGGTGACAACTGGATGCTGCATGTGGCGATCGAACAGGTGAAAGCCGGCGACATCCTCGTCCTAGCGCCGACGAGCCCGTGCGAGGACGGCTACTTCGGCGATCTGCTGGCAACCTCTGCCGCCGCCCGCGGCTGTCGCGGCCTGATCATCGAAGCCGGCGTGCGCGACACTGCCGACCTGCGGGCCATGGACTTTCCAGTCTGGTCGAAAGCGGTCTTTGCGCAGGGGACCGTCAAGGAGACGCTTGGCTCGGTGAACGTGTCGATCGTCTGCGGCGGCACCATCGTCAACGCCGGCGATGTGATTGTCGCCGACGACGATGGGGTCTGCGTGATACCCTCGGCCGATGCCGCGCAGATAGCCGACAGAGCCGAGGCGCGTGTCGCTCTCGAGGAGAGCAAGCGGGCGCGGCTGGCGGCGGGCGAACTGGGGCTCGACATCTACGACATGCGTGCGAGGCTGGCGCAGAAGGGTCTCAAATATGTCTGAGGCCAGGACCGCATCCTCCGGCCAGGGCGTGCGCTGCATGTGGATGCGCGGCGGCACATCGAAGGGCGGCTATTTTCTGGCCGAAGATCTGCCTGCCGATCGCGACGCCTTTCTCTTGCGCGCGCTCGGTTCGCCGGATCCACGCCAGATCGACGGCATGGGCGGCGCCGACCCGCTGACCTCGAAAGTCGCGGTGGTCAGACGGTCAGAACGGTCGGACGTCGATGTCGACTATCTCTTCCTGCAGGTGTTCGTCGACCGGCCGATCGTCTCCGACGGCCAGAACTGCGGCAACATTCTCGCCGGGATCGGTCCGTTCGCCATCGAACGCGGGCTGGTGACGGCTGCGGACGGCGAGACGACGGTGCGGATCTTCATGGAAAACACCGGGCAACTGGCGATCGCCCGCGTTGCTACGCCGGGCGGGTCGGTCACCTACGCGGGCGAGGCGCGCATCGACGGCGTGCCGGGAACGGCATCCGCCATCCCGATCACCTTCGCCGACACCGCCGGCTCCTCTTGCGGCGCGCTTCTTCCCACCGGCCGCACGGTGGACGTGATCGACGGCATTGCCTGCACCCTCATCGATAACGGCATGCCCTGCGTCATCCTCGAAGCGGCGTCGGTCGGCATCACTGGCACGGAGACACCCGAGGTGCTCGAAGGCGACAGGAGTTTGCGCGAGCGGCTGGAAGCGATCCGCCTCAGAGCCGGTCCGATGATGAATCTCGGAGACGTGTCGGCGAAATCCGTTCCGAAAATGACGATGGTGTCGCGTCCGCGGGCGGGCGGCGCGATCTCAACGCGCACCTTCATCCCGCATCGCTGCCATGATGCAATTGGCGTTCTGGGCGCCGTCAGCGTCGCGACCGCCTGCCTGCTGCCGGATGGACCGGGGCGTGCGCTTGCCACACTTGGAACAGGCGACCAACTGCAGGTTTCAGTCGAACACCCGACGGGCGAGATGACGGTCATCGTATCCCTGAAGGATGGCGAAGTGCGCGAGGCAGCTGTGCTGCGGACGGCGCGAAAGCTTTTCGACGGCATGATCTTTGGCTAGCCTTGGCCGGCATCTCAAACGCTCGGAACGGCAGGAGCAGACGCTGTCGCGAAGCCGTACATGCCAGCACTTATCCCCGATGCCTTGGAGTATCGGCTTGCGTGACGCGTCGATCCGCTATGTATACACTCGCAGCCACTAGAGCTGATAGCCGGCGCGGCCGGATGACCGCACAGCCTTGAATACTTGACCGGACACGCGCGAAACCAAAGGACAGATCGTCGGATGAGGCACACGGAAGCGGCAACCCACGGCCGGCGCGCGGTCATAGACCTGCGGGAGCGCATCCTGAGCGGCGAATTGCAGGGCGGGACGCGGCTCTTCGAGGTGCCGCTTGCCGAACTTCTCGATATATCTCGCACTCCGGTCCGGGAGGCCCTGTCGCGACTGGCAGAGGAGGGTCTGCTCGACCGTTTGCCGAGCGGCGGCTTCATGGTGCGCCGGTTCGGGTTCTCCGACGTGGTGGACTCGATCGAGGTGCGCGGCGTCATGGAAGGCATGGCCGCGCGCGTCGCCGCCGAACGCGGTGCGGCACCGCATCGACTGAAGGAGATCAAGGAGACGGTCGCCCGCCTCGATGCCAGTTTCGGCGAGCGACCGGAGGACGTCGACTTTGACGCTTATGCCGATCTCAACGAGATCTTCCACCGGCAGATGGCCGGCCTGACAGAGAGCGACGTGATCCGCCGGGAAGTGGAGCGGGCAAGCGCCCTGCCCTTCGCGTCACCCTCCGCCTTCCTGCCCGACCGATCGGATATCGCCACGTTCCGGCGCTCGCTGCGGACCGCCCAGGAACAGCATCGCGGCATCGTGCGCGCCATCGAGATGCGCGAGGGAAGCCGCGCCGAGGCTCTGGCGCGCGAGCATGCGCGCACCGCCCGCAACAATCTCGAATACATCCTCAACGAGGATCCGTCGCTTCTTGAAAAGGTAAAGGCGCTCGCCCTCATCCAGGGTTGAGTAACGGCGCTCGGATCACAGGTGCACCTGCCGGAAGAGGAACAGGGTTTTCCTGCCGGCCATCGGTCCCGCGCGTTTTACACTTGCAAATCCTCCTCCGTCAGCGTTCATATGTATACATACGATTGCTTTGAAGGAGAGGAGGCCCTCAGATGAAATCGAGCCTGTCCCAGATTCTGGCGGAAGCGCCGAACGCAGTCCAGTTGCTCCGCAACGCCAAGACCGGCATGTATGTATACCCGGTGGTGGCACCGGAGTTTGCTAACTGGCGCACCGAACAGGCGGCTTGGCGCAACTCAGCCGTGCTGTTCGACCAGTCACACCACATGGACGAGCTGATCGTCGAGGGGCCGGAGGCGGAAGCATTTCTCAGCCATCACGGAATCAACTCCTTCACCAATTTCGGCCTCAACCGTGCCAAGCACTTCGTGCCGGTCACGCCGAACGGCCACGTCATCGGCGACCACATCATCTTCCGCGAGCGCGAGGACAAGTTCATCCTCGTCGGTCGCGCACCGACGTCCAACTGGCTGATGTTCTGCGCTGCCTATGGCAAGTGGAATGTCCGACTGAAGCATGATCCGCGTTCGCCGTCGCGCCCGGAAGGCGAACGCGTGCTGCGCACCCATTATCGCTACCAGATCCAGGGACCGGACGCCCCGAAGATCTTCGAGAAGATGAACGGCGGCCCGATCCAGGAGATCAAGTTCTTCCATGTCGACCAGATTAAGGTTGGCTCGAAGACCGTCCAGGCTCTGCGGCATGGCATGTCCGGCGCCCCGGGGCTGGAGATCTGGGGTCCGTACGAGGACAAGAGCTATATCCTCTCCTGCATCTTCGACGCGGCCAAAGACGCTGGCGTCGACCTCGTGCGTTGCGGCAGCCGCGCCTATTCGACGAACACGCTCGAATCCGGCTGGATCCCCTCGCCGCTCCCGGGCATTTATACGGGCGACGGCATGCTCGCCGCCTACCGGGACTGGCTGGGGGCCGACAGCTACGAGGCCATGGGCTCGATCGGCGGCAGCTTCGTCTCCGACAATATCGAAGACTACTACGTCAATCCGTTCGAGCTCGGCTACGACTTCTACATCGGCTGGAAGAAGGATGATTTCATCGGCAAGGCAGCGCTCGAAAAGATGAAGGGCCAGACCAGCCGCCGGAAGGTGACCTTCGAGTGGAACGCCGAGGATGTGGTCGAGGTCATTGCCTCCGCCTTCCGGCCGGGTGAAGATCACTACAAGTGGATCGACTTCCCGCAGCCGAACTATGCCTCGACCAGCGCCGACCTGATCCTGCGCGATGGCAAGCGGGTCGGAATGTCGATGTTCAACGGCTACTCCTACAACGAACGCTGCATGCTGTCGCTCGGCGTGGTCGACGCGGATGTCAAGGAAGGTGAAATCCTTCGCCTCGTTTGGGGCGAGCCGGATGGCGGTTCCGGCAAGACTTCCACGGAGCGGCACAAGCAGACGGAAATCCGCGTGCGCGTTGCACCCACCCCCTATGCGGCGCAGGCACGCGAAAGCTATGCCGATAGCTGGCGGACCAAGCGAAGCTGATCTGCAATCGGTCACCAGCCACGCAGGACCAGCGGAACCAACCTTCGGCGTCACCGTCCGCTGAAATTCCGCCTCCACAAAACGGTTGGGAAATGCAGCAGCGCTCGAACGGCGCCTGACACGACTCGAACGCTTGTGCCATAAGGGCCTTCCGCATCGGAAGGATCGAGCCCCATGGCGCAAGCGCAGCCGCACGAAAAAGTCCAGTACATCGTCGAGGGCGGGCACCGTCTTTCTGGCGAGATCCGGCCGAGCGGCAACAAGAACGCGGCGCTACCGATCATCGCTGCCTGCCTGCTCACCGACCGGCCGGTTCGGCTCTCCAACGTGCCGCGCATCCGCGACGTTGAGGCGCTTGTCGAGCTCATCGGTTCGGTTGGCGCCAAGGCCGTCTGGCTCGGTCAGAACGAACTCGAGATCGAGGCGGCCGATCTGCGCCCCGCCGATCTCGATCCGCACCTTTGCGCGCGGATTCGCGCATCGATCCTGCTTGCCGGACCGATGCTGGCGCGCTGCGGGAAGGTGACGCTTCCACCGCCCGGCGGCGACGTGATCGGGCGCCGTCGCGTCGACACGCATTTCCTTGCGCTCAGGGAACTAGGTGCACAGATCACCGTCGACAGCGCTTACCATTTCAGCACCGAGGGCTTGGCCGGCGCCGACGTATTTCTCGATGAGCCTTCCGTCACCGGCACGGAGAACGCTCTGTGTGCTGCGGTCGCTGCCGAGGGCACGACCATCCTGCGCAACTGCGCATCCGAGCCGCATGTCCAGGACCTCGCGCATTTCCTGATTGCCCTAGGTGCCAGGATCGAAGGCATCGGTACCAACACGATGATCATTCACGGCGGCCTGCCGCTGAAGGGCGCTTCGTACCGCATCGGTCCGGATCACATCGAGGTGGGCTCGCTGATCGGCCTTGCCGCCGTCACCCGTTCGGAAATCATCATTCGCGATGCCGGCGTAGAGCACCTGCGATCGACGCTGATGACCTTTGCCCGCCTCGGTATCGTGTGCCGGATCGACGGCGACGATCTCATCGTCTCGGCCGATCAGGAGATGAAGATCCAGGCCGACTTTGGTGGTCACATCCCGAAGATCGAGGACCAGCCCTGGCCGGCTTTCCCCGCCGACACGATGTCGATCGCAATCGTCACGGCCACGCAGTGTGACGGCGTGGTGCTGATGTTCGAAAAGATGTTCGAAAGCCGGATGTTTTTCGTCGACAAGCTGATCGCCATGGGTGCGCGGATCGTCCTCTGCGACCCGCACCGCGCAATCGTTGCCGGGTCCTCGCAGCTTCGCGCCGCGACAGTCGAGAGCCCCGACATCCGTGCGGGCATGGCCATGCTGATCGCAGCACTCTGCGCCGAAGGCACGAGCGTCATCAACAATGCGCAGCAGATCGAGCGCGGCTACGAACTGATCGACCAGCGGCTGAACGCTCTCGGTGCCAAAATCACCCGCGTGCCGCCGCGCGAGCCGGCGACGGGAGCCTGAGCAGGCAAGGTTCAGACCGCAAGAAGGCTTTCGAGTTCTTCCGGATGCGCCAGCAGCGTCTCGGACTGCTCGCGCAAGACGACGGCGCCGCGGTTCAGCACCACCGCCTCGTCCGTTAGCGGTAAAACCTTGCGGGCTTTCTGCTCGACGATGATGGCCGACAGTCCTTCCTCGGTGACGACGCGCCGCAGCACCGCGAGCAGTTCGTCGACGATGATCGGCGCCAGTCCCTCCAGTGGCTCGTCGAGAAGCAGAAGGCGGGGATTAAGCATCAGCGCCCTGCCGACTGCCAGCATCTGCTGCTCGCCGCCGGATAGCTGATTGCCGAGATTGCGCCTGCGCTCGCCAAGTCTTGGAAACATCGAGTAGATCGAGGCAAGATCCCACCGTCCCGGGCGCGCGGCAACCGTCAGGTTCTCCTCCACCGACAGGGAGCGGAAGATGTTGCGCTCCTGCGGCACCCAGCCGATGCCGGCTGCAGCCCTATGCTCCGCGCGCAAGTCCGTGATGTCGCGGTCCTCAAGGAAAATCCGCCCCTGATGGTGGGTGGTGACGCCGACGATGGTGTTGATCAGCGTCGTCTTGCCGGCGCCATTGCGGCCTAGCAGCGCAAGCGACTGGCCGGCATCGAGCACAAGATCGACGTGATTGAGAACCTGTGCCTCGGCGTAGCCGGCAACCAGTTGATCCAGCCGCAACAGCGTGCTCATGCGGCATCTCCAAGATAGATCGCCCGCACCTGCTGATCACGGGAGATTTCGTCGACAGTTCCCTCCGCAAACAGCCGGCCCGCAGCGAGCACCGAAATGCGGTCGGCGAAGGAAAAGACGAGGTCCATGTCGTGCTCGATCAGCACGACGGTGACGTCGTCCGGAAGCGCGCGAACGATCCCCAGAACCTCGTGACGATCCTCCTCGGGCACGCCGGCCGCCGGTTCGTCGAGCAGCAGGACCTTCGGGTTCAGCGCCAGTGCCAGGGCGATCTCGAGCAGCCGCTGCTTGCCGTAGGGCAGGCTTCTTGTCGGCAGGCACATCCTGTCAGCGAGACGGAACCGCTCGAGCAGCGCTGCCGCCTCGTCGACCGCCTCCCGGCACCGAGACAGCGGCCGCCACATGCGGGCGCCCTCGCCGCGCCGCTCGGCAACTGCCATCGACACCGATTCCAGCGGCGTCAGATCGTCGAACAACTGGTTGATCTGGAAGGTCCTTGCGAGTCCGCGTTTGACGCGCCCGGACGGCGACGCGGCGGTGATATCTTCGCCATTGAGCAAAATGCGGCCGCCGCTTGGCGTGAGCGCTCCAGTCAGCAGGTTGATGATCGTCGTCTTGCCGGCGCCGTTCGGTCCGATCAGCGCGTGCCGGGCGCCGGTCCGGATGCTGAGCGAAACGTCGTTGGTGACCACCAACCCGCCAAAGCGCTTCATCAGCCCATGCGTCTCGAGCGCTGCGTTCATGCCTGCTCCCTTGCCAGTTCAGCTGCGCGGCTCGCGGGTCGCAAACGGCGAAACAGAAACCTGAGGTTCAGCCTGTCGCGGCCGATCAGGACGAGCCCGACGAGGATGAGGCCGATCCAGAACATCCAGTATTGCGGCGTGACAACCGAAAGCCAGGCCCGCAAGAGAGTGAAGACGACGGCGCCGACGATGCCGCCATAGAGATAGCCGACTCCACCGAGCACCAGAACCAGCAGCACGTCGGCGGAACGGTGGAAGGCCAGCACGTCCGGCGATACGAAGCTGGTCGTCTGCGCCAGCAATCCGCCCGCCATGCCCGCATAGAGGGCAGAGATGGTGTAGATCGCCACGATCCGCCGGTTTGCGCCGATGCCCAGCATCGCCGCGCGTCGCGGATTGCGCTTGATGGCCTTCAGCGACAGGCCGAACGGCGAGTGCACGAGCCGCCGCGCCGCCAGCATCAGCAGGAAAAGCACGCCGAGCGAATAGAGGTAGCCCGTACGTCCCCACAGATCGAACTCGAACAAACCAGCAATCGGATCGATGACGATGCCGCTCAGCCCATCGGCTCCCCCGGTCAGCCAGGCTGCCTGGTTCGCCGCCTCCGCCAGCAGCATGCTGACGCCGAAGGTCGTCATCAGCCGCGTAAGATCCGAGCCGCGCAGGACGAGGAAACTGGTGAGAAATCCGAGCACTCCCGCGAGCAAGCCGGCAGCGAGCAGTCCGGTCAGCGGCTCCGGGCTCACGTGAAGGGCATACAGGCCGGCGGCATAGGCGCCGACGCCGAAGAACGCCGCATGACCCAGCGACAGGATGCCGACGTAGCCGACGATCAGGTCGAGCGACACGGCAAACAGGGCGAGTATGGCAATCTCGCTGAGCAGGAGTTGCTGCGCGGGAAGCAGGAAGGCGACGCCGACGGACGCAATCCAGAAGCCGATCTCCAGCGGCTTCCAGCTGTTTCGGCGCCGGAAGAACGCCGCGGCGAGCGAAGAGGAGCTGCTCATCGGCCACCCTCCCGCGAAAACAGGCCGTGCGGACGCACGATCAGGAAGACGATCATCACCGCATAGATGATGAAGGCTCCGAGCGAGGGGATGTAATACTTGCCCGCGACATCGGCTATCCCCAGCAGCATGGCAGCGGCAAATGGCCCGGTAATCGACGAGGTGCCGCCGATCGTCACGACGATCATGAAGTAGATGAGGTATTTCAGCGGAAAGTTCGGGTCGAGGCCGAGAAGCTCGACACCCAGTGCGCCGCCGAGGCCCGCAAGCCCGGACCCGAGCGCGAAGGTCAGGACGAAGATCAGCGATACATTGATGCCGAGACCACGCGCGACGCGTCCGTCGTCCACGGCGGCACGAAGCTGGCTGCCGATGCGGGTTCGCGTCAGCGCCGTCTGCAAGGCCAGCGTCAGGAGTGCGCAGATGACGATGATGAACAGTCGGTAGCGTCCGATCCCGACGCCGAACAGCGTAAAGCGGCCGGACAGTTCCGGCGGCAGCGAGATCAGCTGCTGCTGGCCGCCCATGACATAGTCGACGCCGGCGACGGCCATGAACACGAGACCGATGGAAAACAGAACCTGGTCGAGATGCGGCGCCGCGTATAGTCGACGATAGAGCGTCACCTCAAGCAGCGCGCCCAGTGCCGCGGATGCCAGGAAGGCTGCCGGCAGGCACCAGTAGAAGGAGATGCCGTAGCGGTTCATCAGCACCACGGTGACGTAGCCGCCAGCCATGGCGAAGGCGCCGTGCGCCAGGTTGACGAAGTTCATCAGCCCCAGCGTCACGGCCAGGCCGCAGGCCAGGACGAACAGCAACATGCCGTAGGCGATGCCGTCGAAGAGGATGGTCAGCATGCTGCCTCCGGATGCCGGGAACGCCCGGCATCATCCTGTCGAACCGCAGGGCGGGCGCGCCTCACGGCGTGTTCGGGTCCCTGACCTTCGGGAAGGTGGCGAATTCGACATTGTAGAGTTCGCCGTCGACCTTCTTCACCTCGCGCATGTAGATGTCCTGAACGATGTCGCGCGTTTTCGGGTCGATGGTGATCGGGCCCCGTGGACTGATCCAGGACATGCCCTTCATCGCCTCGACCAGCTTCGTGCCGTCGGTGTCCCCCTCGGTCTTCTTCAGAGCCGCATAGGCGAGTGCCATGGCATCATAGCCGCCGACGGACATGAAGTTCGGCCGCATGTTGTTCGCGGCCTTGCGCACCTGGCCGACGAAGGCCTTGTTTTCCGGGCTGTCGTGGGCCGCGGAATAGAAGTGACCGGTGATCACGCCGAGCGCGGCATCGCCCATGCCGTTCAGCAGGTCGTCGTCGGTCACGTCACCGGTGGCGATGAGGCGGATCCCGGCCTCGCGCAGGCCACGCTCGACAAACTGCTTCATGAACAGCGAGCCGACGCCAGACGGCACGAAGACGAAGACAGCATCCGGCTTGGTGTCGCGCACGCGCTGGAGGAAGGGCGCGAAATCCGGATTCTGCAGCGGAACCCGGACCGCTCCAAGGATCTCGCCACCGTCCTTCTTGAACTGGTCGGTAAATCCCTTTTCGATATCGATGCCCGGCCCATAGTCGGATACCAGCGTCACGACCCGCTTCAGGCCATTCTGGGCCGCCCATGAGGCAACTGGCACGGCAGATTGCGGGCCTGCCATGCTGGTGCGCACGTAATAGTCCGATTTCGACATGATCGCCGATGTGGTCGCCGACGTGATGATCGCCGGCACCTTCGCCTGAGCAAGAACAGGCGCCACCGACAGCGCCAACGGCGTCAGTCCAAAGCCCATCAGCATCGAGGCGCCGTCCTTGACCACCAGCTCCTGGGCGATCCGCCGGGTCTGGTCGGCGGTCCCCGCATCATCGCGCAGAACGACCTCGACCGTCTTACCCGCAACCGTGTCGCCGTTGAGAGCCATGTATGCCCGGACCCCCGCCTCCACCTGCCGGCCGGTCGAGGCGAACGGTCCGGTCATCGGCAGGACGAGCCCGATCTTCACGGTATCTGCTGCATATGCGGTAGATGATAGCAGGCCGCACAGGGTTGCGCCCGCCATGAACATCCGTCTGGATAACGATGCCATGTATACTCCTCCCTCGGTTCATGCAGGAAGGCCGGCACACTCCCATATGCCAAGAACGCCCATCCCCTGAACTTTCGCCGCGACACCCAAGTCTCCTCCTCAGGTCGCACCGATGAATGTATACAGGAAAACTTTGAAGAACAAGATGTGGCCGGCGCCGCACCGGGAGGGGTTACGGACGGTCAACACACTGACGCGTTTGAATGGATCGACGCAGCGGCCGCTTTTATGCACGACGAATTGCGCTGAGGATCTGCCGGACCGTCCCTTTGATTATCCCTGCCTCGTGCGGATCCCCTTTCAGCAGCGCCTCGCTCATCGATTTCATCTGCTTGAACGTAATGTGCGGCGGCAGCGCCGGAACTTCAGGATCGGTCTTCACCTCCAGCAGCACCGGACGCGTTTTTGTGAGCGCACTCTCCCAGGCGTTGCCCAATTGCTCCGGATCATCGACGAAGATCCCGCGCAGCCCGATCAGTTCGGCGAACTTGTGATAGGGCACGTCGGGGATCTGCTGCGATGCGTTGAATTTCGGGTCGCCCTCGATGATCCGCTGCTCCCACGTCACCTGGTTCAGGTCCTCATTGTTGAAGACGCAGATCACAAAGCGCGGATCCTGCCATTGGTGCCAATACTTGGCGACGGTGATCAGCTCTGCCATGTTGTTCATCTGCATGGCGCCGTCACCCACCAGCCCAATAATCGGCCGATCCGGATGCGCGAACTTGGCCGCGATGGCATAGGGCACCGCCGCACCCATCGAAGCCAAGCCGCCGGACAGCGAACCCATCATGCCGCGCCGCATACGCACGTCGCGTGCATACCAGTTGGCGCAGGATCCGGAATCGCTGGTGATGATGGCGCGGTCCGGCAGACGTGGAGAAAGCTCCCAGGTCACCCGCTGCGGGTTGACTGGATTGGCAGCTGCCATGGCGCGCTTTTCCAGCAGCGTCCACCAGTCGGCGACCTTTGCCTCGATCTTGCCGCGCCACTTGCCATCCTTCTGGCGAAGACGCGGCAAAAGCGCCTTCAGCGTCTCGGAGGCATCGCCGACGAGATTGACGTCCATGGGGTAGCGCAGCGACAGCATCGACGGCTTGAGGTCGATCTGCACCGCTTTCGCCTGGTCTTCGGCCGGCAGGAATTCGGAATAGGGAAAGCCCGAGCCGATCATCAGCAGCGTGTCGCAGTCGCGCATCAGGTCCCACGACGGTTCCGTTCCCAGGAGGCCGATCGAGCCCGTCACCCAGGGCAGATCGTCGGGCAGCGCCGCCTTGCCGAGCAGCGCCTTCGCGGCACCCGCCTGCAGCCGGTCAGCAACGGCGATGACTTCGTCGCAGGCACCGAGCGCACCCGCGCCGACGAGGATGGCGACGCGTTCGCCGGCGTTGAGGATCTCTGCCGCAGCGTCGAGGTCGGCTTCGCACGGAAGGCATCGCGGCGCCCGGTAGCCGACGCCGGAATGGATGGTGCCATGCTCTCGCGGCGGCTCTTCATAGGGCATCTCCTGCAGATCGTTGGGCAGGATGATCGCGGTCACTGTCCGGTTGGCAAGCGCGATCCGCACGGCGCGGTCGACCAGATGACGCACCTGCGCCGGATGGGACGCCTGCTGAACGAAGTCGCCGGCGACATCCTTGAACACTGAAAGCAGATCGAGCTCCTGCTGATAATGTCCACCGAGAGCGGTCCGGGCCTGCTGGCCGACGATGGCCAGTACCGGCTGATGGTCGAGCCTTGCGTCGTAGAGGCCGGTAATGAGATGCGAGGCTCCGGGCCCTGACGTGGCGATGCAGACGCCGATTTCGCCGGTGAACTTCGCGTGGGCCGCCGCCATGAAGGCCGCCATCTCCTCGTGGCGCGTCTGGATGAACGCGATCTTTTCGTCCGCACGATTGAGCGCACCGAAGACGCCGTTGATGCCATCGCCCGGATAGCCGAACAGGCGGCGCACGCCCCAAGCATGCAAACGGCTGACGAGAAAATCACCTACTGTCCTGGACATTCTGCACCTTCGATGGCTGGCTGCGGTCTTTCGCAAACCAGCCTGCGCGATCGATGTTCCGGCCTTGCGGCTTCTTGTGCAGTTGCGGTTCGTCCCGCCGAGCCGAGCATCGCCTGCAGCTAAAATTCGCTGCTTACTGCCCGCTCATCCCCATGGTCAGGCGCAGCCGCGGCAGCTAAGTTCGACCGGCTACAGCATGGGAGGATTGCAGTTGAGCAAGGAACGCATCGGATTTATCGGTCTCGGGCTGATGGGCCACGGCATGGCCAGGAACCTGGTCACCAAGGGCTGGCCGCTGACCGTCATGGCGCACCGCAACCGGGCGCCGGTGGAAAGCCTCGTCGCGCTGGGTGCGAGCGAGGTCTCGACGCCGGCGGAGATGGCGCGCCAGGTCGACGTGATCGTTCTCTGCGTCACCGGCTCGCCGGAAGTGCGCAGTATCCTCTCCGGGCCTGACGGGATCGCTGCCGCCGGACGCGAACTGCTGATCATCGACTGCTCCACCTCGGATCCGTCCGTGACGATGGAGCTTGCCCGGCAGTTGCAGCCGAACGGCATCACTCTTGCCGACGCGCCGCTCAGCCGGACGCCGGCGGATGCGCAAGCCGGTACGCTCGACGTGATGGCGGGAGGCGACGACGACGTCTTTTCACGGATGGAACCGATCCTTGGCGCCTTCGCCGGCCGCATCGTTCGTACCGGACCGGTCGGCACCGGCCACACGATGAAGCTGCTCAACAACTTCCTGTCGCTCGGCTATGCATCGCTTTATTCCGAAGCCTTGATGATCGCCGGTAAGACAGGACTTTCGCCACAGGCCTTCGACAATGTCATTCGCGGCGGCAGGATGGATTGCGCCTTCTACCAGACCTTCTCCAAGTGGTTCATCGACCACGATCCGAATGCCCACAAGTTCAGCATCCGCAACGCCTTCAAGGACCTCAGCTACCTGCAAAGCCTGGTAACGGCCGTCGGCGCGGCCAATCCGGTGGGGGCTGCCGTTCGCAACAGTTTCGGCCTCGCCGTCGGCCTCGGACATGCGGAAGACTACGTGCCGAAGATGGCCGACATCATCACCGATGCCAACAAAGGCTGACAGCAGACGCATCCGATCCGGCGGCACCGCATCACCGGTGCCGCGCGGCGATCAGAGCAGCGGCTGACGCTGCTTCCAGCTGCGATAGGGGCTCATGGCCTGACCGGGATAGCGATCTTCGATCGCCGTCTCGACAAGCGCAATCCGGGCAAAGACCTCGTCGCGCGCCTCGCCATCGACCGCCTCGCTGCGCTTTTCCAGCTCGCTCATGGTGAGGAAGACTTCATCCTCGGTCATGGCTTCGAGAGCGGTGGCGAAATCCTGGATCGGGAGGTCTTTCATCGGTCATCCTGACAATGATGCTGGGCGGGCGGTTCGGGAGCCTTATGATCAGCTCCCGTCGCCCATCAACCAGGCGGCGGGCGAAACGGTTCCGGACGTCGAAAGCTATCGACGCGCTCGACGCGCCGAAACGCTGACCAGCACCGCCGTGGAGAGCAGAATGCTCGACACCAGCGTTGCGACCGCCAGAAGGCCGCCACTGGTGATCTCGGCCTTGGCGGAAAAGCTCACCCGTTTCGACAACGTGACCGAGACTTCGGCGCGATGACGCTCCGCAGTCGCTGGAAAATCGACATCCTTCGACACGCTCACTCCGATCGACGCTGGATGAAACAAATGCGCGAGGCCGCCTTGGCCGGCGGCGGACGCGTATCAGGTCATTTTCAATCGGCTCTGTCGAGTCGATCCTCGACCTTCTTCCGGCTGTTGCCAACCTCATGAACGGCCTGCTTCACCTCCGCGCGCGAGACGTCCTGTTTTTCCGCCTCATAGCGGACCTCATGGTCCTGCCCGGCCGCGACGCGGGCTCTATCCTGATTGCGGCCTCGGTTGCTCTCTGCCATTCTCGGATACCTCCTTGGTTTGCGCTCGCATAACGTCCACAGGACTCCGAGGTTCCGGCCGTCTACCAGTTGGTGACGGACCCGTCGCGACGCTTCAGGTGCGGTGCTTCCCAGAACTCGAACTCCTGGCGCGACAGCAGTTCCTCGTTCACCTCGATGCCGAGGCCGGGCGCATCGGAAACCGGATAGAAGGCGCCTTCCAGCTTCGGCTGGACCGGGAAGAAGTCGGAGTTGTCGAAGCCGAGATGGGTTTCCGCCGGGCTGCTGCGGGTTTCGAGCCAGGAGAAATTCGGCACCGCCGCGCAGAAATGCACGGTTGCCGCCGTGCAGACCGGACCGAGCGGATTGTGCGGCATCATGTCGACATAGTGCGTCTCGCTCCACGCCGCGACCTTCATGCTCTCCGTCAGCCCGCCGACATTGCAGACGTCGAGACGGTTGAACTGGTGGATGTCGCGCTCGATGTAGGGCTGGAACTGCCACTTCGAGGCAAATTCCTCGCCGATCGCAAACGGGATATCCGTCATCCGCCGCAGCGCCTCGTAGGCGCCGGGGCTTTCGTCGCGGATCGGCTCCTCGAGAAAATCGAGTGTTCCCTTCGGCATCTTCTGGCAGAAGCTGGCGGCTTCCGCCACCGTCAGGCGATGGTGGTAGTCGATGCCCAACACGACCTCGTCGCCCAGCGCCTCGCGCGCCTTCACCAGCCACTTGGCGGTCGTCGCGATATGCTCGCGCGGCTCGTAGAGCTCCTTTTCCTCGTGGCCGGCTGGCGAAAGCCTCATGGCCGTCCAGCCATGCTCCACCAGCATCTGCGCCTGCTCGATCATCTCGGGGCCGGGTGCTGCAAAGGTCGTAGCAAAGGTCGGGATGCGATCCCGCTGCTTGCCGCCCAGCAGGTCGTAGACCGGCACGCCGAGCGCCTTGCCCTTGATGTCGTGCAGCGCGATATCGATGGCAGAAATCGCCGCCTGCAGCACCCGGCCGCCCTCGAAATACTGGCTGCGGTACATCTCCTGCCAGAGCGCACCGATCTTGAACGGATCGCGGCCTTTGAGGAATTGGGCATAGTGCTCGAGCGCGCCGGCAACCGCCTTCTCGCGTCCCGACAGGCCGCTCTCGCCCCAACCGAAAATGCCGTCGTCTGTCTCGACCTTGACCAGCAGCTGGTTGCGGATGCCGACCTTGACGGCATAGGTCTTGATGGCGGTAATCTTCATGGCTTCGTTTCCCCTCCCCGCTTTGTCACCAGTGCCACAGCGTCCCGTCTTCAAGACGGTTCACCGGCAGGTATGCGCGCTGGTAGGGATATTTCGCCGCCAGTTCCTCGTTGATGTCGACGCCGTGTCCGATCGCCTCGCCCGGATGCAGGTAGCCGTCCTTGAGGCTCCAGGCGCCGGGGAAGACCTCAAGGATCTCAGGGAGGTATCCGGAATATTCCTGGATGCCGAAATTCGGCACCCAGAGATCGAGATGCAGGTTGGCACCGAGGCAGATCGGCGACATGTCCATCGCCCCGTGGCAGGCGGTGCGGACATTGTAGACGGATGCGAAATCCATGATCCGCCGCAGCGCCGTGACGCCGCCGGCATGCACGCACGTGGTGCGGATGTAGTCGATCAGTTGTTCTTCCATCAAAAGGCGCGCGTCCCAGATGGTATTGAACACCTCGCCGACCGCAAGCGGCGTCGTGGTGTGCTTGCGGATCAGGCGGAACCCTTCCTGGTGCTCGGCGGCAACCGTATCCTCCAGCCAGAACAGCCGGGCAAATTCGAGATCCTTGCCGACCCGGGCCGCCTCGATCGGTGTCAGCCGGTGGTGGGCGTCGTGCAGCAGTTCGACGTCCCAGCCATGAGCCTCGCGGACCGCCTCGAACAGTTTGGGGATATGACGCATGTACTTTGAAGTCGACCAGACTTCCTCATGCGGAACCGCATCGTCTGCGGCATTGTTGGTGATCGACTTGGCGCCGGTGCCGTAGACGTCAGGCAGACCGGGAATGCCGACCTGGACGCGCACAGCCTTGTAACCCTCTCCGATCCGCTTGCCGACGGCGTCGACGGCTTCGGCGATCGTGGTGCCCTGCGCATGCGTGTAGCACAGCACCTTTTCGCGACTGGCACCGCCGAGCAACTGGTACAGCGGCATGTTGGCGGCCTTGGCCTTGATGTCCCAGAGCGCCGTATCAATGCCGGCAATCGCTGCCATCGTCACCGGTCCGCGACGCCAGTAGGCGCCCCGGTAGAAATACTGCCAGATGTCCTCGATGCGAGCAGGATCGCGACCGATCAGCAGCGGTGCGATATGCTCTTCCAGGTAAGCGACCACGGCCTTTTCGCGACCGTTCAGCGTCGCATCGCCGACCCCAGTGAGACCTTCATCGGTAAAGATCTTGACCGTGACGAAGTTACGGCCGGGCGAGCAGACGATGACCTTTACATCGGTGATTTTCATCAGATTATCCGTTTACTGGAACAGTGGGCGCGACATACCGGAAACGATTCTGGATACGGCGGTCGCGGGGATCGGGATGCGGAATGGCCGAGAGAAGGGCCTTCGTGTAGTCGTGGGTCGGACGGTTGACGACCTGATCGGTGTCGCCGGCTTCGACGATGCGGCCGCTATACATGACGGCGACGCGGTCGCACATGTAGCGGATGACCGACATGTCGTGGCTGATGAACACGTAGGAGAGGCCGAGCTCGTCCTGCAGCTTCATCATCAGATCGAGCACCTGCGAGCGCAGCGACACGTCGAGAGCTGACGTCGCCTCGTCGGCGACAATCAGCCTCGGCTTGACCGAGATGGCGCGGGCAATGCCGATGCGTTGCCGCTGGCCGCCCGAAAACGCATGCGGATAGCGTTCGCGCCAGGCGGGCTCCAGTCCCACCTGCTGCATCAGTTCGGCCACCCGATCATCGAGCTCCTTGCCGCGCATGCCGCCAAGTTTCAGCGGCTCGGCGATGATCTGCCCGACGGTCTTGCGCGGACTGAGCGAGCCGACCGGATCCTGGAAGATCATCCGGATCTCGCGGCGCAATTCCTTCAACTGCGGCTTGTCGGCGGCTCGAAGGTCGATCGTGCTGCCGTCCGCGCGGCGATAGTTGATCTCGCCGGCTTGCGGGTCGTAGATACGCAGGAGGCAGCGTCCCATCGTTGTCTTGCCGGAACCGCTTTCGCCGACCACGCCGAGCGTCTCGCCGGGCCTGACGATCAGCGATATGTCGTCGACCGCCTTCAGCCCGGATGGAAAGCTCAGCGACATGTTGCGCACTTCAAGCAGCGGTGCTGCGTCGTCAGCAATCTCGGCGCGCTTCAGGCGGATCTCCGCCTTGCGTTCCAGCCGGACAACGGAGCCGATCAGCCGCTTGGTGTAATCGTCCTTCGGCGCGTGGAACACATCGTCGACGGACCCGTGCTCCATGACCTTGCCGCGATACATGACGAGCACCTCGTCGGCGATTTCCGCCACCACACCCATGTCGTGGGTAATGAACAGCACCGCCATGCCGTGGCTCTGCTGCAGCCGCTTGATGAGGTCGAGGATCTCGGCCTGCGTCGTGACGTCGAGCGCCGTCGTCGGCTCGTCGGCGATCAGCACCTGCGGGTTGCAGGCCAGCGCCATGGCGATCATCACCCGCTGGCGCATGCCGCCGGAAAACTCGAAGGTGTAGCGGTCGATGGCTGTCTCGGGCCGTGGGATCTCCACCTGGCGCAACAGGTCCAGCACGCGTTCGCGGCGCTCGGCCTTCGGTGTGCCGAAATGGATGCGCAGCGATTCACCGATCTGCTCTCCGATCCGGTGCACTGGCGACAGCGAACTCATCGGCTCCTGGAAGATCATCGCGATCTCGCGGCCACGCACGTTGCGGATCTCTTCGCCGCGTGGATTGAGCTTGGCGAGGTCGACCTGACTGCCGTCCTGTCGGGTCAACAGGATCGAGCCGCCCTCGATCTTGCCAGGCCTGTCGACGATCTGCAGGATCGAGCGGGCGGTCACCGACTTGCCGGAACCGCTTTCGCCGACGACGCACAAGGTCTTGCCGCGCTGCAGTTCGAAGGAGACGCCGTCGACCGCCTTGAACACCCCGGTGCGGGTCTTGAAGTAGGTCCTGAGGTCGTCGACCTTGAGAATGGTGTCGTTGGTCATGCTCATCAGACGGACTCATACGGGTCAGCGGCGTCGCGCAGTCCGTCGCCAAGGAAGTTGAGGGAAAGAACCGCGATGACGATAGCGGCCGCCGGCGTGAACAGCAGCCACGGCGCCTGCGCCACGGCACGGATGTTCTGCGCCTCCTGCAGGAGCACGCCCCAGGAGATGATCGGCGGCTGCAGTCCGATGCCGAGGAAGGACAGTGCAGTTTCGGCAAGGATCATCGTCGGGATGGCAAGCGTCACGGTGGCGATGATGTGGCTCATGAACGACGGCACCAGATGGTGGAAGATGATGCCGATTTCGCTCATGCCGTCGAGCCGGGCGGCAGTGACAAAATCCTCGTCGCGCAACGAAAGGAACTTGCCGCGCACCTCGCGCGCCAGACTGGTCCAGCCGAGAAGCGAGACGATGAGCGTGATGACGAAATAGGTCCTGAGCGGCGGCCAGCCGACCGGGATGGCGGCAGCCAGGCCCATCCACAAGGGGATCGTCGGGATCGACCGCAGCAGTTCGATGATGCGCTGGATCACCATGTCGACCCAGCCGCCGAAGAAGCCGGAAATGCCGCCGATGGCAACGCCAAGGACGAGGCTCATCAGCACGCCGACGAGGCCGATGGAAAGCGAGATGCGCGCGCCGTGGACGACGCGGGAGAAGATGTCGCGACCGAGCCGGTCGGCCCCCATGACGTAGAGGCTGTCGCCCGGCTTCGCATTGACGAGACCGAACAGCTTGGTCTCCATCGGAATGAAGCCGAGCATGTTGTAGGGCGCTGCCGGCACGAAGAACCCGACAGCCAACGGCTTTGCCGGATCCGCCTCGAACTCGCGCCGCATGCTTTCCTTGTTGAGCGTCATCTTCAGCTGATCGACATGCGGCATGAAGGCGCCGTCATGCATCAGCGAGAGCCCCTGCGGCGGCGCATAGGTGAACCGGGCATTGGTGGCGTTGGGATCAAGCGGCGCGATGAAATCGGCGAAGGCTGCGATCAGGTACATGCAGCAGATCACCAGAAGGCTGACCAGGGCAATCTTGTGCTTCTTGAACTTCAGCCAGAACAGCCGCCACTGGCCGGCCACCGCGATGTTCTTGTCGCGCAGGTCGAGCTCTGCCTCTGTCTCGGGGGGAAGATGGGTGATGTCGGTCATGTCAGTCTAATCCGCGGATCGGTCATGGCCAGCAGGATGTCGGAGATCAGCGTGCCGATGATGGTGAGGACGGAAATCAGGAGGATCAGCGAGCCGGCGAGATACATGTCCTGCGCCAGCAGCGCCCGCAGCAGCAGCGGACCGGTGGTCGGCAGGCTCATTACGACCGAGACGATGATCTCGCCCGAGATGACCGCCGGCAGGATCCAGCCGAGCGTAGAAATCAACGGATTGAGCGCAAGCCGCACCGGATAGCGAATGAGCAGCTCGAATTCGGACATGCCCTTGGCCCTGGCGGTGGTGACATAGGGCTTCGACAGCTCGTCCAGCAGGTTGGCGCGCATGATGCGCACCAGCGCGGCCAGAGATCCGAGCCCGATGACGATCACCGGGAGCCAGACATGGTTTGCCAGATCGAGCAGCTTGCCGAAGCTCCAGCCGGCATCGACGTATTGAGGCGAGAAAAGCCCGCCGACGCTCTGCCCAAAATAGACGGACATCACGTACATCGCCGACAGCGCCATCAGGAAGTCGGGCACTGCCAGGAAGAAGAAGGCAAGGAAGGTCACGACATAATCGGAGATCGAATACTGGCGCACTGCCGAGATGATGCCGATCGGGATGGCGACCGCCCAAACGAAGCAGAGCGTCAGCAGCGACAGCATCAGCGAGAAGCCGAGACGGCTCCAGATCAGTTCGGTCACCGGCTTGCCGAGTTCGAACGAGATGCCGAAATCGCCGTGCAGCAGAATGCCGGCCATCCACTTGTAGTACTGGAAATACATCGGCTGATCGAGGCCATAGCGCTCGCGCATGGCGGCAACGGTTCCGGCCTCGACGGCGCCGCCCTGGCTCGCCCAGTCCGCCATCAGCGTCGTCAGGTAGTCGCCCGGCGGCAGCTGGATGATGATGAAGGCGATGATCGATACGGCAAACAGTGTCGGAATGGCGAACACCAGCCGCTTGGCGATATAGCGAAGCATGTCAATGACCGTTGATTTTCACGGGGGAGCCTGGCCGGAAGCGCTGACGCCTCCGGCCCCGGTATGCGGCCTACTTGGCCTTGTCGAAATACCACTGCGACAGCGTCGGAGCGGGGTGCCAGAGGTTGCCGGTGATCGGAATGCCGTCGACGACGTTCTTCAGGTTTTTCGACACCATCATGTATTTCGGCATCGGCCGGGAAATGCCGATATTGAGGAAGTTCTCGGCCGACAGGGTCAGGAACTCCTTCATCTTGGCCTTGCGGTCTTCGTCGCTGACGGATGCATTGACCTTGTCATAGGCCGCCATCAGCGCCTTGATGTTTTCCGGCGGCTCCTCGCCGGTCGCCGGATTGGCGTACCATTCGGCCCAGCGCACGGCAAAGAAGATGTCGGCCTTCTGGAACGGCATGTAGCAACGCGGATCGGTGTAGACTTCAGACAGGCCGCCGACGCAGTTCCAGATATAGGCGTCCTGCTCGTTGGCGCTCCACATGGTGTTCAGGCGGGCGCGGTCGGTGGTGCGGATCTGGATGTCGATGCCGACGTCCTTGGCATATTGCTGCACCATCTGCATGACGTCCGGATAGGACAGGCCGAATACATCGGCGACCATGAAGTTGATGGTGAAGCGCTTGCCGGTCTCGTCGAGACGGAAGCCTTCGCCGTCCTTTTTCGGCATCAGCTTGTCGAGCTCGGCATTGGCAGCGGCCGGATCGTACTCCGTATACTGCGTCGCCTCCTTCTCGTTGAACAGCTCGTGCTCCGGCTGCACGGCAACCTGCGCCGGCGCGCCCTGGCCGACATAAACGAGATCGATGATCTCCTGCCGGTTGATCGCCTTGCTGAGGCCGATGCGGAAATCCTTGTTCTGGAAGATCTTCCGCTTCACCGGGTCATTGGAATTGAGGTTGAGCAGGATGACCGCGTCATTGGCCGGCAGGTCCTTCACGTCGACGAAGCGGTAGTTGCCGCTTTCCTGGCCGTCGAAGAGGACAGACTTGAAGGTGGAATTGTTGATGTGGCGGAAGGCGAAATCGAACTCGCCAGACGTCATCTTCAGCGCCATCAGCTGCGGATCGTCAAGCTTTGCCCAGGTGACGTTGTCGATGTAGGGCAGCTGGTTGCCAGCAGAATCCACCTTCCAGTAGAAGGGATTGCGCTTGGCAGCGACCCGCTCGCCGTCGGCATAGGGCACCGTCAGGATCCACGGATTGAGGGTCGGCAGCTCCAGGTTCTGCCAATAGGCGGGCTGGAAGGTCAGCGAGATCTTCGAGTTGAACAGCGACACCCAGTCGCTCACGGCCGGATTGGCCTTCAGAAGAGCGGGGATGCCGTCCTTGTTGTACTTCTCGTGGAACTGGCTGAGATAATGCTTCGGGTAGATGACCGGCAGGTGGCCCTGACCGTAGGCGAGCTGCTGCAGGAACAAACCGTAAGGCGCGTCGAACTTGAACTCGACCGTCTGCTGGTCAACCTTGCGCACCTTCACCGGCTTGCCGGCGACCGTAAACGTCGGGTTCTTGGCCGGCGACAGCGCCGGGTTCATGAACACGTCCTCATACCAGAACATGATGTCGTCGACGGTGAACGGCTGGCCGTCGCTCCACTTCAGGCCCTTGCGCAGGGTGAAGGTGTAGGTCGTGGCATCGTCGGAGGCGGTGAAGCTCTCGGCCAGGGATGGTTCGACCTTGCTCCACTTTGGATCCCAGCGAACGAGAAGCTCGTTGGCGATGGTGCGGGTCAGGTTGTACTGATCGCCATTGGCGAGGATCGTCGTGCGCAGCGTGCCGCCGTACTTGCCGACGCCATCGACCATGGTTTCGACGAAGGGTTTCTCCGGCAGCCGTTCGGCGACAGCCGGCAGAGCGCCGGACTTGACCTGCTCTTCGAGCACCGGTGCCTGATGGTAGGTCTGGGCGAACGAGGCGCCGGCCAGACCGCAGATAAGAATTCCTGACAGGCCCGTCGACAGGACGAGACCGCGCAGCGTGCGCTTGTGACTCATGTAATTTCCTCCACTCCTCAGAGTGCCCGCTCCTCAGGCACCTCCAACGGTCTTGCCGTCCGGATGCACGGAAGCTTTCAGATCGTACATTATTTGTCAACAAGGGTGTGCGAAACGGATCAATTCGCACTTGGCAGCGCACCCACGCTTCGGCTAGAAAAGGCGATGAGCACGATTGTTCCATTGCTGCAGGCCGACGATACCGATCCGGGCGAAGCCTCGATCTACGAGCGCATCCGCGACGACATCATCCAGGGGCGGCTGGCTGCCAACGCGCGGCTGAAGGTGGCCGAGCTTGCCGAGCGGATGGGCACGTCGACCAACCCGGTGCGCGAGGCGCTGCAGCAGCTGCGCGGCGAAGGTTTCGTGGTGATGATGCCGAACCGCGGCGCGCGCGTGCGGCCGATCGACGATACGTTCGTACGGGACATTTTCGAGATCGAGGTACTCATCGAGCCGGCCCTGACCCGCTGGTTCGTCAGTCTGGCGACGAAGGCGGACCTGCAGGCGCTGGAAGAGGTACAGGCCGAGATCGAGGCGCTAAACTTTGCCGACCCTCAGAAGCATTCTCAGCTCGACATGACCTTCCACCGACTGATGTACGATCGGCACTACAACCGCCATGCGGTGGATCTATGGTGGCGTCATCGCGAAATCCTGTCGGCGATCAGCCGTCAGTTCCAGACCTCGATGAGTCGCCAGGCGAGCATTCTCGCCGAACACCGCGAACTCATCCGTTGCATTTCGAGACAGGATGCCGACGGTGCGGCAAGGATCATCGCCCAGCACGTCGAGGGTTCGGGCCGGCACATCATCGAACACATGCGCCTCAACCAGCGCCGGGGCTGAGGCCAGCCGAACCTTCAGCAGTCCGCGTCGCGTCTCGTCGGCGGCGTGACCAGGCCCGACCTCGCCGCATTGAAGACCGGGAAACGCTCGATCTGCGGACGCGCCAGCAGATAGCCCTGCATGAAGCCGATCCCGAGGCCTTGCAGCACTTCCACCTGCTCGACGGTCTCGACGCCTTCGGCGACAACAAGGATGTCCAACCGCGAGCAGCACTCGACGAGGCCATCGATGACCACCCGCCGCGCCTCGCAATAGCAGATGTCGCGGATCAGGCTGATGTCGATCTTGATGATGTCCGGCTTCATGCTGACCAGAGTCTGCAGCCCATTGTAACCTGCACCGAAATCATCGAGGGCAATCAGAACTCCCCTCTCCCGCATCGGCGCGACCAGCGCGCGGATAGCCTCGACATCCTCCATCACCGAGTTCTCCGTAAACTCGAAGATCAAGCGATCCGGAGACATGCCGAGCCGCTCGGCGAACTGGAAGGTCTGCTGAAGGCCATGATGCGGGTCGAGCACCGATGCCGGCGAAATGTTCAGGCTGACCGGGGTATGGTGGTCGTATGAGATCGCCAGTTGAAGCGCCCGCTCCCGGCACAATGCCTCGAAGACGAAGAGATCTTCGGCAGCCACCTTGGCGAACAGCGGCGCCGCCGTGTGCGTCTGCAGGTCTCGCGCGAGCGCTTCCTGAGCAAGGGTGGCGCCGGTAACGACGTCGATGATCGGCTGAAATGCCATCGTGAACTGCGGAAAACGCGCAAGATCCAGACCGGCGTGAAGATCCGCCGAAGCCGCCGGTTTCAACCTACCTGACGTAACCTTGTGAATCTCGTGCGACCGTCCGATCGAATATCGCGCACCCCTAACGCGCGAGTCTGACGAACCCTGTCTCATCGTTTACCTGCTCTCCATCGCGTCGCCGGCGCCCCGAAAATTGCGTCCCCGCAGCCAGCCTACGCGATTCGCTGCAACTCCTAATAGACTCATTATTGTTAGATTTTACTAATCTGACGAGCCTGCTCGATGTTGTATGGTTAAAGAATTTCATAACCGCAAGCGCCTGTATCTACTGCGATTGTTGAACAATCCTACCGCCGCGGCGGATGGATTCCTCCACCACATAAGCCTTCACCATGACACGCATGGGTGGATCCGCTGCAATCTTCCGTCGCCACCCTCACCCGATCTTCAGGATCGACTGCCCTGATGCCGCAACCCGACGCGCCGGTTGTAGCTGCGCGCGACCTTCGGCGTCGGAGGAGGCGCTCGTGCTACATGATGAATAAACCAGAAGGTTGCGTCGAATGCGAATCAAATATATTAGCCATCCCTGTTGTTGATAAGCGTCAGCCGTCCGTGTTTGCATAGGCCGGTGCCAGACCTCATTTTCTGGTTCAGGGAGCCTTCATGCAATCGACTGCCCGCTTGATCACTCTCGGCGTCCTGGCCATCGCGTGCTCGGCACAAGTCTCGTGCACCCAATCGACAGCCGAAGAGCCCTTCGCCGGCATCGTCCCCACTTCCGCCGCTGCTCCCCCCGCGATGAAGACTGCGGCGGGTGAGGCGCCGAAGAAGGTCACGGACGTCACGTCAGCCGTCCGGCAGGCAGTCAACTGGCACCCGAAGATTGCAGAAGCCGCAGCCCGCGCCGGCCAGCAACGCGAGGCGATCAACGAGGCGAAATCCGGCTATCTTCCCTCCGTTGGCGGAGGCATCGGGTTCGGAGCAGAAACCGGCGACAACCGAAGCTGGTCGCCGAAGTTCAATCTTTCCGCTTCGCAGATGGTCTACGACTTCGGCAAGGTGTCGAACCGGATCGACGCTCAGTCCGCCGTCTACGATGCCAGGCAGGCAGAGCTGCTGACGACCGTCGACGAGATCATCCGCGACGTTGTCATCAGCGCCGTCGAAATCCTGCGCAACGGCGAGCTTGCCCAGGTTGCAGAAGACCAGATCAACGACGTCCAGGCGATCGAAAGGCTGGTGGAGGCGCGTACGGATCGCGGCGCCAGCACGCGTTCGGATAAGCTGCAGGCAGAAGCACGCGTACAGGCCGCACAGTCGACCGCGCTTGAGCTGTCCGCCCAGAAACAACGCTGGCAGTCGATGCTGGCGACGGTGACCGGTTCGACCGTGCCGCCACAAATCGGCCGATCGCTGCCGAAGCCGGTAAGCCGGGCGTGCGGCTCGGCTGCACCGATCTGGGACAATGTGCCGGCGGTGATAGCCGCGAGGTCGCGGATGACGGAAGCCGAGGCACGGCTGAGGCTCGCCCGCTCCGAAGTCCTGCCGACCGTTGCGCTCGAAGCATCGAGCCAATTCGACATCCTCGACGGCAACAGCGATCCGGATTACCTAGTTGGCCTGCGGCTGCGCGGCGACCTCTACAACGGCGGCGCCTTCAAGGCACAGCAGAATGCCGCACGGCTCGGCGCTCAGGCCGCGGCATCCGCCACCGCTGCCGCAACCTACGACGTACAGAGGATATGGCTCCAGTCTTCCACGCAGGTCAGGAGCCTCGAGGCATTGCAGAAGTCGCTTTCCTCGCGCGAAGTCATGATGCGTGAAACCCGCGATCTCTACCAGAAGCAGTTCCTCGATCTCGGAACCCGGACGCTTCTCGATGTGCTGAATGCCGATCAGGAACTTCACGTCGCACGGTTCGACGAGATCAATACCCGCTACGACCTCTACAAGCTCAATGTGGAATGCGCCTATGCTGCCGGACGGCTGCGCGAGCTATTCGGCCTCACTTCTGCATCGCAGCAGGTGGTTGCATCCGATCGCGCTTCGATCAGCACGGCATCCCGCGTCGCGGCAACGCGCGATTGAGCCGTAGCCCCGTCCGATATGGCGTCTCAGTCTGACACGCCAGATGGCACAGCAGCCGCCCTGATCATCCAGCGAGACTTCAATCTTTCGGCGCGCGTTTTCGCACACGCGTCATCGATCCATTCTCACCGGTTGCCGCCGTCGCCCGTCCAAACTTCCGAACATCGCATGAAATCAACCGGTTGTACCGGGTCACCCCGTCACTGTGTCAGCCTGCAACATGTAAGCCTTCAGTTGCAGAAAGCTATTTACAATTGATTTAGCAATCGTGCATATTAGGCATCCCTAACGGTTGATCGCATCGCGGATTGCTTCCAACTAGATGCAACAGGGGGCCGGTGAGATTCGGCGGGATCTCAATCCCGGCTTGCACTGCACTGCAACGGGCAGCGGATATCCGCTGCACGCTGCGGGTGAAACGGATGACCAAGTGCCGGATGACGCGGCACGACAGGCGAGGATAGACCATGGCAGTGATCACAGACAAACAGAGCGGCGCAAGTGTACGGGTCTCGGACCAGAACATTGTGATAAGCCGCCCGAGTACGGTCACTCTATCCCTGGAGCCCGACGACATCCTGTCGATGCGCCGCTCTTCCGACGATCTCATCCTTCAGCTGGATGACGGCCGCACCCTGACGCTGCGCAATTTCTATACCGGCGAAGACGGCGAGCGCAGCGAACTGCTGCTTCAGGATTCGGCCGGCGATGTCTGGGCCGGCCAGTACACCGACAATCTGGCCGATTTCCAGTTCACCGAAGCGGGCGCCGTCGACCAATTGGCGGGCGCCGCAGCCGCAGGCGCTGGCGGGACCTCTGCTCTCGGTCTCGCTCTTCCTCTGGCGATGGCAATCGGTGGCATCGCGGTTGCCGGCGGCCTCGGGGGCGGTTCGGGCGATGGCGGCGGAAACGACGGCGGCACCAGCCCCGGTGGCACCCCCGGCGACGGTGGCACTCCCGGTGACGGTGGAAACCCCGGTGGCGGCGCAGGGCCCGGCGACGGCGATGGCGATCCGGGTCCGAACCCGGGCGGCGATCCGGGTACGGGCGGCGACCCGGGCCCGGGTCCAAATCCCGATCCAGACGGTGATACGACCGCACCCGGCACTCCCTTCGTCGCACTCGGTAACGGCGATGGGCTCATCGGCAGCAACGAGATCGTCAACGGCCGAGTCACGGTCACGGTTGGGCTCGCCGGTACCGGCGCGGCTGCCGGCGACACTCTCACCATCAACGGAACAGACCGGCAGCTGACGCAGGCCGACATCGATGCCGGACAGGTGGTCGACACAGTCGCAGCGCCGTCCAACGGCCAGCCTCTTTCCGTCACGACGACACTGACCGATCCATCCGGCAACTCGTCAACGCCGCAAACGATCAGCGCGCTCGTCGACACGGCGGCACCGGGCAGCCCGGTGGTGACACTCGGCAATGGCGACCCATTGATCGGCAGCGGCGAAATCGTCAACGGCCTCGTCACCGTCACTGTCAGCCTTGCCGCAACCGGCGCAGTCGTCGGTGATCGCCTGTCAATCAACGGTGCCGTGCGCACCCTGACGCAGGCCGACATCGACGCCGGCCAGGTTATCGACTCGGTTGCAGCACCCGGCAATGGCCAGCCGCTCACCGTGACGACGTTCCTTGCGGATGCAACCGGCAACGCATCGCCGCCGCAGACCACAACCGCTGTTGTCGACACATTCGCACCGGGCGCTCCGAGCGTTCTCATCGGTGATGGCGACGGGCTCATCAGCACGACCGAAATCGACAACGGCATGGTCACCTGCACCGTCAGTCTTGACGGTACCCGCGCGGCAGTTGGCTACCGGCTGGTAATCCACGGCACGGTCCGCGTCCTCGACCAGTCCCACATCGATGCCGGAGAGGTGGTCACGGAGGTCGCCGCACCCGGCAACGGTCAGTGGCTGACGGTCTCCGCAACGATTATCGACCCGGCCGGCAACGCGTCCCCGCCCGACATCGCGGCCGCTGTGGTGGCCATTTCGGGCCCCGGTACCCCGACCGTCTTCCTCGGAAACGGCGACGCACTGATCGGCAGCAGCGAGATCGTAAATGGCCTCGTCACGGTCACCGTCAGCCTGGCGGGTACCGGAGCGGCAGCCGGCGATCTCCTTTCGATCAATGGCAGCACGCGGACGCTCAGCCAGAGCGACATCAACACCGGACAGGTGATCGAAACCGTCACGGCACCAGCAAACGGTCAGACCCTGACAGTGACCGCGGCAGTGACCGACAGCAACGGCAATACATCGCTGACGCAGACGGTCAGCGCCGTGGTCGATACCGCCGCACCGGGCGCGCCTGTCGCGGCGCTCGGCAATGGCGACGCATTCATCGGCACAAGCGAGATCGTCAATGGTCTTGTTACACTTACCGTCAACCTTGCTGGAACAGGCGCCGCCGCCGGCGACCGTCTCTCCATAAACGGCAATACCCGTACCCTCACGCAGGCCGATATCACGGCCGGACAGGTGATCGAGACCGTTCCCGCGCCTGCCAACGGCCAGCCGCTCAGCGTCACCACCTCGCTGACGGATGCTGCCGGCAATTCGTCGGTTCCGCAGACGGTGAATGCAACGGTCGACACCGCGACGCCTGGAGCCCCCGTCGTGGCGCTCGGCAATGGCGACGCGCTGATCGGCACCAATGAGATCGTCAACGGCCTCGTCACCGTCACCATCAATCTTGCAGGCACGGGCGCGGCCGCCGGAGACCGGCTGTCGATCAACGGCAGTACCCGGACGCTGACGCCGTCCGACATTACCGCCGGCCAGGTCATCGAAACCGTCGCTGCGCCCGCCAATGGCCAGCAGCTCAGCGTCACCACCTCGCTGACCGATCCGGCCGGCAACGCGTCGGTGCCGCAGACGACGACAGTGATCGTCAACACATCCGGTCCCGGTGCCCCGAGTGTTACGCTCGGCAACGGCGACAACCTGATCGGCACCAGCGAAATCGTCAACGGACTGGTCACTGTCACTGTCAACCTTGCAGGCACGGGTGCCGTCGCCGGCGATCGCCTGTCGATCAATGGGGCTCTCCGGACGCTCACCCAGGCCGACATCACCGCCGGCCAGGTGGTCGAGACCGTTACCGCTCCCGCCAATGGCCAGCAGCTTTCCGTCACCACGACACTTGCGGATTCCGCCGGCAACACGTCCGCCCCACAGACGGTGAGCGCCACTGTCGATACCAGCGCTCCCGGCGCCCCGGGCGTCACTCTCGGCAATGGCGATGCGCTTATCGGCAGTGGCGAGATCGTCAATGGTCTCGTCACCGTCACAGTCAACCTGGCGGGCACCGGCGCCGCAGCCGGCGACCGCCTGTCGATCAACGGCAGCATGCGGACGCTGACACAGGCCGACATCACCGCCGGCCAGGTGGTCGAAACGGTTGCAGCACCGGCCAATGGCCAGCCCCTGACGGTCAGTGCAACCATCACTGATGCAGCTGGAAATACCTCGCTGCCTCAGACGGCAAGCGCAACCGTCGACATTTCAGCCCTCGGCGCACCCGGCGTCACGCTCGGCAATGGCGATGCGCTTATCGGCAGCGGCGAGATCGTCAACGGCCTCGTGACCTTCACCGTAAGCCTCGCCGGAACCGGGGCGGCGGCCGGCGACCGCCTGTCGATCAACGGTGTGGCCCGGACCCTCACCCAGAGCGACATTACCGCCGGCCAGATCGTCGACACCATCGCTGCTCCGGCCAATGGCCAGCCGCTCGCCGTAACGGCCACCCTCATCGATCCCGCCGGCAATGTTTCCACACCACAAACCGCGAGCGCCATCGTCGACATCGCTGGACCGGGCGCTCCCGTTGCCACGCTCGGCAATGGCGATGCGCTCATCGGCAGCAGCGAGATCGTCAACGGTCTCGTCACCGTTACCGTGAGCCTTGCCGGCACAGGTGCCGCGGCCGGCGATCGTCTGTCGATCAACGGCAGCACCCGCACGCTCAGCCAGACCGACATCACCGGCGGCCAGGTGGTGGAGACGGTCGCAGCACCGACCAATGGTCAGCTGCTCAGCGTCACGACCACGCTCACCGATCCGGCCGGCAATGCGTCGTCGCCGCAGACTGTCACGGCGACCGTCGACACCACGGCGCCGGGCGCTCCAGTCGCAACGCTTGGCAATGGCGACGCGTTGATCGGCACAGGCGAAATCGTCAACGGTCTCGTCACGGTCACCGTCAACCTCGCCGGCACGGGTGCCGTCGCGGGTGACCAACTGTCGATTAACGGCAGCACCCGCACGCTGACGCAGGCCGACATCACCGCTGGTCGGATCACCGACACGGTTGCAGCACCTGCCAACGGCCAGCCGCTCAGCGTGACGACGTCGCTCATCGATGCGACTGGCAATGCGTCCGCGCCGCAGACCGTCACGGCGACCGTGGACACGACGGCACCTGGGGCGCCAGTCGCAACGCTTGGCAATGGCGACGGGATCATCGGCGCCGGCGAGATCGCCAACGGCCTCGTCAGCATCACCGTCAGCCTTGCCGGCACAAATGCGGTCGCCGGCGATCGACTGACGATCAACGGCAGCACAAGGACATTGAGCCAGGCCGACATCACCGCAGGTCAGGTCGTTGAAACCGTCGCGGCGCCGGCCAATGGCCAGACACTGAGCGTCACGACCAGTCTCATCGATCCGGCCGGCAACGCGTCCGCGCCGCAAACCGTAACGGCCACCGTCGACACCGCCGCACCGGGTGCGCCGGTCGCGACGCTCGGCAACGGCGATGCCCTCATTGGCGTAAGCGAGATCGTCAATGGCCTCGTCAACGTCACCGTCAGCCTTGCCGGCACCGGCGCCGTTGCCGGCGATGAGTTGTCTATCAATGGCATCGTGCGGACGCTCAGCCAGGCCGACATCACTGCCGGCCAGGTCACAGCCACGGTGACAGCGCCCGCTGACGGACAGCAGCTGTCAGTCACGACGGCTCTCACCGACGCTGCCCGCAACACGTCCTCGCCGCAGACCGTCACTGCGACCGTCGACACGACGCCCCCCGGCGCACCCAGCACGACGATCGGCAACGGCGACGGGATCGTCGGTAGTGGTGAAATCGTCAACGGCCTCGTCATCGTCAACGTCAGCCTTGCCGGAACTGGCGCCGTCGCCGGCGATCGACTGACGATCAACGGCAGCACGAGAACACTCAGCCAGGCCGACATCACCGCAGGTCAGGTCGTTGAAACGGTCACGGCACCCGCCAATGGTCAGACGCTGTCGGTCGTCGCCACCTTGACCGATCCAGCCGGCAATATCTCATTGCCCTCCACGACCACTGCGGTTGTCAGCACCTCCGGCCCCGGAACACCAAGCGTCGCGCTCGGCAACGGCGATGCGCTCATCGGCACAAGCGAGATCGTCAATGGCCTCGTCACCGTCACCGTCAGCCTCGCCGGCACCGGCGCAGTTGCTGGCGACAGCCTGTCGATCAACGGTGTCGCCCGCACGCTGACCCAGGCCGAGATCACCGCGGGTCAGGTCATCGACACCGTCTCAGCCCCCGCCAACGGCCAGCTCCTCACGGTCACCGCGACGGTGGTCGATACGAACGGCAACACCTCCCTGTCGGAGACGGTGAGCGCCACCGTCGACACCGCGGCACCCGGCACGCCGGGCGTGACGCTCGGCAATGGTGACGGCCTCATCGGCGCAGGCGAGATCGTCAACGGCCTCGTCACCGTCACCGTCAGCCTTGCCGGAACCGGTGCGGCCGCCGGCGATCGGCTGTCGATCAACGGCAGCTTCCATACGCTGAGCCAGGCCGAGATCACTGCTGGCCAGGTTGTCGAGACGATCACGGCACCCGCCAACGGCCAGTCGTTGACGGTCAATGCGACGCTTACCGATACTGCCGGCAACACGTCTGCACCGCAGACGGTCACCGCTGTTGTCGATACTGCCGCTCCGGGCACGCCGGTTGCCACTCTCGGCAATGGCGACGGCCTCATCGGCGCAAGCGAGATCGTCAATGGCCTCGTCACCGTCACCGTCAGCCTCGCCGGCACCGGCGCAGTTGCAGGCGACAGCCTGTCGATCAACGGTGTCGCCCTCACGCTGACCCAGGCTGACATCGCCGCGGGCCAGGTCATCGATACCATCCCGGCACCTGCCAACGGGCAGGCGCTGAGCGTCACGACCTCGCTGTCGGATCCGGCGGGCAATACATCCGTCCCGCAGACCGTAACGGCAACTGTCGACACGGCAGAACCCGGCACGCCAGGCATCACGATCGGCAATGGCGACGGCCTCATCGGCACGAGCGAGATCGTCAACGGCCTCGTCACCGTCACCGTCAGCCTTGCCGGCACTGGTGCCGCCGCAGGCGATCGCCTGTCGATCAACGGCAGCTTCCATACGCTGAGCCAGGCCGACATCACGGCGGGCCAGGTGACCGAAACTGTTGCCGCTCCGCCAAACGGCCAGCAACTGACAGTCAGCGCCACCCTTACCGATACAGCAGGCAACGCGTCCGCGCCGCAGACGGCCAGCGCTATTGTCGACACCGCGGCGCCGGGAACCCCTATTGCCACGCTCGGCAATGGCGATGGTCTGATCGGCACCGCCGAGATCGTCAATGGTCTCGTCACGGTCACTGTCAGCCTCGCAGGCACCGGTGCTGCCGTGGGCGACAGCCTGTCGATCAACGGTGTCGCCCGCACGCTCACGCAGGCCGACATCACGGCGGGTCAGGTCATCGATACCGTCCCGGCACCCGCCACCGGCCAGACGCTCAGCGTCACCACCTCGCTCTCGGATCCGGCTGGCAATACGACCGTCCCGCAGACCGTCACGGCGACCGTCGACACCTCCGGTCCGACCGCACCGGGTATCACGATAGGCAATGGCGACGGCCTCATCGGCAGCAGCGAGATCGTCAACGGCCTCGTCACCGTCACGGTCAACCTCGCCGGAACGGGTGCCGCAGCCGGCGATCGTCTCGCGATCCACGACAGCACTCGCACACTGACCCAGGCCGACATCACCGCCGGTCAGGTGGTGGAGACGGTCGCAGCGCCAGCGAACGGTCAGGCGCTCAGCGTCACGAGCACGATCACCGATCCAGCCGGAAATGCCTCCACCCCAGCCACGGCCAACGCCATCGTCGACATCACGGCACCGGGCACGCCGGGCGTTACGATCGGCAATGGCGATGGCCTCATCGGCAGCGGCGAGATCGTCAACGGCCTCGTCAGCGTCACCGTCAGCCTTGCCGGCACCGGTGCCGCCGTCGGCGATCGCCTGTCCATCAACGGCGCCCTGCGGACCCTGACCCAGGCCGAAATCAATGCCGGCCAGGTTGTCGAGACACTCGCAGCGCCCGCCAACGGCCAGACGCTTGCGGTCACCGCATTACTGACGGACGCAGCCGGAAACGGCTCCACGACCGCGACGGCCAGCGCCATTGTCGACATCTCCGCACCCGGGGCTCCGGTTGCAACGCTTGGTAACGGCGACGGCCTGATCGGCAGCGGCGAGATCGTCAATGGTCTCGTCAGCGTCAATGTCAGCCTCGCCGGCACCGGCGCGGCTGTCGGCGACCGCCTGACGATCAATGGCAGCACGCGCACCCTCACCCAGGCCGACATCACCGCCGGCCAGGTTGTCGAGACGGTCGCCGCACCGGCCAACGGTCAGCCGCTGACGGTCACCACTTCGCTCACCGATCCGGCCGGCAACAGCTCGGCTCCGCAGACTGTCAGCGCCATCGTCGACCTGACGGCGCCAGGCGCACCCGGAGTGATCATCGGCAATGGCGACGGGCTCATCGGCAGCGGCGAAATCGTCAATGGTCTCGTCACCGTGAGGGTCAGCCTCGCCGGCACAGGCGCGGCCGCCGGAGATCGCCTGTCGATCAACGGCTCCGTTCTCACCCTGACGCAGGCCGACATCACCGCAGGACAGGTGACCGATACGGTTACTGCTCCGGCCAATGGCCAGCAACTCGCCGTCACCGCGACGCTCATCGATCCGGCAGGCAACAGCTCGCTGCCCGGCACCGCCAGCGGCATCGTCGACATGACCGCACCTGGCGCGCCAGGCGTTACCATCGGCAACGGCGACGCCCTCATCGGCAGCGGCGAGATCGTCAATGGTCTCGTCAGCGTCACTGTCAGCCTCGCCGGCACCGGTGCGGCAGCCGGAGATCGCTTGTCGATCAACGGCAACATCCGGACGCTGAGCCAGGCAGACATCACCGCAGGACAGGTCGTCGAGACGATCACCGCGCCCGCCAATGGCCTGCCTCTCGCTGTCACCGCGACACTGACAGATGCCGCAGGGAACGCCTCCCTGCCGGGAGCTGCCAGCGCCACCGTCGACACGTCGGGACCGGGCACGCCGGGCGTTGCCATCGGCAACGGCGATGGCCTCATCGGCAGCGGCGAGATCGCCAATGGCCTCGTCACCGTAACCGTCAGCCTTGCCGGAACCGGTGCGGTCGCAGGCGACCGCCTGACAATCAACGGAGCCACACAAACCCTTACCCAGGCAGACATCACCGCCGGCCAGGTCATCAACACGGTCGCAGCGCCGGCCAATGGCCTGCCGCTCAACGTCACCGCGACGCTGTCCGATCCTGCCGGCAACACCTCCCTGCCCGCGACAGCCAATGCCCTGGTGGATACATCAGGACCAGCCGCGCCAGCCGTGACCATCGGCAACGGCGACGGCCTCATCGGCAGCGGCGAGATCGCCAACGGTCGGGTCGCCGTTACCGTCAGTCTTGCCGGATCCGGTGCAACCGCCGGAGATCGGCTGTCGATCAACGGCAATGTTCAGACGCTCAGCCAGGCCGACATTACTGCGGGTCAGGTCATCTCCACGGTTGCTGCGCCGGCCAATGGACTGCCGCTCGTCGTCACCGCCACATTGACCGATCCGGCCGGCAACATCTCCGCACCGGGGATAGCGAACGCCACCGTCGACACGGCCGCGCCGCTTGCACCGACCGCACAACTGGCGGCCGACAGCAACATCGTGGGTGACGGCGTCACCAACCAGGGCACGATCCTCGTCGGCGCGCTGGAAACGGGTGCCACCTTCGAGTACAGCACCAATGGCGGTGCAACCTGGCTCCCCGGCACCGGCACCAGCTTCGTTCTGCCGGCCGGCACCTATGCCGCCGGCGCCGTTCAGGTGCGACAGACGGATCTGGCCGGCAATACAGGCGCGCCGGCTTCGCTCGGTGCGACCGTCGTCGATACAACGGCGCCCAGCCCGACCCTGGCTCTCGAAGCCAACACCGGCAATCCGGCCGACAACCTCACCACCGACGGCACGGTGCTGGTCGGCAACATCGAGCCCGGACAGAGCTGGCAGTACAGCATCAACAACGGCGCGACCTGGATTACCGGAACCGGCAACAGCTTCGAGCTACCGCCGGGCGTCTATGCCAGCGGTGCCGTCCAGGTGCGTCAGGCCGATCTGGCCGGGAACCTCGGAACAGCGGCGCTCGGACCTGTGGAGGTCTTCCTGCTTGATGCAGTCGGCGACCCGACAACCGTCGCCCTCACCGTCACGCCGACGACCTCAAACGTGCCTCCGGCAACCGGCGCTGTCGGTGGGTTGCTGAACCTCGGATTGCTGGGCAGCGCGGTCGACGTCGGGCTCATCAGCAACAACAGCGCCTTCACCTTCGCCATTCCGGACAACACCATTCGTCAGGTCACCATCGACGGAACCGGTACGGCGCTCCTCAACCTGTCGCTGCTCGGCGACGTGAGCTTTGATTTGCAGGTCTACCGCGCCGAACCGGGCAGCACGACGGCAACGCTGGTCTTCGAGCGGGAGAACTGGCTCCAACCCGGCAGCCTGATCAACCCGACCTGGAATGCGGACCCGCTGGTGCTTCCGCAGTTCGAGGGCGGCGGCACCTATTATGTCGTGGTCGGCAATGACGGTGGCTTGCTCAACCTTTCGCTGCTCCAGAGCCTGACGCTCAATACCGTCTCCGATGTCATCACCGACTATCGGAATGGAAGCGGCGGCACGAGCGGCAACGTCCTTGCCAACGATACGGTGCCGACGGGAACCACCGTCAGCAGCATCAACGGCACGGCGGTCGCTGCCGGAACCCAGATCGACGGTCTCTACGGATCGCTGGCGATCAATCCGGACGGCACCTACACCTATACGGTCTTCTCGCCGTTCACCGGTACGGATGGTGCCCAGGACGTCTTCACCTATACGATCCGGTCGCCGGATGGCTCGACGAACACCTCGGCCCTCACGGTAACCCTAGACTTCCCCGCAATCGCCCCCGAGCTCCGGATCGCGGCCGACAGCGGCGTGGTCGGCGATGGGATCACCAACAACGGCACCATCCTGGTCGGTGGCCTCGAAGCCGGCGCGGGATTTGAATACAGCCTCGACCGGGGCGTCACCTGGACGGCCGGAACCGGCGCCAGCTTTGCTCTCGCCCAAGGCACCTATGCCGACGGCGCAGTGCAGGTGCGGCAGGTGGATACCGACGGCACCCGCGGTGCCGCGGGCTCGCTCGGTCAGCTGACGGTCGACACCACCCCGCCGCCCGCTCCGGTCATCGGCCTTGCCTCCGATACCGGTGCGATCGGCGACGGGTTCACCAGCAACGGCACGGTTGCCGTCAGCGGCATCCAGGGAACCACCTGGGAATACACCGTCAATGGCGGCACCACCTGGAGCCTTGGCACCGGAAACAGCTTTGTCCTGCCTGTGAACACCTATGCGGCCGGTGCCGTGCAGGTGCGCCAGACTGACGTTGCCGGCAATCCCGCCGCGACAGCACTCGGTCCGCTGACGGTCTTCAACCTCGATGCGGTGAACAACACCAACACAGTCGGCCTGTCGGTCACGCCGACGTCATCAAGCCCGGCTCTGCAGACGGGGCGGGTTGGTGGCCTTCTCAACCTCGCGCTGGTCGGCAGTGCCATCGATGTCGGCGTACTGAGCAACAACAGCGCCCTGACCTTCGCTGTTCAGGAGAACACAACGCGTCAGATCAGTCTCGACGGATCGGGCTTCGGTCTGTTGAACCTTGGATTGTTCAGCGACGTCAACTTCGACCTGCAGGTCTACCGGGCCGAGGCGGGTGCGACCACGGCAACCCGCGTCTACGGTCTGGACAACTGGCTTGTCGGCTCAGGCGGCATTCTCGGCGCGAACTGGGATGCCAATGTCGTCACGCTGCCTCGTTTCGAAGGTGGCGGCACCTATTACGTGGTGCTCGGTAACAACGGCGGCCTGCTCAACCTGTCGCTGCTCGGCGGCCTCAGCGTCAGCACGACGTCCGATGTCATCAACAACTACCGCAACGTCAACGGTACGGTGGGCGGCAATGTACTGACGGACGACATCAGCCCGGTCGGCACCGTCGTCTCGGCAGTGAACGGTCAGGCTGTCGGCGCGGGAAGTCAGGTCAACGGCCTCTACGGGACGCTGACCATCAATCCGAACGGCACCTACAGCTACGCCGCAAACTCGCCCTTCACCGGGTCGGATGGTGCTCAGGACGTCTTCAACTACCGGATTACCACGGCCGACGGATCGACCGACACCGGTACGTTGACGCTAACGCTGGACCACCCGGGCGTGCCGCCGGTCGCCACTGTCACCGCGTCCCTGTTCCTCAGCGATGCCATCGCCCTGGACATGTCCGGTGACGACGCCAGCGCGGCACTTAGCGCGGACGACAGCCATGACACGCTGGCGATGCATGCGCGGACCTTCTCCCTCGACGCCGTAGGCGACGGTGGAGACGGCTCGACTGCTGACGGAACTGGTGCGGACGGCTTCGGAGCAGATGTGGTCGTGGCAGACGGAACCAGTACGGACGGATCCGGTGTCGAGGCGCTCGCCTTCGACCTCTCCGGAAGCAGTTCCATGGAGATCGATCTGTCCGGGCTCGACAGCCTCGACAACCAGGGCGATGCACCGGCCGAAGCGCCGGAACTCGCCTCGGCGGATGTGCCGACCGTCCAGCCGACAGAGCTTCCGGAGCCGGCACCGACCGATCCGTTCGAGCCGCTCCACCACCAGGACGACCAGAACCATCTGCCGGTCGTCTGACAATCGGCTGCCGGCCTCCTGCCGGCGGCCACTCCTCCGCGCAGAGCCGCTCTCTGCCGGATCCTTCGCGGGGAATGACACATGGATCAGACGATGGCAGCCGACGTGAACGGCAAGACTGCAGCGAGCATTCCAGCCGACGCCTGGGTCGAAGTGCTTGGATGCCTGGCACAGCGTCTGGGCATTCCGCACTCGAAGTTCGCGGCCTCGTATTTCGCCATCGCCGAAGAGGACGTCCCGCCGGTCCAGCGCATCGAGCGGCTTGCCCGCCGGTTCGGCATCGACATCCGGGCCGTGGAGCCATCAGCGGCAAGCATCAGCAGCCGACGGCTGCCGATGCTGGTCCAGCTTTCGGACGGTGCAGTCGCTCTCATCGTGTCGGCCGACGAAGACCATGTGCGGCTGATCTTCGGCGGCGACAACGGCCAGTGGACCCGCGTCTCCCGCTCCGACCTGCGTGACCGTATCGTCTACCTCATGGTGGCCCGCGATGCGCGCGAGGGCAGCGACGGCCGCCTAGACCCGGCGCTGGCGGTGGAAAAGGACGGATGGTTCCGGCAGCTTGTTCTGCGGGACCTGCGACCCTATGGCTATGTACTCGTGGCAACGCTGGTGGCCAACCTCCTGTCGCTCGCCGGCGTCATCTTCTCGATGCAGGTCTATGATCGCGCCGTGCCGGCACAATCGGTCACGACGCTCACCGTCCTGTTCAGCGGCGTCATGCTGGCGGTCGTCTTCGACTTCTTCATGCGTCGGGTGCGCACGGCAATCATCGACGTCGTCGGCAAGCGCGCCGACATCAAGGTCTCCGACCGCGTCTTCGGCCATGCCTTGCGGGTCAAGAACCAGCACCGGCCGAAGGCCACCGGCACCTTCATCTCGCAGCTGCGCGATCTGGAGCAGGTCCGCGATCTCTTGACCTCGACGACTGTCTCGGCCGTCGCCGACCTGCCGTTCTTCCTGATCTTCCTGGTGTTGTTCTGGTATATCGGCGGCATCCTGGTCATCATCCCGGCGGTGGCGCTCGTCCTGCTCGTCGCGCCTGGCCTGCTTGCCCAGCGCAAGCTGAAAAGGATTGCCGGGCTGGCCATGAAGGAGTCCGCGCTGCGCAACGCCATGCTCGTGGAGTCGGTTCAGGGCTTCGAGGATATCAAGGCGCTACAGGCAGAGCCGGTCTTCCAGCAGCGCTGGAACCACTTCAACGCGGCCAGCGCCGATGCCAACATGAAGTTGCGCACTCTCACCAACAGCCTGTCGAGCTGGTCGCACTCCGTCCAGACGAGCGCCTTTGCGGTGATCGTCTTCTGTGGCGCGCCAATGGTCATGGCCGGCGACCTGACGACAGGCGCACTCGTCGCCTGCTCCATCCTCGGCTCGCGCATGATCGCGCCGATGGCCCAGATGGCGCAGATCCTCAGCCGCTACCAGCACGCCAAGCTGGGCCTGAAGAGCCTCGACAGCATCATGAAGCTGCCGACGGATCATCCGGACGCCGAGCGCCGGATCTCGGTCAGCGGGCTGTCCGGCCATTACCAGTTCCGGGCAACGGCGTTCCATCATGGGGAGGCGACAGGTCGTCCCGCACTGGTGCTCAACAGCTTCACCGTCGAACCCGGCCAGAAGATCGCCCTGCTCGGCAAGAACGGCGCGGGGAAGTCGACGCTGCTGATGGCGCTCTCCGGGATGATCGAACCGGCATCGGGAGAGGCGCTGGTCGATCATCTGTCGATCGCCCACATCGACCCCGAGGATCTGCGCCGGGATATCGGTATCGTCACGCAGCAGTCGCGGCTGTTCTACGGGACGATCCGCGAGAACGTCCTGCTCGGCGCACAGGATGCGCCGCAGTCGGCACTGCTTGAGGCTCTGTCTATCACCGGGGCGGACGAGTTCATCCGGCAGCTTCCGAACGGGCTCGACCACATGATCGAGGAAGGCGGTCGCGGTCTCTCCGGCGGGCAGCAGCAGGCCTTGCTGCTGTCGCGGCTGATCATCCGCGACCCCAACATCGTGCTTCTCGATGAGCCGACTGCCTCGATGGACGAGGCGACCGAGCGGCTGTTCATCAGCAAGTTCGCCGCCTGGAGCAAGGGCAAGACAGTCATTGTCGCCACCCATCGCATGCGCATGCTCGACCTCGTCGAGCGGGTCGTGGCGCTGGACGCCGGCCGTATCATTCTCGACGCGCCGAAGGCCGAGGCCCTGGCGAAACTGCGCGGCACGTCCGCAGCGGAAGCGGCCAAGGAGGTGCTTGCCGCAAGTAAGACATTGGCTGCAAACACTGACACGATGAAACCGGCGAAAGTCCGAAAGCCGGCGGCATCCCGGAACAAGGCGACAGCATCATGACGATCTTTGCAGACGCATCCAGGGGAGACGACTGGCTCTACGGCGGCGATGATCAGGTGCGGCTGTCGCGCGCCGTAGCCGTCGTCAAGCTGCTGGCCCTGTTTGTCGTGGTGGGACTGCTGTGGGCGTATTTCGCTGTTCTTGACGAGGTCTCGACCGGCTCCGGACGCGTCGTGCCGATCCGCAAGGAGCAGATCGTCCAGTCGCTCGAAGGCGGCATCATCTCGGCGTTGCACGTGCGCGAGAACGAGGTCGTCGAGGCGGGCCAGTTGCTGGCGCAGCTCGACCCGACGATGACCGCTTCGAACGTCGGCGAGTCGACCGCCAAGTATCGTGCGTCGCTCGCCAGCGCGGCCCGGCTGACTGCCGAGGTCAATCAGCAGCCACTGAAGTTCCCCGCCGAACTCGATGCCTTCCCCGACCTTATCGCCAGCGAGACGCAGCTGTTCGAGGCCCGCAGACGCAACCTCGACGAGACCCTGTCGTGGATCGCCACATCGACCGGACTTGTCCGGGAGGAACTCGAGGTAAACCAGAGCCTGTCCGACATCGGTGCTGCCAGCTCCGTCGAAGTGATCCGGCTGAAGCGCGAGCTTGCCGAACTTGAGCTGAAGAAGGTCGAGACGACGGCGCAGTATCTCGTGCAGGCGCGGGAGGAGCTGGCCAAGGCCAATGCCGACATCGCTTCGCTCAGCTCGGTCATCGACGGCCGGAACGACAGCCTGGCGCGCCTGACGATACGGTCGCCCGTGCGCGGCATCGTCAAGAACATCGAGGTTTCGACCATCGGCGGGGTCGTGCCGCCGAACGGCAAGCTGATGGATATCATCCCGCTCGGAGACCAGCTGCTGATCGAGGCGCGCATCTCGCCGCGCGACATCGCCTTCATTCATCCCGACCAGAACGCGACTGTGAAGATCACCGCCTACGACTATGCTGTCTACGGGGCACTGGAAGGCAAGGTGACGACGATCTCGCCGGACACCATTCTCGACGAAGCGGATCCGAAGAACCACTACTACCGCGTCTTCGTCAAAAGCGAGAGCGATGCGCTGGTGAACAAGGCGGGGCGGCGCTTCCCGATCGCGCCTGGCATGATCGCAACCGTCGACATCCAGACCGGCGAGAAGACCGTGCTCGACTACCTGATCAAGCCGTTCAACAAGGCGCAGGAGGCGATGCGCGAGCGCTGAGCCTATGTCGGCCGGCCTGGGGCCGGGAACATCCGCCGATCATGCAGGTTTCTCTGTCTCCCGAGAACAACAGACGGAGAACCTGATGGTCACCATGGTCGGAAACGAATCCAGCATCGAGAAGCTTGTCACCAACCTGATCTATCTGGAGCGCGACGCCATCGCCGCATACGAGTCCTGCATCGAGCGACTGGACGACAAACAGCTAAGCAGCCAGATTGCAGCGTTTCGCCAGGACCACCTGCAGCACCTCGACGTGCTGAACGAGATGGCCCGCGAGCTCGGAGCCGAAGCGCCGACCGAAGGCGACATGAAGCAGATGCTGACGACCGGCAAGATTGCGCTGGCGGACATGCTGGGCGATGCGGCGATCCTCAAGGCGATGAAGACCAACGAGGATGACACCGTGACCGCCTACGAACGGGCCTCGCAGCACCAGGATGCAATTCCGAAGTCGAAAGCCTTCTTCGAAAAGGCGCTCCACGACGAGCAGCGTCACCGCGCCTGGATGGACAGCACCGCCAAGGCGATGTGATCAGGCAGACAATCTAGGCGCCGATGATCTCCGGTGCCGATCTGCGGCGGGCGCCTGCCGACATGGCGGAGCGCCCGCTTCAAGCAACCGATGACCCCATGAAAGCTCCGCCATTGCCATCGCGGCTCCTCGTGATCCTCCTCCATGGTATCGGTGGAACCGGCGCTACGCTGTTGCCGCTTGCCACCGCCTGGCGACAGGAACTCCCGCATGCTCACTTTCTGGCGCCCGACGCACCGTTTCCGCATCCGCGCGGCACCGGGCATCAATGGTTCGGCGTCGACGGCCGCGAATTCCAGCCTGATCGGATCAAGATCGTCCGGGACCGTTTCGACGCGCTGATCGCGGAGCTTCTGGACAGGCAGGGCTTCGATGGCGCGGCCGACCGTTTCGCGTTCGTCGGTGTATCACAAGGCGCGATCATGGCGCTCGACGCAGTCGCCTCGGGGCGCTGGCAACCGGGCGCCGTCGTCTCCTTCGCCGGACTGCTTCCGCCGGTCGCGATCTCCCAGGCGAGCGTCGACACGCCTATCCTTCTCGTGCACGGCAAGGAAGACCGGACGATCCCTTCCGCCGCGTCAGTCGTTGCGGAACGCCAGATGCGGGCGGCGGGGTTCAGCACTCAGCTGAACATCCTTCCCGGCGTCGGCCATACGATCTCGATGGATGGCGCAGTACTCGCGCTGCGGTTCCTGCGCCAGACATTCGCCTGAGCTTCGATGACCATCTCAACGCTTGGCGAGACGTCTGCCCCACAAAGCAAGCCCGAGCGTCGCGATGAGACTGACGGCATGCGGCAGGAAGACGATGAACGATCCGTGGTTCAGCGCGACCAGCAAGAGATCACCGAACGGAATGACGGCGACGGCGGCAAGCGACACGGCGGTTGCCCGTATCGAGATCGCCGCCCCGACCATCAGCCACAGGCCGATCGCCACATCGCGCAGGGCTATCGCCCGCATATAGGTCCGCTCGCTCCCCGGTGATGGAGTTGTCGCAAAAAGCGGCGCCGCGAGGTCGGGCCACAGCAGAATGGCGACGCCAAGCGCAAGCAGCACCAGACCCAGCGCCCGAACCAGCCATTTCCACAGTGCAACGTCTGTGTCTGTGCCCACCAGACCTATCCCTCAGGCCGCCTTTGCGGTCTTGGCCAGTCGCTTGATCGCCTGATCGAGTGGGCGATAGCCCTCAGCGTAGTCCTGCCACGCAATCGACTTGGCGAGTAGCTGCGGCACGGTCCGCACTGTGAACCGCTTCGGATCCAGGTCGGACTTCACCTGGCTCCACGTCAGCGGCATCGACACGGTCGCCCCGTCGCGCGCACGCGGCGACAGCGGCGCAACGGCGGTCGCCATGCGGTCGTTGCGCAGATAGTCGAGGAAGATCCGGCCGTTGCGCAGACTTTTGGTCATCTTGATCAAATAGCGGTCCGGATCGTCCTGAGCCATCTGTTGGCAGACGTCGTGTGCAAAGGCTTTCGCCTCGGGCCAAGCCAGCGGCTTGCCCTTGGTGGCCGAAAGCGGCGTCACCACGTGCAGCCCCTTGCCGCCGGTGGTCTTGCAGAAGCTGGCGAGACCGAGATCGTCGAGGCGATCGCGCATTTCCCGGGCTGCCTCGACAACCGCGGAAAACGGCACGTCCGGACCAGGATCCAGATCGAACACCAGCCGGCCTGGAACTTCCGGCGCACCCGGCTGGCAGTTCCAGGGATGGAGCTCGATGCCGCCGATCTGCGCAATCGCCGCCAGACCCTCAACCCTATCGACCTGCAGATACGGCTTCTTGTCGCCGAACACTGTCACCAGTTCGAGGAGGTTCGATGTGCCCTTCATCGCGTGACGCTGGAAGAACTGCTCGCCGCCGATGCCATCCGGCGCCCGGATGATCGAACAGGGACGACCTTTGATGTGATCGATCAGCCAGGGTCCGACCGCTTGGTGATAGCGTGCCAGGTCCTCCTTGGTAACCGGCTCACCGTCACCGGCGTCCGGCCACAGCGGCTTGTCGGGGTTGGAGATCATCACGCCCATCACCTCGGCTTTTGCACCCTTGCGTCGTACTGGGCGGGCCTCCTGCTTGGGCTTCGGGCTTGGGGCCTCGCCGGTTTCCGGATCGGCAATCTCCGCGCTTGCGGGCGCCGCCGGTCTGTCGGCCTCCACCTCATCGGCCGGCTTGTCTTCCCGCAGCCCCTTGAACGCCGCCTGGCGCACCTGGCCGTCGCCGGTCCAGCCGGCAAATTCGATCTCGGCAACCAGTTCCGGCTTCAACCAGACCACGTCCGGGCTCTTCTTCGGCGCACCGATCCCGGTGAACGGCGACTTGGTTGCCTCCATCGCCTTCAGCTTCGGTAACAGCGTCGCCACCGTCTTTGCGCCGTAGCCGGTGCCGACGCGCCCGACATAAACGAAGTGCTCGCCGCGATGCACGCCGACCAGCAGGGAACGGAATTTTCCGTTGGTCGTGGCATAGGCGCCGATGACGACTTCGTGGCCTGCCCGGCACTTCGACTTCGCCCAGCTTTCCGAGCGACCCGACTGGTAGGGGGCGTCTGCCTGCTTCGAGACGATCCCCTCCAGCGACAGCCGGCATGCCGATTTCAAAACGGCATCCCCGCCTGTCTCGAAGTGCTCGACATAGCGCATGCGCGGATCGTCGGTAGCGTCGCCCAAAAGACGCTGCAGGCGCTCCTTGCGCTCAACGAGCGGCAGTGCACGAAGATCTTCGGCGCCGTCGTAGAGCAGGTCGAACGCGAAGAACACGAGGTTTTCCGTCGTTCGCTCGGACAGGGCCGCCTGAAGCGCTGCAAAATCCGGCGCTCCGTGGTCGTCCAGCGCGCAGATCTCGCCATCGACGATGCAATCCGGCAGCGTCGCGGCGGCCTTTGCGATCTCCGGATATTTGGCGGTCCAGTCGAGGCCCTTTCGCGTCTTCAGCGTTGCCTCACCACCGATCACCCGCATCTGGATCCGGTAGCCATCGAACTTGATCTCGTGCAACCAGTTCTCGCTGGCCGGCGGGCGCTCCAGCGTCTTGCACAGCTGCGGAGGGATGAAGTCTGGGATCTCAGCCGTCTTCGTTGGAGCTGCCTTACGCTTGCCTGTCTTTGAGGTTTTGGCTTTTGCTTCTGCCGGCGCTTCGCGCTCGGCTGCCTCTCGCTCTTCGGCCGCAAGGCCATGATTGCTGTCCCACACGGCATCGGCATCCACCGCGCCGTTTTCGATCATGAACGGTTTCGGCTTTCGCCCCTTCCCGGCGGCGATCATCTCCATCGTCCGACCCGAAGCGACCGAGGTCATGTTGTCCTCGAGGATCGCCGCACCATTCTCATCGACCGATGTCTCGTCGTGGTGCTTGATCAGCAGCCAGTTGGTCCGCTTGCCGCCGTCGCGATCGTTGCGCATCCGCACCAGCACGAAGCCGCCCTGCAGGCGGTCACCCGCGAGGATGAACTTGAAGTCGCCCTTGGCCAACGCCTCCTCCGGGCTCCTTTTGCCCTCAGGCTCCCAATAGCCGCGGTCCCAGAGCATGACGGTCCCGCCGCCATACTGACCCTTCGGGATGGTGCCTTCGAAGTCGCCGTAATCGAGTGGGTGATCCTCAACCTCGACGGCCAGCCGCTTGTCGTGGGGATCCAGCGACGGTCCCTTGGTCACCGCCCAGGATTTGAAGACGCCATCCAGTTCGAGCCGCAGATCGTAATGGAGCCGGGTGGCATCGTGCTTCTGGATGACGAAGCGGCGACGGTTGGAAGCCTTGACCTTGGCCTCGCCGCTCGGTTCCTGCGTCTTCTCGAAATCCCGCTTCTTGCGATAGGTCGAAAGCTTCTCGCCAGCCATGATGATCCTCGGCTCCTGTCACCGGGTGGAGGCCCTGTCGGCCCCGTTCCAGTGCTAGAAGATCATCGAGGTCATTAAGTTCCTTATGGTCGTGCTCAGGGCATGGCCAAGCCTGCCTTTGGAAGCGGAACCTAACGGTCATCCAAAGGGTTCAAGCAGCGGAGGTGCATCATGACGGAACCGGACAGAGATACCAAGGGCGCGACCGACACTGCGACCGAGTATGACGGCCAAAGTCGCGCCTCTGACCGGTCCGGCTACGCACGATCTGCCTGGGCTCTGGCTGCCGCTGTGGTCTGCCTCGTTTCGATCGTCGGATGGAGCCTTTTCGGCTCGGGCGGCAAGACTGATCCGGCACCGGCAGGGTCTCCCGGCAATGGTGTTGTGCGCGAACCGGGCCCTGCGACTTCGCGCAACTAAGACACCATCTTCCCGCAACGGATTTTCCTGCGGCTCCGCGCGAGGATGTCCCCAACCGCGGAGCCTCCACATCAATCCGCGTGGCGGAACTGGTCCGGCATCACGTCTGCCGGGATCGGGCAGACATACGGCTTGCCGTCGGTCTTTTCCGCCCACTCCGCCTTCGCGGCAGCGAGCAGATCGGGCGACGTCAGCAGCGAAAGACCGGTTGCCGCGAGTGTCTTCGCTGCATGCGCCATGGCCTTGTGGGCGGCCGGGCTCTTGCCCTGTGCTACCACCTGCCAGGTATGCGGATTGGTGCCGATCGCCCAGGTCGGTGTCCAGCACTGCGCCGTCGGCGTCACCCAGCTGACATCGCCAACATCCGTTGAGCCGGCGCGAAAGTGCGACTGTCCCTCGAAATCCCGCAGTCCGAGATGCAGCGGCGTCGAGCCATCCACCTTGCTGTTGGAGAAGACGTCCTTCTTGATCTGGTAGAGCCGGATGCTGCTCTTGATCGCTTCGTCAGTGAAGGTGTCCTGGATCGACTTGGCGAAGGCGAGATCCGCCTCGTCAAAGGCGATCGGGCCGAGCGCCACCATGTTCTCGTGCATCGCCGTCTCGAGCGTGATGTTCGGCAAAAGGTTCGTGGAGGCCGTGTCGAAGACGATCTCGACATCGGTCTCGGTCATCATCGCCGCACCGCGCGCCACCTTCTCCACCCGTGCCGCCAGTTCCAGCGCCTGCGGCATTTCCGGGGCGCGGATCAGGTAAAGCACCTCGGCGTTTGCCTGGACCACATTGGCGGCGCGGCCGCCGGCGTCGGTGATGGCGTAATGCACCCGGCAATCCTGCGGCATGTGTTCGCGCAGGAAGTTGACGCCGACATTCATCAGTTCCACCGCGTCGAGCGCCGACCGCCCGAGATGGGCGGCGTTCGAGGCATGCGCAGCCATTCCCTTGAACCGGTAGAAGTACTCGAGCACCGCAAGATTGTTCGTCGAGCGCACGCCGTTGAACGGTGCCGGATGCCATGTCAGTGCCGTGTCGACATCGGCGAACAGGCCAGCGCGCACCATGAACGTCTTGCCGGAGCCGCCTTCCTCGCCGGGGCAGCCATAATAGCGCACCGTGCCGGGAAGACCGTTCTCCCTGAGATGGCGAGCGACGGCGATTGCCGCCATCAGCGAGCCGACGCCCAGGAGATTATGGCCGCAGCCATGGCCGGTCGCACCGGCGGTGACCGCTTGCGGCCGGGCGACGTCGGAAGCCTGGCTCATGCCCGCCAGTGCATCGAACTCGCCGAGGAAGGCAATCACAGGCTTGCCGCTGCCGGACTCGCCGATAAATGCCGTCTTCATGCCGGCAACGCCGCGCTCTAGGGAGAAGCCGTTTTCCTCCAGAGCAGTCGCCAGAAGATCCGAAGACTGCCGCTCCTCGAACTTCAGTTCGGCGAAGTCCCAGATCCGGTCGCTGAGCCTGGTAAAGTCCGGCTTCATCTGGTCGATGGTGGCGGCGACCGCGCTTACGGCATCATGGTTCATTGGTAGTCCTCGCATTCCGTGCGCGCCCGACGACAGGACGCAGAAGATCGCCGGCGGCTGGCCGCCGGTCCGTTCAGATCAGGTGAGAGACAGGTGCTGCGCCGGACAGCTGGCCCGGCGCAGCCTCGGACGCTATTCGTCGACCGAAACTTCCCAGAGCCGCGCATTGGACTGCCATACCGGCATGCCCTTGAGATTCTTGCTGGCACCCCAGACATCAACCATGTCGTAGAGGAAAATGCCCGGCATTTCCTTCTGCATCAGCTCGTGGAACTCGTCGAAGATCTTCTGGCGCTTGGCCTGGTCGGCCTCGACATATGCCGATTTCATCAGCTCGACCGCCTTCGGATCGTCCCACATCAGCGAGGCGTTCTTGTCCTTGTCGCCGACGTAGAAGCTGTACATCAGCGCCGGGTCGAGACGCGGCGCGACCGACTGGGAGATCACCTGGTAGTTGCCGGAGCGGCGACGATCGACCTGCGTCGCGTAATCGAGTACTTCGATCTGCACGTTGAGACCGGCCTGCTGCATCATTGCCTGCGCCATCACTGCGGCCGGGAAGCTCGGCACGTTGCCGCGCTTGTTGGCGATGATCGAGATCGGCTCGCCCTTGTAGCCGGCCGCTGCCAGTTCCTTCTTGGCCGCTTCGATGTCGTAGGCCGGACGCTTCTTCTGCGTCTCGCTGAAGTAGACAGAGTCCTGCGAGACCATAGAACCGTTGGCTTCGCCCGTCCCATTCGAGGCGGCCGCAACGAGCTGCTCCAGATCCAGCGCCATCGCCATGGCACGCCGCACGCCCGGATTGCTGAGCACCTTGTCGCGGGTCTGGATGTAGAACAGGTTCTTGCCGTTGTTGCGGGACACGATGAGCTGCATCTTGTCGCTCGACTTGAACTCGGGGATGAGATCCGGCGAGATTTCCGCCGTGTCGAGGACGCCCGATTCCAGTCCCGCCTTTACCGTCGATGCATCCGGGATGATCATGAACTTGACGCCGTCGGCAAGCGGTCGCTTTGAGCCCACCATGCCGTCCGGCTTGCCGTCATTCTCCGGGGAGACGTAGTCGGCGAACTTCGCGAGGTGGATGTACTCGCCCTTCTTCCACTCGTCCCACTGGAACGGGCCGGTGCCGATCGGCTTGACAAAGGCACCATCGGCGCCGACGGATTCCGGCGAGATGATCCCGGTATAGCCGCATTCCGGACGCGACATCAGGCCAAGGAAGACGGCCGACGGCTTCTCGAGAGTGATCTCGACGGTCGCTGCATCCGTGGCCTTGACGCCTGTAACATGCGCGGCACCGCCGGCAGCGAAGTCGGAAAGGCAGGTCCACTTGGTTTCCGGCTTCAGGTAGCGCGTCCAGTTCCACACAACGTCTTCAGCCGTCAGCGGCTTGCCGTTGTGGAATTTCACGTCAGTGCGCAGCTTGAACGTATAGGTCAGGCCATCGGCTGAGGCCTCGAAGCTCTTGGCGAGCAGCGGCTTCACTTCGCCGCTGTTGTTGTAGCCGACCAGGCCCTCGACCATGTGCAGGATCACGCCGTCGGTATTGCCGTCGCGATTGACGCCGGGATTGGCGCTGCGCAGATCGGAGCTCTGGGCGATGGTGATGTCGCGGGCACCCGCGACGTTGGTGAAGGCGAGTAAGGCTGCGCCTGCCAGAAGAAGCTTTTTCATTGTTCTACCCTCTTTGCTGTCGTTTATTGTTTGTGGATTTCTATGCCTGGAAATCTTGCCAGCAGGCCTGCGCCAGTCGGCCCATGGTTTCGAGCGCCACAGTGTAGCCCGGCGTGCCGTCGGGCATCGCCTGCGGCACCTGGTCGGTGTAGGCGGTGATGATGAACAGCGGCGCCTTGTTGCGGTAGACGATGCCGGCGTCCATCCGACCGCGCTTGCCGCGACCGCTCTTGCTGGCGACGAGCGTCTCGAACGGCAGGCGGGAGCGGATCCCGTAGCGCAGGACCTGGTTCTTCAACGTCTGCATCGCCCAATGGCAAAGGTCTTCCCGGCATCCAAGCCTCTGCTGCGCCTCGACCGACGTCTGCGCATCGAGGATCGTCTGCAGCAGCAGCACCTGATCGGCGGCCGAGGTGGTCGTCACCGTCGTCAGTGCATGGTCAGCGGGCAGCGCCAACGGCGGAATAAGGAAGCGGTGATGCGTGTTCACCATGCCCAGGTCTTTGCAGTAGCCATCGACTTCGGCAAGCGTCAGCCGCTCCAGCACCATCTTGGTGCAGACGTTGTCGCTCAGCACCATCATTCCGGAAACGGCATCGCGCAGCGAGATGACGAGGCCCGGCGTCAGGTAGCGCAGCATGCCGCTCGCCACTTCCTCGGCAAGCCGCTTCTCATAGGTGATCGGTTCGTCGAGATCCACGCGTCCTTCGGTTGCCGCCTTCAGGAGCGCCATCATGATCGACGTCTTGCGGGTGCTGCCCGAAGGCGTCTCCTCATGCGCGCCGCGTTCGATCTCCTGACCGGTCACCAGGTTGCGGACCATGAAGCGGGTCACGAAGGGCTGCGCATCGCAGATCGCGTTCAGCGTGTCGGAAGTCGTCATTGTCGTCGTCCTGTTATGCATCGGCTTCGAGGCGCCACTTGAGCGTAACGCCACCGGTCGCGTTGTGGTCGAGAGCCGGGATCGCCGACAGAAGCCGGCGCGTATAGGCATGGGCGGGATTGTCGAAGATCGTGTCCCGGTCGCCCTCTTCGATGATCCGCCCGTCCTGCATGACCACCACCCGATCGGCGACCTGTTCGACGACGCCGAGGTCATGGCTGATGAACAGGCAGGAGAAGCCGTAGCGCTTCTGCAGATCGGAGAAGAGGTCGAGCACCTGCGCCCTCACCGTCACGTCCAATGCCGAAACCGGCTCGTCGGCGATCAGGAAGCGCGGGCGGCGGGCAATGGCGCGGGCAATCGCCACGCGCTGGCGCTGGCCACCGGACAGTTCGTGCGGATAGCGGCTGGCATAGTCGACACCGAGGCCGACCTCCTCCAGCGTTTCCAGCGCCCGCTTGCGCTTGGCGGCGCCATCGAGATCCGGCACCAGGCGCAGCGCCTCCTCGACAAGCGAGAGGATGGTCATCCGGGGATCGAGCGACGAATAGGGATCCTGGAAGACCATCTGGCAATTCAGCCGGTAATCCTGCCAGTCCGCGTCGCGCGCCCGGCCCTGGAAGAGGATCTCGCCACCTGTCTCCTTCACCAGCCCTGCGATCGTCCGCCCGAGCGTCGTCTTGCCGGAGCCGGAGCCGCCGACCAGCGCCACCACTTCGCCTTCGTGGATATCAATGCTGACGCCGTGCAGCGCCCGCTTGGCGTCCGCCTTCTTCAAGAGCGACTTGCGGCCGGGATAATCGACGACGATGTTGCCGGCAGACACCATCGGGGCTTTCGTCGTATCGACGGGGCGCGGTTCGCCGCGATAGGGCAGCGAGGAGAGCAGCTTTCTCGTATAGGGATGCTGCGGTGCCTCCAGCAGGTCTTCGGTGCGGCCGTGCTCGACGATGACGCCCTGTTCCATGACGACGATGCGGCTGGTGTAGCGGGCCACCATCGGCAGGTCGTGACTGATCAGCAGGACTGCGGTGCCTTCCGCCCGCGTCAGCTCGACCATCAGTTCCATGACGTCGCGCTGGATGACGGCATCGAGTGCCGTCGTGGGCTCGTCGGCGATCAGCAGCGCCGGCTTCAGCAGCATGACGGAGGCAAGCATGATGCGCTGGCGCATTCCCCCGGAGAACTCGTGCGGATAAGCAGTCAGCGAGCCTTCCGGATCGCGGATGCCGACGCGACGCAACATGTCGAGGATCCGCGCGCGGCGTTCGTCCGGCGTGAGCTTGGTGTGGAGGACGAGGCCCTCCTCCAGCTGCCGGCCGATCGTCATCGACGGGTTGAGCGAGGTCATCGGCTCCTGAAAAACGACCCCGACTTCTGCACCGCGAAGGCGACGCAGCTCGTTGTCGTTCATCTTGAGGACGTTGCGCCCCTTGTAGGCGACTTCTCCTCCGGTCACCCGGATTGCCGGCGGCAGCAGCGAGATGACCGCCCGCGTCGCCAGTGTCTTGCCGGAGCCGCTTTCCCCGACGATGCCGAAGATCTCGCCGGCTGCGATGTCGAAGGAGATGTCGTTGACCACCGTGTGGCCGGTCCGGGCAACCTCGAGCGTGAGGCCGCGGACGCTGAGCAATGTGTCCGTCGTCATTTCAGACCTCGCATGCGGGGATCGAGCTTGTCGCGGAGCGCGTCGCCCAGGAGATTGATGCCGAGCAGCGTCAGCGCGATGCAGAGGCCGGGGAACAGGCCAAGCCAGACGGCCTGCTGGATGAACGGCCGGCCGGCGGCCAGCATGTTGCCCCAGGTGGGTGCCGGTGGCGGCACGCCAAGGCCGAGGAAGGACAAGGCGCTTTCCGACAGGATCGCCCAGCCGAACATCGAGGTGGCGAGCACGGTGATCGGCGCCAGGCAGTTCGGCAGCACATGGCGGAACATCGTGTAGAGCTCGCTGTTGCCCATCACCCGCGAGGCTTCGATGAATTCGCGTTCGCGCAGCGACAGCACGGCGCCGCGCACGACACGCGCCATCGATGGCGTGTAGGCGATGCCGAGCGCGAAGATGATGCCGTACTGGTTGGCGCCGAAGACGGCGAGCAGGCCGAGTGCCAGCAGAATGCCGGGGAATGCGAGGAGCGCGTTGTTGACCGCCATGATGACGCCATCCACCCAGCCGCGCGCATAGCCGCTGACCAGTCCGATCAGCGTGCCGCAGATGGTGGCGAAGCTGACCGTGAGGAAGCCGATCCAGACGCTGGCGCGCGCGCCGAGCATCAGGCGGCTCAGCACGTCGCGGCCGAACTCGTCGGTACCGAGCAGATGATCCGCGCCTGGAGCCGCAAGCCTGGCGGTGAACGACAGCTTCATCGGATCGAATGGCGTCCAGAAGAGGCCGATGCCTGCTGTGATGAGGAGGACGGCAATGAGGACACCGCCGATGAGGCCGTTGAGGGTGAGCTTTTTCATTCGGCGACCACCCGCGGATCGAAGAGAGGATAGAGCAGGTCGACGACGAGGTTGACCAGCACATAGGAGAGCGACACGAACAGCAGGCAGCCCTGGATGACGGGATAGTCACGGGCAAAGATGCTGTCGACCATCAGTCGACCGAGGCCGGGAATGGTGAACACCGTCTCGATGACGGCGATGCCGCCGAGCAGGTTGCCGAGGATCAGGCCGATCATCGTCCAGGTTGGGCCGAAGGCGTTCTTGAACGCGTGCCGCCAGAGAACTGCACTTTCCGACAGACCCTTTGCCCGGGCGTGGGTGATATAGTCGAGGCGCAGCACTTCAAGCGTCGAGGCGCGCGCCATGCGGATCAGCACACCCATCTCATGGATGACCAGGGTCATGACCGGCAGCACCAGGTACAGCAGACCACCGACGACGTTGGTACCGATCGAGACGTAGCCGAGCACCGGCAGCCAGCCGAGTTCGAGACCGAAAAACAGAAGAAGCAGGAGACCGAGCCAGAAGGTCGGGATCGACAGCAGCACCGTCGCGGTGCCGACCAGCGCCAGGTCGGTCAGGCTATTCTGCCGCCAGGCCGCGATCACCCCCGCCGGAACCGCAATCAGGCTCGCGAGGATGACGGCGACGACGACGATCTCGGCGCTGATCATGAAGCGCGACACGACCAGCGGCAGGACCGCATCGCCGTTGACGATGGAATGTCCAAAATCGCCCTGCAGCACGCTGCCGGCCCAGATGATGAACTGCTGCGGCATCGACTTGTCGAGGCCAAGCTCGGCGCGCATGGCGGCGATCTGGTCGGGCTGGGCCATGTCGCCGAGCATCAGCGCTGCGGGATCGCCCGGAATGAAGCGGATCAGTGCGAAGACCGTCACAGAGACGAGTACGATCGTTGGAAGCGCCATCAGGAGACGGCTCAGGATGAATCTCAGCATTGTTTCCCCACGATTGGCGCCCGGTTTTCCCTCCGGCCACCATCGGTTTCATTGTCTGTGACTATGACAAGACGATCATAATCGCGCAACACTATGATGAACTTCATAGGTTTATGCAGCTTTGAGAGCAGAGCGAACTCGTTCTGGCATCGCGCAGCGAAGGTAGAGTGTTGAATCAGGAAGCCTTCTGGGAAAGTTGGATCTGGCGCTTCAGCGCATTGCTCAAGGCCTGGGCGGCAATCGACAGCGGTACGCCGGCGGCGCGGGCCAGACCGAACTCCTGCGTCGCACTGGGCGCGAACGGCCGCTGGACGACCGGCAGGTGACGGTAGAGGTTGGCATAGAAGCTGCTGATGATCGTCACCCCCAGCCCGTGCGCGACGTAGGAACAGGCCGAGCTGTTGGTATGCGTCTCGATCTTGACCATCTGCTTGACACCGGCGCGCTTGAAGGTCTGGTCGAGCGACATGCGGTTGGGGCGCTGGCGGCCGATGAGGATCAGCGGCACGTTGCGCAGGTTCTTCGCTGAGATTTCCTCCAGCTCGGCAAGTGGGTGGTCCTGTGGCACGACGCAGACGCTGACACCGCTTGCCACCTTCTCGACCGCGATGCCGGGGCCGGTCTCACCCTCCATGCGCAGGAAGCCGATGTCGATCACCCGCTCTTCCACAAGCCTGTTGATCGCCGTGGTTGTCTCGAAGAAGGTCTCGATCCTGACGCCGGGGAAATCCCGGACATAGTCGACCAGCATGCCCGGCGCAAAGTTCTCCCACATGCTGCTCGGCAGACCGATCCGGACGATCTCGGGGCCGGCGGCACCGTTGCGCAGATCCTCTGCATGGCCCGACATCCGGTCGACGGCGAGCAGCACGTTTTCCGCATCGCTGGCGAGAAGCGCTGCCTCGGGCGTGGGGATGAGCCGACCCTTTTCGCGGGCAAACAGCGTCAGCGCGAGATCGGTCTCCAACTGGGCAAGCAGCCTGCTTACCCCCGACTGGCTGAGCCCCATAGCCTTGGCGGTGGCAATCGTCGAACCGGTCGAGAGAAGCGTGCGCAACACTTCCAGCTGCTTGATATTCATCGTCCCCGCCACTTCGATAACCGCCCGCTCCTGCCAACGCTCCTAGGCTATCGGCAGAAGCGGCTCAAGGGCAATCGGGTCCGCTACAGCAGCAGGAAGAGTTCAGGCGACCATGTCGCCGACCAGTTCCTGCCAGGCCGCATAGGCAGAGAGAACGGTTTCCATCTGCGCCGTGTGACCGGTGACGAAGTCGTCCCCGTAGATCGTCTCATCGGGATATTCGGTTATCAGGGTCATCGGCACGGTGTGCCGGTCGTCGACGGAGGACAGGCAGGGGAAGCCGTTGATAATACGGAACCCCGTCTCGCCGGCATGGATCTCGTAGAGCGCGATCTGCCGGTTGTTGTAGTCCAGGAGGCCGGGAATGGCGCTCAAGTGACGTGTCACCTTGTCGAGCAGGCTTTCTGCCTGCTCCGTCCAGCCCTGATGATGCCGGACGATCAGGAAGAAACCCTTCGGCAGGGTCCACATCGCGAAATTGCGCGGCACGTAGCCCGACAGCGGCCGTGTCCATTCGTGCGACGGGTAGCCGTGCAGGTTGACGTGCAGTTGCGCGCCGCTCAGATCCTGCGCCTTGAAGCGGATTTCCTTCTCGTTCAGATGGCTGCCGGAGTTCTCGGCGGTCCGGTATTCGAGATCGTCACCCAGCGCCGTGTAGCGCGCAGCATGGTGCATGTGGCGCGGATTGTCGACGCGAAGCCGCTGATGGATCGCGTAGCCGTCCGGGTTTTCGAGCGGCGAGATGGTGAAGTGCGCGCCCTCGCGCTTCGACAGCGTCCGCGCCGCGCGAAGTGCTCCGACGACTCCCGTCGTCTCGTTCGGGTGCTGGCCGCCGCTGATCATGACCGCCGCATCGCTGCCGGCAACATAGCGCGCTGAAAGCTGACGGCCGGAGCGCGAGCGCGCCTGGAATTCCTCGCCGCCGATTTCGACCAGCAGGCTTGCCACCTGGCCCGCCGCCAGTGGTTCACTGGCAGCATCGACCGCCTGGTCGCGACCATCGAGGAAGCCGGTGGTCAGGGCGCGGGTTTCAATTCGGATCGAGATCTCGCCCTGACTGCTGACAATCTCCGGGACGATCTGCCCAGGCTTCAGACCCCTGTCACCCAGCGGACGGCCGGACTTCTTCTGGAAGAATTCGAGCAGCGAGAAGTAGAAATCCTCGTGCAGCGCCTCGCGCAGGCTGACCACCTCGTCACCGACCGGCAGCGGCTCATCTGCGGCCGGATAGGCCGCGCGAATGTTGAGTTCCTCGAAATACGGTTCTTCCGCACCCCAGTCATGCGCCGCGACCGCATCGATCGCCGCACGGAACAGCTGTTCGTAATCGGTTTCCAGCCGCTGACCGGTCGTTTCACCCACCTGACAAATCCAGCCGGTCGGCGAGACATTCGTTTCGCCGACCGCATCGGTGTGGACTCGGTTCGGCGCCAGCACGGTCAGTGTTTCGGTCTGTCCGGCGCGGGTCAGCACCACCTCGTAGAAGAAGCCATCGTCCTCGCGCGCCACGAAGTCGATCGTCGCGTCGCCGACCATGGCTGCCAGCGGATAGGCTTCGAGACGGAAACGGTTGGCCGGCGCGTTTGCATGGACCGGGTAGCGGATCTCGATGCGCTCGACACCGGAAAGATCGATATCCTCGAGGAACACGAAGAGCAGCGGCTTGTAGGCGCTGCGAATTCGCGCCTCGACGCCCTTTTCCTTCAGGCGCCGTTCCGCATCGCGCCGGCTGCGTGTGTCGTCGAAGGTCCAGGCCTCGAACGGCTGCCCGGGAACGGCTTGCGCGACGAGCGCATCGAGGCTGCGCGCGAAGGACTGTTCGAAGATCATGCTCATGTCGGATTACCTTGATGTTCTGCCGGTCGGATCGAGGCTGTCGCGCAACCAGTCACCGAGAAGGTTCAGGCCGAGGACCGTCAACAGGATCGCAAGGCCTGGGAAGACGCTGACCCACCAGGCCGTCTGCAGGTAGGTCCGCCCGTCGGCCAGCATGCCGCCCCAGCTCGGGATGGTCGGATCGACGCCGAGGCCGAGGAAGGTCAGGCTGCTTTCGAGCAGAATGTTGTTGGCGACGTTCAGCGTCATCAGCACGATCACCGGTCCGATGAGGTTCGGAAGCAGGTGCTGGAGGATGATGCGCCAGTCTTTCACCCCGATCGCACGGGCCGACAGGATGAACTCGCGCTCACGCAAAGTGAGCACCGAGCCGCGTACCAGCCGCGCATACTGCACCCACTGCGAGACGATCAGCAGGATGATGGTGTTGGTCAGACTGCCGCCCACGATGGCGATGAAGGTGATCGCCAGCAGGATGAACGGCATGGCGAGCTGCAGATCGGCAAACCGCATGACCAGCATGTCCCAGAAGCCGCGGTAGTAGCCGGCGATCAGACCCATCGCGACGCCGAAGACGACGGCGCCGATAACCGAGGTGAAGCCGACCAGCAGCGAGATCTTGCCGCCGGCGACGACGCGCGCCAGCACGTCGCGGCCGAGCGGATCGGTGCCGAACGGGAAAGCCGGGTTGGTGAACGGCTTCACCAGACGCGCCATCAGATTGATCTTGTCGGCGCCGCCCGGAAACAGGACGTCAGAGAGCAGCACGGCAAGGCAGATGACGACGGTCAGTGTTGCGCCGAGAACAAATTCGAGGCTCGCGAAGCGCGACAGGCGGGAGGTCTTGGTGGCCATCGTCGGTTACTCCGTCCGAATGCGCGGGTCGACCAGCCCGTAGGCAATATCGACCAGGAGGTTGATGCCGACGATCATCAGCGACAGCACGGTGATGACGGCTTGGAGCACCGGAAAATCCCGGGCACCGACGGCATCGAAGGCGAGCGTTCCCATGCCCGGCCAGTTGAAGACACGCTCGACGACAACGATACCGCCGAGCAGGCCGCCGAACTGCAGGCCGAAATAGGTGATCAACGGAATGGCGCAGTTGCGCAGCGCATGCTTGTAGAGAACCTTGCTTTCGCTCAGGCCCTTGGCGCGCGCCACCATGATGTATTGCGACTGCAGCGTATCCAGCATCGCAGTGCGCACCAGCCGCACATTGGTGGCAGTCAGGATGACGCCCATGGTGATTGCCGGCATGACATAGCTCGCAATGCCCGACATGCCGCTCGGCGGCAGCCAGCCGAGGGTGATGGCAAGCAGCAGCACCAGCATCGTAGCCAGCCAGAAATTCGGAAACGACAGGCCGATGAGCGAAAAGATGCGGATGATCTGATCGGCAGCCTTGCCGCGCGATGTCGCCGCCTTGATGCCGAGCGGGATCGACAGGACAATCGAGACGACCATCGAGATGAAGGCGAGGACCAGGGTTGCGGGAAGCGCGCTCTGGATCAAAAGCGAGACCGGCGTGCCGCCCGAAAAGCTGCGGCCGAAATCGAAGACGACCAGTCCCTTGAGGAAGTTCCAGTACTGGACGATGAACGGCTGGTCGGTGCCGAGCGCTGCCCGGATGCGCGCCAGATCGTCCTCCGTCATCGAGCCGCCGCCCTGGAACATGGTGACCGCAGGGTCGCCCGTCAGGCGGATGGCGAACGACACGATGAGCGTGATGGCGATGACGACGAAGATCGCCTGGAGCAGTCGCTTGATGAGAAAACCGGCCACTTGTCTGTCCTTGAGGTGATCGGGTGCCGCCCGGCTGGCGGGCGGCACCGTTGCCCTGGTGCTTACTCTACGGTGACGTTCGTCAGCTTCATGCGGTTGTCCGGGGGCGCGATGAAGCCCTTGACCCGCTTGTTGATGCCGAAGATGGCGTTGGTGTTGTAGAGCGGCAGTTCGAGAGCCCGTTCCGACGCATAGGCGGCGACCTGCTTGAGGATCTTCTCGCGCTCGGCGCGATCCGTCAGCGGACGCTGCGATTCCAGCAGCTTGTCGAGCGTCTCGTCCTTGTCGTAGGGGTTCCACTTCTCGCCCGAGTGGTACATCGAATACGCCGTGTTGTCGTAGTCGAAGGTCCAGCCGCCCCACTTCTGCTGGAACATCGCGCCGGTCTTGCCCTGCGGGATGATGTCGTTCAGCAGAACGTTGGTCTCGTAGGGCTTGATGGTGGCGGTGATACCGACCATCGACAGGTAGCTGGAGATCACCTGTGCCACTTCGTTCATCGTCGCGTCATTGCCGCGGATGTCGATCTGCAGCGTCGTGCCAGCCTTGACGCCGGCTTCCGCGAGCAGCTTCTTGGCGCCTTCCGGATCGAAGGGGATTGCCTTCAGGTCGGCATCGTAGCCGAACGACAGGGCGCTCTGGAAGCTGGTGATCTCGGAGGCCTGGCCGGCGAGGATCGACTGGACGATCGTGGCGCGGTCGACTGCCATGATGATCGCCTTGCGGACCTTCGGATCGGCTGTCACGCCATCGCGGGTGTTGAAGCGCAGGGCATCCACCGTCGGGCCGGGAACGCTGAGGATCTCCAGCTTGCTGTCGCCCTGGATCACCGGCAGCATGCCGATCGGGATGGTCGGCGGGATGACCAGATCGACACGGCCGGCCTGGAGTTCGGCAACCGCGGTCGCCGGCTCGGCGATGAAGCGGTATTCGAGTTCGGAAAGCTTCGGTGCGCCTTCGAAGTAGTCGGCGTTGGCCTCGAGCTTGATGTTCACCTTAGGCGCGTAGGACACGAACTTGAACGGGCCGGTGCCGACCGGGTTGAGGTTGAAGTTGTCCTCGCCCTTCTCCTGGATGTACTTCGGCGGCACGATCATGCCGCCGTAGCCGGCAAGCTTGGTCAGCAGGACCGGATCCGGCGCCTTCAGCTTCAGGTCGACCGTGTAGTCGTCGATGACTTCGACGCTCTCGATGGCGATATAGTTGGATCGCTGCGGACCCTTGGCACCCTGTTCGCCGAGCAGGCGCTCGAAGGTGAACTTGACGGCAGCCGCGTTGAAGGGCTCGCCATTGTGGAACTTGACGTTCTGGCGCAGCTTGAAGCGGATGCGCTTGCCTTCGTCCAGTTCCTCCCAGCTTTCGGCAAGTCCCGGCACCAGCTTCAGGTCCGGGCCGCGATAGGTCAGACCGTCGAAGATATTGGTGGCGACAGCCGCCCACTGGACGAGAAACGTATCGATCGGATCCCAGCTGCCCGGATCCTGCGGGCTGGAAATCGTCATCTTGCCGGCAGCGAATGCCGGAGCCGACGTGAAGGCTGCGCCCGAAAGAGCAAGCGCCATCAGCGTCGCGTTCAGTCCCCGTGTGATTCTTGTCATTGACCTGTTCCTCTTCAGATAGATGCGATTTTTTCGCTGGTTTTCAGGCGCTCTTCGCAACGAAGTGGCCTGGATTGATTTCCTCGTGCACGAGAATGGCTGGCTCGTCGCCGACGCGGCGCACCGGATTGGGGATCTCGCCCTCGATCATCTCGGACTGGCGAGCAACGGTCGGATCGGCGACCGGCACTGCCGACAGAAGCCGGCGCGTATAATCATGGGCAGGCGTTTCGAAGACCTGCCGGCGCGTGCCGAGTTCCATGATCTGACCGAGAAAGAGCACGGCGACGCGGTGGCTCATCTTCTCGACCACCGCCATGTCGTGGCTGATGAACAGGTAGGCGAGCCCACGCTCCGCCTGCAGGTCCATGAACAGATTGATGATCTGGGCCTGGATCGACACGTCGAGCGCCGACAGCGCCTCGTCGGCGATGATCAGCTTCGGATCCGACGCCAGAGCCCTTGCGATGCAGACGCGCTGCCGCTGGCCTCCGGAGAACTCGTGCGGATAGCGTGTCGCGACGTCGGAGGTCAGCCCGACGCGCTCCAGCAGTTCGTCGACGCGGCGGCGGACGGCCTTTGCGTCGGAGATCAGGCTGTGGGTGTTGATCGGTTCGGCGATCGAAAATCCGACGGTCTTGCGCGGATCGAGCGAGGCGAACGGATCCTGGAAGATGTACTGGACTTCCTGGCGCATCCGGAACCGCTCGGCAGCGGACATCGACGAGAAGCTGCGGCCATTGAAGGCGATATCGCCGGACATCGCCGACTGCAGCTGCTGGATCGTCCGGCCGATCGTCGACTTGCCGGAGCCGCTTTCGCCGACCAGCGCCAGCGTTTCACCCGGGTGGATGTCGAAGCTGACCTTCTGGACGGCGCTGAGACGATGGGTCGCCTTGCCGAACAGGTTCTTCTTGATGTCGAAGCGGACGAACAGGTCCTTCACGGACAAGAGCGGCGTCGCGCCCTGCTTGACCGTGTCCTGGACCCGCTCCTCGCCGACAGTTACCGGCTGACCGTTTTCGAGCACGGTCAACGGAAGACGCTTGGGGAATGCCTCGCCGGTCATGCTACCGAGTTTCGGAACAGCCGACAGCAAGGCGCGCGTGTAGGGATGCTGCGGATTGGCGAAGATGTCGCGGACCGGTCCGTCCTCGACTTTCTTGCCCTTCCACATGACGACCACGTCGTCGGCCATTTCCGCGACCACGCCCATGTCGTGGGTGATGAAGATCATGCCCATTCCGAGCGTCTTCTGCAGGTCGCGCATGATGGTGAGGATCTGCGCCTGGATGGTCACGTCGAGCGCCGTTGTCGGCTCGTCGGCGATCAGCAGCTTTGGCCGGCAGGCAAGCGCCATGGCGATCATCACTCGCTGCCGCATGCCGCCCGACAGCTGGTGCGGATAACGGGTCAGAAGTTCGGAGGAATCGGGCAGCCGCACCATGTCGAGCAGCCGTCCGGCTTCAGCTGTCGCTGCGGACTTGTTCATCTTCTCGTGCAGCATCAGAACTTCGCAGATCTGGTCGCCGATGGTGAAGACCGGGTTGAGCGAGGTCATCGGCTCCTGGAAGATCATCGCGATCTCCTTGCCGCGCACCGAGCGCATTTCCTTCTGCGACGTCGTCAGCAGGTCTCGGCCGCCGAACCGGATCTGTCCGCTCGCGTAGCGGGCGCCCATCATGTCGGCGAGCCGCATGGTGGACAGCGAGGTCACCGACTTGCCGGAGCCGGATTCGCCGACGATCGCGACCGTCTTGCCCGGTTCGACCACAAATGACAGATCATCGACGACGCGGCTGGTGCCGAACTCGACGCTCAGCCCTTCGACCGACAGAAGCGGCTCCGTGCCGTTGACGGGGCGGTTGTCCATCGGGCTGCTCATGCTTGGGTCTCCGGCTTAGGCATTGCCGCTGTGTCTGTTCTAACCGTACCGTGCGGGCTTTTGATCTGGGCAAGGACGGCGCCGGCACTCTGCGAGGAGCCCGAGGCAGCGAGGATGGAAACGATGCCGGAGCAAGGTGCGGTCACGGGCGTCTCCATCTTCATCACATCCATGATCGCCAGCACCTCGCCGGCGGAAACGGCAGCGCCGTCTTCGACATTCCACTGCACGAGCATTCCGGGCACCGGCGCCAGCACGGCACCTGCTTCGTTCGCGACGTCCGTGTTCTTCGGCTGCAACGTCTGACCAGGCAGCTGCCCGATCAGGCGCAGGAACGTCTGCGGAATGCCAAGTTCGACGCGCTTGCCATCGATTTCGACGTAGCCGCGCATCAAGCCGGCGCCCTCGGCCTGTGCCGGTCGGGCCGCCGCCTCCAGCGTCTCGGCAAAATCGGTCTCGATCCATCGGGTGTGGACGCGGAAGTCGCTGCCGCAGAAATCGTCATGCTGCAGCACCGCCCGGTGGAACGGCAGGACCGATGGCACGCCTTCGATCCTGCATTCGCCGAGCGCACGGCGCGCACGGGCGATCGCCTGGTCGCGGGTGGCGCCCCAGACGATCAGCTTGGCGGCCAGCGAATCGAACATCGGCGGGATGGCCGAGCCAGTGGTCACGCCGCTGTCCAGACGCACGCCCGGTCCCGAGGGCGGAGCGAACGTGGTGATGTCGCCCGAGGACGGCAGGAAGCCTCGGCCGGGGTCTTCCATGTTGATACGGAACTCGATCGCATGGCCGCGCGGTTCGGGCGTATGCGTGACGCTGATTGGCAACCCTTCGGCGATACGGAACTGTTCGACGACGAGATCGAGGCCGGTCGTCTCCTCGGTCACCGGATGCTCCACCTGCAGGCGCGTGTTGACCTCAAGGAAGGAGATCACACCATCGGCGCTCAACAGGAACTCCACCGTGCCCGCACCGGTATAGCGGGCCGCAGCGCAGATATCGTGGGATGCCTGGTGGATCGTCCGACGCTGTTCGTCGGACAGGAAAGGCGCAGGTGCTTCCTCGACGAGCTTCTGATTGCGCCGCTGCAGCGAGCAATCGCGTGTGCCCACGACCAGAATATTGCCGAGGCGGTCCGCCAGCACCTGCGCCTCGATGTGCCGCGGGCGGTCAAGAAACTGCTCGACGTAACATTCCCCACGGCCGAAGGCAGCCAGCGCCTCACGCGTCGCAGATTCAAAGAGGTCCTCGACCTCATCGAGCTGACGCGCGATCTTCAAACCACGCCCGCCGCCGCCATGCGCCGCCTTGATGGCGATCGGCAGGCCGAACGTGCGGGCGAATTCCAAAGCCTCGGCAGACGAAGAGATCGCCCCGTCGCTGCCGGCGACCAGCGGCGCGCCAACCGTCTGGGCAATCTCGCGCGCCTTCAGCTTGTCTCCCAGCGCCTCGATCACCTGGCTGTCAGGCCCGATCCAGATCAGCCCAGCATCGACCACGGCCTCTGCAAACTCCGCGCGTTCGGACAGGAAGCCGTAGCCGGGATGCACGGCATCGGCGCCGGATCGTCTTGCGACGGCGATCAGCTTGTCGATGTCGAGATAGGTCTCCCGGGCGCTCGTTCCGTTCAAAGCATAGGCTTCGTCCGCCTGCGCCACGAACAGTGCGTCAGCATCGGCATCGGCGTAAACGGCGACCGAGGTTAGACCATAATCCTTGCAGGCCCGGATGATCCTGACCGCGATCTCGCCGCGGTTTGCTATCAGAACCTTCTTCATGTCTGCTTTCCTGGAATGATGCGGGGGGCGAAGCGGCTGATCGCATTGAAACGGATGCTTGCGCCGACGGGGACCTGGCCGGCGAGATCAAGATGATGACCGGCAACATTGGCGATGACAGGATAGCCGCCGGTCAGCGGGTGGTCGGCGAGGAACAGCACCGGCTGGCCGCTGGCTGGCACCTGCAGCGCGCCGCGCACCGTCGCCTCGCTCGGCAATTCGCTGGTGATCGATCGTTCCAGTGCGTGGCCGGAAAGACGGATGCCGACCCGGCTCGACTGCGGAGTTACCGACCATTTCTGTGACAGGAAGCTATCGACTGCCTGCTCGGTGAACCAGTCGGTGCGCGGCCCCATCACGATGTCGAGCATGACGGTCTGACCCGTCCGTGGCATGTCGAAGGCCGGCAGCATGTCGGGTGCCACCATCGAGCCTGTTGGTGCCCGGCGAATGCTGATCAGCGCGCCGGCGCCGATTGCTGCCGGGCCGATCTGTGCCAGCGTGTCGGTCGCGGCACTGCCGAGCACCGGCGCAACCTGGAAACCACCGCACACCGCCAGATAGGAACGCATCCCGCCGACCGGGCTTGAAAGCGCCACGACGTCCCCATCGTCAAGCGCAACGGCCTGGTTGATCGGTGCGGAGAACTGTCGGCCGTCTGCGCCGGTAACGGTGATCGTTGTCGTGGCACCCGTGACGCCAATGACGGCGCGCCCGTGCATGCGAAAGCGCAACCCGCCAAGGGTGACTTCCAACGCAGCGGCATCGAGCACATTGCCGACGAGCCGGTTGGCGGCTTTGAAACTCGTGCGATCCAGCGCGCCCGACACGCTGATGCCCTGGCTCGCCTGTCCCGCCCGGCCAAGATCCTGGAACAGGACCGGCAGACCGACGGAGAGGATCTCCATGGCCGCGGCGCCTTGATCGGCTCCGACGTTAGCTGCCGCCACTGCCGCCTTGAGCGGGCTGACGACCTCGTAGGCCTTGTCAGCCGATATATCGCGGAAGCGCACGCGGCTGCCCGGCTGCAGAAGCGATGCCGGCTCGCGGTTGATGTCGAACATGGCGAGCGGCGTGGTGCCGATCAACTGCCAGCCGCCGGGGCTCGCCTTGGGGTAGATGCCGCTGAATTCGCCGGCGAGGCCGACGGCGCCGGCCGGCACCTGAATGCGCGGCGATGTCCGGCGCGGAACCCTGAGACGCGGTTCGCCGACGGAAAGATAGGCGAAGCCCGGCGCAAAACCGGTGAAGGCGGCAACAAATTCGCTTTCGCAATGAAGGCGGACGACCTCATCTGCTGTCACGCCCAGCATGGCTGCAACCTCGGAAAGGTCTTCACCATCGTACCGCACCGGTATCTCGACCAGCGGCCCGGAGGCCGATTTGCGGTCTCCACCGGCGCGGTCTGCGAGTGCCCGTTCCAGCGCCTCCCCGGACAGAATTGTCGGGTCGAAGGAAATCAGCAGCGTACGCGCCGCCGGAATGATTTCGCGAATACCGGCGATCGGGTGGTTTTCGAACGCGTCGTAGAGTGCCAGCGCCTCGGCCAGATCCGCCAGTTCGACGAGCACGATGCCTGTGCGCACCGGCAGGATGCGCATCGACGTGTCTCGGGTTGTAGCGGGGGTGATGGCCTGCATGAGCGTCAGAGCGTCGCGGTAAACGGCCGGATGTCCAGACCGGACTGTTCCAGCAGCGCCCGCAGGCGCTTTGCGATTGCGACCGCACCGGGGCTATCGCCATGGACACAGATCGACTGCGCATCGATCTTCGTCAGGGTGCCGTCGATCGCCTCGATGACGCCATCGCGTGCCATGCGCAGCATCCGTGCGGCGACGAGGTCCGGATCGTGGAGCACAGCCCCTTCTTCGCGGCGCGAGACGAGATGGCCCTCGGCCGTATAGGCACGGTCGGCAAAGGCTTCTGCGACGACCGTCAAGCCTGCGGCGCGCGCCTGCTCGACCAGTTGCGAACCGGCCAGCGCCATCAGCACCAGCGACGCATCGACGGCGCGGATTGCGGCAATCACGTCATTTGCCTGGCGGGTGTCGACGGCGATCGTGTTGTAGAGCGCACCATGCGGCTTGACATAGGTGACGCGCGTGCCGGCAGCCTTGGCAAGCCCCTGCAGCGCACCGATCTGATAGATGACGTCGCCGATCAGCTCGTCGCTCGTCGGGTCCATGTTGCGCCGACCGAAACCGGCGAGGTCGCGGTAGCCGACATGCGCCCCGACGGCGACGCCGCGCTCGGCGGCCGCCCGCAGTGTCTTCAGGATGCCTGCCGGATCACCCGCGTGAAAGCCGCAGGCGACATTGGCGCTGCTGACGACATCGAGCATGGCTGCATCGTCGCCCATCTTCCAGGGTCCGAAGCTCTCGCCCAGATCGCTATTGAGATCGATTGACCGCATGTCTGCACCAGCATTCTCTAATGTGTCAGTGAAGCTAGCAAACACGGACAATCGTGTCCATAGTGTTGAACAATTTATAGCTTCTGCTCCACAATTCGGCAAACGCCCGTTAGATGTGCACAGCGCGAGACTGACTCGGAAAAGGGCGCCGCGCAATCACTGGGCGGGTGGCAATTGCCGCCCGCTTGAGGCACAAGCTATCTGACGCGGGCGACTGCCGCGCACGCACAGGGGAACGGGATTGGTCGGCGCAGCGAACGGACGGGACGGCGAAGCAAGATCCGCGGGCAGACGCGAAGCCGGCGGCACCGGTACGTCGCGCGCCTCGGAACCGGTGCAGACACTGGCCGAAACAGTTTCCCAGCGCATCCGCGATAAGGTCATTTCCGGCATGCTGACCCCCGGCAGCCACTTGTCGGAGCAGGCGCTGAGCGACGAGCTGCAGGTGTCGCGCAATACTCTGCGCGAAGTGTTTCGGCTGCTCACCAAGGAAGGGCTGCTGCGCTACGAAGCCAATCGCGGCGTCTTCGTCTCGACGCCGAGCATGGCGACGATCATCGACATCTACCGGGTGCGACGCAGCATCGAATGCCCAACCTTGGCGCAGGCGCATCCGCTGCATCCGGGCGTCTCGCGCATGCGCGCAGCCGTGGAGGACGCCAAGCTTCGCCGCGATGCCAAGGATTGGCTGGGCGTCGGCAGCGCCGATATCGCCTTTCATGCAGCCATCGTCGAACTGGCCGACAGCCCACGTCTTTCCGGCTTTTATGCGCAGATCTCTCTCGAACTGCGGCTGGTCTTCGGGCTGTTGCGCGATCCCGAGTTTCTGCATGGCCCGTTCATCGACCAGAACCGCGAGATCCTTGCAGAACTGGAAGCCGGCAAGGCAGCAGAGGCGGCACAGATGCTCGAAGCCTACCTGCTGCGGGCTGAGCGTTTCATCCTCGGCGCCTATACGCGGCTTACTGATCGCTGAGACGCAGCCGGAAGCGCCTCAGCTTCGGGTTTCTTATATTTCTATCAAGATGTCGCAGATCGAACGGCACGCCGCGATCTGGGATGACCGATTTGATCGTGAAGCGAAGCCGTTGGCTCCGCCTCGCTATCCTCGCAGGACCGCCTCGCCTATTCGCTGTCGCGCAGCGTTTCGAAGAGGAACCAGGTCCGCCGTTCGGTTTCGTCGATCCAGACTTCGATGAGGCTGGTGGTCGCGACGTCGTTGTGCTCCTCGCACACCTCGTGGGCCTGGCGCAGGAAGCCGATCAGTTGGCGGTTGTCGTCCTTCAGTTCGGCCAGCATGTCGCGCGGCGTGACGAACTCGGCGTCGTTGTCCAGCAGGCGCTGCAGCCGGCTGATGTGGCCGATGGAACGGATCGTCGTGCCGCCGATCTTGCGGGAGCGCTCGGCGATGGCATCGGTCATCGCGAAGATCTGGTCGCCCTGTTCATCGAGCAGGAGGTGATAATCGCGAAAATGCCTGCCGCTCATGTGCCAATGGAAGTTCTTCGTCTTCAGGTAGAGGGCGAAGGTATCGGCGAGCAGCGCGGCAAGCGCGCCGGCGATATCCGCCGTTGCATTGGCTCCCAGATCGGTCGGGGTGGCAAGATCGGCCTTGCGGCGCTTTTCGACGACTGTGCGGTCCATTGTGGTTTCTCCTGGTTAGGTCTGGTGATCGGTGCGGCGTTTGTTGGTCGGCGGGTGAACGGGTCGATCCTCCGGACGATCAGCGGCATGGCGTCGCCTTCTGTCCGGCTTCCCCATGAAACTAGGCGCGGGCGACGACGGCGAAAATTCAATGCTCGTCTATGAGAGGCTATACTTCAGCACAGGTTGCCTACTCCCAGATGCGACGTGAGGCTTGAACGTACCGACTGAACCGCCACGCAACGAGCCCGAGCGGACCGGCGGCAGCCCCCACAAACCTTGGTATAGGTTCCCGCAGGGATCATGTGCTTTATTCTGCCAAGATCCGACGGATACCGGACAGCACGTCGACGGGGGAACAGAAGAATGGAGCCGCTGCGCTTATTGAAGCCGGCCGCCGGGATCGACGGGGCCGCCGCCTCGCGACGCAGTCGTGCCGTCGCAGGGCTGGCATTCATCCTGGCTGTCACGGTCTTCTGGGTCGATGCATTCACCACCATCGAGAGCGCCATCGCCGTGCTTTACGTCATCGTGCTGCTGCTATCGGCGGAAGCCTTGACGACGCGCGGCATCTGGCTGACCACGGCTGCATGCCTGATCCTCACACTGTCAGCCTACGTGATCGGCCACGGCCTCGCCTATGACCTGCCGGCGCTGCTGCGTCTGGCCGTGTCGCTGGCGGCACTGTTCATCACCCGCGCACTGATCTTTCGCAACGACATGTTCCGCAGCGAGTTGCTGGCTTCCAACGCCGCCCTCAGCGACAGCGAACGCCGCTACCGGTCGATCTTCGAGGAGAGCCGCGTGGCGCTCTGGGAGCGGGATTACTCCGCCGTCCGCACGTTGCTGATGCGGCTGAAGTCGAGCGGCATCGTCAACCTGAAGCAACATGTGACGCGGCATCCCGCGGTCATACAGGATTGCATCAACCTGATCCGAACGGTCGCTGCCAATGAGGCGGCGCGGACGCTGTTCGGGGATCTCACCGCCGATCTCGGCGAGCTGCCCATGCGGCGTTACCTGACGCCGGACGACGCGACCTTCATCGATCTTCTGGCGGCGATCTTCGAGGAGCACGCGCATTTCGAGGGCAAAGGTCACCTGATCACCAGCGACGGCCAGAAGCGCCTGGTGCTCATCAGCATGAGCTTTCCGGAAGATCGGTCCGCCTTCAACCGCATCATCGTCGGCATGGTCGATATCACCGCACGGGAAATGACGCAGAAGGCGCTGCTGGAAGCGCAGGCGGAGCTGACACGGGCTTCACGGGCGGCAACAGTCGGTGCGCTGTCCGCCTCGCTTGCGCACGAACTCAACCAGCCGCTGGCAGCGCTGGTGCTGAATGCCCAGACCATGCTGCGCTGGATCAATCGTGAGACGCCGGATCTGGAGGCCGTCCGGCGGTCGGCCGAGCGGATGATCCGCGACAGCCAGAGAGCAAGCGACATCATTCACAACACCCGCTCCATGCTCTCGCACGAGCTTCGGGCGCCGGAGCCCGTCAACCTGCCGGACCTGATTGCCGAGACGAAGGCCCTCATGGAACACGATCTCAACCGCGAGGGTGTGACCTTCGAGGCGCACTGCGCGCAGGCTGCGGATATGGTGGATGCGGTCCGCATCGAGCTTCAGCAGGTGCTCATCAACCTCATTACCAACGGCATCCAGGCGATGAGCGGTACCGACCTTGCCGAACGCCGGTTGCTGGTCTCCACTCAACGACGCGACGACGGCTTCATCAGCATATGCGTGCGCGACTTTGGTCCCGGCATCGGCGAGGATGTCATGCCCCGGCTGTTCGCGCCGTTCTTCACCACCAAGCCGACCGGCATGGGCATGGGCCTGTCCATCTGCAGGAGCACGATGGAAGCCCGCGGCGGCGAGCTGCTGGCACGCAATCATCCGGACGGCGGCGCCGTCTTCGACATGCTGATCCCAACCCAGGAGGCCGCCCGTGGCTGAGCCGAAAATCGCAAGAAAGCCCGTAGCGACCGGACCGGTGGTCTATGTGGTCGACGACGACCAGTCGATGCGCGAGGCACTGACCGACCTCTTCAGTTCGATGAAGATGGAGGTCATGCCCTTTGAGAGCGCCCAGGCGTTTCTCGACAAGGCCGACCTCGGCCGGCCCGGCTGTATCCTTCTCGATGTCCGGCTCCCGGGCCTGAGCGGCCTCGACTTCCAGAATTATCTGGAGCGAACGGGCAACAAGATGCCGATCATCTTCATGACCGGCTTCGGCGATATCCCGATGACTGTGCGGGCGATGAAGGCCGGCGCCGTGGACTTTCTGTCGAAGCCGTTCCGCGAACAGGACATTCTCGACGCGGTCTCGGTTGCCCTGGAGAGGGATGCGCGCAACCGGCAGGATCGTGCCGCATCGGATGCCGTGGCCGTGCTTGCCGCGACGCTGACGCCGCGCGAGCGGGAGGTCATGGGTGCCGTGGTCAAGGGATTGATGAACAAGCAGATCGCCTTTGCGCTCGGCATCAGCGAGATCACCGTGAAGCTTCACCGGGGAAATGTCATGCGCAAGATGGAAGCCCGCTCCGTCGCGGACCTGGTTCGCAAGGTGGAACTGCTCGACCCGTCCTCCCCGACGGTGGCCTGACGACCCTGCACATGAGAAGACCTAGACTCTAGTATGATACTTCGACCCTGCGCAGAGGCGCATAACGGCCGCAGATAGAACGATAACAGCAAGGCCAATACCCGTGTCATCCATTCCCCTCATCGCCATTGTCGATGACGACCAGGCCATGCGCGAGGCCCTGGACGATATGATCAAGTCGTGCGGTTACGACAGCCGGCTGTTCGTTTCGGCCGAGGAGTTTCTCGCCGACGAAGACCGGCGGGCGATCGACTGCATGCTGCTGGACGTCAAGATGCCTGGATTGACCGGGCTGGACCTCCAGGCCATCCTGAACGGCGAGGCGACAAAGCCGCCGATCATTTTCATGACATCCTACCGGGACGAGCGGACCCGTTCCGCGGCCATGGACGGCGGCGCACTCGCCTTTCTCGGCAAGCCGGTGGAGTTCGACAGACTGATCAAGGTTCTGGAAGATGCGCTGCGCGGACTTCCGCAGCGCCGAACAGGAGAATGAGCATGTCCGCCTGCACGCATGAGGGAACGATCCGCACCGTCACGCCCCGAACGCTCGGATGCGAGGAATGCCTTGATACCGGTCTAGAATGGTTCCACCTGCGCCTCTGCCGCGAATGCGGTCACGTGGGCTGCTGCGACCAGTCGATCGGCAAGCATGCCACAGCCCATTTCCATCAGACCCGGCATCCGATCATCGAGGGCTATGATCCGCCGGAAGGCTGGGGCTGGTGCTTCATCGACGAGACGATGGTCGACCTTCCCGACCAGACGCCGCAGCGTGGCCCTATCCCACGATATTACTGACCAGCAACATCACTGAACCTGCAGGCATCCTCTCGCGCCATTCCCGGAGAAGCGACCATGACCGACATCGGCTCACGCGACTACCAGATGTATCCGGCGCTCGACCAACGCCAGATCGACATCGCGACGCGGTTCGCGAGTGCCGGTCCCAGGCAGTTCGCGCCGGGAGAACTGGTATTCGACGTTGGCGACAGGAGCGCTCCGGCCTGGCTGGTGGTGCAGGGTTCGATGGATGTCTTTCGTCACGACGGCATGACGCGCACCGCAACCGTCACCACGCATGCCATCGGCCAGTTTTCCGGCGAGGTCAGCCAGCTGTCCGGCCGCCCGGCGCTTGCCGGCGCGCGGGCCGGCAGTGACGGATGCACGGCGCTTGCCTTCGACAGCGCCCATTTGCGCGCGCTCATCATTGGCTCGGCGGAACTCGGTGAGCTGATGATGCGCGCCTTTATTCTGCGACGTGTGGCCTTGATCGATCAGGGCGGCGCGGGATCCGTGCTGATCGGCACGCCCGGTAGTGCCGCGCTGACGCGCCTTGAAGGCTTTCTGCGAAGCAACGGCCACCCCTACATCGCGCTCGACGCAGCCTCCGACGACGAAGGTCGGGCGCTGATCGAGCGGCTCGGCATCGTGGCGACCGACCTGCCGCTGATGGTGTGCTCCAACGGCGACGTGATCAAGAACCCGACCGATGCGGAAGCCGCCTATTGCCTGGGGATCACGCCGGATCTGAAGGCCGACGCCACCTACGACGTCGCCATCGTCGGTGCCGGACCGGCCGGGCTCGCCGCCGCCGTCTACGCCGCCTCGGAAGGATTGAGCGTCATCATCCTCGACGAACGGTCCGCAGGCGGCCAAGCCGGCGCGTCAGCCCGGATAGAAAATTACCTGGGCTTCCCGACCGGCATTTCCGGACGAGCGCTCGCCGGACGCGCCTTCAATCAGGCGCTCAAGTTCGGTGCCGAACTCGTCGTGCCGGTCTCGGTAGAAGGCATCGTGCCGCCTTCACCGGATGCCGGAGGGCCTCCACTTCTGACGCTGAAGCTCTCAGGCGACCGCACAGTTCGGGCGCGGACGGTGATTGTCGCCTCGGGCGCCCGCTATCGGCGGCCGGCGATTGCCGGTATTCATCAGTTCGAGGGTTCGGGCATCTCCTACTGGGCGTCGCCGATCGAGGCGAAGCTGTGCGAGGGCGAGCAGATCGCGCTGGTCGGCGGCGGCAATTCCGCCGGACAGGCTGTGGCCTTTCTGGCACCGCAGGTGAGCAGACTGCATCTCGTGGTGCGCCGCAAGCTCGAGGAGACGATGTCCCATTATCTGATCGAGCGCATCGCCTCGCTTGCGAACGTCGAGCTGCATGTCGGGAGCGAGATCGTCCGTCTGGACGGCGACCGCCAGGACGGCTTGACCGGAGCCGTGATCCACGACCGCACGAACGGCAGCAAGACGCACCTGCCGCTGCGCCACATGTTCCTGTTCATCGGTGCCGACCCGAACACCGACTGGATCCGACCGCATGCCAAGACGGACGACAAGGGCTTCATCCTGACCGGGCGACCCTTCGCCGAGACGGCGTCCGCTCCCGAGCGTCCCGCCTTCCCGCTTGAGACATGCCTGCCGAACGTGTTTGCCATCGGCGACGTCCGATCGGACTCGACCAAACGGGTGGCAGCCGCCGTCGGCGAAGGGGCAGCCGTCGTCTCGCAGATCCATGCCGCCCTCCAGTTCATGAACCGGATGGCGGAGGTTCCGTCGCCGTCGACAGCGCCTGACCTGTCGCGAGAGGCCGTCCACGCCACCTGACGCCACTGCCGATCTTCGTCACGCAGGCAGAGTTTTTGCCGCCCCGGCTGTGCCTTGAAGCACACCTAGTGTACCACTCGATTCGCCGCGCTTCGCAGGATCGACAGCGCGCCAGGGCATAACAAGGAGACTGCAATGACCGACGCCAAGAGCGGCATTTCCGGACTACGGCCGCACATCACCGTCATCGGCGTCGGCGGCGGAGGCGGCAACGCGATCAACAACATGATCGCCGAGGATCTGCAGGGCGTCGAGTTCATCGCGGCAAATACCGATGCGCAGGTGCTTGCGACATCGAAGGCTTCACGGCGCATCCAGCTCGGCGCGCACGTCACCGAAGGTCTCGGTGCCGGCTCGCTTCCGGATGTCGGTCGCGCGGCCGCCGAAGAATCGATCGACGAAATTATGAACAACCTCGCCGGTTCGCACATGTGTTTCGTCACCGCCGGCATGGGTGGCGGAACGGGCACCGGCGCGGCGCCGGTCATTGCCCAGGCGGCACGTTCCGCCGGAATCCTGACGGTTGGCGTCGTCACCAAACCGTTCGCCTTCGAAGGCAACCGTCGCATGAAGACGGCCGAAGCCGGCATCGAGGCGCTGCGTCAGGCCGCCGACACGGTCATCGTCATTCCCAACCAGAACCTGTTCCGCATCGCCGATGCGAAGACAACCTTCTCGGACGCATTCATGACGGCCGACCGCGTGCTGTTTGCCGGCGTCGGCTGCATCACCGATCTGATCGTCAAGGAAGGCCTGATCAACCTCGACTTTGCGGACGTGAAATCAGTGATGCGCGGCATGGGACGCGCGATGATGGGCACCGGCGAGGCATCCGGCGAAGGCCGGGCGATGAAGGCGGCGGAAGCGGCGATCGCCAACCCATTGCTCGACGACATTTCCGTGCACGGCGCACGCGGCGTGCTGATCTCGATCTCCGGCGGCCTGGACATGACGCTGTTCGAAGTCGACGAGGCGGCAAGCCGCATCCGCGACGAGGTACAGGATGAAGCCGACATCGTCGTTGGAGCGATCTTCGACCGCAATCTCGACGGCCGGTTCCGGGTTTCGGTGGTTGCAACGGGTCTCGAAGGCGGCGGTTTGCCGTCCGCCTGAACCGGATTGCCGGTCAGCGGAAACGATCTGGCGCAAACGGCGCCAGATCGACAGGTGCCGGCCGGCCGCTCAGCATGTCGGCGACGATACGCGCCGTTCCCACCGATTGGGTCAGGCCCAGGTGGCCATGGCCGAATGCGTAGATGACGTTCGGCGTCGTGCTCGCGTGGCCGATGGCCGGCAGGCTGTCGGGCAGCGACGGCCGGAATCCCATCCACTGCGTCCCGCCCGTGGTCTCAAGGCCGGGCAGAAACGTCTTGGCCTTCTTCAACATGGCTTGCGAACGGGCGAAAGTCGGCGGCAGATCGAGACCGCCAAGTTCGACCGCCCCGCCGACGCGGATGCCGGTGGAGAGGCGGCTGACGACGAAGCCATGGCCGCCGAAGGTCACCTGCGTGCGCAAGTCAAAAGCGCCCGGCGGTAGCGTCGTGTTGTAGCCGCGCTCGGTCTCGAGCGGAATGGCGTCGCCCAGCGTCCGGGCGATACGGTGCGAGAAGGCGCCAGCAGACAGCACCACCCTTGCGGCATTGCGGACCTGTCCATCCGTGGAGACGATATCGACTCCGTCGGTTGCCGGCCGTAGCGCGCTGATGTCGGCAAGCTCGATCACCCCGCCGCGGGCACGGAAATGCTCCGCCAGCGCCAGCGTGTAGAGTTTCGGGTCGGCGATCGAAAACCAGCCCGGCGTAAACGTCCCGCGGGTGAAGCGCGGTGCGATCCCCGGCTGGATTGCCGCCATCTCGTCGGCGTTCATATGCCGGAATTCAACGCCGTGTCGCTGGCGCGCCTCCCACCCCGGAAGAGATGCGTCGAACTCCTCCTTGCTCTCGTAGACCTGCAGGGCGCCATCCTTGCGCAGCATCGGCAGCGTGCCGGTCTCGACGAGAAACGGTTCCAGTTCGGCCCGTGACAGATCCATCAATGACGTCTGTGCCGCCGTCGAGTGGGCAACGCGCGAGGGGGAGCAGGCCCGCCAGAAGCGGAACATCCAGGGCGCGATCTGCAGCGCGTAACGCGGCGGGATGGACAGCGGGCCAAGCGGATCGAGCAGCCACCTCGGTGCTTTCCTCAGGATGCCGGGCGAGGCCAGCGGCAGGATGTCGGTGAACGCAAACGCACCCGCATTGCCGGCCGAAGCGCCGGCTGCCGGACCTTCGCGGTCAATTACGGTAACGCTGAACCCGCGCATCTGCGCCGCGATCGCCGCCGAGAGGCCAACCACGCCTGCCCCGATGACGACGACATCCGACCTTGCCATTTCTCAGCGCCTTCATATTGCGCGACAACCGCGCATCATCAATCCTGATGCGGCAAAGCCCTCCGTCGGAGGGCTCTGCTTGTGGGATATCAGGCTTTGCAATCCTGCACGGCACCCGGCAGTTGGCTCCACTCGGCGTACCAGCTGTTGAACAGCTTGAACTGCGCTTCGACGTAGCCGCGCTGGCTTTCGCTCAGTTCGTCGGTCTCGTAAAAATTCAGCGCGTATTCCTGGTTGCCCTTCAGCACCATCATGTGCTTGAAATAGAGGACCAGATCCGGGCCCTCGTCGAAGGAAGACAGCACGCCGAGCGCTTCTTCCAGCTCCTTTGCACGCATGCGGGCATCGGCATTGCCGGTGGCGGCCGCCTGCGCAAGATTGCAGAGGTGCAGGACTTCCTTCGGCAGGACGTTGCCGATGCCGGTGATCGCGCCGGTGGCGCCGCAGTTGACGAAGCCGTGGAAGACGGCGGTGTCGACGCCGATCATCAGCGACACGTCGTCATCGCGGCTGGTGATGGTTTCCGCCGCATAGCGCATGTCTGCCGGACCGCCGAATTCCTTGAAGCCGACAAGGTTCGGATGCTCGGCGCGCAGCGCGAAGAACAGGTCGGCACGCGTGGCGAAACCGTAATAGGGGCTGTTGTAGATGACCGCTGGCAGGTCGGGCGCGGCCGACAGGATCGCCTTGAAATGAGCCTTCTGGGCGGCGATGACCGAGCCGCGCGACAGCACGCGCGGGATCACCATCAGCCCCTGTGCGCCGACCTTCTGGGCATGCGCGGCAAGTGCCACGGCCGAGGCCGAATTGATGGCGCCGGTGCCGACAATGACCGGCACGCCGGCTCCGACAAGCCGCTCGACGCCTTCCATCCGCTGCGCGTCGGTGAGCAGCGGCCAGTCCCCCATCGAGCCGCAATAGACAACGGCCGACATGCCGTTTGCGATCAACTGCCGGGCCTTCAACACCAGTGCATCGAAATCCGGTGTGCGATCCGGCTTGCACGGGGTCATCAGGGCCGGCACGACGCCGGAAAAGATCGCTGCTTTCATGTCGAGATCCTCGGGTACGGAATGGCGGGCGGCGGTCGCCTCGGCCTCTTGACCGGAAGACTACTCGATCTTCCGGTTTTGTCGACAAGAAAAATACAACGACTTCAGAGATCGATGTCGCTCGGGTCATTGCGTGTCAGCAGACGGCCGATCTGCTCGACGATCTGTTCGCCATGCGCCTTGCCGAGACGGTCGGCAAGGGTGACATCGCGCGCCTCGACAGCCGCGATGATCTCCTCGTGCTCCTCGACAAAACGCGGCGGAAGACGGTCCTCATAAGATTGGTAATAGAGGCGCAGCATGCGGCGCCCCTCGCCCAGCAATCGCTCGAAGAAGCCGGCATAGTAAGCGTTGCGGCCGGCAGCGGCGATGGCGGAATGGAATTCGACATTGGTGGCGATCATCGCCAGCGCGTCCTGCGCCTCTACGGCGGCGGTAAACGCCGCCTGATGCGAGCGGATGACCTGCAGATCCTGCGCGGTGTGATGCTGGGCCGCCAGCCTTGTGGTGACGCGGTACATGAGCACTAGCGCGTCAAAATAGGCCGGCATTCCGAGAAAATCGATGTTCGACACCATCGTCGAGCGATTGGGCAGCGTCTCGATCAGCCCCTCGCCCGCAAGACGCACAAGGGCCTCGCGGATCGGCGTCCGCGACATGCCGAACCGCGCCGCGAGCTGCACCTCGTCGACAGCGCTTCCCGGGGCGAGCTTGAGGTCGAGGATCTCATCGCGCAGAAGGTCGTAGACCAGCTTCACGCCGGATCCACGCTTGCGCTCCAGCATCTGGCCCGGATCACTGTGTGTCATCCCGCCCAATCCTCCTGTCGACATGATGCTTCCTGCCATAGCCGATCACGGCGGCATTGTCAGGCGCAGGATCCCGTTTGGCTCAGGCAGCCCTATCTGCCCGGCAGCCGACGCGCGCGGCGGCGTTCGACAAGCGCCGCGCCCTGGAGGGAGGCGATGATCACCACGACCCCGAACACAACGCGCATTTCGGGCACCTCGCCGAAGAAAACGTAGCCGACGGCGGTTACGAAGACGATCGACAGATAGCCGATCGGCGCAAGCACGCTTGCATCGGCAATGCGATAGGCGCGCAGGAAGCAGTACTGGCCGATCTGCGCCAAAAAGCCGATGCCGAGCAACGGCAACCAGTCGAATGGCATCACCGGCTGCCAGGTGAAGGCCGCCGGGACTGCCGTGATGACGGCAAGGCCGACCGTGTAGAACACCATCATGACGGTCGTGTTCTCGTCCCTCAGCGCCCGCGTCTGGATGATCGCCAGCGACCCGAAGACGACGGAAATCAGCACGACGAGGATCTTGACGTCGAAGCTCGATGTTCCCGGCGCCATGACGATCAGCACTCCGACGAAGGCGATGGCGGCGCCTGCCCAACGAATGCGGCTGACCTTCTCGCCAAGCATGGCGACGGCCAGTCCCATGGTCACCAGCGGTCGGGAAAAGCCGACGGCGTTGACCATGGCCAGCGGCAGGAGAGTGATCGCGAGGAAATTGCTGGTGAGCGCGATCGCATTGCAGGAAATGCGCAGGATGTTGCGCCAGGGATGGCGGACGCGGCACATCTCGGATCGATGGTGCCAGATCAGCGGCAGGATGAACACGAGGCCGATCATCGCCCGAATGAAGACGAGCTGAAAGGCCGGATAGGTCGCCCCTTGCGCCTTCACGAGAGCGGTCATGCCGCCGGAGACGAGCGTCATGTCGAGCAGCAGCCAGCCGATGGCGATCCGCGCGTCTGCGGGCCGTTGTTCTCCATCGTCAGGTGCCGCCGCCGCGCTCACGCCGGTTGCACGAGATTTGCCATCAACCTGAAGGCACCGGGCACCAGTTTGTCCATCTGGTGATGCAGCACGAGGCTGGTGTGGGTATGGCGACCCTTGCCGATAGCAGCCGAAATCAGCGCGCCGTTGAGCGGCTGCTCGTTGACGTCGTGCATGGCGAGCAATGGCTCGTAAGCCTCGTCGAAGCGGGCGGCGAAGTAGAGGCCGCGCTCCTTGTCCCAGCCGTGCCAGTCGTCCGGCCCGATCCGGTTGGGTCCGGCCAGCAGAACATGTTCGGGAGCGAGAACGGTGACATCCGCCTTCGGATCCGTGACGCGCCAGCGCAGCGACGGGCTGCCGATCTCGATTCGGCGGACCGGCGTCTCATTCGGGTTCCATCCATCGCTTGGACGATGATAGAGCGTCACGAGGTGCCCGCCATCCTCGACGAACCGATGCAGACGCGCCGTTGCGGCCGCCAGATCCTTGCGGATGCCGAAGGCGAAAATGCCGACGACGATCGTGGTGAAGCGAGACAGATCGCCGGCAAGCGCCGCGGCATCCATTTCGGTAACATCGAGACCCATGCGCGACAGCCACAATCCTACCCGGTCGGCACCTCCGCCGACGTAACCGATCTTGGCACCCAGCGGCAGCTTCAGATCGAGGCTCAGGATTTTCAGCGACACCGGCTGGCGGAAGGAGGTGCGCCCGATGTGCTGGAAGGCGATCGGCGTAACCTGAAAAGCGCGATGCCCGTCGAGCTGCGGCTGCACCTCCACAAGTCCTGGCATCAGTGGTCCGGTCGCCGCAAGCGTCCAACCCTGATCGCCCGGCTTCATGGACCAACCCGGCACCGGCTTGAAGGAGAGCGGAGCCTGTGCACCGTGAATGCTGGCCTGAATTGGCCACTCCGTCCGCTCGGCGTCCAGCGGCACCAGCAGGGCCTCCGGCATCAGCGCGAGCGACTCGGCGGGCGACACCGAAAACGGCTCCTCCAGATCGAACGATCCGAAGACGGTCCGTCCGCCGATCTCGGCCGACAGCCTGATGTGGCCATGGCCGTTGCCGCCGAGTGCGGACCACGCGGGGCGAAACAGATCCGACAGCGGCGCATCGGACGCGGCGGCAAGCGCGAACTCAAGATCCGGACGACGTGAAAGAACTGTCGACGTCACCCCCGTCGGGAGGATCGGCTCGACCTCGACGTTCTTCCCCGCGAACCCTTGCGAAAGCTCGACGGTCAGAAGGCTGCTGCCGCCCGGAGCAATCGTCTCCGGATCGGCAAAAGCCCGTTCGAAGATAGCGGCGGCTTCAAGGATGGCCGCATCCAGTTCCAGCCGCTTGCGCTCGATCCGATGCCCATGCAGTGCCTGAAAAGCTGCCGGCGCATCGGCCGCGACCCGGTCGAGAGCGCCGGCCGCGGCGACCAGTTGCTCAATGATCGCGTCGCGATCCGGAAACGCTGCCAAAGCAACGGCGATAGCAGCATCGGCCGCTCTCAAACCATCCGCGACATCTGCCGGCAGTTGCGGAAAGTCGGCCAGCGCGGCAAGCGAGGCGGGAACACCGTCAACGACGGTATTCTCGGTTCTGGAACCGCCGCCGGAAAGCTTCAGATGCAAAGGCCAGGATCGGCGCGCCTGCTTCGGCCAGCGTCCCATCCCTTGCGACGCGTGATAGTAGCGCGACCATTCGCCGATCCGGTCGTATTCGGCACCGGTGGCCGGATCCCGGCCTTCGGCCTGGATGACCAGGGTAGCATCCGGCGGCGGAACCTCGTCGTCATAGGTGTCGCCGCCGCCGGACCATGCCGGCAGATAGTACTTTGAGACGGACCAAGGCTTCAGCCCTTCGGAAAAATGCTCGGAAAAAGCCGTCTCGTCGGCGGCAAGCGCGATCGCGGCTTCCGCGGCCCGCGTCATGGCCCGGTGGTGGCCGTGCTGGCCCGGCACGTCGAGGAAGGTCGGGACGACGATGTCCGGCCGCTCCATCCGGTAGGCGCGCACCAACCGCTCGACGATGCGCATTTCGCCCCAGCGACCGAATGTTGCGTCGCCGTCCTTGGAGAAGCCGAAATCGTGGACGGGATCTGCCGGACCATGGCCCAGCCAGAACACGTCCGCATCCAGGACCCGGGCGGCTTCCTCCATTTCCCGGGAACGAACGACGCCAAGCGCGCCGAGCCTTTCGGGACCGAGTGCATTCTGACCGCCCTCACCGCGGGTGGAGCAGGCGATGATGACGCGCATTCCGAGCCCCAGGCGCAGCCAGGCGAGAAGACCGTTCTGCTCGTCATCCGGATGCGCGCCGGTGTTCATCATCGTCACAGTCGACCGAAGCCGGCTGAGCTTGCGGTGCAGCCGCACCAACGATGGGTCGCTCATCTGGCGTTCGATGCGTTCGCGGGCTTTCAGCATGCGGGGCCTCCTCAGACTATCATGCGAGAGCGGCCGCCGAGGCCGGGAGCGAGATCTCCAGCTTCGGGGTCACCATGTCGAAAAGCGGAAGCGCTGCGGCACCAAGGGCGGCCGTAAGCTGGCCGGTCTTGCCGCGCATGACGCGCGGCAGATCGCGTTGCCGGCGGCTGGCGACGGATGTCGGCAGCTGGTTCATATGGCCGATGACGTCATCGATGATCGCGTCGGGCAAGGCGCCGCCGAAGATCAACGTCTGCGGGTCGAGAATGTTTTCGAGCATGGCCACCATCGGGCCGAGGTAGGTGGCGGCATCTTCTACCCATTCGATGATTACCGGATGGCTTTGTGCATGCAGCCGCTCAAGATCGGCAAAGTCCGTCTCGACGATCCCGGCGCAGGCAAGCTTCTCCTTCAGCGCATAGACGGAGACATAGCCTTCGAGACAGCCGAGCTGTCCGCATGACGGACACTGCTTGCCCTTCGGAACGACCGTCACGTGGCCGATCTCGCCGGCATTGCCGAAGGCACCGCGATAGGGCGAGCCGTCCTGGATGATGCCGAGACCGAGACCGACGCCGAAATAGACCATGCAGAAGTTGGAGATCGAATGCCCCGTGCCAAACAGTCTCTCGCCGACGGCCGCTGCGGTCGCGTCGTTCTCGACGATGACGGGATGGCCACAGGCTTCGCCCAGCACCTTTGCGGCATCGCGCCCGCTCCAGCCGGGAAGCGTTGTGGGACCGACAGACGTCATGCCGTCGATCTCGAAGGGGCCGGGCATGACGACACCGATGCCGAGGAGCCTTGAGCCAGCCTCGGCAGCGATCGTCGCAACCTCGGCGGCGAATGTCGAAAGAACATGATCCGGGCCGGAATCCTTCAGCGCCAGGATACGACTTGCGCGCAACCTGCCGGCAAGATCGAGCGCCACGGTGACGATGTGGTCGGCGGCGATCTCGACACCGATCGTGAAGCCGCCTTCCGGATTGACCGCGAATTGGATGGGCGGCTGGCCGCGGCCCGTTCGCCTGCGGCCCATCTCCATCAGCAAGCCCTCGCCCACCAGTTCGTCGACGATATTGGCAACCGCCTGCGGCGTCAGCTGAGTGAGCTTGGCGATATGGGCACGCCCGAGGGTCTCGTGCTGGCGCACGATATCGAGCACGACCCGTCGGTTGTGGTCTCGGCTACGCTCGGGGTTCTTACCGATCGCTATCGGATGGTTGCCGGTCGGATGGATCGTCATGTCGATCTCCTCGTCACGAATTCATACCGTCCAACTGCGAAGAACGGCAATAGATTAATTCAAGTAAATTATCTTATTGACTCCTGACGGATCTCGGGAGACCGTAAGAGCCAGGCGGCAGAAGAAGACCTGCCGATGCCGGGCATGCCTGGCGACTGCAAATGCCGGAGCGTTTAGCGCATCGGCCAAGGGAACGATCACCCCAAGACCGGAATGCCGGCTGGGAAACTGGAGGCTTACATGCGCAAGGCAACTTTGTTCGCCGGTCTCGTCGCCGGATTCAGCACGCTGGCATTCAACGCCGCTCAGGCGGTCGAGATCGAATACTGGCAGTACGTCTTCGACACGCGTGTCAAGGCGATGGACCAGTTGATCGCCGAATTCCAGAAGGCCAACCCCGACATCACTGTCAAGCAGGTGACCTTCCCCTACGCCGATTACCAGACCCGCGTGGTGGCCGCCAACATGTCGGGCAACGGACCGGACGTGATGCAGCTCTTCTACGGCTGGCTCGACAAATTCGCCGTCGGCGGCATCCTTCAGCCACTCCCCAAGGACACGTTCCCGCACGACAAGATCGAAAGCGAGTTCTTCCCCATCGTTTCGGCGATGAAGCGTGGCGATGACTATTACGGCCTGCCGACGGCTGTCCGCTCGCTCGCCCTGTTCTACAACAAGAAGCTCTTCACCGAGGCCGGTCTCGATCCCAACAGCCCGCCGAAGACGCTCGACGAGTATGTCGCCGCTGCCCAGAAGATCGCCAAGCACGACGCTGCCGGCAATCTGACAGTCGCCGGTTCGACGCTCGACATGGGTGGCCAGGATCACCAGTGGTGGCGTGAGGTGCTGATCCGCCAGTTCGGCGGCGAACCGTATACGGACGGCGATAAGAAGGTTGCCTATGACAACGAGGCAGGCCTCAAGGCGCTGCAGTTCTACACCAGCCTCCAGCTTGAGAAGAAGATCGGCCAGGCCGGCTTCATGGACGAAGGCCAGGCTGCCTTCCGTGGCGGCAAGGCCGGCATGACGATCGACGGCACGTTCCGCCTCGGCTCGTTCAAGTCGATCAAGGATTTCGAATGGGGCGTGACCGAACTGCCGGCCAATGCCGAAGGTGTGCGCTCCAACTATGCCAGCTACTTCGCCAACGGCATCAGCGCCAAGACAAGTGGCGAGGAACTGGAAGCCTCGAAGAAGTTCCTCGCCTACATCTCCTCGCCCGAGGCGATGGACATCTGGCTGAAGACCGTCGGCGAACTGCCGGCGCGTCGTTCGGCGGCGATGATCGAAGCCAATCTCAAGGATCCGGTCTTCGGGCCGTTCCTCAAGGGTCTCGAATACGCGCATACGACGATGTTCATGGATGAGGCCGCCCAGCGGCAGAACGCCATCGACATGGTCAACCGCGTGCTTCTGGAAAACCAGCCGGTCGAGGAATCGCTGAAGCAGGCAGCCGAAGCCGAGCAGGAAATCATCGACGCGGCGAAGCCTTAAAGCGACGGAGCCGGTCATGGCAGCGATTGAACAGCAGGGGGCGGCGCCTGGCCGTCTCACCAGTCACCTCGGGGGCAACCCGGGGGGCGGCTTCAGTGAGCGCCTTTCCATGCGCACCCGGCGGCTTCTCTGGGTCTGGGGATTTCTGGCGCTGCCGATCCTGTTCTACACGGTGATCCGGTTCTACCCGACCCTGCAAGCCTTCTACCTGTCGTTCACCAACTGGGACCTGCTGCGGCCGGCAAAGCTCGTCGGCTTTGCCAACTACATCAAGCTGTTCAAGGACCCTCAGTTCTGGAAGGTGTTCAAGAACACCTTCACCTACCTGATCGTCGGTACGCCGATCAGCCTCGTGCTGGCATTCGCCATCGCCTACTTCCTCGATCGCGTCCGCTTCATGCACAACTTCATCCGGGCGCTCTACTTCCTACCGTTCCTGACGACGGCCGCAGCCATGGCCTGGGTCTGGCGCTGGTTCTACCAGCCGCCGCCGATCGGCATCATCAACGACCTGCTCGGCATTGCCGGCATTCCGCAGCAGCCGTTCATCCGCTCGACCGACCAGGCGCTGTTTTCGATCATGGTGACGGCGATCTGGGCGGGCCTCGGGTTCCAGATCATCATCTTCATGGCGGGCCTGCGCGCCATCCCGTCGACATTCTATGAAGCCGCCCGCATCGACGGGCTTGGCGAATGGGCGATCCTGCGCAAGATCACGCTGCCGCTGCTGAAACCAACCACGGTCTTCCTCGTCGTCTTCTCGTCGATCGGCTTCCTGCGCATCTTCGACCAGGTCTACAACATGACGACCAACGATCCCGGCGGACCGCTCGGATCGACCAAGCCGCTCGTGCTGATGATCTACCAGACGGCCTTCAACTCCTATGCCATGGGCTATGCCGCAGCCCAGACCGTCGTGCTGTTCGTCATTCTGATGATCGTCTCGCTGCTGCAGCTTTTCATCCTGAGAGAAAAGAAATGAGCGAAGCCCCGACGCTCCACCGCGCCAACATCCGCCCCGGCCGCATCATCGCCTGGACGCTGCTGTTCATCGGCGGGGTGATCATGATCTCGCCGCTGGCCTTCATGTTCTCGACCTCACTGAAGACCGCCGACCAGGTCTATGACCTGCGCCTCATTCCGGCGGCGCCGACGCTTGCCAACTACGTGGCGGTGCTGGCCGACGGCCGGTTCACGCGATGGTTCTTCAATTCGACGCTGGTGGCGGTGGCCGTCACCGTTTCCAACTGCTTCTTCGACAGCCTCGTAGGCTACACGCTCGCCAAGTTCCAGTTCCGTGGCCGGCAGTTCGTATTCATTGCCATCCTCTCGACGCTGATGATCCCGACCGAGATGCTGGTCATCCCCTGGTACCTGATGTCGAGCCAGCTCGGCTGGCTGGACAGCTACTGGGGCATCATGTTCCCCGGCATGATGACCGCCTTCGGGACCTTCCTGATGAAGCAGTTCTTCGAGACCGTGCCGAACGACTTCATCGAGGCAGCCCGTGTCGATGGTCTGAACGAATTCCAGATCTGGTGGAAGGTGGCGATGCCGCTCGTCACCCCGGCGCTCTCGGCGCTCGCCATCTTCACCTTCCTCGGCAACTGGACGGCGTTTTTCTGGCCGCTGATCGTCACCACCAGCAAGGAACTCTACACGCTGCCGGTGGGGCTCTCGAGCTTTGCCGTCGAGCAATCCATCCAGTGGGAAATGATCATGACCGGTGCGGCGATCGCCACCCTGCCCACGCTTCTCGTGTTCCTCGTCCTGCAGCGCTACATCGTGCGCGGCGTGATGCTCGCAGGCCTGAAAGGATAATCACTATGGCGGATATGAACCCGCGCCTTTCCGACACCAGCCGGTTCCCGGATCCGGTCTACAAGGACACCGTTCTGCGGCCGCTCTTCGATGGCGCCAAGGGCCACCACGTCGAGGCCTTCCGCAGGATCGACCGCGCGCATCTGGTGATGCTGGTGGAAACCGGAATTCTCGACCGCGACGTGGCGGCCAAGATCGCCGGCGCACTCGTTGCAATCGACAGCGAGATCGATCCGTCGACGCTGGTCTACACCGGCGAGGTGGAAGATTTCTTCTTTCTGATCGAGAAGGAGCTGAAGGCCCGCATCGGCGTCGATACCGCCGGCCGCCTGCACACCGCGCGCTCGCGTAACGATATCGACCACACGCTGTTCAAGCTCGGCCTGAAGGAGCGTATCGACGCGCTGATGGTCAAGGCGCGGGCGCTTCTCGCCGCCATGATCGACGCCGCCGAGCGCAACAGGGCGACGCTGATCGTTGCCTATACACACGGCCAGCCGGCCCAGCCGAGCACCTTTGGCCACTATCTGTCGGCCGCGATCGAAGTGCTGATCCGCGACATCGAACGGTTTGCCGAAGCTCGCAGAATCGTCGATCTCTCGTCCATGGGTGCGGCCGCGATCACCACCTCCGGCTTTCCGATCGACCGTGCCCGGGTGGCGCACCTGCTCGGCTTCTCAGCCGCCCAGCGCAACTCCTATTCCTGCATCGCGGCCGTCGACTACACGACCTCGACCTATTCGGCCATCGAGCTGATGTTCCTGCATCTCGGGCGCCTCATCCAGGATTTCCAGTTCTGGACGAGCTTTGAGGTCGGCCAGATCTACGTGCCGAACGCACTGGTGCAGATCTCCTCGATCATGCCGCAGAAGCGCAATCCCGTGCCGATCGAGCACCTGCGGCATCTGGCCAGCCAGACATTCGGACGCGCCCGCACCGTAATCGACGTCATGCACAACACGCCGTTCACCGACATGAACGACAGCGAAGGCGAGACGCAAGGCATGGGCTACGAAGCCTTCGCCTCGGCTTCGCGCGTGCTCGATCTGCTGGCGGCGCTGATTTCTCAGATCAGCATCGATCCGGAGCGGGTCGACCAGAACATCCGACGCTCCTGCATCACCATTACGGAGCTTGCCGACTCGCTGGTGCGCATCGAAGGCCTGTCCTTCCGCGAGGCACATGAAATTGCCGCCGCAACGGCAAAGAGCGTCGTCGCGGCGAAGGGCGACCTGCCGAACGATGGATATCAGCCATTTCTCGATGCCTTCCAGCATTCGACAGGCCGCAGGCCTTCCGTCGATCTCGAGAAGTTCAGGGAGATCGTCTCGCCGGAGCACTTCGTTGCGGTTCGCGGTCGCTTCGGCGGGCCGGCGAGCGAGCCGATGCAAGAGGCGCTTGCGGCCTATCGAGAAAAGCTTTCGGCCTTCGAAGTCGATGCGGCTGAGGCCGCAGCGAAACAGGCGGCAGCGGACGCAGAACTCCAGCAGAAATTCAACGCGCTGACGGGAGCCGCTTGATGGCGACGATAGAACTTGAAAAACTGGTCAAGCGCTACGGCAAGGTCGAGGCGGTCAAGGGCATCGACCTGTCGATCGCCGACGGCGAATTCGTTGTCTTCGTCGGACCGTCCGGCTGCGGCAAGTCGACAACGCTGCGCATGATTGCGGGACTGGAAGAGATTTCCGCCGGGACCCTCAAGATCGGCCCTGATGTCGTCAACGAGCGCGACCCGAAGCAGCGCAACATCGCCATGGTGTTCCAGAACTATGCGATCTACCCGCACATGACTGTGCGGCAGAACATCGGCTTTGGCCTCTACACCTCCAAGCTCAGCAAGCAGGAGAAGGACAAGCGGATCGAGGAGGCCGGCAAGATCCTCGGGCTCGAAGCCTTCCTCGACCGCCGGCCGGCAGCGCTTTCGGGCGGCCAGCGCCAGCGCGTCGCCATAGGCCGCGCGATGGTGCGCGATCCATCCGCCTTCCTGTTCGATGAGCCGCTGTCGAACCTCGACGCCCAGCTGCGCGCGCAGATGCGCATCGAGATCAAGCGCCTGCACCAGCGCCTGAAGACGACGACCGTCTACGTCACGCACGACCAGGTGGAGGCCATGACCATGGCAGACCGGATCGTCGTGATGAAGGACGGGCACATCCTGCAGGTCGGCACGCCGTCCGAACTCTACGAAAGCCCGATCGACGTGTTCACCGCCCGGTTCATCGGCAGCCCGTCGATGAACCTGATCGGCGGGAAGCGTACCGGAACCGGCGTCGAAGCTGCAAGCGGCGGCGAGATCCTGATCGGCATCCGGCCGCATGATCTGGTCGCCAACCCGCAGGCGCCCTCCGACGGGATCCAGCTCACCGGGACGGTCACGGCGGTGGAGCCTCTCGGCCCGGAGACGCTTGTTCATCTGGATGTCGACGGTACCCCGGTGATTGCGACGGCGCGCGACAAGTTCATGCCGGAAGTCGGAAGCCAGCTGACCTGCGGCGCGTCCTCCGGCAGCCTGTATCTCTTCGACGCCCACAAAGAGACCTTCCTGGGCCGATCATGAGTTCAAGCCATGCCAAGCGGTCCGCGGTGCTTTGCATCGGGCGGATCTATTGCGACCTCATCTTCACCGGTGTCGACGAGATGCCGGTGCTGGGGCGCGAGCTGTTTGCCGAGGGGATGGAGATTGCCGCCGGGGGTGGCGCCTACATTGCCGCCGCGCATGTTACACATGTCGGGCGCAAGGCGGCACTCGTGGCGCGGCTGGGAACGGATCCGCTGTCGCGGGGCATCGGGGACCAGATGCATGCTAGCGGTGTCGACCTGCAGTTCCTCGAGCATGCCGCCGACGCCGGGCCGCAGGTAACGGTTGCGACCGTCGTTGGCCAGGATCGAGCATTTCTCACCCGTCGGGCCGGTCCTGCCAAGCCCGCGACGCTCGACGCGGCTCTCGGCTGGGATGAAGCGCTGCACCTCCACATCGCCGAATACGCCACACTGCACGAAATGCCAGACCTCGTCACGCGCGCCAAGGCGAATGGCCTGACCGTCTCGCTGGATCCGAGCTGGGATGCGGCGCTGATCTACGGACCGGGTTTCCTTGAAGCCTGCGCCGGCGTTGACCTGTTCCTGCCGAACCTGGAGGAAGCCGAGGCAATCACCGGGCTACCCAATCCGCAGGCGGCTCTCAGCATGCTGCAGGCGAGTTTCCCGCACGTCGCACTGAAGGGCGGCGGAACCGGTGCGTGGGCGGCGGCGGGCGGGGATGTCCTTCACGCGCCTGCGCAAGATGTCACTGTCGTTGATACTACGGGCGCGGGGGACGCGTTCAACGCCGGGTTCCTCGACGCCTGGCTGGATCAGCGGGACATGCAGACATGTCTCGCCTCCGGCATTCGCGCCGGCGGCCTCGCAGTTCAGACGGCGGGTGGAGCGACGGCGCTTTCCATCCGCTGATGGCAAGCGCCGGGCTCGCCATCAGCTCCTCATCTGTTCAACCGAAAGAATTGGCAGCAGCCCGGACTCGCTCACGCGTCAGCGGCAGATCGTAGATGCGCCGGCCGACAGCGTTGGTGATCGCGTTGGCAACCGCGGCACCGCCGGGGCCCTGGCCGCATTCGCCGGCGCCGAGGAACGGCGTCCCCGGACGCGGGATGATGTCGACATCGACGGATTGCGGAAGCGCATCGAAGCGCAGGATCGGGTAGGTCGACCAGTCAACGCTGGTGATGCGCGTCTGATCGAAGGTCACGGCTTCGTAGAGCGTCCAGCTGGCCGCCTGGATGATACCACCCTGGACCTGGTTGATGACGCCATCCGGATTGACCACCTCGCCGGCGTCGACGGCGGAGGATGCACGGATCAGACGCACGCGTCCGGTCTCCGGCTCGACCTTCACCTCCATGGCCACGGCACAATAGGCGGCAAGGTTCTTGTAGCGCGCGAAGGCGAAGCCGAAACCGTGGTTCTGCTCGGCCTTCTGGCCGGCCTTCCAGCCAAAGCTTTCGGCGGCACGCGTCACCACGTCTCTGGCGCGAGGATCCTGGAGATGGCGCAGTCTGTATTCCACAGGGTCCGCGCCGGCCTTTGCCGCCAGATCGTCCATGAAGTTCTCGATCGAGAAGACGTTGAAGTAGGCGCCGAGACCACGCAGTGCCGACACCCGGATCGGTGCCTGCGCCAGGAAATGCCAGATCACATGGCGGCTGGGGAAGGCATAGAGCGGGTTGGAATTGCGGTCGCCATTGCCTTCCGGGGTAATCTGCAGCTTTGCGACGTCGGCGGGAAATGCCTTGCCCATATGCTGTGCAGGAAGAAGCGCGCCGGCAGACCCGGGCCGCGAGTTATGGCTGTTGCTCCAAAGCTCGTAGTTCCAGTCGACGATGTTACCGCCCGCGTCTACACCAGCGCGCACCTTCGTCACCATGCCGGGCGAGAAGGGCTCCCAGGCGTGTTCCTGCTCGCGCATCCACTGGACCTTCACCGGACGGCCGGGCACCGCCTGCGCCAGCAATGCAGCATCCGCGGCTGCGTCGTCGGCGGCATTATGCCCGTAGCATCCGGATCCTTCGACGTGGATGCAACGAACCTGTTCGGTGGGCACGGCGAGCATCTCCGCGATCGCCTTCTGATCCGGGTAGACACCCTGCGTGTGTGTCCAGACTGTCGTCACCCCGCCTTCCAGCTTGGCAAGGCCGCAGGACGGGCCGATAGAGCCGTGGATCTGGTAGGGACGCGTGAACGTCGCCTCGACGGTCTCGGCAACCGATACCGGGACGCGTTGATCGACAACGACGCCGTCTTCCGCCGGCATCGCCATCAGCACCTCCGGCAGCTTCGCGACGTCCGGAAGCGATGCCTGCTCCTGCCAGCGAGCCGTGGCGGAAAGCGCCCGCATTGCCTTTATCGCCTGCCATTCCTTCTCGGCGATCACGCCGAGGAAGTTACCGTCGCGCGTCACCTTGACGACGCCGGGCATCGCTTCAGCAACGCGCATATCCACCGACTGCAGGCGGGCACCCGGGCTCGGCGGGCGGACGATCCGGCCGTGAAGCATGCCGTCCGGACGCATGTCCTGGATGTAGGCCTCGCCGCCCGTCACCTTGGCAGGGATGTCGATCCGGTGCCGCGGCTTGCCCATCTCGATGAAGTCGGCCGGGGCCGTCAGCTTCGAGTTCGGCTGCGCGCGACCCTCGATCAGATGCTCCGAAACAAGTTCGCCATAGCTTAGTCTTTGTCCGCCGGGGCCGGTGATCGCGCCATCGCCGGCGCGCAACTGCTCGACCGGCAGCGACAGCCGTCTTGCCGCCTCGCCAAGCAGGATCTCACGCGCCTGGGCCGCCGCATGGCGAATGGCCGTGCCGCTATCCTGAACGGAATGGCTGCCGGCGGTGTAGCCCTCGTTCGGAGACAGGCTGGTGTCCGGCCCGATCAGCGACAGGCTCTCGAACGGGATCTTCAGCTCCTCAGCGGCGATCTGCAGCAAGGCCGTCTTGATGCCCTGCCCCAGCTCGGCCTTGCCGGTGAAGATGGTCGCGCGCCCGGTCGGCTCGATCCGCAGCCAGGATTCCAGGTTTGGATTGGTCTTCAGGCTGCCAGGCAGATCCGGGGCCGGCTGGGGCTGCGCCTGGAAATTCTGTGTCTCGTCGCCCGGCGCCATAATCGTCTGGGCCTGAGCCGGGCGCAGCGTGAACGCCATGACGAGAGCGCCGGTGCCGGTGAGAACCGACCGTCGGGTAAGATTCAAGCTCGGCACGCGTTCCATCAGCCTGTCCTCGTCGCTGAGCCGGCGGATGCCGTCTGCATGAGTTTTCCTGCCCGCTTGATGGCGGCCATGATCCGGATATGCGTGCCGCACCGACAGAGATTGGGCTCCATGTGGGCACGAATATCTTCATCCGTTGCCGCCGGATTGTGCTGCAGCAGCGCCTGCGCCCGCATCATCATGCCCGGGATGCAGTAGCCACACTGCGCCGCCTGTTCTTCGATGAACGCCTGCTGCATCGGTCCCGGCGCCTCGATGGTTCCCAGCCCCTCGACCGTCGTCACCGTGCGGCCTTCCATCAGCAAGATGGGCGTGACGCAGGAGAATACCGGCTCGCCGTCGACGAGCACCGTGCAGGCACCGCACTGCCCCAGGCCGCAGCCATACTTCGCCGCATTCAGCTTCAACTCGTCGCGCAGCACGTAAAGCAGCGGGGTGTCCGGCTCGACGTCGACCTGGTGAGATTGTCCGTTGACGGTGAGGGCTACCATGACGTTTCTCGCTTGGTTGGATTGGCTGGCGCGCTGGATCCGCTGCCGAGCGATCCAAGCTGCGTATCGTGCTCGCCGGCACGAATCTTGGCAACCAGAGCCTCGGTATCCTTCCACTCCGGCTGGTCGCTGAAGGTCTTGCGGATATAGCCGAGCAGTTGCGCCACTTGGGTATCCGTGAGCGTCCCGGCAAAGCCGGGCATGATCGGCCCGCGTTCGCCTTCCGGTGCCGGCAGACCGTAGAGGATCACGTTGATCGGGTTCATCGGGGTCGGCTCGTAGGTCGCCGAGCTAAGCCGGAGCGGCAGGCCGCCATAAGGCACCGGGCGCCCTGCGTCGTGGCAGCTGGCACAGGCGGTCGCGTAGATGGCGGCGCCCGGATCATTCGCATCGAATTGGCCGGGCAGCGTCTGCCCACCGGCAGCCTGAACCTCGACGCCAGGCGGATGCTGGGTCGGCTGCTGCATGGCGCGTTCGCCACGGCTCGTTCGCTCGGGGCTCGGCTCGCCCATCACCGATGCGATATAGGTGGCGATAGCCCTGGCGTCGCCCTCCGCCGCAGACTTCATGTTGGCGGTGACGGGCGCCATGGGCCCACGCGCCACGCCGTGATGCTCTTCATAGCCGGTGGTCAGGTATGCCGTCAGCGTCTCGACAGTCCATGGAACAGGTGCCGGAGAGGCAGCATTCAGCGCATAGGCGACCCAGCCTTCCGCCTCGCCGCCGGCATAAGGCTCGTCCCGCTTCTCTGCTCCGAGCAGATTGCGCGGCGTGTGGCAGGCGCCACAGTGACCGAGGCCCTCGGCAAGGTAAGCACCGCGGTTCCATTCGGCGGTCTGCGTCTCGTCGGTTTGGTAGGCGCCGGGCTTGAAGAACAGCAGTTTCCAGCCCGCCAGCACCATGCGGACATTGAGCGGGAACGGCAACTCGTTGGCTGGTGCCTCCGCTTTTACCGGCTTGCGGGTCATCAGATAGGCGTAGAGGGCGCGGTTGTCGTCGTCCGTCACCTTGGTGAAATGATCATAGGGAAACGCCGGGTAGAGGTGGCGACCTTCCCGGTCCACGCCCTCGCGCATCGAACGCGCGAAGGCTTCTTCGGACCAACGGCCAATGCCAGTGTCTGGATCAGGTGTGATGTTGGTCGAGTAGATGGTGCCAAACGGCGTCGGCAGCTCCAGGCCGCCCGCAAAGACTTCCCCGCCCTGCTTCGTATGACAGACGTTGCAGTTGCCGACGGCTGCGAGCGCTGCGCCCTTCTGGACAAGCGTCGCATCGAACGATGCCACAGCCGGCGGCTCGATCGGAGCGATCTCGCTGCGCCACGCATAGGCGAGACAACAGAGGAAGACGATCGCCAGAATGCCGACTGCGCCAGCCAGGTACCGCATCAATGTCATGAAGTTACTCCCCTTGCGCGGCATCAAACGCTGTTCGCGCCGACTAGTTCCACCCCCGACAGCACCTCCCGCAGCCACAGGCGAATGCATATGTTAGCGATGACTTACTGCGAGGCGCAACTCGAAAAAATCCCAACCACCGTATTATTCATTCGAACTTTTTCGCCCGACTGGAGTTAGGCGCACGGCCTCATCGACGAGGCAGCAGGAGGACCCCAAGTGAATCGCAATATTCTGTACGCCGTCATCGCTGTCATCGTGATCATCCTCGCGGTGATGTTCCTGATGCCCGGCAGCAACCCTGGAACCGATGCCAACGCACCTGGCACTGCCGCTCCGACGCAAGGCACCACGCCTGCGGCGCCGCCGGCTGGCGGAACGGCACCCTGAGCCGATAGAACACAGGAGGGTTTTGCCGGTCGGTTGGCTGGCAGAACCTCCACCATGGATTTGACCGATGCCGCGCCCTCATGGCGATCTGGCAGCGGCAGAGCGCTGGCCGCTTACTGAGCAACTGCAAAAAAGCGTTCCAAAATCTTGGAACTTAACGGAAGGCGTACAGTTTGGCTTGCCGCAAAGGGTGTCCCGATTGGGGATCGAAGGGTGCAGAGTGAGCGAAATACAGCAGGAAGTCATCCGAGCACGAGCGCCGCTGCGCCGCCATCCGCGCATTGAAGCGCGGCGCGTGCATGTACGCGACGACGAAGCCGCCAACGGTCGGGTTCAAGCTGTCTCTGCAAACCCGGGCGAGCGGCCTTTGGTCGTCGATCTCGACGGGACGCTTGTCCGCTCCGACCTTCTGATCGAGACCGCTTTTTCCGAGCTCAGCCGGCGCCCGCAGTCCCTGTTCGACATGTTCCGTGCCTTGTCCAAAAGCAAGGCAAGCCTCAAGCACCGCCTTTCGGAGCCGGCAGATTTCGATCCGTCGATCCTTCCGTACGATCCCGAGGTTCTGAGCGTGATCCGGGGCGCGGTCGCGGAGGGCCGGCCTGTCTATCTGGCGTCGGCAAGCCATGAGCGGCTGGTCTCGGCTGTGGCCGATCATCTCGGGCTGTTCGACGGCTGGTTCGCCACCGATGAGATGACCAATTGCGCCGGCGAGATCAAGGCCGGCAGGCTCGTCGACGCGTTCGGCGAGCGAGGCTTCGACTATATCGGCAACGATGCCGCCGACCTTCCCGTCTGGAAGCGGGCTGCCAAGGCCTATGCGATCCGCACACCGTCTGGCGTCGCTCGACAGTTGAACCAGCAGTGCCAGGACGTCGAGTATCTGTCGCACGAGAAGCCGACCTGGGGGACGTGGGCTCGGATGCTGCGCGTTCACCAGTACGCCAAGAATGGCTTGGTTTTCGTTCCGTTGCTGACCGGCCATCTCTTCGACTGGCCAAGCGTGATCCAAACGCTGCTCGCAGCGATTGCCTTTTCACTGTGCGCCTCCAGCGTCTATCTTCTGAACGACCTGGTCGATCTGCAGGACGATCGCGCCCACCGTACCAAGTGCCGGCGCCCGCTGGCGCGGGGCGATATTCCGCTGTCCTGGGCGCTGATGGCGATGCCTGTGCTGTTCCTGCTGTCACTGGCGCTTGCCGCATCGATCTCGCTCGGCTTCCTGGCAGCGCTTGCCGGTTACTTTGCACTGACCACGGCCTACTCGTTCTACCTGAAGCGGATGATGATCCTCGACGTGGTGGCGCTCGCCGGTCTCTATACCATGCGCGTCGTTGGCGGTGCGGTGGCGCTGTCGGTCTGGGTGTCGCCATGGCTGCTTGCCTTCATGATGAGCTGGTTCCTGTCGCTGGCGCTGGTCAAGCGCTACGTCGAGCTGAAGGGGCGCCGCGATGCCAACCTGCCGGATTCCAAGAGCCGCGACTATCGCAATGCCGATTTCGCCATGGTCGGCGCACTCGCCGCTGCAGCGGGTCTCAACGCGCTGACCCTGTTCGGCCTCTATGTAGCGAGCGAAAGCGTCCAGGAACTCTACAGCCGTCCCGGCATCCTGTGGCTGATCGGGCCGATCCTCGCCTACTGGATCGCGCGGGTGCTGATGCTGGCCCACCGCGGCCAGATGCATGACGACCCGGTCGTCTTTGCATTGAAAGACAGGACGAGCCTTGCAACGCTTGGCGTGGTCGGTGCATTCGTCATCGGCGCGATGTAGACTGCGTCCGCATGCACCTCTGTCTGCATTCCTTTGCAAAGGGCCCGACGACCGGATGAGCCTGTTTTTTCGCTACGTTATCTTTGCCGTGTTCTCCACGCTGGTGAACTTCGCGGTGCAGGAGGCCGTCGTCAGGACGGCGCCGATCGCACCGCTGATCCTGTCGATCCTTGGCGGGACGATCGCCGGATTTGCGGTAAAGTATGTGCTGGACAAGAAGTGGATCTTCTATGACGGCTATACCTCGCATGCTGGCGAGGCTCGCAAGGTGGCGCTCTACGGCATGTTCAGCGTCCTGACGACGATCATCTTCTGGAGTTTCGAGATCGCCTTCTGGACGATCTGGGAAACCGACTTCGCCAAATATGCCGGCGGTGCGCTTGGCCTGGCGATTGGCTACGTGTCGAAATATACGCTCGACCGCCGCTTCGTCTTCCGCTCCGAAGGAGCGTGAGATGATGCTGGAAGGCTGGGGACGTTATCCGCGCTACTACAGCGAGGTGCTGGAGGGCGGCGGGCCGGAAACCTTACCGCAGATGGTGACCTCGGCGGAGGGGCTGATCGCGCGCGGCAACGGCCGATCCTATGGCGACGCCTCGCTTGGTGAACAGGCGACGCTGATGTGCCGGGGCCTCAGCCGGATGAAGGCTTTCGACGTTTCAACCGGTCTTCTGACGGTGGAAGGCGGAGCCCTGCTTGCAGATATCCTGCACGCCTTCATTCCGCGAGGCTATTTTCCGCCGGTCGTTCCGGGCACCAAATTCGTCACCGTCGGCGGAATGATCGCGTCGGACGTGCACGGCAAGAACCACCATCGGGATGGCGGCTTCGGCGCCTGCGTCACCGAACTGAAGCTGGTGACGGCGCGCGGCGAGACCCTGACCTGCAGCCGGAGCGAAAACGCCGCGCTGTTCGAGGCGACCATCGGCGGCATGGGACTGACGGGTGTCATCGTCGAGGCAACCTTCGCCCTGAAGCCCATCGAGAGCGGCTGGATCCGGCAGAACACCATCGTCGCCAACACGCTCGCCGAGGCGCTGACAGCCTTGACCGCCAGTGACGCGATGACCTATTCGGTCGCCTGGATCGACTGCCTGGCACGCGGCGCAACGCTCGGCCGCTCGCTGATTTTCACCGGCGAGCACGCGACGCGGCAGGAGGTGGAGGCCGAGAAGGCAGCCGATACACTCTACCCGTCCCTCAAGCCGGCGAAACTCGCGCTGCCGATCGATTTCCCCGCCTTCGCGCTCAACCGGATGAGCGTCTCGGCGTTCAATCAGGCCTATTTTACAGCGGGCGCCCGCAAGGCCGGCAAGCCTGCGCTCGTTCACTGGAACCCGTACTTCTTCCCGCTCGATGGCATCGGCGACTGGAACCGCCTGTACGGAAGCCGCGGCTTCCTGCAGCACCAGTGTGTCGTACCGGATGACAATGCGCTCGCGGTGCTCGGCGAGATCATCGAGCGTTTCGCCAGCTCCGGCCGCGGCTCTTTCCTTGCGGTCCTGAAGAAGCTCGGCTCCGGCTCCGGCCTGATGTCCTTCCCCTTCCCCGGCTACACGCTCGCCCTCGATCTTCCGGCCACGCCCGACGTCTTCCCTTTGCTCGGCGAGATCGACAAGATGGTTGTCGAAGCCGGGGGACGGCTCTATCTCGCGAAGGACGCGCGACAATCGCGCCGCACGTTCGAGGCCGGCTATCCGCATCTCGCGGCATTCCGGGAACTGCGGCAATCGATCGGGGCTGACATACGTTTCAATTCGCGGCTCTCCACAAGGCTTGGCATATGATGAAAACCGGCAAGACCCTGCTTCTGATCGGCGCGACCTCCGATATCGGGCGGGCAACCGCGCTCGCCTACGCAATGGCCGGCTGGAACGTACAACTGACCGGGCGCCGGCCTGACGCCATCGAGAGAGAAGCGGCAGATATCCGCACGCGCAGCGGCAGCGAGGTCAGGGTCCACCAGCTCGACATTCTCGACAGCACCCGCATCGAGACCTTCGTCGACGGACTTCCGTCTCTGCCGGATACGGTCGTCTGCGTCGTGGGCGAGCTCGGCGACCAGACGCGGGCGGAACGCGAACTCGACCACGCGACGATCGTCATGCGGACCAATTTCGAGGGGCCGGCTCTGCTGCTCGGTGTGCTGGCGGAACGCTTCGCCGCCCGCGGGACGGGCACGATCGTCGGGATCAGTTCCGTCGCCGGTGACCGGGGACGCGGGTCCAACTACATCTATGGCGCGGCGAAGGCCGGCTTTTCCGCCTTCCTGTCCGGCCTGCGCAACCGTCTTGCGCCCACCGGCGTGCGGGTTGTCACGGTAAAGCCGGGCTTTGTGCGAACCCGGATGACGGCGGGCATGAAGCTGCCGCCGCTGCTGACCGCCGAGCCGGCGGAAGTCGGAAATGCCATTCTTGCCGCCGCCGAAGACAGGAAGGGTCGGGACGTGATCTATGTGCGGCGCATCTGGTGGCCGGTGATGATGATCATCCGTGCGATCCCCGAACCGATCTTCAAGAGGCTCAAGCTGTGACATCGACGACGGCCGGCAGCGGAACCTCTGGCCGCACCAAAAGGCTGTCGCTGTCGCCTGCCGCTTCGGTGCTGCTGTTCGGCGGGCTCTGTGCCGCGCTCCTCGCCTTGCCAGGCGTGACAGTCGCGACCAAGTCCCTCGACGAACTGTTCCTCATCTTCGACCAGATCCACCGCATCGCATCCGGCCAGCAACCGGGCGTCGATTTTCCCGCAATGCTCGGGCCGCTGACTGCCTTCGTGCCCGCGCTCGTTTACCGGTGGACCGGAAGCTTCGGCCTCGCCATGCCGCTGTCGATGGCCGGCTTCGTCCTCCTGACGGCTGCGATCGCATCACACGTCCTAGCCACGCGCCTTCGTCCGTTCCTGGCGGTCAGCTTCGCCGGCTTCCTGCTGCTGATCCTTGCCGCGCCAATGAGCCTCGGCGACGGCGTGACCGCCCTCTCCTTCGCAAAGTTCGACATCCGCATCGGATGGGTGGCCTTGGCGCTGCTGGTCGTGCTGTATTTGCGACCGACAGCTGACCGTCCGCGCACAGAGGCGCTGGACGTGATGTCCGCCGTCCTGCTCACCCTTGCACTCCTCTATACGCGTGTGCCCTATGGCATCGTTGCCGTGGCTCTTCTGGTGCTGCTGCTGACGGATCGGCGCCAGTGGCGAGTGGCCGCGCCAGCATTGATGGTGATCATCGCCGTCGTCGTTGCTCTTCACTTGGGATCCGGGGTCGCCTCCGCCTATCATCGCGAAAGCTGGCGTCTGCTGACGGAGAACGGCCTGCTCGCCGGGAGCCTCTGGTCCTTCTTCCAGCGCGGCATGACGCATCTTACCGATTTTCTCCTCCTCGGCATTCTGGCCGGCCTGACGCTGTGGATGCGGCGGAGCCCGCGCGACCTGTCGTTCTTCCTGCTGTGCGCCATTGGCGGCCTGATCATCCTCAGCCACAACAGCAATCAGCCCTGGGGCATCATCAGCATGCATGCGGCGGCCGTCGTGGCGGCCGAACTTCTGCTGCGGCGGATGGACGAGCAGCCGGCGATCAACCAGGGGCAGATGGTCAATGCCAGCGGCGTGAAACTGTTCTTCATGGCGTTCGTGCTGCCGACGAGCTTGCACTGCGCAATGGCCCTGATGCTGCATGCAGCGGTGGCCACGACCCGGGCGGGCGAAGCCGTCTCGCTGCCGCGCATTGATCGCGTTCGTCTGGCAGATCTCTGGACGACCGACAGCTTCCGCGGGCAGACGTGGTATGTTGGCCTTCAGACGCAGGCGGTGGAACTGCTGCGGCAATCGAAGCAGCCACTAGGACGCTATCTCGTACTTGGGGAGGCAAACATCGCCTCCACCGCGCTCGACCTGGCGCCGCCGCAGGGTGCGCCAGACCTGCGTTGGAGCACGCTTATGAGCGAGCAGCCACCCATGGAACCCGCCGAACGCCTCGCCGCCATCGACACGGTGCTGTTGCGCAAAACGGGCGAGAGCGGCGAAGGCCTGCAGCAGCGGACACTGTCCTTCCTTCGCGACAACTTTTCGGCGGTCGGCGAAGCCAAGGACTGGATTCTCTTCCAACGCAGACCGTCCGCCGATGCTCCGCCGGCTCCGGGGCTCGCCCCCGGATGAGCAGACGCCTCCTCCTCAACCCGACGGCGGCCATCCTCCTGGTGACCGTCGTCTGCGCCGCCATGCTGGGTCTGAGCGGCCGCACGGTGACCGCCGCCTTCATCAACGACGTGCTGATCTTCCTCGACGGCGCGCATCGGGTTTCGTTCGGGCAGGTGCCGAACCGCGATTTCCACACGGCGCTCGGACCGCTGGTGTTCTACGTCCCGGCGCTCGGCTACTGGCTGACGGGCAATTTCGGAGCCGCAATGCCGCTCGGCATGGCTCTGCTGGTTCTTGCCTTCGCTCCGGCGATGATCCGCATCCTCACCTCCAGGCTCAACCCGCTGCTGGCCGTGACGCTTGGGGTATTCCTGATCCTCATCCTCGCGGCACCGATCAACCTTGGCAGCCCCATCGGCCTTCTGTCGTTTGCGATGTTCTACAACCGCATCGGCTGGGCGGCACTGGCTCTCCTGCTGGTGATGGTTCTCCCTCCGTATGAGAAGACCCGTGACGGTGCCGGTCACTCCCCGCTGGTCGACGGCCTCGCGGCAAGCTTCCTTCTGCTCATCCAGATCTACACCAAGGTAACCTACGGTCTGGTCGGCGCCGGGTTCCTGGTCTTCATGCTGTTCGACCGCCGGCAGGCGCGCTGGGTGTGGATCGCGTTTGCCGTGACCGCTGCCGCATGTCTGCTGATCGAGGCAGTCTGGCATGGCTCGCTGGCGCATCTGCAGGACTTGGCAGCTGCAGCGAAGGTCAGCGGCGGCAAGGACTTTCCGAGCCTCGTTCGCAGCCTTCTCAACAACCTGGCCGACGTGACCGTGTTTCTGATCATCACCGGTGTCGCGCTTGCGAGAACCCGCAGTCTGACGGATCTGCTGTTCTACGGCTTTTGCCTCGCAGCCGGCCTGATGATCCTCAACCAGAACGCCCATGGCTGGGGCATCATCACGCTCTACGCGGGAGCGGCGGTCGCCGTCGAGCGCATTAGCCGGCTCCGATCGGATGCGGTCGCAGCCGCGCCACCTGCCCTTCATAGAGGCCTGCCACTCATCCTGGCGTTCTTCTTCGTTCCGCCGATTGTCCATCACGCCGGAGCGCTGCTGTTGCACACGGCCTATGCTCTCGGCAATTCAGGAAAGCCCCTCGGCCTGCCGCGCTTTGCGGATGTGCGAAACATCGATCCGGACGGCGGCCAGCCTGATTTCATGCAGCGCTATATCGACGATATCGAAAGCGGCGGCGATCTGCTGTTGCGCCTGCCGGCTGCTCCGGAGCGGGTGCTGGCGCTCGATTTCGTCAATCCGTTCTCGGCTGGCCTCGGCATCGCCCCGCCGTCCGGCGATAGCGCCTGGCTGCACTGGGGACGCAATGTCAGCGAGACCAGCCACCTGCCGCCCGAGGCGCTGTTCGCCGACGTGGAAATCGTCATGATCCCGCAAAGCGGGATCAATGGTGCGCCGCTGCGGAAACTTTATGGCCCCTATATTCTTCAGAGATTCGAACTGCTGCAGGAAACCAGCGCGTGGACAGTCTATCAACGCCGCCAGCCGTGAGCGCGGCCGGACATGGAGATACCGTAACGGGCAGCCGTGCGCGGTTCGGCCTGCGCGCGGTCATCGGCTGCATCGGTCTCTGCCTTGCGGCGCTGCTTGCCCTTCCGGGTGCAACCGTCACCACCAAATACGTCAATGACCTCTTCATCTTCCTCGACGGTGCGCACCGCATCTGGTCCGGTCAGGTGCCGAACGTCGACTTCCTGACCTCGCTCGGTCCTCTCGCCTTCTACATTCCCGCCGCCGGATACGGGCTGACCGGCAGCATGGGAGCGGCGATGCCGGTCGGCATGGCGCTTGTCGTCCTGCTGCTCGCGGTCGTCGCCGGCGAGGTGATTGCCAGCCGGATGGGTTGGATCGTCGGGCTGCCGCTGGCGCTGTTCCTGCTGCTGATTGCGGCGGTGCCGGCCAATCCCGGCGAATGGATTGGCGAGCTGTCTTTTGCGATGTTCTATAACCGCATGGGCTGGGCCGCACTCGGGCTGATGCTGGTCTTCTATCTGCCGCGCCGCTCCAGTCGTTCCCGCAGCAACGACATGATAGATGCCGCCTGCGCGACGGTCCTGGTGCTGCTGATGCTCTACACCAAGATCACCTATGCGCTGGTGGAGATAGCTTTCCTGGTCTTTCTTCTGTCCGACCACCATCAGCGACGCTGGGTGGCACTGGCATTGGCGACGATCGCCATCTGCGCGCTGTGCGTCGAGTTCTTCTGGCGCGGCAGCCTTTCGCATCTGGCCGACCTGCGGCTTGCGGGTGAGGTGAGCGGCGGGCTTCCATCTGTCGAGGTGCTGGCCAATGTCGCCTTGAAGAACCTCGCCGACATCGCCGTCTTCGGCCTCTTCTCGGTCCTCTTCATCATCGCGACACGACGGTTCCGCGACCTGTTGTTTGCCGGGTTCTGCGCGGCGACAGGCCTGCTAATCATCGAGCAGAATTTCCAAATCGTCGGCATCCTGACGCTCGGAGCCGGTGCCGCGGTCATCACCGAGACTTTGCTGCGTCAGCGACACTCAGCCACAGCCACCGCTGCGCCCGTTGGCGTGGGCCTGCCTCTGCTGCTGGTGCTGCTGCTGTTACCGCCCTCCGCCAGCCACGCCACCACACTTGCGATGCATGCATTTCTCGCGGCATCCGGGAAAGGCGACGCCGTGCCGCTGCCGCAGTTTTCGGCGATCCGGCTGGTTCCGATGTGGAGCGAGGGGCAGTTCGGGTACTTCCGCCGCTACAATGAGACGCTTGCCGAAGGGAAGGCAGCGCTCGCGACACTCGGACCGGATGTCGGTCATGTGGCCGTGCTGGATTTCGTCAACCCGTTTTCGGCGGGCCTGAACCTTGCCCCCCCACGCGGTGACAGTCCCTGGTACCATTGGGGCCGGACACTGAACCCGGAGCACCATCCGGACGCAGCGGTCATCTTTGCCGACGTCGAGCTCATCCTCGATCCGAAGGTGCCGATAGAGCCGTGGACGACCGGCGGCATGCGGGAGATCTACCGCAGCTACATCGACAGTCACTACCGGCTGGAGACGGAGACGGCAGACTGGCGGATCTACCGACGGCTACCTTGAGGCTGTTCGCCCAATCCGGTCCAGCACTGGACAATCAGGCCCACCAGCATCAGGACCAACGCCCATCCGTGAACCGAGCCGGTGGTCAGTTGCGCCACGGTGGACGCACCGAACTGGGACAGCACGAAAGGCACCGGTATGGTCAGCAGCAGGGCAGCAACGAAAGCCCAGGGCTGGCTTCGATAATGCAGCAGGATCGGCAGCAGGAACAGCGTGTACTGGATCCAGCCCAGCGGCGACGCAAGGAGCGCCGCCAGGAGACCGAAGCTTCCAACCTCGATGATTGTCGGCCGCCGCCGGAATGCCCAGATCGCAAGGCCGAGCAGCAAGAGCCCGCCAGCCACTGATCCGAGGACCGGCAGGCCAGCGCGGGCAGCAAGGCCGGAAAACGAGGCGTTGGTGAGAAACACGGCGCGGTCGCCGTCGGAGGCGACCAGCCGCAGCCAGTCGAGGTAGATCTGCGGACCGAAGACGGCAAGCGGTATCAAGGCGATGACGGCAGCGGTTGCCACAGTGACGAGGCTCGGCAGACGGTAACCCGAGAGAAACAGCAGGACCGGCCAGACCAGGAAATTCGGCTTCATCGACACCAGCAGACCGATCATGATCCCGGCCAGAACGCCGTTGCCCCGTTCAAGCTGCAGCCAGGCGATGACCGCGAAGAGCACCAGAGGCGTGTAGATCTGGCCGAGATAGAGCGTATCCCAGAAACCGGCGAGACCAGCCGCCCAGATCCCCAGCAGCACCGCCTGCAGCCCGCGTGCATAACGGTGAAGCAGAAGCAGAACGGCGGCGGCGTAGCAGCCGATCGAGATCCACCGCCAGATGCGGAATGAGACCGCCGGATCGGCCGCATCGAAAGCCTGGAACAGCAGCGCTGAGATGGGCGGGTTGAGATTGGGGTTCCACGATTCAAATCCCGGGAAGACCACATGCGGCGTGAGCGGCGGGTAGATACCGTAGGGGTCGAGCCCGGATGCAGCGGCCCGGCCGGACGCGACGAAGGCGCCGAAATCCCACAGCCCGTGATCCGGAATGACCCTTGGCAGTTCCACCTTGATCGCCCAGACAGAGAAGAGGGCGAGCAGGAGCGCTGCAACGAGTTGCAGGGAGCGGGCGTGTCGTCTGAGAGCGGCGTCCAATGAGGCCTCCGGGCTGGCATGTCATGCGGCCGCAGACTTGCAACATGACCTGCCCGCGGCTTCGGTGGACGGATGAGCTATCCCTCAACCTGTCACCGCAAACCGTGTACCTCAAGCCCCGACCAGCGTGGCAAACTGCCGAGAGCCGGTCAGGTTCCCGGACGGTGGCAATATAGACAGACCTCTTGTCGCGGGATCCACGCGCTAGTGGATCAAACCGGCCTCCGCGGCAGCGTTCACAAAGGCGTCGCGCGCACGATCCCGTGCCCATCTCGCCCTGATGATCAGCAAAACCTCGTCACACAGGTAGCGTTCCTGCCTGGTACGCTGCCGCACCCGTTATCGGACCGCCGCAACCGTCGGCGGTGCCAGCCGATGGCCACACACAGGCAGGCAGCCGGTCCGGGAACCGACTGCCTGCCTGCCGATGCGATTCCGATATCCTCAACGCTTGGCTTCACCCGCGCTGCGCGCCGCGTTGTCGATAACGTCGGCGATCACCTTCGGCTGGGTCATGAACAATGCGTGGCTGGCCTTGACCTCGGTGATCCTGGCGCCCATCCGATCCGCCATCTTGTGCAGCATGCGGCCGTCGAAAGCCTTGTCTTCCGTGGCGATAACAGCCCAGCTCGGCTTCGACCTCCAGGCTGCGTTCTCAAGCTTCGTCGCGAAGGACGACATATTGACCGGCACCTGCGAGTCGCGAAGGAAGGCCGCATCCGCATCGCTCGTGTCGGCAGCAAAGCCGGCCTTGAACTTCTGCAGGTCGAGGAAGCCGAAGCCGTCCGCCGAGGTTTCGATAACGAATTCGGGCGAACCGGTGAAGCCCTTGTACTGGTCGGCGGTGGTTTCGCCGGCATCCGGCGCCAGTGCCGAGACGTAGACAAGGCCCGCCACGTCCGGATGAACGCCGGCTTCGGTGATGATCGTGCCGCCCCAGGAGTGGCCGACGAGGATGGTCTGGCCGGTCTGACGATCGAGCACGCGCTTGGTTGCGGCGACATCGTCGGCGAGCGACGTGAGGGGGTTCTGGACGATGCTGACACGGTAGCCGCGCGCCGTCAGCAGGTCGTAGACGCCGCGCCATCCGGAGCCGTCGGCAAATGCTCCGTGTACGAGAACGACGTTCTTGACGGCCTGCTGCTGAGGCAGCGTATCGGCGGAATGGGCGGGATTGACGACAGTGATCGCTGCGGCAAAAGCGGCGGCAACGATGGTGGCGGTGCTGATCGTGGTCATGATGCTTTCTCCTATTTAGCGATAACTGTTATCGCGATATATGTCTTCTAGCAGTGCCGGTGATCGCTTGTCAACATATTTCTTATCGCGATATTTATTTTAGCGGCAGGTTGTCTTATATGGATGTGAAAGGAGTATCGCAGTGACCAGAAAGCCCGCCGGAAACCCACCACCGCTGGACGACCAGCTCTGTTACGCCATCTACTCGGCGGGCATTGCGATACAGCGCGTCTACAAACCGCTGCTCGATGGGCTGGGACTGACCTACCCGCAATATCTTGTTCTCAACGTCCTGTGGCGCGAGGACGAGCAGACGGTCGGAGGGATTGCCGAGAAGCTGGCGCTGGAATCGAGCACGCTGACGCCACTTCTGAAACGACTGGAGGCTGCCGGCCTGGTGCGTCGGACCCGCAATCCGGAAAACGAGCGTCAGGTGATCGTCGCCTTGAGCGACAAAGGTCGCTCGATGCAATCCGAAGCAGGCTGTCTTGGCGAGGCGCTGCTCGCTGCCTCGACCCAGACCCCTCAGGATCTTGCCAAGCTCAACCGGGACACGCGCAACCTGCGCGACGCGATCTACGCGCAGATCGGCGGCTGGACGTCGATTTCCTGAACCGCGTGAAGTCGAGGCCGGCGCGTGCCCTGATGCTCAGGAGATGGACAGAGCTCCAGCCGACGCTCTCTCGATCAGAGTGCACGACACCTTGTGCACGGCGGGCGGCTTCGTTCCGCCCGTCGACTGCTCTTCTAGCTGGCGGATGGCCCAGGCGCCCATTGCCCGATGCGGCAGATCAACCGTGGTGAGTTGCGGCCGCAGGTGGCGGCCAAGCTCGTCATCATCGTAGCCGATGACGGAAATGTCCTGCGGGACCTGCAGCCCTGCGTCGCGGATGGCGTTGAAGCAGCCCATTGCCATCTTGTCGTTCTGGCAGAAGATTGCCGTCGGGCGGTCTTGCAGCGCCAGCAGTTTCTGCGTCGCCTCGTATCCGGATGTCGGCGTCCAGCTGCCTTCGGCGATCAACTGGTCGTCGTAGGGCAACCCCGCTTCCTTGAGCGCCCGGCGATAGCCGATCAGCCGGTCCTGTGCCGCTTCCATGAAGCTTTCACCGGTCACCATTCCGATCCGCCGGTGGCCAAGCTCGATCATCGCCTTTGTCGCCATGCGCCCGCCGTTGATCTCGTCCGGCACGACGGATGGAAAGCGGTGGTCGCTGGTGTAGCAGTTGAGCAGCACCATCGGCACCGGCAAGTTGTCGAAAGCTGGGCCGGGCGCCACCCGTCGGGTGAAAATCGACATATAGACGATGCCCTGCGCGCCGGCACGCAGCAGCCGCTCGAGCGCCCTCTCCTCATGCTCGGCCCGTCCCTGGGTCTGGGCCACGAGAATGGTGACCTCGTCTTCCCAGGATTCCTGGCGCGCACCTTCGATTGCGTTGACGGCCTCCGGGGTCGTCGAGATCTGGTCAACGATGAAACCGACGCAACCGCCTCGCAATTCCGGCATCGCCGCCCGCCGGACGATACCGCCCATGCCGTAACCCAGCGACCGGGCAGCCTCGACCACGCGCGCCCGCAATTCGGCGGAGATCTTGATGTCCTTCGTGTTGTTGAGCACGACAGATACCGTCGCCTGCGAACAGCCGGCAGCCTTGGCGACATCCATCATCGTCACCCGCTTCGATGCCCTGCGGCTCTTTGCACTTGCGTCCATCCGGACCTCCTGCGCCATCATTAGCGGAACTAAATTAATTACGCCATTGACTAATAATTATTAGTCGCGATATCCTTGTTCATGTCGAGGAGGACATCCGATGAACGCACATCCAAAATTCGATTACGACCTGGCCCAGCACATGAAGACGCTCGCCGATGACGGGATCATCGGACTGAAGGGTGCCTTCAAGCCTGAATGGGCCGACGAAATGCGCGAAGACATGATGACCGCCTTCTGGTCGGCCATCCAGAGACCCGGCGGCGCCGTCGGCCGCGGACCGCGTCGCTGGTACGTGGAAATTCATCCGCAGAACTTCCGCGGCTTCGTCGACCTCATCACCCACCCGTGGCTGGTCGACATCTGCACCAACGCGCTTGGACCGGATTACGAGATCGTCGAGATTGGCCTGGACGTGCCCTTCCAGGGCGCGAAGTACCAGCCCTGGCACCGCGACTTCCCATCGCCGGTCGATACCTATCGCGATCGCAAGATCACCTCGCTTGCCTTCAACCTGACCGGCGTCGACGTGACCGAGGACATGGGACCCTTCGAGGTCGCGCCGGGCACGCAGTATGACGACGGCCGCGAATGGAAGCACGAGATGTTCCCGGACAAGTCGCTGTGGGGACGCTTCAACGAGCGAGCCACGCGCAAATTCCCCAAGCGCGGCGACATCTCCTGCCGCTCTGCCCTCACCGTCCATCGCGGCACCGAACATCTTTCGCCGATCGCCCGTCCGGTCATGGTCCTGGGCGTCGACGCTCCCGGTGCCGGCCATGCCGAACTGCACGACATGATGGTGACAAAGGACTGGTACGACGCGCTGCCGGATATCGCCAAGAAGCACCTCGTGTGCCGCGTCGTCGACGAACTGGTGCCGATCACCCAGAAGCACGACATCGAAGGCCTTGTCATGGGTGCCGACCCGACCTGAGGCACCGACACCTAAAATCAGCCGCAGCCTGGGTGACGCCCGGGCTGCGGCTTTGTCGTTCAAACAGCTGCCGGGGCGCCCGTCGTGCTGCGGATGACGACGGGGCCGTCGATCTTCAGGGTCATCGGCCGCACCGGCTTGCCATGCAGCACCATGTCGATCAGCATTTCCGCCGCCTTCTGGCCCATCTCGTAGTTCGGCAGCACGATGGTCGTCAGCGGCGGATGCGTGTAGCGCGCCAGTTCCTGATCGTCGTAGCCCATGATCGAGATGTCCTCTGGCACCCGCAGGCCCCGCTCCGACGCCGCCTCGAGCGCGCCGATAGCCATAAGGTCGTTGCCGCAGAGGATCGCCGTCGGCCGCTCCGGCAGGGACATCAGGTCGAGCGCCGCCTCATAGCCAAGCGAAGGCAACCAATCGCCGTTGCGCACCAGCGTCTCGTCGAAGGCGATGTCGGCCGTCGCCAGCGCCTGCTTGTAGCCTTTCAGCCGATCGATCGCGGCATCCATCCATGGCTCACCGTTGATGAAGGCGATCCGCCGGTGGCCGAGGCCGGTCAGATGCGCCGTCGCCGCAAATCCGCCCGACACCTCGCCCGGCACGATCGCCATGTGCTGCCGCCCGTCGGTCGTACAGTTGAGCAGAACGGTCGGGATGCCCTTCAGCAGTTCGGGCAGCTTGACGCCGCGGGTGAAGATTGTCGCGTAGATCACCCCGACGACCGCCGGATCCGCTGCCACGGAGCGCAGGATCGCATCCTCGAGATCCTTGTTCGAACGGGTGGCATGCGCGGAGACCAGGATCCCCTGCTCGAATGCATGGTCGCGGGCGCCGTCGAGACTGACCACCGGATGCGGGCTCGTCGAGATCTCGTCGACGATGAAGGCGATCTTCGTCTTTTCCGTTACCGGATCGCGGAGCGGTTCGTGACGTTCGCCCGGCAGGCGGTAGCCGATGCTGTGGGCCGCCTCGCGCACCTTCTGCTGGGTCTCGGCCGAAATGCGGGCGCCGGTCATCTGGTTCAGCACCAGCGAGACGCTCGACTGCGACACGCCCGCAACGCGGGCGACATCGGTCATCGTCGGTCGGCTCTGCCCATCCCGGCGACCCCGAACCCGCTTTCCGCCGTTCCCGCTATCCACTGCCCGAATCCCCCTTGTGCTGACCGTCATCACGCACATGCTAATAATTTTGAGCTTGACTGTTAATATCATTAGCAACAAATTGCCAGCGTCAACGTTTGAGTTGGCACCGATCTGAGGAGGTCGGGATAACCGGGAGGAGACACTGAGATGCCCGCATTCTCACGCCGCACACTGATGCTTGCCGCAAGCGCGCTTGGGGCGCTGACGCTGACCGCCGGCATCGCCGCGGCACAGGTTCCGCCACTGGAGCAGAAGACCACCTACAAGGTCGGCTTCGCACAGACCGAATCCAACAATCCCTGGCGCATCGCCCAGACCGAGAGCATGAAGGCGGAAGCCGCCAAGCTCGGCTACCAGCTGGTCTACACCGACGCTGCCGGCTCTGCCGCCAAGCAGGTTGCCGACGTCAACTCGATGATCGCCCAGGGCGTCGACGTCATCTTCCTTGCGCCGCGCGAAGAAAAGCCGCTGATCCCGGCCGTCATGGCCGCCAAGAAGAACGGCATCCCGGTCATCCTGCTCGACCGCAGCGTCGATCCGAAGCTCGCCAAGGCCGGCAAGGATTACCTGACCTTCATCGGCTCCGACTTCATCAAGGAAGGCGAGCGGGCGGCCGAATGGCTCGTCAAGAACGCCAACGGCAAGACCAAGATCATCGAGCTTGAGGGAACCACCGGTTCGTCGCCTGCCAACGATCGCAAGAAGGGTTTTGACGAGGCCATCAAGAAGGCGGAAGGCTTCTCCATCGTCGCCTCGCAGTCCGGCGATTTCGCTCGCGACAAGGGACGTCAGGTTGCCGAAGCCCTGCTGCAGGCCCATCCGGACGCAAACGTCATCTACGCGCACAACGACGAGATGGCGATCGGCGCGATCTCGGCGGTCGAGGCCGCCGGCAAGGTGCCGGGCAAGGATGTCCTCATCCTGTCGATTGACGGTGGCAAGGAAGCAGTCGGCCTGGTTGCCGAAGGCAAGATCGCAGCTGTGGTGGAGTGCAACCCGCGCTTCGGACCCAAAGCCTTCGAGACCATGGCACGTTATGCCAAGGGCGAAAAGATCGAGCCGTGGGTGATCAACGAAGACAAGTTCTACGACTCTTCGAATGCCAAGGCCGAACTCGCCAACGCCTACTGACCTCACGCAGAACAACGACGTCCCCGGCCGCCGAGACGGCCGGGGCGCTTCATGCAATGCGAGGATCCCCATGCTGCTATCCATGCAGTCCATCTCCAAGTCCTTCGGCGGCGTGGCAGCCTTGCGCGGCGTATCGCTTGATGTGGCCGAAGGCGAGATCATGGCCCTGGTCGGTCAGAACGGCGCGGGCAAGTCGACGCTGATCAAGATCCTGACCGGCGCCTACCGGCTCGACGAAGGCACGATCCAGTTTGCCGGCCGCGATGTCCCGTTTTCGACGCCCGCCGAAAGCCAGGCCGCAGGGATCGCCACGATCTACCAGGAGATCAACCTGGCGCCGCAGCGCTCCGTTGCCGAGAACATCTACCTTGCACGTGAGCCGCGCCGCTTCGGTTTCCTCGATCACGGCGCCATGCGCGACGGCGCGCGGCGGGTCCTGAAAACCTTCAACCTGGACATCGACGCCGAACGTCCCGTGGCGCATTTCAATGCCGCAACCCGGCAGATGGTCGCCATCGCCCGGGCGGTGACGCAGAACGCCAGGCTGCTGATCATGGACGAACCGACCTCGTCGCTCGACGAACGGGAGGTGGGGATCCTGTTCGAGACCATCCGCACCCTGAAAAAGAACGGTGTTGCGGTCATCTTCATCGGCCATCGCCTCGACGAGCTTTACGCCATCTGCGACCGGGTGACGATCATGCGCGACGGCCAGACCGTCGCCGTCAGCCCGATGCGCGACATGGCCAAGATGGACCTGGTCAGGAATATGCTCGGCCGCGAACTGGCCGCCTTCGAAGCGGTCGCAAGCAGCGCCGATCACGCTGTGGAGAGGCCAGTGCGGCTGGAACTGAAGCAGGCGGGCTCCGGCGTGCGGGTCCGCGGCGTCGACCTCACCGTACGCGAGGGCGAAATCTCCGGCCTTGCAGGTCTCCTCGGTTCGGGTCGCACGGAAACGGCACGCATCATCTTCGGCGTCGACCGGCTGGAGCACGGCAGCATGCAGTTTGCCGGGCGCGAACGCAGCTATGGCGAACCGGTGGAGGCGATCGCCGACGGTATTGGCCTGGTGTCGGAAGACCGCAAGGTGGACGGCATCATCCCCGACATGAGCATCCGCGAGAACATGACGCTGGCGCTGCTGCCGAAACTGCGCAAGGCCGGCATCGTCGACCGCGATCGGCAGAACGAGATCGTCCTGCGGTTCATCGATCAGTTGCGGATCAAGTGCGCGTCGCCGGACCAGCCGATCAAGGAGCTTTCCGGCGGCAATCAGCAGAAGGTTCTTCTGGCCCGCTGGCTCTGCACTGATCCGAAGGTCCTGATCGTCGACGAACCGACGCGCGGCATCGACGTCGGTGCCAAGTCCGAGATCCTCAAGCTGCTGCGATCGCTCGCCGACGACGGTCTCAGCATCCTGATGATCTCCTCGGAACTTGAGGAACTGCTGGCTGCAGCCGACAGGATCACCGTCCTCAGCGACGGCCAGTCGGTCGCCGTCCTTCCCCGCCAGGAGCTGTCCGAGAAGGCGCTGCTGGCCGCTATGGCCCATCAGGTGGACTGACGTGACAATGACCGACACCACATCCTCCAAACCGGCAGCCTCCAGGCCTTCGCTGCTGCACTTGGCGAGCCGCTACGGGACGCTGTTTGCGCTGCTGGCGCTGATTGTCTTCAACGTCGTCATGACGCCGAATTTTGTCTCCTGGCAGACGCTCAACGTCAACCTCACCCAGGTGGCGGCGATCGTCATCGTTGCGACTGGCATGACGCTGGTGATCGCCACTGGCGGCATCGATCTCTCGGTCGGATCGCTGATGGCGATTTCGGGCGCCATCGCCCCGATGATCTTCCTCGGCATGCTGCTGCCAATCGACAGTCCCGGGCTGCTGGTGGCGCTCGCCTTCGTCGTGCCGATCATCGTCACCATGGCGTTCGGTGCCTTCAACGGGCTGCTGGTAACGCGCTATGCCGTTCAGCCAATTGTGGCGACCCTGGTTCTTTTTATCGCCGGGCGCGGCATCGCCCAGGTGCTCACCAACGGCAATCTTCAGGTCTTCAAGAACCCGACCTTCCAGTTCATCGCCATGGGCAAGGTCGCCGGCATCCCGACCCAGGTTGCGCTGATGATCGTCGTTGCCGTGCTTGCCTATGCCTTGATCCGCTTCACGGTATTCGGCCGGCAGGTGCTCGCGGTCGGCGGCAACGAGCAGGCCGCACGGCTTGCCGGCATTCCGGTGAAGCGGATCAAGATCCTCGTCTATGTGATCTCCGGCGCTCTGGCCGGTCTTGCGGGATTGGTGGTCGTCGCCCGCAATTCGGCGAGTGACGCCAACCTCGTCGGGCTGGGCATGGAACTCGACGCGATCGCCGCGGTCGCGGTCGGCGGCACGCTGCTGTCCGGCGGACGGGCGAACATCGTCGGAACGGTTCTCGGCGCCCTGGTGATCCAGTTGGTCCGCTACACGCTGCTTGCCAATGGCGTGCCGGACGCAGCGGCGCTCGTCGTCAAGGCCGGCCTGATCGTGATTGCGGTCTATATCCAACAGCGGGCCGACCGCAGCTAGGACTTAACCGATGCTTTCCCTGTTTCGACCAAAATCCTCCGGCGACCTCGCGCGCCTCGGCGTCATCGTCGCGCTGCTGGCACTGATCCTGTTCGGCGCGCTGCGCTACGAAAACTTCCTGTCGCCGTTCAATATCCTGAGCTTCCTGCGCTACAATTCGATGTTTGCGCTGATCGGGCTCGGCATGGCCTTCGTCATCATGACCGGCGGGATCGACCTGTCGGTCGGCGGCGTCGCGGCGCTGGCAAGCGTCGTTTCCGCCTTCGCCTCGCCCTATGGCTGGGCGGCCGGCATGGGCGCGGGGCTGGCTGCCGGACTGGTGTTCGGCCTGCTCAACGGCTTCATGATCACTCAGATGCGCATCCAGCCGTTCATCGCGACGCTCGCGGCGATGCTTGCTTCCTACGGCATGGCGCTCTTGCTTGCCGACAACCAATCGGTCGACGTGTCCTACGAAACGGGCTTCACGATGATCGGCCAGGACGATTTCCTCGGCTTCCCGATCCCGGCCTGGATTGCGCTTGCGGCCTTCGTCATCGGCTGGATCTTCCTTGAGCGCTTGCCGGCCGGCCGGCACGTGCTGGCTGTCGGCGACGGCGAATACACAGCCTCGCTGATGGGCCTCAAGGTGAAGCGGACCATCTTCTCCGTCTACGCTGTCTCCGGATTGCTCGCCGGGCTTGCCGGAACCATCCTTGCCGCGCAGTTCGGCGCGGGCCAGCCGACGGAGGGCGTCGGCTGGGAGCTTTTCGCCATCGCCTCTGTCGTCGTTGGCGGCACGCTGCTGACCGGCGGCGCCGGATCGGTCGGCGCGACGCTTGCCGGTGTCCTGCTGCTGGGGATGGTCTTCAACATCCTCAACTTCGAGAACGGCCTCGGCTGGATCTCGCTCTCCGCCTACTGGCAGTCGGTCATCCGCGGGCTGTTCCTGCTGGTGGTCATCGTGCTGCAGGCAAAGATCAGCGGCCGGAGCGCGCAGACCCAGTAATGGCCCGGCGCGACCGCAGCCGAACAAAGCATCAGAGTGGCGCGACGTCCGCGAGGAACAGCGACAGGATCGCGTTGAACCTGTCCGGCGTTTGCCAGAACGGTGCGTGCCCGGCATTGGCGACCCGGAAGCACCGGCCTTGCCAGAGGCTGGAAAACGGCACGTCATCGATGTAGTCGAGGTTGACGATCTGGTCGTCAGCGCCGTTGATCATCGCAAGCGGCACCGATGTCGCCGTGACCACGTCTCTCTGATTGACGCCTGTTCCCCTGGCTGCGCCCGCAAACAGCATCGAGCGGAAATCACGGTCCGTCCGTGCCACCGCTTGGCGCAGGAACGGTTCGGCCGTGTCTCCGATGACACCCGCGATAAACCGGTCGACCTCCTCCGGTGTCAGTTCGCCCTTTCCGCCGAGCCCGCCCAGCGGTCTGCCGCAGAACCCTTCCGCCATGACGACGCCCGTCGGCGGAGCGCCGATCAGGCAAACGCCGGTGATGATCTGCGACCGGGACAGCATCTCGATTGCCACGTGCCCGCCGAGCGACCAGCCGACGACGACTGCCTCCCTCACCTTCATTGTATGGAGAAGCTCCAGAACCGCATCGGCCAATCCCGGGCGGGTGTAGGTCCGAAGCTTGTCCGGCGCATCGCTCGATTGACCGTGGCCGGGCAGATCGCAGCGGATCAGCCGGTAGTCGGCAAACAGTGGCGAGGTGACCTGTTTGTTGAACACCTCTCGGCAGGAGGAGTTGCCGTGTATGAAAACGACGTCAGGTCCCCCGCCTTCGCTGATTTCGACGGCAATCATGCCGTGCGACGTGTCGATGTATTGGCAACTGCTTGGCATGTCTGATCCCGCTTCCGAGGCACTGGTGCATCCGGCTCGCAGACGAATGAGGGAACAGGTTCGCGGCAAGCCAGTGCGGTCGTGACAATGGAGGCGCGGTACGAGCGGACAGTTTCAGAGACGCCCGATCATGTTGCAACGGCAACGGAAGCGAGGGTCACGTCGCCAACGGTGCTGGTGAGCGGGCACCGGCCCTCCGAGCCGGACGCAGTCTTCGCGTCAAACAGAAGCAGCCCCTAATTCTCCTCTTCCAATCGTGAAATATGATATAACGGAAACGTGTATCTTTGCATCCAGAAGGTTGTAACGTCTTGACCAATGTCTACATCCTCGCCGTGCTGGCCTACGCCGCGTTTTCCGTCACGGACGCCAGCGTCAAGGCGGCCGGCGGACATCTGTCGATCTTCGAGACCGCCTTCATCGTCAACGTCTTCGCTGGCCTGGCGCTGCTGGCGACCCGCCATCCCGACCAGCGATGGCGCGATTTCTGGCGGACCGACCATCCGTTGGCGGTGCATGGCCGCGCCATCTGCGGGGTGGTCGCCAGCCTCTGCGGCGTCTATGCCTTTACAACGATTCCGCTGGCGCAGGCCTATGCGCTGGTATTCCTGGCCCCCTTGTTCGTCACGATCATGTCGGCGCTGGTGCTGAAGGAACATGTCGGCATCTGGCGCTGGTCGGCCGTTGTCGTCGGCTTCCTTGGCGTGCTTCTCGTCGTCAAGCCCGGCAATCAGCCCTTCGAAGCGGGTCATCTCGCGGCGATCTTCACCGGTCTCGGGACCGGAACTGCCGTGATCATCCTGCGACGGGTCGGCGGCAAGGTGAAAACCACCAGCGTTCTCGGCACACTTATCCTCTACCTCCTCGGCCTCAACGCGGTCGCCATGCTGGTGCGCGGCGTCAGCGTGCCATCCTGGAAAGAATGTGCTCTGCTTGCGCTCGCCGGCATCTGTTACGGGCTCGGGCAGTGGGCCTTCGTACTGGCGACGCGATACGGCAATGCCAACCAGATCGCACCCATGCACTACTCGCAGCTTGCATGGGCTGTCGTGTTCGGTGCCCTGATCTTCAACGAATTTCCCGATGCCATTGCGCTTGTCGGCATCTTCATCATAGCATCCGCAGGGCTGCTGACGGTCGTGCGGGAACAGTTGCGCGGCAAGCCCAACGCTGCGGCGCACGCGGCCACTGTCGACCTCACCGACGCCACCGCAGCCGGCGATCAAGCGGAAAAATAGATCCCAGCCTTTCCTTCCAGAATATTTGATATATCATGTATGAGCTAGCGAGGCTCAATAGTGACAGACGCACTCAACATGATGATGAAGCCGATATTTGGGGTCGTTGCCGACGATCTGACAGGTGGGATGGAGACAGCGGCGATGCTGGTCGCCCAGGGCGTCAATTGCGCCTTCGTCACGGATCCCGACGCTGTTGCGAGCCTCGGCGATGTCGATGCGATAGTCGTCGCCCAAAAGACCCGCGTCGTTCCGGCAGCCATGGCCGTCGACAAGACCGAGCGGGCGGTGCGCGCATTGCTGGCTCGCGGCACCCGGCAGATCTTCTTCAAATATTGCGCCACCTTCGACTCGACGGATGAAGGCAATATCGGCCCCGTAGCCGACATGCTGTTGGCGGTGACCGATGCTCCCTACACCGCCTTCTGCCCGTCCTCTCCGGCGCTGAAGCGCACCGTCTACAACGGACACCTGTTCCTCGGCAGCCAGCTCATTTCGGAATCGCCGAAGCGTCACGATCCGCTGACACCGATGACCGATCCGGACCTCGTTCGCGTGTTGCAGCGGCAGACGAAGATGCCCGTCGGCTTGCTCGCCCACCCCGCCGTCAGCGAGGGCGGAGCATCGCTGGAGCAGGCCGTTGCCGAACAGGCAGCGCAGGGCATTCGCCATTTCATCACCGACGCGATCTACGACCGCGACCTCGATGCCATTGCCGACCTGACCTGCGATTGGGCGGTGATGACCGGCAATGCGACCATCGTCCAGCATTATCCGGCGCTATGGCGGGCCAAAGGCCTCCTGCAGGGCGAGCCGCATACGCGCAGCCTGCGGCCGGTGTCCGGCAAGGGCGTCGTGCTATCCGGCAGCTGCGCCGAACGGACGCTCGAACAACTTGGGGACTTCGAGCGATCACACCCTGTCCTGCGCATCAACCTGACGGGAATCGACAGCGCCGAGGCGGCAGTCGCAGCGGCCCTTCAGTGGGCGCTGCCCAAACTTGAGGCCGGCCCTGTCGGCCTGTCTACCTCCGCGGCGCCGGAAGCCGTGGCTCAAGCCCAGGCGAGCTACGGCCGGGAAGGTGCATCGGCGCTGGCGGAGCAGATCGTCGGCGACTTGGCCGTCGCTTTCCATCAGGCCGGCGTGCGGCGGTTCGTCGTTGCCGGCGGCGAGACCTCCGGCTCGGTCGTCGAGCGGCTTGGCATCCGCGGCCTGAATGTCGGACCCTATGGCGGCCCGGGCATCGGCACTGCGACGACGGACGAGGACGATCCGGTCGCGCTCTGCCTTAAATCCGGAAAACTCGGGCCAGTCGACCTGTTCACCCGGGCGCTCGCCTCGATGCAGAACCCGGAGACATTTGCATGAACGAGATGGACCTGCGCGAGACGATGCTCGGCGTTGTCGCCAAGCTGGAAGACAAGGGCTTCAATCACGGCTCGAGCGGCAATGTCAGCTGCCGGATCGGCGACGACATGCTGGTGACCCCAACCGGCGGCAACAGCGGCAACATGACGCCCGACCGACTGGTTCGGCTGGATCGCAACGGCGATACGATCGGCGACGGCATTCCTTCCAGCGAATGGCATATGCATCAGGCGATCCTCCACGCCTACCCACATGTGCAGGCCGTCATCCATACCCATGCGGATAGCTGCGTGGCGCTCTCCTGCCTCGCCAAGCCCATCCCTGCATTCCACTACATGATTGCCAGCTTCGGCGGCAACGATGTGCCATGCGCGCCCTATGCCACCTTCGGAACGAAGGCGCTGGCAGACGGCGCCGTCGCCGCCCTCAGGTCCCGCAAAGCCTGCCTGCTCGCCAATCACGGCATGATCGTTGCGGCCACCTCCCTGCAGCAGGCCTTCGACCTGACGGTGAAGCTTGAGACGCTCGCCCGCCAGTACATCCTCGCGCGCCAGGCGGGTGAGCCGGCCATCCTTCCGGACGACGAGATCGCGCGGGTTCTCGAACGCTACAAGGGCTACGGCCGCAGCCGGCTGCCCGGCTGACCAGAGAGGAAAATGCTCCATGGAGATCACCGGCAAGTCGAAGATCATGTTCGTGCTGGCCGATCCCGTGGACCATGTTCGCGCCAGCGGGGTGCTAAACGCCTATTTTACCGAGATCGGCGAGGATGTCGCGACCTCGCCCCTCGCCGTCCGCCCGCAGGACCTTAGCCACGTCGTCGGCGCGATACGCCTGATGGGCAATGTCGTCGGCTTCGGCGTTACCATTCCCCACAAGGTGGCGATCATCCCGCTTCTCGACGAGATCTCCGACCGGGCGCGGATGATCGGTGCCGTCAACTTTGTGCGGCGGAGCGAGGAAGGGCGGCTGGTTGGCGACAACATGGATGCCCCCGGCTTCATCGCCGGTCTCAGCGCCCACGGATATTCAGTCGCCGGCAAGCGCGTGCTGCAAATCGGTGCGGGCGGTGCCGGTCGTGCCACTGCGCTCGCCATTGCTGAGGCCGGTGCCGCCGAATTGTGGATCTCCAATCGCGACGCTGCGCGCGGCAGGGCTCTCGCCGATGCCGTCCAGGCAGCTTTCCCCCAAACGCACGTAGTCTCGGGATCCGCCGCTGCGGACACCTTCGATCTGATCGTCAACACCACGTCTCTCGGCATGAAGCCCGGCGACGCCGTTCCTGTCGACCTCAGCCAGCTTCCCAGTTCCACAGTGGTCTACGACATCATCGTCAACCCGCCCGTGACCCGGCTCATGGAGATCGCCCATGCGCGAGGCGCTGTCACAATCGGCGGAAAAGCCATGCTCGACGCACAAATGGCTCTTGTAGGCGCGTTCATTCGGCGCTAGCATTCCGATATATCAAATATGATATCGGAGATTTACGCATAGGGACGGGATCGACTGCAATCTGAAGGGTCCTCGCCCTGAGCCAAGCCAAACAATAAAAGTGGGAACAAGGCTTCAGTGACTATGGCAATGAACAGAGAACAGACGGCAGGCGCCTCCATTCGCATCAGCCGTCTGGAAAAGCGCTTCGGTAGCGTCTTCGCCGTCGACGGCGTCGATATCTACATCGCCGCCGGCGAATTCCTTGCGCTGCTCGGGCCGAGCGGCTCCGGCAAGACCACCATCCTCATGAGCGTCGCCGGCTTCGAATTTCCGACAAGCGGAAACATCGTCGTCGATTCGGAAGATCTGACCTATGTGCCCGCCAACCAGCGCAATCTTGGCATGGTGTTCCAGAACTATACGCTGTTTCCACACATGTCCATTTTGGACAATGTGGCCTTCCCCCTGAAGATGCGCGGCATGCCGAAAGCCGAGCGGCACGCCAAGGCTGAAGAAGCGCTGGCGACGGTCCGTCTCGCCGGTTACGGCGGGCGCTTCCCCAGCCAGTTGTCGGGCGGCCAGCAGCAGCGCATCGCGCTGGCTCGGGCTATCGTCTACCGTCCTCGCGTGCTGCTGATGGACGAACCTCTGAGCGCGCTCGACAAGAACCTGCGCGAGGATATGCAGCTCGAGATCAAGCGCCTGCATGCCGAGCTTGGCATCACCGTCATCTTCGTCACCCACGACCAGAGCGAAGCCCTGACGATGGCCGACCGGGTCGCGGTGCTGAAGGACGGCAAGATCCAGCAGATCGGCCCGTCGCGCGAGCTCTACGAGCGGCCAGCCAATCTGTTCACCGCCGGCTTCATCGGCGAGATGAATTTCATCGACGTCACGGTCGAAAGCACTGGCGACGCGACCTCCGTTCTGCTGCCATCCGGCGAACGTTGGAACGTCCCGGCAACGGCAGCGGTCGACACCGTGCAGGCTGGCCAGAAGGCAATCCTCGGTTTCCGCCCCGAGCGACTGGGTCTCGGCGCCGCAGGGTCCGACTACACCTTGCAGGTGACGCTGTCGGATGTCGTCTATGCGGGCTCCGCGCTGCTGCTCATCGGCAAGCTGCCCGACGGCACCGAGATCCGCGCGCGGCTTCCGGGCGCCTCCGATCTCACGGCACTGACGCGTGGTGCGACAGCGACCTTCAGCGTGCCGAAGGAAGCCATCCTGCTCTACGCCGGAGGCGCCAAGTGACCAGCCGCACCCGATCCCAGTTCTGGCATTCCGACGGCCGTCGACTGAGCGGACTGGCGACCCTGCTGCTGCTGTCGCCGTTCTTCCTCATCATCGCCTTTGTGTTCATCTATCCGATCGGCCAGCTTCTCTACATCAGCTTCATGGAGCCGACCCCGACGCTCGACAACTATGCGCGCGTCGTTACCAACCCCGTCTATGCGCGGGTGCTGATGCGGACGATCTGGACGGCCGTGCTGGTGACGGGGCTTGCCGTCCTTCTCGGCTTCCCGGTCGCCTATTTCATGAGCCGTGCCCGCGGCACGACGGCGGCCCTGGTCGGCGCCTGCGTGATCCTTCCCCTGTGGTCGAGCGTGCTTGTGCGCACCGCCGCGTGGTCGTTCCTTTTCCAGCGCGAGGGCCTCGTGAATTCCGGCCTGATCGCCGTCGGCATCACCTCCGAGCCGCTGAAGCTTCTCTATACGCAAGGTGCGGTCGTCGTGGCGATGACCCATGTGCTGCTGCCGTTCATGATCCTGCCGATCTTCGGCTCCCTGCGCGCCATCCCCAACGACTATCTGCGTGCCGCAGCGGTGCTCGGAGCTTCCCGCTTTGCGACCTTCCGTGAAGTGATCCTGCCGCTCAGCCTGCCGGGCATCGCCAGTGGCTCGCTGCTGGTGTTCCTGACCGCACTCGGCTTCTTCATCACGCCGGCGCTTCTCGGGTCGCCGCAGGAACTGATGATCGCGACGCTCGTCTCGCAACAGATCCGCGAAGTCCTCGACTGGCCGTTCGCCTCGGCCCTCGTCGGTGTGCTCACGCTGTTCGTCACCTTGCTGGCGATCATCTTTAGCAAGACGTTGCGGTTCGACAGACTGATGGGAGCGCAAGCATGAAGCCGCCCGTCGACAAAGGCTCGCTGGCACTCGGCGTATATGTCTATGCCGTCCTTGCCTTCATCATCATTCCGCTGGTCATCGTCATTCCGATGTCCTTCGGCACGAGCGATTACCTCGAATTTCCGCCGCGCGGCTTCACGCTGAAGTGGTATGAGGAGTATTTCGCCAGCCGCCAGTGGCGCAATGCCACCTGGCTAAGCGTCCAGGTGGCCTTCCTGACCGCCATCTCGGCGTCGGTCATCGGCACGGCGGCAACCTATGCGATGGTCCGCGGCCGCAGCAGCCTGGCGACGCTCTTCCAGATCCTGCTGATCGGGCCGATCATCGTGCCGCATATCGCGCTGGCGGTCGGCCTCTACCTCTTCTTCCAGTCGATCGGCCTGTCGGGGACGGTACCGGGCTTCGTGCTGGCGCATACCATCCTGGCGCTACCCTTCGTGGTGTTCACCACCGCGTCGGCGCTCGGCAAGGTGGATGCCAACCTGGAGGCGGCGGCGATGAGCTGCGGCGCGAGCCGCTTCAACGCTTTCCGGCTGATCACCCTCCCGCTCATCCTGCCGAACGTGATCAGCGGCGCCCTGTTCGCGTTCATCATCTCCTTCGACGAGCCGGTCGTGTCGTTCTTCCTGTCCGGCGTCCGCTACAAGACGCTGCCGCGCCGGATGTTCGAGGATATCGAGCAGAACCTGACACCCATCATTCCGGCGATCGCCACGCTGCTGATCGTCCTTTCAATCGCGATCCTCGCCATTGCCTTCATCATGAGGTCGCGGGCCAAGACCTGACTGGGAACTACAATCAAGACTTAAAAAACAAGAGGAGAACCACCATGCCGATACAGAACTGGAAATGGACCACTGCCGCGATTGCCATCGTCGCAGGCATTGCCGGTACGACGCCCGTCGTCGCGCAGGAACTGGAAGACCAGATGGTCATCGCCACGACGGGCGGCCTGATGGGCAACTCGCTCGCCAAGTATTTCTACGAGCCCTTCGCCAAGGCCAAGGACGTCGAAGTGGTGCCGGTCGCCATCGAGGTTCCCGACCAGTGGGCACGTGCTGAAGCGATGACGCGCACCGGCAATGTCGAGTTCGACATCGTCACGGCCACCGGCCCGGATCTCGTTGCGCGCACCAACATGCTCGAGAAGATCGACTGCAGCCAGCTGCCCAGCGTGCAGAAGTTCGGCGTCGCCGATGCCTGCACGCCCTATGGCGTCGCCCGCACCACCGGCGGCATGCTGATCAACTACAATACCGAGGTATTCAAGGACAAGGCGCCGAAGACCTGGGCCGATTTCTGGAACGTCAAGGACTTCCCCGGCCCGCGTGGCCTGCCTGACACCGGCGACCGCGACTGGTGGGTTCCCGTCGCAGCGCTCCTGGCGGACGGCGTGAAGCAGACCGAGCTCTTCCCGCTCGATCTCGACCGCGCCTACAAGAAGCTCGACGAAATCCGTCCGCACGTCGCGGTCTGGTGGAAGACCGGCGACCAGGTGCAGCAGATCATGCGCAACAAGGAAGTCGTCATGACCATGAGCTACTCCGGCCGCGCGCTGGCAGTGGTCAAGGAAGGCGCACCGGTTGCCATGTCCTGGGACGGCGCCATCCGCGATACCGGCTATATGGCGATCCTCAAGGGCGCGCCCGACAAGAACGCCGCCCTCGCCTATCTCGACTTCTTCTACGCCAACGCCGACGCCCACGTGCCGTTCATGCGAGACGTCAACTACGCGACCGGCAGCAAGACCGTCTATGAGCAATTGAAGCCGGAAGAAGCCAAGCTGTTCGCCACGTCGCCGGAAAACTACGAAAAGCTGGTGAAGCCTGATTTCGAGTGGATCGGCGCTCATCGGGACGAGCTGCGCCAGCGCTGGACGGCGTGGCTGACCCGCTAATCGCCTGAGACGGACACGCAGAAATGCGCATCATCGCCTTCTCCCCTCTCTTGGGGGAGGAGGCACCACAGGGCGGATACGCATCACCCGACGAATGCAACGACAGGACGATTTCCATGGATCACACCAGTGACCCGAACGCGCTGCGCTATGTCATCGACCCGCAGCGGCTCGACCTCGTGGAGGAATTCCGCAAGAGCCCGCTCGGCGTGCATGGCGCCGAGCTTCGCAAGATGCTGGCCAGGATGCGCTGGGGCAAGGCCGAGGGGCGCCTCGTGCTGATCGTGCTGGAGGCCGGCAAGGCGTGGCGCCTGTCGCGCATTCCCGAGCGACGCGGCGATCCGATGCCATTCGTCGACGACCGCATCTTCACCTCGCTGGCCGAGGCGGAATGGCATGTCTTCAAGATCCGCTGGCAGGCCATGACCGGTGCGACGCTACCTCCGGAGTATCAAGGTGATCTATAAGACCAACGAATATCTCGGCTATCCCGACCGCATCAGCGTGCCGGCCGGCGAGACCGTCAAGTTCCAGCTGTCGAGCAAGCGGGAAGCCGTCAGGGTCGAAGTCATGCGCCTGCGTTGCGGGGACGTCGACGTCAACGGACCTGGCTTCAAGTACGACCTGATGGACAGCGCCATCGATGGCGTCCACACCTGCCTCGACCAGGAAATCCGGCCCGGCTCCTGCGCGGTGATCGATCATGGCGGCGCGCTTGTTCCGAGCGGCGACGCGTGGTCCTTCGGCTGCTACATCTATCCGACCCGCATCGCCGACAATGCACGCGGCATCTTGGGCAACTGGTGCGAAAATTCGGCCGAGGGCTATGCTCTCGAACTCGACGCCGAGGGCCACCCCGTGCTGCGCCTCGGCAGCACCCGCCTGACTCTCGACGTCAAGGCACGCCAGCGCGTCTGGTCGTTCATTTCCGCAACGCTCGACTTCGTCGCGAAGACCGCGACGCTGTCGCTGATCGTTCCGGCCGATGGCACCCGTCCCGCCCTTGCCCACGCGCAGACGTTCGATCTGGCTGATCTCCCGGTGCTCGACAGCGGCCTGGATTTCCTGGTCGCAGCGCATCACTCGGACCCGAACCAACGTTACACCGGTCATTTTGACGGCAAGATCGAAGCGCCGCGCGTCGTTTCGCGGGCGCTCGAAGCCGAAGCGCTGCGGGTCTATGACAACCAGCCGCGCACGGGCGTTGCCGCCCCTGGCCTCGTCGCCTCCTGGGATTTCGGCGACGGCATCACCACGCTCGATATCAAGGATCTCTCGGCCAACTGCCTCCACGGCCGGCTGCACCAGTTGCCGCGCCGCGGCGTCACGGGCTTCTTCTGGTCCGGCGCGGTTCACGATTTCCGGCTGGCGCCGCGCGAATATGCCGCCATCCATTTCCACAGCGACGACATCTATGACTGCCAGTGGCAGACGACCTTCTCGCTCGAAGTGCCGGCGGAATGGCGCACCGGCGTTTATGCGCTGCGGCTGACGCCGGCAGGCGACGAACCAGAGCCCGATTGCGAGAGCTACGTGACGTTCTTCGTCACGCCCGGCAGGAAGACCAAGCGGGCCGACCTCGTGGTCGTGCTCTCGGTCGCCACCTATCTCGCCTATGCCAACAGCGCGCTGCGTCTCTACCAGGTGCATTTCGAAACCCTGATGGAGCACGTGCTCTGGCTGCCGCTGGACGACGTCTACATGCAGGAGCATCCGCAGATCGGCCAGTCCACTTACGACAGTCATGTCGATGGATCGGGTCGCGCCTATTCGTCCTGGCTCCGGCCGGTGCTCAGCATGCGGCCGCGCGGCTACTGGTTCAACCTGATCAACGACACCCATATCCTCGACTGGCTCGAGGAGAAGGGCATTTCCTACGACATCATCACCGATGTCGAGCTGGACCGCGAAGGCGCTCGTGCGTTGAAGCCCTACCGGGCAATGATGACGCCGACCCATGCGGAATATTACTCGTTCAACATGATGAACGGCATCATGGAGTACCAGAACACCGGCGGCCGCCACGTCTCGATGGGCGGCAATGCCTTCTACTGGCGCTGCGGCTTCCATCCGGCAGCGCCTGCAGCCCTCGAAGTGCGTCGCGGCATGGCCGGCACCCGCACCTGGGAATCCGAGCCTGGAGAAGTGCATCTGGCCGGCACCGGCGAACCCGGCGCGCTGTGGCGGCACAGCGGCTTTGCACCTCAGAAGCTCGTCGGCACCGGCTTCTCGGCGATGATCAACGACACCTGCACCTATTATGTCCGCATGCCCGATAGCGAAGACGGACGCGCCGCCTTCATCTTCGAGGGCGTCGGACGGGACGAGAAGCTCGGCGATTTCGGCTTCCGCTATGGCGGCGCCGTGGGCAGCGAAATCGACCGTCTCGACTACGAGCTCGGCAGCCCGCGTCACACGCTGCTGCTTGCCACGTCGGAGGGTCTCGGCGCCGGCGCTCTTCCGACGCCGGAGGAGTTCCGCACCATGGTCGACGGACTTGACGGCACCCAGAATGCGCTGGTGCGCGCCGACATGGTGTTCTTCGAGACGACCAACGGCGGAGCAGTCTTTGCATCCGGCTCGATCACCTATGGCATGTCGCTGGGCTACAATAACTACGACAACAATATCAGCACCATCACGCTGAACGTCGTGAAGCGGTTCCTCGATCCGGAACCGTTCGTCCTGCCAAGTCAGGCATAGGTGGAAAAGCCCGGCCGCACTTCCCAGTGCGGCTTTCGAACCGGCGGCATCGGCCGCGAAGATCGCAAGAGACCAGCATGGCAGACAGACCCGACTTCCAATCTCCCGAACTCGGCACCATGAATGTCGCGCCGCGCAAGGTGCGGCCGATGTATGCCGATGATCACTGGAACAGCCAGCCGTGGTACGAGGCGCCGCGCGAAGACCCCGACGTGCCGGAGGTCTACACCTACACCGATGCGATCTCCTACGATCCGGGTGACGAGGTCACCTTCCATTCGACCTCGACTGCCAGGACCTGGCGCATGCAGATCTATCGCGACGGATTGCATCCGGAGACGGTGCATGAGGTGGCCGCGATCGACGGCGTCTTTACCGCCACGCCAAAGGACGCGTATCGCAATGGCTGCAAATGGCCGGTCAGCCATCGCTGGACATTGCCTGACGACCTGAAGTCGGGCTTCTACCGCGTCGTCTCGACCTGCGAGAGGCCGAACGGCATCAAGTTCGTGCAGCACCACTTCTTCGTCGTACGTCCGACGGAAAAGACGCGCCGCGCCAAAATCCTGATGGTCCTGCCAACCGGCACCTGGACGTCCTACAACGACTTCGGCGGCGCCAACCACTATTTCGGCGTCGAGGGCGACAACCGGGACCAACCGTCGCCGGTCCTGTCGCTGGAGCGCCCATGGACACGTGGCATCGTCTGGCTGCCGGCAGGCGCACCGCGGATCTGCGCCGATCCCGCACCGGAAATGGGTGACGCGCCGCGTTATGCGATGAAAGAGTGGGCCTACGCCAACGGGTTCGGCCAGTACTATGCGGCCGCCGGCTGGGCGCAGTTCGACCGCCACTTCGTGCTGTGGGCGGAGAAGGAAGGGTTCGAGCTGGACATGATCACCCAGACCGACCTGCACTACCGGCCCGAACTTCTCGACGCCTATCCTTGCGTCACCATCATCGGCCATGACGAATACTGGACCTGGGATATGCGCGAGGCGATCGAGCGCTATGTCGAGCGCGGCGGCCACCTCGCCCGCTTCGGCGCCAACTTCCTCTGGCAGATCCGCCTGGAAGACGACGGCAAGCGCCAGATCTGCCACAAGTTCAAGGCGAGCCAGAAGGATCCGGTTGCCGGAACTGACAAGGCGCATCTGCTGACCAGCGCCTGGGAAGACCACAACATCAAGTGGCCGGGTGCCTCAACGGTCGGTGTCAACGGTGCACACGGCATGTATGCGTCCTGGGGCGGGTTTGCGCCGAACGGCCAGAAGGGCATGACGGTCTACCGCCCGACCCATTGGGCGTTCCAGGGAACGGGCCTGCACTATGCCGACATCTTCGGCGACAAGCAGCACATCTTCGCCTACGAGGTGGACGGGCTGGACTACACGTTCCGCCATGGCCTCCCCTACCCTGTGGAGGTCGCGGGCCAGCCAGACACGATCGAGATCCTTGCCATGTCTCCCGCGGTTCTGGCCGAGGACGAGCCCGAAGGCGAAGGCTTCCGCTACTATGTGCGCGGCAGCGACCATGAAGGCCTGGTCGAATGCGTCACCGGCGAAGTGACGCCGGAGGGGCTCGCCAAATACAAATACGGGTCCGGCATGATGGTGCACATGACCCGCGGCAAGGGCGAGGTTTTGACCGCCGCCACCTGCGAATGGGTCATGGGCCTGAAGCGCGGCGATCCCTTCACGCAGCGCATCACCCGCAACATCCTCGATCGGTTCACGGCCGGCTGAGCCGGTCCAGGAAGGTCCGCAGCAATGTCAGAGTTGAACAACGGCTTGGGAGGGCCGCGCCGATGAACAGTGCCATCAGCCGGGAACGGCAGCCCGCTGCACGGGTCCGCGATCCGTTAGAACTCGCGCGCATTGCCCGGTCGCTGAGACGCGACGTCATCGATCTGGTGGCGCCGACAGGCCAGGGCTATGTCCAGCAGGGGCTGGGCGCCGCCGACCTTTTCGCCGTTCTCTATTTCGCCGAAATGCGGCTCGATCCGTCGGACGCGCAATGGGCCGATCGCGACCGCTTCCTGCTCTCGACAGCCCACAACACGGCTATTTTCTACGCAACACTCGCCGCCCGCGGCATCGTCGACCGCGACCTGGTGGGCGCCTACTGCAAGGATGGCTCGGTATTCGAGGTCAATGCCTCGGAGCGGGTCGGCACGGCGGTCGAAGCGACGCTCGGCTCGCTCGGGCAGGGTCTGTCCGTCGGCATCGGAATGGCGCTCGCGGCACGGCGGCGAGGCTCGCAGAGCCGCGTCTACGTGGTGCTTGGCGATGGCGAGCTGCAGGAGGGCCAACTGTGGGAGGCAGTCCTCTATGCCGGCAGCGCCGGTCTCTCCAACCTCTGCCTGATCATCGATTACAACAGCATGCAGGTTGAGGGTCACATCGACAAGGTGGTGTCGGTGGCTCCGGTCGCCGGGAAGTTCTCAAGCTTCGGCTGGGCCGCGGAGGATATCGACGGGCACGACATTCCGGCTTTGCTGACGGCGCTCGACCAAGCGCGCGATCGGGACAGGCCGACCTGCCTCGTCGCGTCGACGATTGCCGGCAAAGGCGTGCCGTCGCTTGAAGGGATCCTCGCCCACAATCTGAAACTGCCGGCGGAGATCGCCACGGAAGCGCTCGCCGCCCTGGGCGACGCGGAGGAGCGGACATGAGCCAGCCCGACGATCGCACCTCGCTGGAGGTGCTGGATTTCAATGCCCGCGGCGCCTCTGCGGCGAACGCCAGGAAACACTATGGCGAAGCGCTGCTAGACGCGGCCCGCAGTGACGATCGCATCGTCTGCCTGACGGCGGATCTGACGCTGTCGACCGAGACGGACCTGTTTCGCAACCAGTTGCCGGAGCGTTTTCATCAGGTGGGCATCGCCGAAGCCAACATGGTTGGCATTGCCGGCGGCCTTGCCCGCTCCGGCGAGATACCCTTTGTTCACAGCTTCTGCGTCTTCGTCACCCGGCGCTGCTACGACCAGTTGGCGATGCAGGTTGCCTACCCGCGCGCCAACGTGAAGATCGTCGGCGTCATCCCGGGGCTGACGACCCTCCTCGGCGTTTCGCATCAGGCGATTGACGATATCGCCTTGATGCGCGCGCTGCCGAACATGACGGTGATCGAGCCGAGCAGTCCGGATCAGGTGCGCGCGGCTGTCGCGGCCATCGCCCGGTACGACGGTCCGGTCTATCTGCGGCTGAAGCGGGCCGACGGGATCGAGAACACGGATGACAGCGCATCCGATTTCACCATTGGCAAGATGCGGGTGCTGCGCGACGGCCGCCAGGGAATGATTGTCGCCTGCGGCATGATGGTCGATATCGCACTGTCGGCGGCTGAGGCGCTGAGCCTTGAAGGCGTCGAGCTGACGGTCGTCGACATGGCGACCATCAAGCCGCTGGATCCTGCCCTCGTCGACCTCGCCCGGCAGATGCCCCTCGTCGTCACGGCGGAAAATCACTCGATCATCGGCGGGCTCGGCAGCGCTGTCGCTGAGATGCTCATGGAAAACGACGTCCAGGCGAAATTCCGCCGCGTCGGCGTCCGCGACACGTTCGCGGAAGGCGGTAGCACAGCCTATCTCTTCGAGAAATATGGGTTGTCCGCAGAGGCGATGGCAGCGACGGTGCGCGAGGCGCTGGCAAAGCCGGCGTCATGACGAGCCTGTTGGCATCCGTGGCTTCAGACGGTCGGCGGCGTCATGTAACGGGTGCCGCCGGACGTTTCCAGCAGGCGAACAAGGTTCTGCCCGCCCTCCATCATGTCCGCCTGGATCGCCTCGCGCACCTTGTCGGCACGGCGCTGCCGCAGGTATTTGAGGACAGACAGGTGCTGATGCTCGTTCGGGTAGGTCGGCGGCGCGCTGGGATAATGGAAGTTCAGAAGCGGCCCATTACGCATCCAGATATCGTCGAGGATCGCCAGCACCTCCGGCAGTTCGGACCCTTCGTACAGGCCGCGATGGAACTGCCAGTTGGCGCGCACCGCATCCGACCAGCGCTGCTGCTGCTCGGCAGCGATCAGGTCGGCATGGATGGCTTCCATGCGGTCGATGTCGGCCTCCGAGACCCGCGTCGTGGCGTGCTCTGCCGCGAGCCCTTCGAGGAACAGCCGGACTGTGCGCAGTTCGATGTACTGCTTGGCGGTCATGTGGGAGACGGCAATCGACCGGCCGGCCTGCATTTCCAGCGCTCTGGCGCGCACAAGCTGCATCAGCGCCTCACGGATCGGCGTTTCGGAGACATTCATCGTCGCCGCCAGATCGCGAATCTTGAAGCGATGTCCAGGCCAGAAGCGGCCTTCCATCAGTGCCTGGCGGAGATTGTTGTAGACGAGCCCTGTCAGGCTGTCGCGGGCGATCGGCCCGACGCTGCGTTCGCCAGAGGTCTGATCAATCTCGTTCATCGCTTGTCCTCGACACATCCTGACGGCCGCGGAAGCACACGCACGTCCAGAACTTCTCTTATATATGATATACCTGAGCTCAAGGTCTTAAGGCATTCGCGCAGCCGCGGAAAGATCCATGCACGTCATATACCCGCAACCTGCGGTGATCGTCCACGGTTAGCTTCGCTATCCCATGCGCAAAGCTCGTTCCGATCTACAGCCCTGTCTCCGCCTATTTCCCCTCCACCCGTCGAGCAAAATTTGCGCAGCAGTGAAGCCGGGCAGTTCCGTAGCGGGCTTGGCACCGCCCATTAATATATGATATATCATTGGCAGGAATCTGGAGAAACTTCATGTCGAATCTGGTCAGGGTACAGGATGCTGCTTTGCGGGCGCGGGCCGAAAAGGTCGTGCCGAGCGGAATGTGGGGGCACCTTCATGCCGCAAAACTCCCGGATGCCTATCCGCAGTTCTTCCGCCGTGGCGAAGGCGGCATCCTGTTTGACGTCGACGGCAACCGCTATGTCGACTTCATGTGCAGCTGGGGCCCGAACCTGCTCGGCCACCAGCACCCGGAGGTCGAAGAGGCCGCCGAGCGCCAGCGACGGATGGGCGACTGCCTGAACGGGCCTGCCGAAGTCATGGTCGAACTGGCGGAACTGGTGGTCGACACCATCGCCCATGCCGACTGGACCATGTTCCAGAAAAACGGTACCGACGCGACCACGACCTGCGTCACCGTCGCCCGTGCGGCCACCGGCAGGCGCAAGATCCTCGTCGCCAAGGGCGCCTATCACGGCGCGGTTCCCTGGTGCTCTCCGTCGCTGGTCGGCGTGACGGCGGAAGATCGCGCCCATCTCGTCTACTACACGTTCAACGACATCGAGTCGCTTGAAGACGCGATCAAGGCTGGCGGCGAAGACATTGCTGCGATCATTGTCTCGGCCTACCGCCACGACATGAGCTTCGACCAGGAACTGCCGACCCAGGATTTTGCCAAGGCAGCCCGACGGCTCGCCGACGCCAAGGGGGCCGCCCTCATCCTCGACGAAGTCCGCACCGGTTTTCGCCTACATAGCGCAGGCAGCTGGGAGCCGCTTGGCGTTCGCCCTGATCTCTCCGCCTGGAGCAAGGCGATCGCCAACGGCTACACCCTGTCGGCCGTGACCGGGAGCGACTGGCTGCGCAAGGCGGCTTCGCAGGTGTTCGTCACCGGCTCGTTCTGGGCCGGCGCCGTGTCGATGGCCGCCGGGCTGGCGACACTGAAGGTGGTGCGCCGTGACAACGTTCCGGAAAAAGTGGCGCGGCTTGGCCAGATGCTGCGCGACGGACTTGAAACCCGCTCGCGTCAGTTCGGCCTGTCGATCCGCCAGTCTGGCCCGGCGCAGATGCCGACCGTGCTGTTCGACGACGACGCCGACTTCGCAAAGGGCTACGCTTTCTGCAATGCCGCCCTGTCGAAGGGTGTGTATTTCCACCCGCGGCACAACATGTTCCTCTGCGCCGCCCATACGCAGGCCGACATCGCCGTCGCTCTGGAAGCCGCCGAGCACGGCTTCGCCACGATCGCCGGACAGGCTGTCTGATCGAGCACAACACGAAGAGCGCCCACCCGAGGGCGCTCTTCCTTCCAAGCTCACTGAACTTGATTAGCCGTGAGCCGGCTCGACCAGGGCCTCCTGTCAGTGAGAGCGGTGCGCTGCGGATCGACCCAGGTGATCCGCGGCACGAATGCCAAGAGCGACGACCCCGAGAGCTGCGCCAAGCGCACTGACGGTGGTCCATGCTCCGTAGCTCCAGGCGAGGCTGCCGAGTGCCGAACCGGCGGCACCGCCGAGAAACATTCCTGTCATGAAGATCGTATTCAGGCGGCTGCGGGCCTCCGGATCAAGCGCATAGATGATGTGCTGATTGGAGACGAGCGCGCTCTGGATGCCGAAGTCGAGCACGATGACGCCGACGACCAGCGCCACCAGCGAAGCCGACGTGCCGAAGATGATCCAGGCGGCAACGGTGAGCGCGGCGCCCATCCAGACTACAAGATGCGGCCCCTTCCTGTCGGCGATCCGGCCGGCAACGGGTGCCGCGAAGACGCCGACCGCACCGACGATCCCGAAGAGCCCTGCGACATCGGCACCAAGGTTGAACTGCGGCCCTTGCAGATACAGCGCGAGGATCGTCCAGAAAACGGTGAAGGAAGCAAACAGGGCCGCCTGGACAGCTGTCGCCACACGCAGCGCGGGCTCACGCTTCCACAGATGCCGCAGGGAAATCATGGCCGAGTGGTAGCGCATGCGCGACACCGGACGATGGTTCGGCAGAGCCCAGATCATCATGGCAGCGGCAAGCAGCGCCAGCGGAACGCCGAGCCAGAACATCTCGCGCCAGCCGGCGTGTTCGCCGACGAAGCCGGACAGCGTGCGGCTGAACAGGATGCCGGAGAGGACGCCGGCCATCACCGTGCCGATCGTCGATCCGCGCTTGTCGGGCGTTGCCAGCGATGCAGCGAACGGAACAATCTGCTGGGCAACCGTGGCACTTGCGCCGACGAACAGCGAGCAGATGATCAGCATCACCGCCGAGGAGGCGGTTGCCGCCACCGCGACCGCGATCGCCAGCACCAGGAACTGGCCGATGATCAGGCGGCGGCGATTGACGAGGTCGCCGAGCGGCAACAGGAGAAACAGGCCGAGCGCATAGCCGAGCTGGGTTGCCGTCGGTACCATGGCGGCTGCGGGCTGTCCGGGGAAATCCTGCTCGATCAGGCCGAGCATCGGCTGGTTGTAATAGATATTCGCCACCGCGATGCCGCTCGCCGCCGCCATCGCCAGCAGCGCTGCCCTGCTTGTGCCCGGAACCGGCCGCGTCTGCGTATCTGCCGTCTTCATCGTCTCTGCCTTTCAGGTTGAACGTGAGACCAATCTAGTTTCTGGTCCGGATCTGCAGTAGCTACCGATGCTGATCATGCTGACTAACCGAAAGTGTTATAATGAACACCGAGGATGCCGCTGTCTTCGTCAACGCCGTCACTGCCGGAAGCCTCTCGGAGGCAGCGCGACGGCTGGGGATCTCGCCGATGATGGCGACGCGGCGGTTGACCTCGCTCGAGGCGACGCTCGGCGTCCGGCTTCTGCATCGCACCACGCGGTCGCTGGCCCTGACGCCGGAAGGCGAAGCATTTCTTCCCTTCGCCGAGGCCTTGGTTGAGAACGCACAGCAGGGACGCGCCCGCGTGCGCTCCGAAGGGCGCGGTGCTGCCGGTCTGCTGCGCGTCTCGGTGCCGATTGCCTTCGGGCTGAAACTCGTGGCGCCGATGGTGCCCGGTCTGCTCGCCGCCAACCCCGAGCTTGGGCTGTCGCTCGACATGAGCGACCATATGCCGGACCTGATCAGCACCGGTACCGACCTCGCCATCCGCATCTCCCGGCTGCGCGACAGCAGCCTCATCGCTCAGAAACTCAGGGACAACCCGCGCTCGCTGGTCGCCGCCCCGGCCTACGCGCTGGCGCGGGGTCTGCCGCGCAGCACCGCGGAACTTTCCAACCACGACTGCCTGCCGATGAGCGGCGTGTCGCACTGGACCTTCATGCGTGGCGACGAAGAGGCCTCGGTACGCGTCTCGGGCCGGTTTTCCGCCAGCAGCATTGCCGGTTGCCATGCCGCCTGCCTCGCTGGTGGCGGCATCGCGCTTCTGTCGGACTGGAATATCGCAGAGGACGTGAAGGCAGGTCGGCTGCTGCGGGTCGTGCTGGAAGATGCCGTGCCGGAAGTGATTGGCATCTGGGCGGTCTACCCGACGACGCGGCTCGTGCTGCCCAAGGTCAGGGTTTTCATCTCGGCACTTCGCAGCGTTCTCGATGCATCCGAGGCTGGCTCGCTCGCAGACTGACCGAGATTCTCAATTCCTGAACCCTGATTTTCCGGTCTGACCGATATCGGGGGAGACTTGGTCGGCCTCGCCCGGGGTTAATCCCTCGGCCGCTCGGTTCAGGACTCTCCACTACGACCCTCTGTCGGCTGAGCAACGACACCGAACTTTACAGGCTGCAGCGTGGACCTAAATTGCTGCGCAGGGCGTTTGCCGTTGCCGCAAACTTCATCTCCTTCTTGCACCTTGGGATAGCGTGGTGAACGATCAGCCAATTGACGCAATGAAGTTGCCGAAGGACTCGCCAGTCGCTCGGCCTGAGAGCGCGGCTACGGCCGGCAGTCCCGCGTGCGAGATGGGGCAGTCCCATTTCGATCTCCCTCTATGCCGCAACTGCGGGGCAGCGCTGAACGATCTCTATTGCCAGGTGTGTGGTCAAAAGAAAGTGGCGCGGCTCGGTGCCGGGCATCTGCGTGACGAGGCCTGGGAAAAGATACGCTGGTTCGAAGGAGACCTCGTCAAGTCGGCGCTCAAGGTCCTGTTCCGGCCCGGCATCGTGGCGCGAGAATACGTCTTCGGCCAACGCAAGAGCCACACACATCCGCTGAAGCTCCTGCTGGCGGCGATCGTCGTGCTGCTCCTCGTGATCGCGCAGACGGATTATCTCGGCACCGACGACGAGACACTCAGCCGGGCCGTGGAACTGGTCCGCAGCTATTCGAAGTGGTCGTTTTCACTCGGGATCCTTGCCATCCTGATCGCCTCCAACATCGTGTTCTGGTCGCGCGGCGGCTTCAACATCTTCGAGCATCTGGTGCTTGCGACCTACACGCACTTCGTCATCCTGGTGGCCAGCATCCTGTCTCTGTCGCCGCTTCTCGTCGATTCTTCACGGCAAGCGGTCGCAGCGCATCGCGCCGCCTCCGCTGTCTATATGGGCTGGATCGAGGCGGGCATCGTGTTTCTCGCGTTCGGCCAGTTTTTCGCCATCAGTTGGCGGCAACAATGGTGGTGGCCCGCCGTTGGCGCTGCGATGTTCTTCGTCGCCAAGCAAGGACTGTTCTATCTCTATGCGCGGGCGGTCATCCGTATCGTCTTGGCACAGATATCCTGATCGAGGTCGACACGAACGATAGGGAGGTTTCATGAAAAGTTATGTTCTGCTCTGCGCCAGCGTCGCCGCTGCGTCGCTCCTGCCTCTGCAATCCGAGGCCGCCGGTGCCGGCAGCCTCTGGGCAACGCCTCAAGACAAGGCGATTTGCGATCCCATCTTCTCCAGGCTCCAACAGTCGGAACGTGGCATCCTGGTTGCCCAGGCTGAACCGGCCAAGCCTGCCAGCGAGAGCAAGGGACAGGACCAGCCGAGCGAGGAGGAGTTGACGACGCAGCTCAGCGCCATGCTGCAGGCCTGCTCCTACGACGGCAAGGCGCTGACGGTGAAAGCTGCGGCGATGGATGGCGCCGCAGATGTGGAGGGCAAGGCAGCGATCGACAGGATCATGCGCTTCACGGGCCTGCCCCAGAACTTCACCATCATGGAGACCGATGTTCCCAATGCGGCAGCCATGATCGTGCTCGGCAATGACGGAATCCCGAAGCGCGTCATCGCCTACAGCCGCGATTTCATGCGTCAGGTGACGAAAGCGACAGGAGAGGACGGCTGGCCCGGCACGTCGATCCTCGCGCACGAAATCGGCCATCACCTCTCGGGGCACACGCTGATGCCGGGCGGCAGTCAGCCACCGACGGAACTGGAGGCGGACAAGTTCTCCGGCTTCGTTCTGTTCAAGATGGGCGCAACGCTGCCGCAGGCCGAGAAAGCGATTGCCACCCTGATCCCCGCGACTGACGGACCGACCCATCCAGGACGAGCCAAGCGTCTGAAGGCGCTGCAGGCGGGTTGGTTGCAGTCCTGCGAGCAGCAGCAGCAATGCGAAGCAGGCGCAGTCGTGGCAGGAAGCACGCCCGCGCCGCAAACCGCTCCGCAGCCAGAACCGCAGCCAGATCCGCAAAGTGCGGCGACGGTGGCGGGATCACGTCGGACGCTTGCGGCTCCGCACGTGGCGAACGCTGCGATGCCGGACATCCCCGGTCCGGGCGACATCGAGATCCCGAATGCCAAGAGCCCGGCAAAGACGATCGGCCCGGCCGTCATTGATCGGCTGCCGCCGCTCCAGGCGGACGCCACGTCGTCGAAGTTCGACCGCTTTGTCTACGACGAGGTGGGAATCTTCGACCCGGCCGTCCGCGACAAGCTGCAGCAGACGGCTTTCGCGTTCGCCGCGGCAGCCAATGTCGAGGTTGTCACCGTCGTGACGAAAGACCTTCGCGGGCGCACGCCGGACCAGTTTGCGCTCGACGTCATGCGTCAGATGCGGGTCGGGAAGATGGACGTCGGCAACGGAGCTGTCCTTGTCATCGCACCAAATCAGAAGCAGGTAGGGCTTGCGTTCGGCCCGGGCCTCAAGGTCCTGTTCGAAAACGATCCCTCGCCACGCAAGCGGCTCGACGACTTCATCAAGATCGTCGATGGCGGCGGCGACCCGCAGCGCGTCAGTTCCACGATTGCCGGCGCCGCCTACCGCGTCATGAACCAGGCCAAGACGCAGGATTGGGTTATTCGCTACCCGGACTTTGCCGCCTATCGTGCCGCCGATCAGAGGAACTCGCAGGATCGCTCGAAGGCGACCGGCTCTTATGATGCGAGTAAAGATCCGGTGGCCAACAAGCTGCTGCGGCTGGAAGCCACGCTCATCGATACCACGCCGGACATCAACGATCGCACGCTGATGGTCAACGCGCCGCGCGCGCGTCAGGTCGGCCCTGCCATGCGGGCTCGCACGCCGGAGGGACAAGACGTGGTTCTCTACGTCAGCCGAGATCTTTCCGAACTGATGCCCGTGCCTCTGGAGCAGGGACGTCGCTATTCGTTCATTGCTCGCGACACCATCCTCAGAACCGGGGCACCGCAGCTCGACCTGATCAGCTATGACCTGCTGGAGTAGTTGCTTACTCCAGTGACCGACGCTGGCCGCCGAGCTACGCTTGGACGCGGCCCGCCATTATCGCTTGCAGATCGGTCAGCGTCGACACCGTCAGGTCCGGCGTGATGCCGCTGCCCGACGGATTAGGCACCCCCGTTTCGACGAGCACGGCAAACACGCCAGCGCGCTGCGCGGCGACGATATCGGTTTCCAACTGGTCGCCGATCATGATCACCTGCCCATGGTCGATCCCCAGCAGGGCGACGGCGTCCTGGATAAGATGAGGCTGCGGTTTTCCGACGATCAGCGGCTCTGCACGGGTCGCGGCGACGATGGCCGCCAGAATGGACCCGGCGCCCGGCTCGAACCCGCCATCCTTCGGCAGAAGCACATCCGGATTGGTCCCGATCAGTCTTGCCCCGCCCATGACAAGGCTCACCGCCCGGTCCAACCGCGCATAGGTGAACCCCTTGTCGAGGCCGGCCACAACGCAGTCGACGCGCTCCTCGGCGATCTCGAAGCCCGCCTCCACAACGGCCTGCTCCAGGGAGGGAGCACCGAGCACGTAAGCCCGCCCACCCTTCGGCCAGGTCCTGCGCAAAATGCCGCGGGTGCCGGTGGCAGTGGAGATCACCTGGCTGGGATCCGTCAGGACGCCCATGGCGGACAGCTTGGCCGCTACCTCTTCGGTCGTGCGGGTGGAATTGTTGGTGACGAAACAATACGGAATGCCGGCCTCGCGCCATGCGGCGAAGCTCTGCACCGCGCTCTCGATCGGCGTGTTGCCGCGGAAAACGACACCATCGAGATCGGCGATGATGCCGCGGATGTCGGGCAGGTTCCTGCCGGAGGACTGTGTCATGCGTATCCTATTCGCTCTTGGCCGCTGCTGGGTCGAGAAGATCACGCGTCCAATCGCCGATGATGCTGATCGACAGGGTGGTGAGGAAGATCACCATGCCTGCCGGAATGCCAATCCACCAGGCGGTAGCTATATAGTTGCGCCCCTCGCCCAGCGTCAAACCGAGGCTCGTTCCGGGCGGCTGAACACCAAGGCCGAGAAAGGACAACGAGGTTTCCAGCAGCACGATCTCCGGGAAGTTCAGTGTCACCTGCACCACCAGGATGCTCATGTTTCGCCATCCACCTACTGACCGATAGCGCGTCCCTCAGCGGTGGCGCGACAGCCAGTCCGATAGGGCGTCTATAGACCGGCGCCGGCGATGGGAACCGGACGCGACAGCCGCACCGGCAGCCAGTGCCGCGATGGCGGTCAGCGCCAGAACCACGTTTCTCGAGGTGTGCGAGGCCTCCGATCGGAGGCCGCCGTCAATGCCGCCGGCCCTTGCCGGCGGTCCGTAGAGGTTGCCGCTGCTGACCTCGACCCGCGGCGCACGCTCGAAATAGCCCTCCATGAAGCGGCCGAGAGTTCTGGCTGCAAAGTTCGGCGCCACGAGATGGGCAAGCCTCGTCATCGCCGTGACCGAGCCGACGGTGGTGCTTGGCCTGGGCGAAATCGCCACCTCGACGATCGCCCGTGCAACGCGACGCGCGTTGATGACCGGCGGCGGCGCGGTGATTTCCCGTCCGACATAGTTCGCCCCGTGGCGTAACCCCGGCGTATCGACGAAGGCCGGATAGATGTCGCAGATGTGGATATTCGGCTTGTCGGCAAGCTCGGCACGCAGGGCCTCGGCAAAGCCGCGAAGGCCGAACTTGCTGGCGCTGTAGGCTGCGGCAAAGGGTGCTGCCGCAAAGCCTCCGAGCGAGATCATGTTGATGAATACGCCGTGTCCCTGGCGCAGGAAGATCGGCACCACCGCATGCGCATCATTGATGTGGCCGAGCAGGTTGGCGCGAACCACCTGCTCGTGCGCCTCGATCGGCGTTTCATGAAAGCGGCCGACGGCGCCGATGCCGACATTGCTGACCCAGACGTCGATCCGGCCGAACTCTTCGGCTTTCGAGGCAAGCGCGACCACCGCCTGCGGATCCGTGACGTCGGTCTCTACCGCAATCGCATCCGCGCCCAGCGACCGGCAGGTCTCGGCAACCTTCTCCAGTGCCGCCAGGCTCCGGGCAGCAAGCACAAGCCGGCTGCCGCGGCGGGCAAAGGCTTCCGCGGTCGCCTGGCCAATGCCACTCGACGCTCCGGTGATGACGACGACGGCATGGGCGAGATCGATGGACATGCAAACTCCTGTCGGGGCTTCGGGGGTCTGCCGGGCACGCAGAGCCTGGCGCGCCGCTAACCGCTTGCCACCTGGAAAGTTGCGCGAGGTCCCACCGCAAGCCGTCCGCAGTTTTCCCGGTCCGTCGCCGGCGACCGCGCGGCTCTCGCTCTTGGAGGCCCGGCTCCAAGCGCTATCTCACACCCTGTCGGTCGGTGACACGGGCGACCGACCCCTCCAGCTTGGGAAAGACTGCTACCGATGGCCGAACTTGCCGATGTCTACCGCGCCTATCTCGATTGTCTCAATCGCCAGGCCTGGGACGAGCTTGGCCGGTTCGTTGACGACGAGGCGCGTCACAATGGCCGGCCGCTGGGACTTTCCGGGTACAGGGAAATGCTCGAGAAGGATTACCGCGACATCCCGGACCTGCGCTTCGAGGCAGACCTGATCGTCTGCGAGCCGCCGCGTCTCGCCGCACGCCTCTCCTTCGACTGCACGCCGAAGGGAAAATTCCTTGGACTGCCCGTCAACGGACGCCGCGTAGAGTTTACCGAAAACGTCTTCTACGAGTTCGCCAGGCTGAAGATCGTCGCCGTCTGGTCGGTCCTCGACAAAGCCGCGATCGAAACACAACTGGCTGGCCCGGATTGAACGCGACGTCCGCAAGCACCCGACCAGATGCGCCGCACATGAAGATCATGTCTCCGCGACGATCGTCTCTTGCGGCAGGCACCCAACAACCGACCGAAAGCTGCCACAACACTTGCAGGATGCAATCGTGATGAAAGAACCAGCGCCCGCCGGCCCTGCCATCAGAACCGCGACGCCCTCGGATATTCCAGCGCTTGGGAGATTCGGCGCGCAACTGATGGCGCTTCACCATCAATGGGACCGCGATCGATTCATCCCCGCAAAGACCGGCACGGCCGATGCCTATGCCGACTGGCTGTCCGGCCAGCTTCGCCAGAGGGACGTGATCATCCTCGTGGCGGAGGTCGACGGCATCCTCACCGGCTACACCTATGCGGGGCTCGAAGGCTACGACTACATGTCGCTGCGCGGGCCGGCCGGCGTCGTCCACGACATCTTCGTTGATCCGTCCGCGAGAAACCGGGGCGTCGGCCGCAGGCTGCTGGATGCCGTTGTGGCCGAACTGACGGCGCGCGGCGCCGAACAGGTTGTGCTGTCGACGGCCTACCGGAACGAGGCGGGACAACGGCTGTTTGCGGCCGCCGGATTCCGCCCGACAATGATCGAGATGACCCGCGCCGGGACCTCCCGCGGAGCTTAGAACAGGTCCACAAAGGGAACTCGGACAGGCCGTGACGGTTGGGTTTCCTCTGTTCTGTTGTAGGGGCCACAGATGACGCTGGAGGAAATCGTCTTCCGCCTTGGACTTGCAAGCTTTGCCGGGCTGCTTCTCGGGCTCGACCGGGAATTTCGCGGCATTGCGGCAGGTATCCGGACACATGCGCTCGTCGCCCTGAGTTCGGCCCTGATCACCGTCTCGGCAATGATGATCCACCACGATCTCGCGCTGCACGATGCGCCGGGCAGTGATCCGTTGCGGGTCATTCAGGGGCTGGCGCAGGCTGTCGGCTTCATCGCCGCCGGCGCGATCTTCGTGTCACGCGGCAATGTTCACAATCTGACATCGGCCGCAAACATCTGGCTGGCCGCTGCCGTCGGCATCGCTGCCGGTGCCGGACAGACCATGCTGCTGATCTTCGGTGTCGGCTTCGGCGCCGCGATTGTCACGATCGTGCGTGTGCTGGAGCGGCTGATCCCGGGGAGCATCAAGTCGGGAGGGGATGAGAGATGAGCGGCTGGCGCCGGTCAGTTGCGTCCGTTACCGGTGGCCGGATGCTGCACCGCGCAGGGAGGCATCATGTTTGACTTCGAATATGCCCGGCATCGGATGGTGGAGGTGCAGCTCGCGCGTCGCGGCATACGCGATCCGCGCGTGCTGGAAGCGATGCGGCAGGTGCCGCGCGAGAATTTCGTCGAGCCAGGCTCGGAGGAATTCGCTTACGAGGACACGCCGCTCGCCATCGCCGAAGGCCAGACGATCTCGCAGCCATACATGGTGGCGCGGATGATCGAGGCGGTGGAGATCGGTGCAGGCGACCACGTGCTGGAGATCGGTACCGGCTCCGGCTATGCGGCCGCGGTGCTCAGCCGCCTAGCCGCCAAGGTCAGCACCATCGAACGCCACGCACTGCTGGCGGACACCGCGCGAAGACGGCTCGACGCGCTTGGCTGCCACAACGTCACGGTGCGGCACGGCGATGGAACAGGCGGCTGGCCGGAAACCGGCGCTGAATTCGACGCCATCCTGGTCGCAGCGGGAGCGCCCGTCACGCCGCAGGCGCTCAAGGATCAGCTGGCGATCGGCGGACGCCTGATCATCCCGGTCGGCGAACAGGAGGACCGGCAGATGCTGAAGAAGATCACCCGGCTCGCCGATCAGGACTTCGAGGAGGAAGACCTCGAGCCGGTGATGTTCGTGCCGTTGGTCGGCGCCGGGGGATGGAGCGAAGACGGCACCCGGGCTGCGAGCGATCACCGGGCGGGACCGACCGATCGGCGGACGCTGCCGCAGATGATCGCCGATGCCGCCGACGCGTTGCCGGATCCTGACGATGCCGGTTTCGGCAGGCACTTCGACCGCTTCGCCGATCATCGCATCGTGCTGTTGGGGGAGTGCAGCCACGGGACCTCGGAATTCTATCGCGCCCGGGCCGCCATCACCCGGCACCTGATCGAGCATCACGGATTCACCGTGGTCGCAGTGGAAGCCGACTGGCCGGACGCCAGTGCCGTCAATCGCTACGTCCGCCATCTGCCGTCGCCGCGCAAGCAAGAGCCAGGCTTTCAGCGTTTTCCCACCTGGATGTGGCGGAACACCGATGCTGCCGCGCTGATCGACTGGATGGGCAACTTCAACGCCGGCAAGTCGGCCGAAGCGCAGGCGGGTTTCTACGGGCTCGACCTCTACAGCATGAGCGGCTCGATCGCAGCCGTGCTGGTCTATCTCGACGAGGTCGATCCGCAGGCGGCAGCCGTTGCCCGAGAACGTTATGGATGCCTGACGCCTTGGCAGCGGGAGCCTTCGACCTATGGGCGCGCCGTGCTGACAGGCGGCTATTCCAAATGCGAGACGGAGGTCGTGCGGCAGTGCCGGGAACTGCTGGAAAGGCAGATGGAGTATGCCGGCCAGGACCGGGAGGCCTACCTGGATGCCAGCCAGAACGCGCGCCTGATCGCCTCGGCGGAGCGCTATTACCGGGTCATGTATTATGGCGGCGCCGAAAGCTGGAACCTGCGCGACACGCATATGTTCGAGACGCTCGACAACCTGCTCAAGGCGCAGGGCCCGAACTCCAAGGCGATCGTCTGGGCGCACAATTCGCATATCGGCGATGCCCGCCACACGGACATGGGCGCCGTGCGCGAGGAGATCAACATCGGACAGCTTTGCCGCCAGCGCTTCGATGGCGATGTCGCGCTGATCGGCTTCGGCACGCACACGGGAACGGTGGCTGCAGCGACCGATTGGGACGGAGACATGCAGGTGAAGGACGTGCGGCCGTCGCGCGCCGACAGCTACGAGCGGCTCTGCCACGATAGCGGGTCGAAACGCTTCCTGCTGGACCTGCGCAGTGGCGTGCACGACGCTCTCCGTCAGCGGCTCATGGAGCCAAGGCTCGAACGTTTCATCGGGGTCATCTATCGACCGTCGACCGAACTGCAGAGCCATTATGCGCAGGCGTCGCTGCCGCAGCAATTCGACGCCTATGTCTGGTTCGACCGGACCAGCGCGGTGACCCCGCTCGGCCCGCAACATGCCAGGCCGGGTGGTCCCGACACCTATCCCTTCGGCCTCTGACTGCGAGACCTGTCCGCCGAAATCCATCCTCGGTCTCTGATCGACCGAGCAGCGGCGATCAGCCCGACGCCGCGACGTAGGCTGCGAGCTCCTCCGGCGTCCCATGCGGAAAGCTCTGCTTCAGATGATCCAGGAATGCCGAAACCCGTGCACTGAGCAAGCGCCGGGACGGGTAGAGGGTCCAGAGCGCGATCTCCGGCGCATCCGCGTCGCCCCAGTGGACCAGCCGCCCGTCGGCTAGATCATGCGCCACGAGCGACACCGGCAACCGCGCCGCGCCGACGCCGGCGCGGACGGCATCGCGCACCATCAGCAGCGACGACAGGCAAAGGATCGGTTCGACCGCGATGCTCGATCGTCCGGCGGGCGTGATCATGTTCCACGCAGCCGCTCCGTCGCTGGCACCACGAACGACCGCCGGAACCGCAACGTCGTCCGTTGGCCGGGCCATCTGCGGGCTTGCCACGATCACCAGCCGGTCACGCAGGAAGATGCGGCCGACAAGGCTCTCGTCCGGATCCGGGTTGACGCGGATCACCAGGTCGTAACCTTCCTCCACCATGTCGACCGTGCGGTCTTCCGTGGTAATTTCCAGCCGGACCTCGGGGTACTGAAGGGCGAACCCGGCAGCGAGCTTGCCCATCGCAGTTTGCGAAAACAGCATCGGCGCGCTGATCCTCAACCTGCCGCGCGGCCGATCGCCTCCGGATGTGATTGCCGCTGCAGTCTCGTCAAGCTCGGTCAGCAGACCCGCCGTCCGTTCAAATAATGCCCGCCCCTCCTGCGTAAGTTTTAGCGTACGGGCTCCGCGCTCGAAGAGGCGTATCCCGAGGCTGCCCTCCAGGTCCGCGACCCGGCGCGAAAGTGTCGCTTTCGGTCGTCCGGCGGCCCGAGCGGCTTTGCCAAACCCGCCATGCCGCGCAACGAGGTTGAAATCCGAGAGTGCGACAAGATCCATGATCGTTCCACCAATGAGACAAGCCGTCCAGATTTAGCGTCTATCGGAGCGGATGTGAACCTATCACATTGACGGGGCGAGCTGGACATCGCCCATCGCACTCACAGCCAAGGAACACGATCATGATCTACTCAACCGCCACCGTCCCGGTAAATCCGGATGGAGAAGCGCAGCTCAGCCGGGCACAGGCATGGGCCGGCCTGATGCTCAAGGCCGGCGACGCGCGCGAATTCCTCCCAGCCAACCTCTGCACCTATTGCGAAGTCGTCGAGGACAGCTCGACGCACATCGTCCGCGACGCAACGATTGCGGGCCAGGACCTGCGGGAGATCATCGCTTTCGAGCCGGAGAGCAAGATCACCTTCTTCCAGGTCAGCGGGCCGCGCGAAGGCGCGATCATCAACGAGCTGTTCGAGGATGATGCCGGAGCGCTGCAGCTGCGCTTCTATTGCTACATCGGCCTGCGCGGCAAACAGCCGAACGGCCCGGAAGAAGCCGCCGAACAGGCCTGGATGGACGGCGACAAAGGCTACCGCAGCGCCCTTCTCTCGACACTCAAGCGTACCCGCGAACTGGTCGCCGAAGGCAGGCTCTGATCATCACGACGAAGATTGACGGGGCGACCTCCAGATGAGGCGTCCCGCTGCCCGAAGGAGGCAATCATGAAGAACGAGACAACTGACATCACCCATACCGAGCCTTTGAAGGTCCTCGTCCTCGGCGCGACCGGCGCCACCGGCCGGTTGATCGTATCTCAGGCGCTAGCCCGCGGCGATGACGTCACGGCGCTGGTCCGCTCGAGGGACAAGGCGGGCGATATGTCCGGCGCGAAACTGATCGTCGGAGACGCGCGCGACGAAAGCGTATTGCGCGAGGCCCTCGCAGGACGGAAGGCCGTCATCAGTGCACTGGGAACGCCGGCGAGCCCGTTCCGGGAGGTGACGCTTCTGTCGTCCGCGACGCGGGCGCTGGTGAAGGCGATGAAGGCAGGGCAGGTCTCACGGCTGATCGCCGTGACGGGAATAGGCGCCGGAGACAGCGCCGGGCATGGCGGCCTGCTGTTCGACAAACTGATCTTCCCGCTTCTCCTGCGCAAGGTGTATGCGGACAAGAACCGGCAGGAGGACATCGTTCGGGACAGCGGGCTCGACTGGGTTCTCGTCCGCCCGACCGTCCTCAACAACAAGCCCGGCCGCGGTACCGTCCGGGCACTCACCGATCTCTCCGGCTACCACGGCGGAACGATCGCCCGCGCCGACGTCGCGCGCTTCGTTCTGGAGCAGGCCCGAGCGCCCGAGTGGCTGCACCGATCACCCCTGATCACCTGGTGAGATCGGTTGGCGCGGCTCAATCCGGCGTCGCTGCGGAACCCGATGCCTTGCGATCCTCGGCCACGAGATCGACGAAGGCCCGCAGCGGCGCTGGCATGAAGCGGCTGGAGAAATACAGCCATGGACCTTCGAACTTCAGCCACCAGTCGGGCAGGACCGGCACAAGTTCGCCGCTCGTGAAACGCGGATCAAGGAAGTCCTCAAACGTCGCGATGATGCCCCGCCCCTTGCCGGCAAGGTCAATCGCTGCCGGGACAGCGTCGACGCCGATCACCAGTCGGCCAACGGGATCGACGGTGACGATCTCATCTTGTCGTTCGAACTCCCATTCGACAAGCGCGCCGCTTGAGAAGCGCAGCCGGATGCAATCGTGACCAAGAAGATCGCGGGGATGCCGAGGCGTACCTTTTGCCTGCAAGTAGGCTGGCGCTGCCGCGAGTGCCAGGCGTTGCGTCCTCGGGCCGATCGGCACGGCGATCATGTCCTGCGCCAGGTGCTCGCCGTAGCGGATCCCGGCGTCGCACCCCGAAGCCGTTACGTCGACGAGACGATCGTCCACCATGACCTCGACGCGAACCTTCGGATGCCTTCCGACGAAACGATCGAGGAGCGGCGGCAGGATGTCCACCATCACCGCCCCGGTGACGTTCAGTTTCAGCAGTCCCCTCACCTCGCTCTGCGAGCTGGAGGCATCCTGCAAAGCCGCGCGTGTCTCGACAAGCAGTGGCGCTATCCGTTCGGCAAGCGCCCTGCCAGCCTCCGTCGGGACGACGCTGCGGGTGGTCCGGATCAGCAGCGGCACCCCCAGCCGCATCTCCAGCTGGACGATCTTGTCGCTCACCGTCGAGGGCGCCAGCTCAAGCCGCTTTGCAGCCGCGCGAAAGCCGTTCAGCTCGCAGACCGCGAGGAAGATCGACAGGTCGTCGAGGGAGGCCTGGTTGTCGTTGTTCGCCATGCCGATCAGACTATCCGACGCGAGCTGGATTATCAAAGCTGGACGAACATCTACATTTCTCTTGGATGCGGCATTCGGAGCCGATCATTTAATCAGGGACCTCGATATGACACAGAAGACGATCCTCATAACCGGCGCCAACAAGAGCATTGGTTTTGAAACTGCACGCCAGCTCGGCGCACTTGGACACCGCATCTGGCTCGGCAGCCGTGACGGCGCGCGTGGACAGGCTGCGGTGGAGCGGCTCCTCGGCGAAGGTCATGACGTGCGGCTGCTGGAGATCGACGTCGTCGATGACGGCAGCGTTCGGCAGGCAGTTGGACGCGTGCAGGAGGAGGACGGAAGACTGGACGTGCTGATCAACAATGCCGGCATCCCCGGCGCGATGTCCAAGCCCAGCCAGCAGGAAATCTCCGACATCCGCACTGTATACGAAACCAACGTCTTTGCGCCGATCCGGGTGACGCAGGCGTTTCTGCCGCTATTGCGATCGGCAGGCGGTGGCAGCGTCGTCATGGTCAGCAGCGGGCTCGGTTCGCTCGGCTGGGTCAATGATCCGTCGCACCCGTTCCATGCCGTCAACATTCTCGGCTACAACAGCTCGAAGACCGCCCTCAATGCAGTGACTGTCGCCTTCGCCAAGGAACTGGCTGCCGAGAGCATTCACGTCAACTCGGTCGATCCGGGCTATACCGCGACGGATTTCAACGGACACAGCGGCTACCGGAGCGTCGAGCAGGCGGCGGCCGGCATCGTCTGGCTGGCCTCCCAAGATGGAACGGGGCCGACGGGCGGCTTCTACTTCGATCAGGCCGTCGTGCCCTGGTAAGGGCGCACGTCTTTCGGGGCTTACTGATTGTCCGCAGACGCTGGTCGCCGCCACCGTCTGATCCTATCTTAGTTCTCTATGCCGTAGATCTGCGGACGAAAGGACACCCTCATGGTCGACCGGAAACACCTCATTCCCGACGCATCGCATCCCATCACCATCGAAAGATCTTCATCGACGATCGTCCTTGGTCGAGGGTCGCTGCGCATCGGCGAAACAAGGGACGCTCTGACGCTTGCGGAAGCCTCCTATCCACCCGTCCACTACATACCGCGCCGCGACGTCGACATGTCGCTGCTGGAGCGCTCGGCGCGCACCAGCTATTGTCCGTACAAGGGGCAAGCGAACTACTACAGCATCCCAGCGCTTGGAGAAGCCGGGCTGAACAGCGTCTGGACCTACGAAACACCTTTCGATGCCGTTGGCGAAATCGCCGGCCATCTGGCTTTCTATCCTGATCGGGTGTCGATCGAGGTGACTGACTAGACCGCCCCTGCACGGTTGACCGCACCCGCATGCCAAATAGGCGGGCGCTGATCGAGGTGATCAGCTCCCGTCGAGGCTCCCCCTACTTGCCCTCCGACCCAGCAGTCGATCAGTCGGTGTCGCGCTCCGCGCTTCGACGGAATTCGTCGACCGTCTGGGTACGCACCTCGAACTGCTCCTGGGTTCGGGTGTAGAGGAAGCCGCCGAGCCTGCCGACTGCATCCATCATCGTCTGGTCGACATGCAGGTTCTGTGGGTCGACGGCATCGCTGCGGACGAAGACGCCCAAAACCTCGCCGATGATGATCTCGCGGGCCGGCCCCACCTGCAGCGTCGTATGGCGGCGGCATTCGAGTGCCGCTGGCGCTGCAAGGATGCGCGGGCTGCGGACCATCTGGCCCGGCACGGTGGCCAGCCCCGCCTCCTTCAACTCGTCGACATCCGGGTCGAACTTGATCGCACAGATCTCCATCTGCGCCACCAGGCTGGTATCGACGATGTGGACGGTGAATTCGCCGGTTTCGCGGATGTTGCGGGCAGTGTCCTTGAACCGCATGTCGGCATAGTTCTCGACACCGATGGCGACCAGTGCCGGATCGTGGGTGAGCACGTTGAAGAAACTGAACGGGCCGGCATTCGGCTGCCCCGAGCGGCTCAGCGTCGTGACCAGGGCAATCGGCCGAGGAATGACGGTGCCGATCAGCAGCTTGTACCTCTGTCTCTCCGTCAACTCCGAGAAGTCGAAGTGGGTGTGTCCGACATCATCCATCATCACGCGAACTCCTGACCGGGCTGGTGCGAACGCCGGCCGTTTCGAAATCGGAAAGTGCCTTTCTCATCTCGGAGATGAAGGCATGCTGGAGCCGCGAGCGCGGAATGCCCTTGCGGGTGATCAGCACGGCCGCCACCTCGATCGGCGGCAGGAAGGACCGCTCGACGATGCCGATCGACCGGTTGAAGGCAGCCGTGTAGGGATCGATGACGGCGTTGGCGATGCCCGCCGCGACAAGCACGGCGGCGGTCGCACAGTAGCGCACCTCGACACGCGGATTGTAAGCCGCTCCGTCTCGCTCGAAGGCGGAACGCACCATCTGGCCCAGCCGCGATTCGATCTCGAGGCCGATGAAGTCGCTGTCCGCCAGGGTCGCGGCGGTGACCGTATTGCCATCCGTCTCCTGCCCCTTCGGCAGAACCGCGACCATGTGGGTGCGCGCCAGCACCTCCACATTGACCGCCATGTGCCGATCGAGCCCGAGCGCGAGCCCAAGATCAGCATTGCCGCTTTGGACCGCTTCCACCACATGTTCGAGACGCCGCACGTCATAGGCGACCGATACGCCTTTACGGTCCTTCAGAAAGCGCCGCATGGCGATAGGCGCCACCGTGTGACCGAGTGGCGGCGTGGCAATGACCCGCAGCCGCCCCGAAATCCCCTGGCGCATGTCCTGCGCCCGCGACGCAAAACCGCGAAGCAGGCCGAACACCGGCTTGATGTCCTCATGGAGGGCGACTGCTTCTTCCGTCGGCTGCAACCGCCTATGCAGCCGCTCGAACAGGGTCACGCCCGTCTGCGCTTCCAGTTGGCGGATGCCGTTCGACACGGCGGGCTGCGAGATGCCCAGTTGCTCGGCGGCCTCGACTGTCGTGCCGCAGCGCATGATGGCGTCGAAGATTTCCAGAAGACGGATCGAAATGTCGGATTTGGCAGAGGATCCGCTCATCGCGAGCCCGTCACCAGATGTCCGAACGCCATGGAAACCGCCGCCTGCGTCGGATCGATGATGGCAAGGCCGAGTTCGTCTTCGAGCCGTTGCCGATGGCCGGACATCCCGGCACATCCCAGAACGATCGCCCCGGCCCCCAGTGCTTTCAGCTTCTGGGCTGCCAGCAGCAGCAGACCGTAGCTCTCCTCGCCGTGCCCGCTTTCGGCGACACTGACCGATCCCTCCAGCGCAAGCTCGCCGGCCAGCCGGTTGTCGACGCCCAGGCGTCGGAGGTTGCGCAGATGCCGCGGTATGGAGGCCTCGGCCACGGCGATGACGCCAAACGTGTCGGCAAGCGCCAGCGCCGACAGGACGCCAGCATCCTGAATGCCATAGACGGGGCGCCGGGTGATCGAGCGGGCGAGATCGAGGCCGGGCTGCGAGTAGCAGGCAAGCACGTAAGCCGAAGCATCCGGCCGCGCCTCGATCACCGCTGCCGTGTGCAGCGCCGCCTCGTCCACATGCCGCTGGGTGACGACGCCAGGCGGGCCGTGGGCGATCGTCACACATTCGATGTGCGGGCCGCCGGGGAACGAGAAGCCGGACAGTGCCTGGCGCAGGCCCTCGGTGACGGTTTCCGAACTGTTAGGATTGATGACGAGAATGGGACCCGATGCGGCACTCACGGTGCGATCTCCTTGCCGTAGGACGCGGCAACCTCGAACTCGATGGCTCGGTGGCCGGGCATGGCGCCGGTGTCGACGGGCTTGCGGGCGATGAAGCGGCCCTCGCCACGGGAAGCCTTCAGTTCGCCCCGCTCCACAACGACGCGGCCGTGGTTCATGACCAGCTCCGGCCAGCCGGTGATCTCCATGCCCTCGAACGGGCTGTAGTCCATGTTGTCGTGCTGATCCTCCAGGGTCACCCTGCGGGTCTCCTCCGGGTTCCAGATGGCGATATCGGCATCGAAACCGGGGGCGATGGCGCCCTTGCGGTCGAGGCCGAAGACGCGGGCCGCGTTGAGGCTGGAGAGACGCACGAACTCCCCCAAGGTGATCCGGCCTTTGACGAAGCCTTCCGAGAACAGATAGGGAAGCCGCATGGCGATCCCCGGCATGCCGTTGGCGATCTTCGGATAGGGCGCATCGGCACCGTTCAGGAACTTGCCGGTGGCATCGGCCCGGTAGGGGGCGTGATCCGAGGAAACGCTTTCGAAAGTGCCGGAGCGGATGTGCTGCCAGAGCCCCTCCTGCGTTGCCTTGTCGCGCAAGGGCGGCGAGCAGATGTACTTGGCGCCTTCGGTGCCGGGGCGATCCAGGTCATCGCGTGTTAGCGCGAGATATTGCGGGCAGGTCTCGGCGAACAGCTTAGTTCCGGCAAGCTTCTCCCGGCGCACGATCTCCGCACCGCCGCGCGTCGAGACATGCACGATGAACAGCGCCGCATCGACAAGCTTGGCGAGCGAAACGGCCCGGTTGATGGCTTCCTCTTCGGCAAGTTCCGGCCTGCTCAGTGCGTGATATCTGGCCGTGGTCAGGCCGGCATCGGCAAACCGACGGTTCATCCATTTGACCATCTCGTTGTTTTCCGCATGAACCATGGTGAGCGCGCCATGCGTCTTGGCGACCGTCAGGATGTCGAGCATTCCGGCATCGCCGATGTTCATCAGATCGTAGGTCATGAACACCTTGAACGAGGTGATGCCGCGCGCGAACACGCCCGGCAATTCGTCGAGAACGGCGGGTGTCGGATCGGAAATGATCAGGTGGTAGGAATAATCCAGCACCGAGTTCGGCGCAGCGCGGCTGTCATAGGTGGCGATGACGTCGGCAATCGACTGTCCGCGATGCTGGGCGGCGAAGGGAATGAAGGTCGAATTTCCGCCGAAGGCCGCAGAGACCGAGCCGGAATAGTAATCGTCGGCCGTCATCACACCGGAAGAACTTTCCTGCGCGATGTGGCAGTGTCCCTCGATACCGCCGGGCATGACGAGCCTGCCGCCCGCATCGATGCGCCTCTCGCCTCCGGCGATGCGGTCGGCGATGGCGGCGATCGTGCCGCCATTGATGCCAATATCCGCCTTGAACGTCTCGGAGGGCGTAACGACCGTGCCGCCGTGAATAACCGTCTCGAACTGCATCATGATAACTGCTCCTCAGACCTCGACGATCGCTCCGGTCTGCGATGTTATCCGACCATAGTGCTCGATGCGACGGTGGCGGGCGAAATCGAAGATCGTCGTCTTGCCGAACGCGCATTTGTCGAAGTCGCAGTCCGCGAGGATAAGTTCGTCATCCTCGGTCTGCGCCCGGGCCAGCACGAAACCATCCGGATCGACGATGATCGATCCGCCCATCAGCGGATGGCCGTCCTCGATGCCGGCCTTGGCGACACCCACCACATAGGTGGCATTCTGATAGGCGCCTGACTGCAGCGAGAGGTCGGAGTGAAACAGCCGCTTCTCCACGCCTTCGGCATCCATCTGGCTGTTCACCGCCGGCGTGTTGTAGCCGATGGTCACCAGTTCCACGCCCTGCAGGCCCATGCAGCGATAGGTCTCCGGCCAGCGGCGGTCGTTGCAGATCGCCATTCCCATGATGACGCCTTCGTTGCGCCAGACGTTGAAGCCGAGATCGCCCGGTTCGAAATACCGCTTTTCCAGATGCTGGAAGGCGCGCCCGGTGTCGTACTCGTCATGCCCGGGCAGGTGGACCTTGCGATATTTCCCGACGATCTCTCCCTTGCGATTGGTGAGGATCGACGTGTTGAAGCGATGACCGTCCGGTGTCAGTTCCGCGTATCCGAATGTCATCGCAACGCCGAGTTCGCGGGCGCGCTCGAAGAGCGGCATCGTCGCGCCGTTCGGCATTTCGCGCTCGAACCAGGTATCGACCTCGTTCCAATCCGGCATATACCAGCGCGGGAAGAAGGTGGTCAGCGCCAGCTCGGGATAGACGACGAGTTCGGCTCCCTTGTCGGCCGCCATGTTCATCAGGTCGATCATCCGCGCCACGACGGCTTCGCGGCTTTCCGCCCTCTGGATGGCGCCGAGCTGCGCACCGGCAATGATCATTCGGGTCATGGTATTATCCTTCCTGAATTCTCTCGTCACATCGCAAGCTTGCGCTGGAAGCGGCTGACGAGCCGCACCACGGGCCAGAGGATGACGAGGTAGATGAGCGCTGCCAGAACCAGCGGCGAGGCGTTGTAGGTGATCGATCGAGCCATGTTGGCGTTGTAGAGAAGCTCCGAGAGCGACACGACAGAGGCAAGCGAAGTCAGCTTGACGACCTCGATCGTGTTCGACAGGAGGTCCGGCAGCACGTTGCGGATCGCCTGCGGCAGCACCACGGAGGTCAAAGTCTGGGTCTTTGTCAGGCCGGTCGATCGCGCCGCTTCCCACTGGCCCTTGCCGACCGAAAGGATCCCGGCGCGATAGACTTCCGCATAGTAGGCGGAATTGTTGAGAAGGAAGGCAAGCGCTACCGCGGCAAACGGCGAGATCTCGACACCCGCAAATGGCAGGCCCGAATAGATGAAGATCAGCAGCACCAGCGGCGGCAGCGCCCGGAAGACATCGGTAAAGACGATGGACGGCAGCCGCAGCCAGCGTCGCGGGCTGAGATTGGCAAGGGCCACCATCAACCCGCCGGCCAGACCGAGCAGGATGACCGCGGCGCAGAGCTTTGCCGTCATCCACAAGCCCTGCAGCATCAGCGGCAGCGTCTTGATCATGATGGGAAGGTTGAAGAACTGATCGGCAAGGCTCTGCATCGTCATCTCCCGCGCCGCTGCATCTGCCGGCCTTCGTAGGCGCGGGCGACGAACACCAGCGGCAGGAAGAGAAGCAGATAGGCGATGGCCGCCAGCGACAGCGGCGTGGCGCTGCCCGAAAAGCTCTGCGCCGTCGTTGCCGCCGACAGGATTTCCGAGACACCGATTACCGAACCTAGGGCGGTCATCTTGGTGATCGCCAGAACACGGTTGACGAGCGGCGGCGTGGCGAGCCGAACCGCCTGTGGTAGCGCGACGTAGAAGAGCGTTCCGCCGAATCCCAGGCCCGTCGAGATCCCAGCCTCCCACTGACCCTTTTCGACCGACGAAAAGCCAGCCCAGAAGATCTCCTCGGCGAATGCGGCAAGCGTCAGTGCCAGGACGATGAACAGCACCATCGGGCCGGACAGCCTTATGCCAACGCCGGGCAGCCCGAAGTAGAGAAGGAGGATCAGCACCAGCGGCGGCAGGGCGCGAAAGATGTCGGCAAAGCAGATGATGAAAAAGTTGCACAGGCGGATCCCGCAGGTGCGCAGGCACGCAAGGGCAAGCCCGGCCGCGACCCCTGCCACGACCACGGCCAGCCCGATCCAGACGGCAACCAGCACGCCCGCCAGGATGTCCGGCAGGTAGCGTTCCATGACGACGGGGTTGAAGAAGGTCTGAAGAAAGTTCTGCATCGACGCCTACCGCCTGACCCGCGACAGGAAGGCGCGCGTGCGCTCGGCCTTCGGCGCTCCAAAAATCTCGTCCGGCGTGCCCTCTTCCAGGATGACGCCTTCGTCCATGAACACGACACGATCGGCGGTTTCGCGGGCAAACTCCATCTCGTGGCTGACCACGAGCATGGTCATGCCCTTCGACTTCAGGTCCTTCATGACGGCCAGCACCGATCCTACCAGTTCCGGATCGAGCGCCGACGTCGGCTCATCGAACAGCATCACGAGGGGATCGAGGGCGAGCGAACGGGCAATCGCCACGCGCTGCTGCTGGCCGCCGGAAAGTTCGGCTGGCATGGCGCTCGCCTTGTGGGCAAGGCCCACCCGTTCCAGCATGTCCATGGCACGGGCATCGGATTCTTCCACCGAACGGCCGAGCGCCTTGCGCTGTGCCAGCGTGACGTTCTTCAGAACGCTCATGTGAGGATAGAGGTGGAAGCCCTGGAAGACCATGCCGACCTTCAGCCGCATCAGATCGAGGTCTCGCCGCGTTCCGCTCATGATGTTGCGGCCATCCACGACGATGTCGCCGCCGGAAGGCTCTTCCAGCCGGTTGCAGCACCGGAGCATCGTACTCTTTCCGGAGCCCGAAGGGCCGATGACGAAGACGAGTTCGCCGCGCGCGGCCTTCAGGTTGATGTCCCGCAGGATGGTATTGTCGCCGAAACGCTTCTGCAGTGAAACGATCTCCAGCATGGGCCGGTTGGTCATCGGGCGCTCCCTGACGCTTTCGGCGGCAGGGATCACCCCGCCGCCGGCAGCGCTGCTCACTTCAGTTCGCAGGACGGCTGATGATCGTCTTCGACATAGCCTTCAAGGCCCGGCACCCCATAACCCTTGGTGGGCGTGACGATCGTCGTGCCGGCTGCCGGCTCGACGCCGAACCACTTCTTCGAGAGCTCGGCCATGGAGCCATCGATCTTCAGGCATTCGATCGCCCGGTCGATCATCTTGCGCCCTTCCAGATCGTCCTTGCGGAAGGCCAGCCCCCAAACGAGCCCGGTCGGGTATTCGTAGGAGAGCTTCACCTGCGGGTTCTGCTTGGCAGCCCACGCGGCAACCGTTGCACCGGCCAGATTGGCATCGGCGCGGCCAGCGACCACGGCAGCGACCGCATCGGTATTGGTGCCGTAGCTCTCGATCGTCCAGCCGTACTGAGCCTGCCGCTCGCGCAGGAAGCTGTCATAGGCCGAGCCCTTGTTGACCGCGATGGTCTTGCCCTTGAGGTCGTCCAGCGATGCATAGTCCGGCGCATTGGCCGGCACGACGAAGGCGAAGTTGGTGTCCATGAAGCCTTCGGTGAACAGAAGGTTCGCCGCGCGTTCGGCGTTGACCGTCACCGGCGCGGCCAGAAAGTCATAGGTCTTCGCCTGGAGGGCCGGGATAAGGCCCGAGAACTGCGCCGATGTCAGCTCGATCTTCTTGCCCAACCGTTCGCCGATCAGGTTGACGAGGTCGACGTTGAACCCTTCGACCTTGCCGTCGAGCGTCGGCATGGCGTGCGGGGCAAAGGTGCCGTCCAATGCCGTCTTCAGAGTTCCTTCAGCATGTGCGGTGCCGATGGCAATACAGAGTGACAGTCCGGCGATACCGGATTTCAACAGGGTCTTCATTCCGTTCTCCTACTGGAAGTGCCGGTTTTCCGGCTTGTTATGGAGCGGATGATTTCACGCAGCCTGCCGCACCGCAATATAATTTCATATTATTATCTGAATTGAATTATTCGGAATTCGTATAGGAGAGGCGGCATCGATCCTGTTTGATTCGGAAGTGAATTCAGACAGTTAAAAGTTATTCCGGTCACTGGATGCTTCGCGAGCCGGACGGGCTCCAAGCAGTCCTAGCACAGCCCTCCCTTGTGCACGGATTTTGGCGATGCAAAAATGGCGACAGAAATTCAACATGAGGACGATGATGAGCAGGACCGTTTACCTGAATGGGGACTGGCACGCGGAAGCGGATGCGAAGGTCTCCGTGTTCGACCGCGGCTTTCTGTTCGCCGACGCCATCTACGAAGTCACGGCCGTGATCGACGGAAAGCTCATCGACTATCCAGGACACGCCGCACGACTGAAGCGTTCGCTCACGGCCCTCGACATCCCCATGCCTGTGGAAGACGATGAGTTGCTGGCGCTCCACAAGGAGATCGCCCGCCGTAACGGGATCACCGAGGGGCTGATCTACCTGCAGGTCTCGCGCGGCTCCCAGGATCGCGACTTCGTCTTCCCCTCGGATCTGAAGCCGACGCTGGTGATGTTCACACAGGCAAAGCGCGTTTTGGACAATCCGAAATGGAAGACCGGGCTTTCGCTTGAGACGGTCGCCGAAGGTCGCTGGTCGCAGCGCCAGATCAAGACGGTCCAGCTGCTCTACTCGTCGCTGATGAAGACAGAAGCCGCTCGCCGGGGGTTCGACGACGTTCTGTTCGTTGAGGATGGCCATATCACCGAAGCCAGTTCGGCCAACTTCCACATCATCACAAGGGACGGGACGCTGGTGACTCGCGACCTGTCGAACGTCCTCCTTCACGGCATTACCCGTGGCTCGATTCTTGACCTTGCCCAGCGCGCCGGTCTGAAGGTGGAGGAACGTGCCTTCACGGTAGACGAGGCCAGATCTGCCGCCGAAGCCTTCCTCACCTCTGCGACGAGCTTCGTGATGCCGGTCGTCAGCCTCGACGGACAGCCAATCAACGGCGGTGCCGTCGGCCCGCAGAGCCAGCGGCTGCTCGAACTCTACATCAGCGAACGTCTGCAGGGCGGCGATCCGATCGCGGAGACCTGATCGACGCTGACCGGAGGCGGCCGGCATTGATTCTCCATGTCCGGTTGGACGCCGGGAATCCGGGCTTACACGAGATGCAGCGCGCTGCTGCCATGGAAGATGCCGGTGAGTTCCTCGGCTCCAGTCAGCGGCTGACCGAGGAATCCCAGATCGGCGGGCTTTGTGACATCGGCCATCGTATCGACGGTTGCGCCGATGTCTGAGCCGCCACCGTCATCATAGAAGACCTGGGTCAGGATGCCCTTCTCGCCGTCGGCCCCGCCGAGAACGGAAGAAGGGATCGCGGCAACATCGGACACCGCCCCGGCAAAACCGGTTGTGATCGCGGTGGCGCTCCCGGTGAGTTGCCCCACCAGTCCGTCGGCAGCAAGCGGCGGCGGATCGAAACCCGTTTGGCCGTCGAGAAGATCGATCACCGGAACCGAAGCGACGACCTGCTGAATGTGTCCGGTAGCGTCCTGCACATGACTGACAAGGTCAGGCAGAGCCCCGACGGTATCCTGCACGGTTCCGGAGATCGTACCGAGCATATTTTCGACCGCATCAGCGGCAAGATGTACCCCGGCCCCGATGTCCGACAGGTCGCCGGCGCCGGGGATCTGCGCGCGGATGCCTTCGACGATGCTTGTTGCCGTCTGCAGGATGTCGCGGGCAAGCACGTCGCCGATCCCATCGCCGTCACCGCCCTGAGCGGCGGCAACCACCGACTGGACGCTGGAGGCGATCTGTTCGGCGACCCGCGTCACGACCTCATCGGGAACCGCTTGAACATCCGACGCTCCGTCGGGCGAGATGGCCTGGGTCGCCGTCAGCTCAGGCGCACCCGTCTCATGCTGGTCTGCCGCCGGTGCAACAGCAGGCGCTGCGGCGAAAGAGACCGGCGTGGAAGCATCGGTTTGGGAGCCCGGGTGGTAGCCTGACGAAAGCTGCATGCCCGGGACCTGAAGCTGCTGATGAGTGCCGTCTGCGAGCAGTTCCAGACCACGAACGGTCGAACTGGACTGACCGCCATCGTCGGCAGGTCTTGTCGCGATGTCTGTCTTCGGTGCCGGGCTTGTGCCGTTCGCGGCATGTGTTTCGCCCGCCTGCAGCACGCCGAGCGTTGCGGCGCCTGCCGCTGCGAGGAAGGCCGTCGTATCTACCGGCTTGCCGGCATTGAACACAGAATTGCGCGCCACTTCGTTGCGGTCGCGATACGCCTCCTTCTGCGTCTGTTTCCTGCTCATATCGATCTCCATCCATCAGCGCTCGCGAAAGGCGCCGCTTATCTCATCCATCAACGGACTGGTCAGATAACTCACCAGCGTCCGGGGCCTGGTCTCGACGATCACCTGCACCGGCATGCCCGGCTGCAGCGAAAGCCTCGCGCCATCGACGTCGGCGCGGTTGAGCGAGACCTGAACAGCATAGTAGCGCTCTCCCGAGCCATTCTCGGCGAGACTGTCGGCGGAAACCGTGGTGATCTCGCCGCCGATCTTCGGCCGCATGTTGCGCGGCACGCCGATCAGCCGCACGTCCGCTGCCTGGCCCTTGCGGACGTCGCTGATGTCGGACAGCTTGAGTTTCGCGTCGACGAACAGCGGGTCGTCCTGCGGCACGATCTCCATCAGCGAGGATCCCGCCTGAATGACGCCGCCGACGGTGAATACCGTCAAGCCGACGACGTTGCCGGTGGCGGGCGCGCGGACCTGGGTTCGCTCCAGCATATCTTTCGCTGTATCCAGATTGGGCTGGAGTTCGGCAAGGCTGGCATCGACCTCCTGCAGCCGCGTCGTGACTTCCGCCGTCCGCTCCCGCTCGATCTGGGTGATCTTCAGCCTCGCTTCGCCGATCTTCGCCTGCGCTGCCGCGAGTTCCGAACGGCGCGCCGAGAGTTCCGCTTGCGCGGTATCGACGCGTCCCTCCAGAGCAAGCACCCGACTGCGCGAGACAGCGCCGGACTGCAGCAGGTTGCGTCCGCTTTGAGCCTCGTTCTCGGCAAGCTCCACCTGCCGCCGCAGACCGTCTATCTCGGCCTCGAAGCCCCGCGCCTGCTCTTCCGTCTGGCGGATCTGGCTGCTGACGGAATCGACATTCGCGGCATACTGTTTCTGCCGCGCCTGCATCAGGGCAGCCTGATTGTCGATGAGCTGGCGCGCATCGCCTTCGGCCACGGATCCTTCCAGCACTTCGCGGAAGTCCGGTTGCTGGACGCCGTCCCGCTCGGCGATCAGCCGGGCCCGTTCCGCCAGCAACGTCACCCGGCTGTGCTGTAAGATGCTGTATTTCGCACGGGGCTCGGCATCCGAAAGCGTCATCAGCACGTCGCCGCGCTGGACCATCTGCCCCTCGCGCACGTCAATGGTCTCGACGACGCCGCCGTAAGGATGCTGGACCTTCTGGCGCCGTCCCTCCACCTGCAGGCTACCGCTGGCGATCACGGCTCCCGAAAGCGGCGCGGTGGCGCCCCAAGCACCGAGCAGCACGACGAAGGCCGCAATGGCAGCCAGCCCGTAACGCGCGGGCCGCCAAGGATTGGAGTAGTCCTGGCGAGACGAAGCCGGTTTGCGAGCCATCACCATCTCCTATGCCGCCGTCACGGGCGCTGCAGGTTCGACCATGGTTTCCTTAATGTGCGCATAGACCTCGTCCGGCGCGCCGTACCGCTCAACCCGGCCCGCCCGCATGAACATCAGCCGGTCCATCACATCGAGCACTGCCTGGCGGTGCGTGACGACGATCACTGTCGATCCATGCTTCTTCAGCGCCTCGATGGCTGCCCTAAGCCCCATCTCGCCCGCCGTATCGAGATTGGCGTTCGGCTCGTCGAGGACCAGCAGCGACGGCGCGCCGATCAGGGCTCGCGCCAGGCCGAGACGCTGGCGCTGACCACCCGACAGACCGACGCCCTCGGGCCCGAGTTCCGTGTCGTATTGCTGCGGCAGGGCCATGATCATGTCGTGGATACCGGCAACCTTGGCTGCACCGACGATCTTCTCGATTTCCGGCGTGCCGAAGCGCGCGATGTTTTCTCGCACCGTACCGGCAAACAGCCCAACATCCTGCGGCAGATAACCGGCCTGCTGACCGAAGCGCGTATGATCCCACTTCGTGTATTCGATGCCGCCATAGGTCAGGGTGCCGGCGTCGGGACGCGTGGCACCGGCGAGCAGGCGCGCGAGAGTGCTCTTTCCCGAACCGCTGGGGCCGACGATGCCGACCGCACAGCCGGCCGGGATATCGAACGAGACGCCTTTGAGCACGGGCTCCCTGGCATTCGGAAACCTATAAACGATCTCCCGCGCGCTCAGCGCATTGCCGGCTTTTGGCACAATCGTGTGGACATTGCTTTCCGGCATGTCGAAGAGCAGCTTGTTGACCTCGCCATAGCCCAGCCGTGCCTCGGAAAACTGCTTCCAGGCCGCGACGCCCTGCTCCACCGGTACCAGTGCTCGTCCCATGATGATGCTGGAGGCGAAGATCGTGGCCGGTTGGATTGCGCCGTTGATCACCAGCCATGCACCAGTGCCCAGCATGCAGGCCTGCAGCATCAGTCTTGCGAAGCGGATCGCCGAGGAGATCGTCGCGTTCCGATCGCTGGCAAAAGCTTGCGCCGTCAGCATCCGGTCGCGGTTGTCCAGCCAGTGGCGTTCGATGGACGGCTGCATTCCCATGGCCTGGACGACGTCGGCATGGCGCAGGATGTTTTCGGTAAAACCATAGGAGCCGTTGGCCGCCTCCTCGGCCATCTTCAAGGTCGGCCGGGTCAGCTTCTCGTTGAGAAGCGCAAGGCCGAACAGGCCAATGGCGCCGAGCGTCGCTATGCCACCCAGCAGCGGATGGATGAAGAACAGCAGCAGCAGATAGAGCGGGATCCAGGGCAGGTCGAAGGCGAAGTAGATGCCGGGCCCGGTGACGAAGGAGCGGAACTGGTCGAGCTGGCGCATCTGCTGCGAGCCGCGCGAAAATCCCTGATAGGCCGACTTCGCCACGAGTGCGCGAAACACGCGGCTGGCCATCTGCGTGTCGAACCTGATGCCCGAACGGATGAGCAACTGCGAGCGGGTCGCATCAAGCGCGCCCATCGTCAGCAATGCCAGTGCCAATACCAGGGTCAGCAGCAGCAACGTCGTAACGTTCTCGCTCTCCAGCACCCTGTTGTAGATCTGCATGAGATAGAGCGGCGAGCTCAGATAGAGCAGGTTGATGAAGCCGCTGAACAATCCCGCCACCAGGAACTGGGGCGCCAGCTGCCGCAACGCGTCAGCCACTTCATTTCTTGTCTGCATATTAAGGCCCACCTGAGAGAAGCGGCGGGACCGAAGTCCCGCCGTTCCATTTTAGACGAGGCCGCCGAGCAGACCGCCGCCGCTTGAATCGGTGTCGGAGTAGTCGGCGCTGTCGCTCATGTCGCTCGACCAGTTTTCGGTCGGAGCCGACGCGTCGAGGCCAAGGCCGTCCACGAGAGTAAAGTGGCTGTCGTTCGCGCTTACATCCTCGCCGTTGCCGTCAGACGAGTAATCCGACGACGAGAAGCTGAGGATGTCGCCCGTCTCGACAGACAGGCTGGGATCGGTTGCGAAGGACGAAGTATTGTCAGACTCGTTGATCGAGCCGGATTCCTGGCTACCGTTGCTTCCCAGAAGTTCGTCGATAATAGACATGTTATAGTTCCTTACTGGTTCGTTACGTTCGCCACCGGGACCATTCGGTGCCGCTGACATGTATAGAACCAGAGGCCTTACATATTGTTTCCGAAATATTCGCCAAGGTTTGAGGTGATTTTGTGGAGATTACGGCCAAAACTTGATTCACCATATCGAGTATGCCGTAAGCGAGGGGTTTCCGTCCATCGATGCTTCGCGAAGTCGTTCGATACACTGCCGGCCCTGGGGGCCATTGAGGTACATCTACACCCGCAACAACATCTGCGAGTTCCTCCTGATGCGACACGAACTTCCTTGCGCCGTTCGGATATTAGCAACCCAACTGTCAGCTAGGCGTCAGGTTTCGCGCCTAGCCTGTCAAAATCGGTGCCGGAGGAGAATGGCACCGAGGAGGATATCCATGACAACAACCCTTGGCCGGCTGCTGCGTTACGCATAGCCGTATTTCCACGTCCCATGCTCGCACACCCCGTCGCAGCCGCTCGCTGCCGCGCGCGATCAGTTGCGACATGCGGCGGATTTAGTCCGAACACATCCCGGCAGCGATCCCGCAGAAAAGGAACCCCATGAAACAGACAATCGCCCTCGCCGCGCTCTCGCTGGCGTTCATGCCGATGCAAGCCGGTGCACAGGATGCAGGCCAGAAGATCGTCAACAACGGCACTCCGACACCCGATTGCAGCGTGCATGTGAATGTCGACCGAAACGCCAGCCTGCCGGGCTACAAGGCGAAGTGGGACGACACCGAGGTGTGCCTGCCCTTCACCCCGACCAACCAGCTCGTCCCGGCCGGCACGACGGCGTCGCAGTTCTACATCGACGAGTTCTCGGACAGCCGCGTTCGCGAGAAGTGGGCGGCTTGCAAGGCCGATACCGCCTGCCGCGAGAAGACCATGACGGCGGCCAAGGGTTTTGCAAAATTCGAGCCGCGCGACACCGGCACGGTCGACAAAAAAGGCGTGATCGATTTCGATGGCAATGTGGACCTCGCATCCATTCGCCGCCCCGCCTATTTCGGCAAGGGCGCCTACTCCGAGGAGATCGCCAAGTCCGATCCGGCCGCCTATGTGGTGGAGTTTACGGCACCCCGTGACAGCTACGAGATCCAGCACCTCAAGCTTTCTGGCGATATCAAGGTGCGCGGCTGGTATCTGAAGGGCGCCGGGATCACCGACGAAGCAGGCAACAAGCAGCGCGCGCTGGTAATCCTGAACAATGGTGGCGGCGGCGAAGTGACCGCCATCGACGATCCGGCAACGGCTCCCTTCAGCATCGACAAGGCGACCGGAAAATATACGCCGGCCGCCAGAGACAGCCTTTCGGAAGAACCCGGCATGCGCCACTGGCGCGGCTTCCTGCGGGATTTCAACGCTGCCGGCTTCGACGTGCTGATCACCGACCGCCGCGGCAACGGCATCTCCGGCGGCCGCAACGGCTTCAACACGGCCGAGCAGGCGAACGACATGTTCCGCGAACTTGAGCAGCTGGACAGCGGGAATGGCCTTCGCGTCCTGGGTCCAGATGGAAAGCTGGTGGCGGGGCAGGATGCCGCTAAAGTGCTGCTCGACGGCAGGTCGGCGCGTGATGTTCCGGTTGTCGTCGGCGGCTATTCGCGCGGCTCGTATGCGACGCAGTGGTTCATGCACAAGAACTTCGTCGAGGACTGCAACTACGATCTCGCTACCCCCGTCTGCGAGGCAAAGCGCGGCTTGGACAACGTCAAGGGCGCCATCCTTTACGGCCCGAATTCGGCAGGCCTCGGATATCGTCTGGCCGGCCACGATGCCGTGGAAGGCGCCCTGCGCGTTGAGTTCAACACGACCTACTACGTCGATTCCGGTGTCTTCGCGAATGTCGACAAGTGGCCGGCGCTGCAGATCGTCAAGGGTAGCTGGGACTATGTCGAAGGGCTCGAAGGATCGTTCGCCACCTATCAGCGGGCCTCCGGATTGAAGGATATCTCCGTCTTCCTCGGTCCGCACATCCTGCAGACACAGAACCCCGAGACCATGGCATTCGCCGGAGAGCGCATGGTCGCCTTCGCCAAGGCCGCGGCGCTTGGCCAGAAGACGGTGCCCGGCAGCGTCGAGCCGAAGACGCTGAAGGACCTCGTCACCTCGGTGCCGCACCATTGGGAACTGTCGATGCAGAAGCAGCAGTAGCGCTATAGTGCCTGAACGGGCTCCGGCGGGCACTCCGCCGGAGTTTATCCAAGTCGTGTGGAGCATGATCTTGGGAGGCCCGGCGAACGCCGGTCGGCCGTTCAGGAGGCGAGACGCATCCGGAACGTGAAGCAGGTCTCCGCATCATCCGACCGGACATCGATCCTGCCGCCGTGGGCCTTGGCAATTTCTGAGGCAATGTAGAGACCGAGCCCCAGCCCCTGGACGCCGGACTTCGCATCGCCACGGCGGAAGGGATGAAAGAGCATCTCGATCTGGTCGGCAGGGATCGGACGTCCGCCGTTGCTGACGGATACCTCTATCTCCCCATTCACCATCAGTCCTGAGACGTTGATCGGCTGACCTTGCGCGCCGTGGGTGATGGCGTTGGAGAGCAGGTTGGAGAACATCTGTGCCATACGCATGTGGTCGAGCTCGACGTTCTGACCGAACGCGAAGGAAGCATTGACCTCCCGGTCCGGATAGGCGGCCTTCAGTTCATCCGTCGCGTGCTGGAGCGTCTCATTGAGATCACCATCCTGAACGTTGAGAACAATGCCCCCACCAAGCCGTGACCGGGCCAGATCAAGGATGTTGTCGACCAGGCCGGACATGCGGGAGATGCTGGTCTTCATCAGCTTGAGGATCAGCGGGCTGCGCTCGGTGAACCCTTCCTTGATGAGCCGCGATGTCCCGGCATTGACGGCGGCGATCGGGTTTCGGAGGTCATGGCCGAGCACGGCGATGAACTGCTCGCGAAACAATGCCAGTTCCCGCTCCTGCGACAGCGACGCCTCGGTCGCCTTCAGCCGCTCGTCGGCATCGAGATGATGGGCAATCAGTTCGGCAAACAGCTTGAATGCACCGAGCACCTGGGGATTGTTGACGGTCGCGGGATTGGGATCGATGGCGCAAAGGGTGCCCCAGAAGCTCCCGTTGCCCAGGATGATCGGCACCGAAATATAACCACGCAGCCCGTAGATGCGCGGCGTATGGTGATCGCAGTAGACGGCATCGGCAGTCGCATCGTCGAAGACGACTGGCTGGCGATGGTCGCGAATTTCGTTGCACAGCGTGCTTTCGATTGGCAGTTCGTCGCCCGGACCGAGCCCGAACCCGACGTGATCGAGCGCGCTGCAGGTAACCCATCGGCTGTCCGTCACCCGCGCAACGGCGGCAAATCCCATGCCCGTCATCCGCAGAACGACGTCAAGGATGGCCGGCACCGCGGCGATGCCGGAGACGGTTGCGATATCTCGTGAGAAGTCGCCCACTCTCTCTGCCGGAGCGGTAACCGCGTGGGCCTGAAAGCCGATGTTCTCGACAGCGATGGCAGCGGCTTCCGCCAGCGCCTCGAGCGTCTCGACTTCCCATCGCGACGGCTCGTAGGTCTGAGACCAATAGGCCCCGATCGCGCCGACCGGATCTTCAGCCCGGATCGGCGCCATCGCAACCGCGCGGACGAACGTCCGTTGGTAGAGTTCCGTGGGAATACGAGGGTCTTTCGCAATGTCTGCGATCACGACGGTCTGCCGGTGGATCATTGCCCAGCCAGAGACACAGGTTGAAATCGGAAACTTTTGCCCTTTCCAGAGCGGACCGATCGCATCTTCATCGACATAATGGCAAAGGTCGCCTTCCCGGCGAATGACGGCAATCCCCTCGCAGCCGATCAACAGGCGCGCGCTCGCACGGATCGTCTCGACCATCTCCTCAATGCTGCGAGAACGGGCGATGCGCGACGCCGCCTTCGTCAGGCTGGCGAGCGGGGTCGAGCGGTCAGTGATCTGATCCAGAGCCATTGTCGTCCTTTCTACCAAGGAACGATGGGCGGTCGTGCTTCGGGCCCATCATCTTCGCATGATACGGCCCGAACGGAAAGCGAAACCTGACAATGGATCTGGATGGTCCGGCCCGCCGACAGCCCGCTTATGGATCAGACAGGAGCGTCTCGACCAGCGCCATCCTCTCTGCCGGCGTCGCCGTAGCCTGCTCGAAGATCAGCCGGCCGTCGCGGAGGTCTGCATTGTTGGATCGCGTCAGCAGCTTCAGCGTCCTTGCTGCGGGCTTTCCGTTAAATGTAAGTGCAAGCGCACGCGGACCACCATCCACCTTGGCTATGCCAAGCCGGGTGGCCCTGATGCGCAGCCGGGCGAGGCGAAACAGCGTCGAGACTTCATCCGGCAGTTCCCCGAACCGGTCCTCGAACTCTTCGACGAAACGGTCGATCTCCGCCTCGTCCGCGGCTCGGAACAGGCGGGCGTAGAGGTTGAGCCGCAGGGCGGCGTCCGACACGTATTCCTGCGGGATGGTACCGGCAATTCCAAGGTTCAGGGCAGCAGCCTGGTCCTCCATTGACGTCGACTTGGCCGAAGCCTTGACTGCCCGTTCGAGGAGCTTCTGATAGAGACTGACGCCGATCACCCGCATGTGGCCCGCCTGGTCTTCGCCGGCAATATCCCCGGCACCCCGCAGATCGAGATCCTGCATGCTGATCGCAAGGCCGGCGCCGAGACGGTCGTTCTCCACCATCGTTGCGAGCCGCAACCGAGTCTCCTCCGGGAGCTCGTCGCTCTCGGTGGTAAGGTAAGCCATGCCCTGAGCCTTGCCGCGTCCGACACGGCCGCGCAACTGATGCAGTTGCGCCAGGCCGAAGCGGTCGGACCGCCAGATGAAGATCGTGTTGGCGCGCGGCACGTCGAGACCGCTTTCGATGATGTTGGTGGACAGCAGCACGTCGCCGTCACCATCGGCGAAGCGGACCATGACCTCGTCCATCTCCGCAGCTTTCATCTTGCCGTGCGCGACGCGGAGCGACAGTTCCGGTACGATTTCCCCGAGCATCGTACGCACAGGATCGAGGTCCTCGATCTGCGGCACGACGAGGAAGCTCTGGCCGCCGCGACGATATTCGCGCATCAGCGCCACCCGCATCGCCGCGCGATCAAGGGGAGTGAGCGAGGTCCTCACCGGCCGCCGCTTCGACGGGGCGGTTGCCAGGATACTGACGTCCTGCACGCCGATCATCGCCGATTGCAGCGTCCGCGGGATCGGTGTCGCCGACATGGTCAGCGTGTGCAGGAGCGGCGCCATCGCCTTCATCGCCTGCTTCTCGCGCGTTCCGAAGCGGTGCTCTTCATCGACGATCAGGAGGCCGAGATGCGCAAAACGCATGTCCTTCGCGAGGATGGCCTGGGTCGCCACCACAATGCCGATCGCTCCGCTGGCGAGACCCTCCTTGACCTCCTTTGCCCGCTTCGGTTCGACGACCCGAGACAGCATTGCGACATCAATTCCGGTGCCTGCAAACCGCCGCTCGAAGGTGGTGAAATGCTGGCGGGCAAGCACAGTGGTCGGAGCGATGAGAACGACCTGGCCACCCGCAAGCGCGACGGCGGCGGCGGCACGCAGCGCGACCTCGGTCTTGCCGAAGCCGACATCGCCACAGATCAACCGGCTCATGACGGTGCCGGAGGCGAGGTCCTGCAGCACGGCGTCGATCGCCGCAACCTGGTGGGCGGTTTCGGCATAGGGGAACCGCCGGGCAAATTTTGCGTACTCGGCGCGCGGCGGCACGAAGGCTTCAGCCTTGGCATCCCGGCGCTGCTTGGCAAGCCGCATAAGATGGCGGGCAGCGGTGCGGATATCCGTGTCGATCTCAGCACGGCGCTTCGACCAGGCTTCGGTGTGCAGCCGGTCAAGCGTTACGGCTTCCGGTTCCGATCCGTAGCGCCAGAGCTTGCCGAACTCGTCCATCGGCACGAGCAGTGACGCGCCATCGCGGTATTCGAGGCGTGCCGCATCCCGGACGACATCTTCCACGGTGACGGTATCGAGGCTCTTCAGCACGCCGATGCCGTGGTCTTCGTGAACCACGACGTCTCCCAGCTGAAGCTCCGGCTCGGCGAGACGCGCCGCAACCTCCGTCGCTTCCGCCAGTTCGCCGAGGATGTCCCGCACGGTGACGACGCTCAATGGCCCATCCGCAAAGCCGCGATCCAGCGGGCATGCAAGCTTCAGGAGAGCACCCGGATCCTGCGCCGCCCATTGCTTGAAGGTCGCGAGCGGCTGAACCCTGGTGTCCGAGTCGCGCTCCAGACGCCTTGTCAGACGGTCGACATTCTCGCCGCTGCCGGTCAGCACGACGGTGCGCCCCGACTGCTTCTCTTCCCGCACAAAGCTTAGGAACATACGGCGAGGGTTGGCGTCGTCGCTGAATGTCGGAAGCGCTCTGGCCGCGCTGAAGTCGAGATCGAACCGGGACCAATCGCTGACGGCACTCGTCCACCCGGATCGGTCGAGATACAGCGAGTGCGCGATGCTTCTGTCCTCGCCATCGAAACGCCGGCGCGCCTGACGCGCCTCCTCAATGATGTCGAGATAGCTGCTGAGCCTGTCGTCATAGCCGTCCTCGAAAGCGATGTCGGCATCGCCGACCAGGTCGAAGACCGTCGGAAGCTCGCCATACACCTGGAACAGCCGACGCTCCGAGACGTCGCATTGCGGCACTGCCTCGTCGACGGCCTGTAAGTCGGATTCCAGGGTAACCGCTTCCGAGGCCGGTCCGAACACCATCACTTCGCCGTTGTTCGTCGTTCGCTGGGTCCCCGGGTCGTAGGATCTCAGCTCCGAGATCGTCGTGTCCTCATCGAGGATGATCCGCATCGGCACCGACGCACCGGCGGGGAAAATGTCGATAACATCGTCGCGAAACGCCAGTTCGCCGGGCTCGTCGACAATGCCGTCTTCGATATATCCGGTGCGCCGGACAAACCGGTCGAATGCCTCGCGATCGAAAAGATCTCCGACGGCAAGCTTGAACCAGCTATCCCGGACGACCGGCGCCGGCGGCACGCGTTGAAGGCCCGCGTCGAGGGAGGTGATCAGCAATCGCGGTTTCGTCGATGGCTGCAACCAGACGCGCAGCGCATCCATCCGCCGTCCCATGGACTGTCTGGACGGGGGCACCCTGTCATAGGGAAGACAGTCCCAGGGTGGCAGGACGACGATATCCAGATCCGGATCGAGGCAGCGGATCGCATCGGCGATCCTGCCGGCGGAACTCTCGCTCAGCGCCACGTAGACGCGCGAACGGTTGGATGTCTCGAATGTTTCGATGAGCTTAGCGGCAATCAGCGCAGCGGCGGGCCTGCTCGTCGGCTTTGGTCGATCCACCTCAGCCCGACCGGGATACTCTATTACGCGCAACGCAACCTCCAACCCATTTCGCCCTATTCAGGAGGCGCCGGCACATGCCGTGCCCCTAAACCAAGCCAGGTGGATGATGGTTCCGTGGACTTTGACGCGTCCGACACTGCTTCGGTAGATACGACCGGCCGGCAGGATGATGCCGGCCGGTCGCAATCTTGCAGCGTCAGACCTTGCGGTTCAGGTCTTCAAGATGGAGCAGCAGGCCGCTATGGTCCTTCTCGCCACCACCGCCGGAGACGAAGTCGGAATATTCCGCCTGAACTGTGGTGGTCAGCGGAAGCTGTAGTGCAAGCTCTTCGGCGAGCGCGATGACGGCGTTGAGATCCTTCAGCTGGTTCCTCGACGAGCCGCCCGGCTCGAAATTGCGGTCCACCATGCGCTGGCCATGCAGTTCCAGGATACGGCTTTCGGCGAATCCCCCCCGGATCGCATTGCGGAAGGCTTCACGCGAAGCGCCGCCCGCCTCGACGAGGATCATCGCCTCGGCAACCGCGCCGATCGTCACCGCGACGATCTGCTGGTTGGCGAGCTTGCACACCTGACCGGCGCCGCTCGGCCCCACATGCGTCACGCGGCCTAGCGCGGCGAACACATCGCCCAGTTCCTCGACGACAGCGGCATCGCCGCCCGCCATGATCGCCAGCGTCCCGGCTTGCGCTCCGACGACGCCGCCGGAAACCGGGGCGTCGAGGTGCCGGATGCCACGCGCACCCAGCCGCGCCGCGTGACCGCGGGCGATCGGCGGGGCGATGGAACTGGTGTCGACGACGATGGCGCCGTTCTTCAGGGCATCGACGACGCCCGCGTCGAACAGCACCTCGCCGACCACCCCGCCGTCGGTCAGCATGGTGAACACTACGTCCGCTTCCCGCACCGCCTCGACCGGGGACTTGGCGACGGTTGCCCCGTCCGCTGCAAGTGCCTCGGCCTTGGCCGGGTCACGGTTCCAGACCGTGAGCGGATAGCCGGCTTTGGCAAGCCGGCTGGCCATCGGCGCGCCCATCAGTCCGGTGCCGAGAAAGGCGATCCGCTTCTTCGATGAGGCGTCCGAGGTCATAGCTTGCCTCCCAGCTCATCCTCGATGTGTACCTGGATGATTTCGTCGAAGTTCTTCTCCGAGGTGAAGCCGAGTTCGGTCGCGCGCTTGGCCTCGAAGCCGGGCGCCCAACCGGCGACCATTTTCATGATCGCTTCGTCCGGCTGACGGCGGATCAGCTGTACCGCCTTGTCGCCGGCGACCCGCCGCAGCGCCTCGATCTGCTCGCCGACCGTCGCACTGACGCCCGGCATGGACAGGCTGCGGCGCCAGCCGAGCCTCGACAGATCGAGCCCTGCACCGTGGATCAGGAACCCGACGGCCGAGCGCGGCGACGTATGCCAGTGGCGGACCTCGTCGGACACCGGCAGGATCGCCTCCTGGCCGACGAGCGGCTCGCGCAGAATGCCGGAGAAGAAGCCGGAGGCAGCCTTGTTCGGCTTGCCGGGACGGATGCAGACCGTCGGCAGGCGGATGCCGATGCCATCGAAGAAGCCGCGGCGGCTGTAGTCGGCCAGCAGCAGCTCGCTGATCGCCTTCTGCGTGCCGTAGCTCGTCAGCGGCGTCAGGTGATACTCGTCCGGGATCGGATAGGGCAGCGGCGCACCGACGACGGCGATCGACGAGGTAAACACGACGCGCGGAAAATAGCCGTCCGCCTGGTTTGCGATGCGGATGGCGTCGAACAGATAGCGCGTGCCGTCGAGGTTGATCCGGTAGCCCTTGTCGAAATCCTGCTCCGCCTCGCCGGATACGATGGCCGCGAGATGGAAGATGACGTCCGGACGCGATGCGATCAACGCTTCCGCTTCGCCGGGCGCGCTGAAATCGCATTCGCGTGCGGCAACGCTTCCGGCAAACCCGGCCGGCGCGTCCGGTTTGACGACATCGACCAGCGTCAGCGCGTCGATGGGCTGGCCATTCACGCCGCCTTCCGAAACCAGACGCTGGGTCAGCTTGCGGCCTACCATGCCGGCAGCACCGATAATCAGGATATGCATGTCTTCCTCCCATACAGCCGTGGATGCACCACGACTTTCTCCTTGTAAGGTTGTCTGATAACCCTGTATGCTTCGCTTGAAAACAGGTTTTTTGCCTCTGGCCCAACCAGGCGCAAGAAACACGCATGCGGCCTCGGACTGGCATTGCAGATCCCGAGGGAGGAGAGGAACCGATGACTGAAGCACCGCGCTCGATTGCCGAGCAGCGCCTTTCGCTATGCTCCGTTCTGGGCGAAGACCTTGTCCTGACCGGATCGGAGGACATGCTCCGCTATTGCCGGGACTGGCACGGCGACGTCACCACCGGCGCGGTCGCGGTCATCCGTCCGAGAACGACGCAAGACGTCCAGGCCGCTGTGAAGGCCTGCCGCGAACTGGGCCTGTTCATCGTGCCGCAGGGTGGCAATACCGGCCTTGTGCTCGGTGCAACGCCCGACGACCCGGAACGCCAGGTGGTTCTGACTCTGGAGCGGATGAACAAGATCCGCAACATCGACAGCGACGATTTCTCCGCCGTTGTCGAGGCGGGATGCATCCTGACTGAACTCAAGGATGCGGTAGCGGCGAAGGGCATGTTCTTCCCGCTGGCGCTGGGCGCCCAGGGCAGCTGCCGCATCGGCGGCAACGTCTCGACCAATGCCGGCGGAATCAACGTGCTGCGCTACGGCATGACGCGCGAGCTGGTGCTCGGCCTCGAGGTGGTTCTGCCGGACGGCAGCGTCTTCGACGGCCTCTCGACGCTGCGCAAGGACAATCGCGGCCTCGACCTCAAGCAGCTGTTCATAGGCGCGGAAGGCACGCTCGGCATCATCACGGCGGTGTCGATCAAGCTGACGCCCTACCCCGACAATGTTGCCACCGCACTCGTGGCGCTGAATTCGCTCGACGACGCCATCACCCTCTACCGCCGGGCGCGGCGCGACTGCTGCGACCTGATGTCGGCCTTCGAATTCATGCCGCCGCTCGCCTTCACCCTGGCACAGGAAGCCATGCCCGATCTACCGATCCCGCTTTCCGGCGAGTTCCCGGCCTATGTGCTGATGGAGATCTCCGGCTCCGGTCTGGTGGATATCGACGACCTCATGCACCGCTTCCTGGAAGGCGTCATGTCCGACGGTCTCGTTGTCGATGGCACGATCGCTACATCACAGGCACAGGCGCGCAATCTGTGGCTGATCCGCGAGGGCATGAACGAGGGCCAGGCCAAGCGCGGCAGCCATATGCGCACCGACATCTCCGTGCCCCTGTCGCGGCTCGCTTCCTTCGTCGCCGATGCGGAGGCCGCCGTCAGCGCGGCACTTCCCGATTGCATCAGCGTGTCCTACGGTCATGTCGGCGACGGCAACGTCCACCTGAACGTCCTTCCGCCGAATGGCGCGACGCCAGAGGAACGCAACGAGCGGATCTACAAGGCGAAGAAGGTCGTCAATGTCGTGGTCGACCAGTACCGTGGCAGCATCAGCGCCGAACACGGGATCGGCCGCCTGAAGCGCGACGACTTCGAGGAGCGTCTATCGGAAACAAAGCGAAGCCTGCTGGTCGCCATAAAGAAGGCGATCGACCCGGATCTCATTCTCAATCCGCATTGCCAGATCGATCTCGCTCCGGCTAATCACTAGGCCGGAGTGAGGGGAACGAGGATCGCAATGGCGGATTTCACGCAGATCAAGCGGAGCGAGCACCTGCCGATGCGCATTGCCGGCGAAATCGGCCGTGAAATCGCCGAGGGTCGCATCAAGCCCGGGCAGAAGCTTCCGACGGAACATCTTCTGGCAAGCACGTTCGGTGTCAGTCGCTCGGTCGTTCGCGAGGCCATTGCCCACCTTCGCAACGAAGGCCTCGTCGAGACCCGGCAAGGGGTCGGCGCCTTCGCAACCGAGATCCAGCAGCGTCAGTCGATTCGGATCGATTCCGGACCGCCAGGCGACCGCGATGCATTTCGCGACCTGTTTCAGGTGCGGTACACGCTGGAAACCGAAGCCGCCGGGCTCGCAGCCCTTCATCATTCGGAAGACGACCTTGCCCGGCTGGACGAACTGCTGAGCCAGATGTCGGGCGCCGAGAGATGGACGGACCAGGGAATTGTCGCCGACCTGGCGTTCCACCGGGCGGTTTCTGCGGCGACCCGCAACGAATACTTCCAGCAGTTCATCGGCTTCATCGCCGAGAGGACGCACATCGCCATCAATGCAGCACGAGCTGCCGCCATCCTCGAGGAGATCGTCGAGGTGACGATCGCCGAGCATGTTGCTATCCGCGATGCCATTGCCACCGGTGATCCGCTAGCCGCGAAGGCCGCGATGAGGCATCATCTGGATGGCGCTGCCCGACGCCTTAACCTGGAGTTGGAAATGGTCTAGATGGTGGAGGTCGGCTTTCCTTTGGATGAGCTTCGACCTCTTCTAGACAGAATGGAAAAGTCATACTAAAACGGCGCACTACGTTGTCGGACATCTGACAACGACGAGAGGGTGGAGGCCCTCTTGATCACCAAGGGAGGATTTTCGTGGCGCATCAGAATGCCCTGTCGTCGGACACCATCTTGCCGGTCGATGCATCGAACGCATTGCTGGTCGGACGCGTATGGTCGAAATCCGCCGATGGCCCCTGCCCCGTCCTTTTGTCGGACGGGCGTCTCCTCGACCTCTCTTCCCTCGCACCGACGCTGTCGATGCTTCTGGAGATCGACGGTCTGGTCGAGACGCTTTCCGCCAAGACCTCATTTGCCGATCTCGGCAGCCTCGACGATTTCCTGAACGGCACTGCCGGCGAACTTCTGGCGCCAGCCGACCTGCAGGCGATCAAGGCCGCCGGAGTGACCTTTGCCAACAGCATGCTGGAACGGGTCATCGAGGAACAGGCCAAGGGCGACCCCCTGCATGCGCAGGAAATCCGCGGGCGTCTGGCGCCGGTGCTCGGCGACAACCTCAAGGGTCTGACCGCCGGTTCTGAAAAAGCTGCCGAAGTGAAGGCGCTGCTGCAGGAGATGGGCCTCTGGTCGCAGTATCTCGAAGTCGGCATTGGCCCGGATGCAGAAATCTTCACCAAGGCCCAGCCGATGTCCTCCGTCGGCTGCGGATCTGCGGTCGGCATCCATCCCAAGTCTGACTGGAACAATCCCGAGCCCGAAGTCGTGCTCGCCATCACCTCGAAGGGTGAGATCATCGGCGCGACGCTCGGCAACGACGTCAACCTGCGCGATTTCGAAGGCCGCTCGGCACTGCTGCTGAGCAAGGCCAAGGACAATAACGCGTCCTGTTCGGTCGGACCGTTCATCCGCCTGTTCGATGGCAGGTTCACGCTGGAAGACGTCAAGGCCGCCGAGATCAGCCTGTCGGTCAAGGGCACCGACGGTTTCGAGATGACCGGCGTCAGCCCGATGCGCGCCATCAGCCGCTCGCCGGAAGACCTCACATCACAACTGCTCAATCGCAGTCACCAGTACCCCGATGGGGCCCTGCTGTTCCTCGGCACGATGTTCGCGCCCGTCAAGGACCGCCGCGGCAAGGGAATGGGCTTCACGCACGAGATCGGCGACATCGTCGAGATCTCCAGCCCGACACTCGGGCGTCTGATCAACCGGGTGGAATACAGCGATAAATGCCCGGAATGGAATTTCGGAATAACTGCACTGATGAAGAACCTGGCCCGGCGCGGGCTGCTGTAGGAGGCATCGGGGGGAGACAATGCACAAGACAATCGATCTATTTTACCGGTTCCTCGAGATCCTGCTGATCCTGCTCTTGTCAGGCATGGCACTGATGGTGTTCGGCAACGTCATCCTCCGCTACGGCTTCAATTCCGGCCTGACGGTATCCGACGAACTGTCACGCTACTTCTTCGTCTGGCTCACCTTCATCGGCGCGGTCGTCGCCTTCCGTGAATACGGCCACCTGGGGGTCGAGACGCTCGTGGCGATGTTCGGCCGCAAGGGCCGGATCTTCTGCATGATCCTCAGCAACCTGACGATCATCCTGTGCTCGGGGATCTTCTTCTGGGGCACATGGGTGCAGCTGCCGATCAACTCCAGCATGGTTGCCCCGGTGACCGGCCTGTCGATGGCCTGGGTCTATGGCGTCGGCTTCTTCACCGGCGCGGGCTGCATGCTGATATCACTGGAGCGGCTTGTGCGGCTTGTGACGGGCCGCGTGACGGACGACGAGATTGCGGCATTCGCCGGCGAAAACATGACCATCGAGCAGATGGCGGAGCGGACCTGATATGACCCTACTCGTCTTCGTCGGCTCACTGCTTGGCGCCATGGCCGTCGGCGTGCCGGTCGCCTTCTCGCTGATGTTCTGCGGCGTCGTGCTCATGTGGTTCATGGGCATGTTCAATTCGCAGATCATCGCCCAGAACATGATCGCGGGTGCCGACACTTTCACCCTGCTTGCCATCCCCTTCTTCATCCTCGCCGGCGAACTGATGAATTCCGGTGGCCTGTCGAAGCGCATCATCGATTTCGCCATCGCGCTTGTCGGCCATATCCGCGGCGGCCTCGGCATCGTCGCCATCGTTGCGGCCCTGATCATGGCCAGCATCTCCGGCTCGGCTGCCGCCGATACCGCAGCGCTTGCCGCCATCCTCATCCCGATGATGGCCAAGGCCGGCTACAACATTCCCCGTTCGGGCGGCCTGATCGCCGCTGGCGGCATCATCGCGCCGGTCATTCCGCCTTCGATGGCCTTCATCGTCTTCGGTGTCGCGGCCAACGTCTCGATCACCCAGCTGTTCATGGCCGGCATCGTGCCGGGCCTGCTGATGGGCCTTTCTCTGATCGGCACCTGGCTGTACGTCGTGCGCAAGGACAACATCCAGCCGCTGCCGAAGGCTTCCAGCAAGGAGCGGGTAACGGCGACCGGCCGTGCGCTCTGGGCGCTCGGCATGCCCGTCATCATCCTCGGCGGTATCAAGGCCGGCGTCGTGACGCCGACCGAAGCCGCCGTCGTTGCCGCCGTCTACGCGATGTTCGTCGGCATGGTGATCTACCGTGAGCTGAAGCCGCGCGACCTACCACAGGTCATCCTGCGCGCCGCCAAGACCACATCCGTCATCATGTTCCTCGTCTGCGCCGCACTTGTTTCGGCCTGGCTGATCACCGCGGCCAACATCCCGGCCGAAATCACCGGCTACATCGAACCGCTGATCGACCGCCCGAAGCTGCTGATGCTGGCGATCATGGTCCTCGTGCTGGTCGTCGGGACGGCGCTCGACCTGACGCCGACGATCCTGATCCTGACGCCGGTGCTGATGCCGATCATCAAGCAGGCAGGCATCGACCCCGTCTACTTCGGCGTGATGTTCATCATGAACAACTGCATCGGGCTTATCACGCCGCCGGTCGGCGTGGTGCTGAACGTCGTCAGCGGCGTCGGTCGCATTCCGCTCGGCAAGGTCACGATCGGGGTTGCGCCGTTCCTGCTCACCCAGACGGTTCTGCTGCTGCTGCTCGTGGCATTTCCGGAAATCGTTACCGTGCCGGCTCAATGGCTGCGTTGACCGGCGCCGACTTCACCGCTTCTACTTCAACTGTCCAAATGGGAGGACCAACATGAAGAAACTACTTTTTGCAACCACCGCAATCGCCATCGCGATCTCGGGTGCGGCTCCGGCCTTCGCCGAATTCAAGAGCCGTAACATCCGCGTGTCGAACGGCATCAATGCCGATCACCCGGTCGGCAACGGCATCAAGGCCATGCAGGCCTGCCTCGACGAGAAGTCGGGCGGCAAGCTGAAGCTGACCGCCTTCTGGGGCGGCGCGCTCGGCGGCGACCTTCAGGCAACCCAGGCGCTCCGTTCGGGCGTCCAGGAAGCCGTCGTTACCTCGTCCTCGCCGCTGGTCGGAATCATCCCGGCGCTTGGCGTCTTCGACCTTCCCTTCCTGTTCTCCAGCCCCGCGGAAGCCTACCAGGTTCTCGACGGCAAGTTCGGCGACAGCATGAACGAGAAGCTCGACGCAGCAGGCCTGGTGAACCTTGCCTACTGGGAAAACGGCTTCCGCAACCTGTCGAACTCGCAGCGTCCGGTGACCAAGTGGGAAGACTTCTCGGGGATGAAGGTTCGCGTCATGCAGAACAACATCTTCCTCGACACCTTCCAGAACCTCGGCGCAAACGCTACGCCGATGGCATTCGGCGAAGTGTACTCGGCACTTGAGACCAAGGCGATCGACGCGCAGGAAAACCCCTACGTGACCATCGACACGTCGAAGTTCTTCGAAGTGCAGAAGTACGTCACCGAGACGAACCACGCCTACACGCCGTTCCTCTTCCTGTTCTCGAAGCCGATCTTCAACTCCTACGCCCCGGAAGAGCAGGCTGCCCTGCGTGACTGCGCCGTGGTTGGTCGTGACGTCGAGCGTCAGGTCATCGCAGACCTGAACAAGAAGTCGCTGGAAAAGATCAAGGAAGCCGGTCTGGAAGTGAACCAGCTGTCGCCGGAAGAGCAGGCCCGCATCCGCGAGAAGTCCATGGTCGTCTATGAAAAGCACAAGGCCGAGATTGGCGCCGACGTGGTTGACGGCATCCTGGCTGAGCTGAAGACGATCCGCGGCAACTGATCCGCGGACAGATCCGGGCGAGACACCCGGATTTGTGATCAATCGACGAAGGCCCGCGCCAGCAATGGCGCGGGCCTTTTGCTATTCAGGGATGGCCGGAAGCACCGCGTCCCGCTTCTTCAGCATCTGTTCGCGGATGAAGATGAACAGACCGGAGGCGACGATCAGCGCAGCGCCGACGATCATTCCGAGCCGCGGCACATCACCGAAGAACATCCAGCCAAACACCACCGCCCACAGCAGAAGCGTGTACTGGAGCGGCGCGACCGTCGCGGCATCGGATATCTTCAGGGCGCGATTGACGAGCATGTGAGCCGCCATGGCGACGATGCCGAGCAGGGCGAGCAGGCCAAGGTCGAGGCCCGACTGGATCGGCGACCAGCCGAACGGCGCGAACGCCAGCCCTGCCAGCCCCGCGCCGCTGACCTGGAAGAAGACCAGCGTCGAATCCGGCGTGCCGCGCAGGAAGCGACCCGAAAGCAGCATGAAGGCAAAGGCGGCACTGCCGATGATCGAGATCACCGCAGGCATGGTGAACATCGCGCTTGACGGTTCAAGCGTGATGATGACGCCGACGAAGCCGACGGCGATCGCCGTCCATCGCCGCCAGCCCACCCGTTCGCCGAGCAGGAGCGGCGACGCCGCCGCAACGTAGATCGGCGCGGCAAGCCAGTAGGTCATCACGTCGGCGAGCGGCAGATACATGACGGCGAAATAGAAGCAGAAGACCTCCGTCGTCGAGCATGCGACGCGGGCGAACTGCATCCATGGCCGCTCGGCGGCCCTCAACGCCGGCAGGCCGGCCATCCAGACGATAGGGACGAGAATGACGAGCGCGGCAAGGCTGCGCAAGAGGACGACCTGGCCGAGCCCGTAGCTTGAGACGAGCCATTTCCCCATCGCATCGTTCAAGGCGAACATCAGCATACCGAGCAGCATCAGCGCCGGGCCGGCTGCCGACAGGCTCTTCAGGCGGGACGTGTGAGACGCTTGCATCGCCGCCTCACAGGATCGAAGCGTCGGAGAACCGTCGGCTGACGGTGAACGTCTTGTCCAGGTCCGGGTTCAACTCCATGCCGAGACCGGGACCGGGGGGAACCGTGATCATGCCGTTCTTCACTTCAGGCAGGGCCGTCACCAGATCGCGGTACCAGGTGTTGTAGAACGCCCGCACGCTTTCCTGCACCAGCGCATTCGGCGCATTGAGCGACAGATGAGTGGACGCGCACAGGACCACCGGCCCGGTGCAGTCATGCGGTGCGACAGGCAGGTGCCAGGCTTCCGCCATGGAGGCGATCTTGCGGGCCTCGGACAGGCCGCCGCACCAGGAGATGTCGAGCATGACGATGCCGGCGACCCCGGTCTCCAGATAGTCGCGGAAACCCCAGCGGGTGGCGAGAGTTTCCGAAGCCGATATCGGCGCCGGCGAGACTTCCGCATAGCGCTTGAGGCTGGACAGGCTGTCCATCTTGATCGGGTCTTCGTGCCAGAAGGTGCCGTAGGGGGTCAGCGCCTTGGCGATCTGCATCGCCGGCAGGAGCTGCCACATCGAGTGGAACTCGACCATGATGTCGATCTTGTCGCCGACCGCCTTGCGGATCTTCTCGAAGGGTTCGAGCGCCGTCTTCAGGTCGGACGACGAGATGTACTGGCCCTTGGTCTTTTCGGCGGCGGCATCGAACGGCCAGATCTTCATGGCGGTGACCCCATCGGCCAGCAGCGATTCCGCCAGTTCGTCGGCCCGGTGCAGGAAGCCGTTGAGATCGTCATAGGCGGTGCCGCCGGTCAGCCCGTAATTCGCAGTCGCCTGGCCGGTCGCCTTCTTGATGTATTCGGTGCCGGCGCAGGTGTTGTAGGTGCGGATCTCCTTGCGCGAGAAGCCGCCGAGCAGTTGCGCGATCGGCTGGCCGGTGGCCTTGCCGAAAATGTCCCAGAGCGCGATGTCGAAAGCGGAATTGCCGCGCACTTCGGCGCCGGACGACCGGAAGCCGACATAGCCGACCAGATCCTGGGCAAGCAGATCGATCGCCAGCGGATCGCGACCGATCACCCGCGGCGCCACATATTCGTGGATGTAGCTCTCGACGGTCTCGGCTCCGAAGAACGTCTCGCCGAGACCGGTAATGCCCTCGTCGGTGTGGACGAGAACCCAGAGCAGGTTGCTTCGCTCAGCGATCCGCACCGTTTCCAGCTTGGTGATCTTCATGTTTCCTCCCGGGGATTGTCAGTTGCACCCGTTCTAAGGAATTGGGCCTGACACCGAAAGCCGTTTTGGCTTTCGCCGGTACACCGGCCTGAAGATTTGCCCCGATTTTTAGACTGGCTCATCCGCCCTTCGAGCGTACACCAACGCACGTGCTTACACCTTACGCTTGGGCAACGAGGTGACCGGCGGAGACCTCCCGATACTGCATCGGTACGATCTTGTAGTCGACCGGCCGGATGGGGCTCTTCAGCTCCTCGACCGCCGCACCGCTTTTCACTCGGCGGCGTTCCGGATCCGGGACCGGTACGGCCGACATCAGCCGCTTGGTATAGGCATGTTGCGGGTTGCCGAATACCGAAGCGCGCGGCCCGATCTCGACGATTTCCCCCAGGTACATGACCGCCACCCGATGGCTGACCCGTTCAACGACCGCCATGTCGTGGCTGATGAACAGGAAGGCGAGCTCGAGCTCCTGCTGCAGGTCGAGCATCAGGTTGATGACCTGCGCCTTGATCGACACGTCGAGCGCAGAGACGCTCTCATCGGCGACGATCACTTTCGGTCGCAGGGCCAGAGCCCGTGCAATGCAGATGCGCTGCCGCTGGCCGCCGGAAAACTCGTGCGGATAGCGCTTCGCCATGTCCGGCGTCAGGCCGACCTTGACCAGCATATCGGCGACGACGTCCTTAGCCTGTTTTCCATCCCCCATCTTGTGCTCGAGGAATGGTTCGGCGATCGCTGCGCCGACAGTCATGCGCGGATTGAGCGATGCATAGGGATCCTGGAAGATCATCTGCACCGACTTGCGCATCTCGCGCATGTCTCGCTTGTCGAGCGCCAGAACCTCCCTTCCCTCGACCAGCACCGAGCCGCTGTCCGGCTCGATCAACCGCATGATCGCGCGGCCGGTGGTGGATTTGCCGCAGCCGGATTCGCCGACCAGTGACAAGGTTTCGCCGGCTCGCAGATCAAACGAGATATTCTCGACTGCATGCACGCGGCCGGAGAGCTTTCCGAAGAGACCGGAATGGATGTCGAAGCGCTTTGTGAGGTTCTTCACCTGCAGGATCGGCTGTCCATCCGCGACCGTATCGGCAACCTCGATCGGCACGTCTGAGAGGCCCGTCCCCGTATCGACGACCGGAAACCGCAGCGGCCTCTCGAAGGACTGCATAGAGCCCAGCACGGGAACGGCCGACAGAAGCGCCCGCGTATATGGATGCTGGCCCCGATGAAAGATGTCGGCGGTCTTGCCGCTCTCGACCTGTTCGCCGCGGTACATCACCACTGTGCGATCGGCGATCTCGGCAACGACGCCCATGTCGTGGGTGATGAAGAGAACCGACGTCCCCTCCTCTTCCTGCAGCATCTTGATGAGGTCGAGGATCTGTCCCTGGATGGTGACGTCGAGCGCCGTCGTCGGCTCGTCGGCGATCAGCAGTTTCGGCTTCGTGGCGAGCGCCATGGCGATCATCACGCGCTGGCGCATGCCGCCGGAAAAGCGATGCGGATACTCGTCGAACCGCGAGGCGGCCGAGGGGATGCGCACCTTTTCCAGGATGCGGATGGTTTCGGCCTTGGCCTCGGCCCTGCTGATCGCGTTATGCGCCAGAAGCGCTTCAGAAATCTGGTCGCCGATGGTGAAGAGCGGGTTGAGGCTCGTCATCGGCTCCTGAAAGATCATCGCCACGTCGTTGCCGCGCACCTTGCGCATCTCGTGTTCCGGCAGCGCCAGAAGATCCCGGCCGCCGAGAAACACCTTGCCCTCGATGCGGCTGGAATCAGCTTGCAGCAGCCGCATGATCGACAGCGAGGTGACCGACTTGCCCGAGCCGCTCTCGCCGACGATCGCGACCGTTTCGCCGGGAGCGACGGTGAACGAGATGTCGCGCACGACAGGCTTCCACTCGCCATCCACCATGAAGGATGTCGTCAAGTGTTCGACGGACAGGACCGGATCGGCGGCTGCAAGGGTCTTGGCGGCGGTGATCATCGGGCGTTCCTTTGGTTCTAATTTGGCTCTCGCTCTGGCTCGGCAAGCAAGCACTTCAGAAGTGACAACTTGCGTCCTGCGGCTGAGCAAGTCCCCTCGGGCCTGCCGGCCATCTTCCCCACAAGGGGCGAGAAGACTTGTGGCAACCGCCCGCCTCAATCAGGGATCCGGCGGATCGGCTAGGTTAAGCCCCTCCCGCTTGTGGGGAGGGGGCTGGGGCGGGCTCTATCCTGCTCAATCCGGCCAGCGCAGCGCACCATCAAATCGGTGGCGCGCCAGATCCTCGATGGCCGTGGCGATGATCTCGTTGGAGGCGCGCGCCTTGTCGAGTTCTTCCGACAGACGCTGGGCCACCACCGTCTCCTGGCCGGGATGCAGATTGCACGGGTCGAGGTAGAAGTAGTGGTGCTCGACCTCATGATCGCGCACGATGATCGGTGGGCTGCCGTTGCGCAGCGCAGCCGCCAGATCCCAGGCGGTGATATGCGCCTCCTCAGCCTTGATGATCACGCGCATACGGTCGAGCGGGTTGTTGGTGGGGTCGGGTTCGATCAGCGCCGTGACGCCCGGGCGGCCATCCAGCGTCTGCTTCCAGAGGTTCAGGTACCCGGTTTCCCGCTCGCGGATGCCGACGTGATCGCGGTTTTCCCAGGCCTCCAGCGCCGCCATGACGCCAAAGATGCTTTCCTTGCCAACCTTCATGCCACGGCCGATCCCCATGTTCTGCAGGAATGCGTTGCGCACGAGGTCCTTGCGCCCGGCGACGACGCCGGATGTTGGGCCGCCCAAAAATTTGTGCCCGGAGTAGATCACGATATCGGCGCCCTGATCGAGGAAGATCTTGAGGTCGTATTCCGATGCCGCATCGACAATCACCGGCACGCCCTTGGCATGGGCGATTTCGACGAACTCCTTGAGGTTCAGCAGGCCGTAATCGACGACATGGTGCGACACGACGTATACGGCAGCCGCCGTGCGGTCGGTGATGGCGTTCTCCATGTGATAGCGATGCGTCGATGTCGCCTGGCCGATCATCAGGGTCTTGCCGCCGGCGATGCGGATCGCCTGGTCGACGGGCGCGCCGTAGCTGACGACATGGCCCATCTGCAGGAGGACCTCGTTCTTCGGCGTCGAGATTTCCGGCAGCTTCTCGATCGCCAGCAGATCCGGCCCGGTGATTGTGCCGGCAACCGCAAGGCTGATGCCCGAAGAGCAGGATGCCGTGACGAAGCCCGCTTCACCGCCGGTCAGCCGGGCGATCACGGCGCTTGCCTTGCGCTGCAGGTCGTTGACCTCGACGAACTGCGGCAGGATCGCCGTCATCGCGGCGATGGCTTCCGGCACGACGATCGAGGCGCCCAGGCCGGTCATCGTCCCCGACACGTTGATCACCGGGCGAAGGCCGAGTTTCGTGCGAATATCGTCGGACATGTCATTCTCCAGAGTGTGGCGCCGAAGCCGGCGCTGATTTCGATTGCCGGGCGAGGCCCTATGCCATAGTAATGCAATAGATAGAGTGGAGCGCAGGAGTGCGAGCTTGGATATGACGGCATCTCGGTCGGACGCACTTTCCGACGCTGCGCCTGGCGTGGCAGACGACGGCAAGCAGCGCCGTTCGCGGGTCAGTGGCATCGACCGCGCCCTGCAGGTGATCGATTACCTCTACGAGACGGGATCTCCGGCGGGAGCTTACGCGATCGCCAAGGCGGTCAAGGCGCCGCTCTCCACCGTGTACGTGATCATCGACGATCTCGTCGACAAGAACATGCTGGCCCGCAATGCCGACGGGACGCTGTGGCTTGGCGCGCGGCTCTATCACTACGGTCTCGCCTACGCCCGATCGCTGGACTTCATGAGCGTCGCCACCCACGAAATGCACGATCTTTGCCGCGAGACGGGCGAGACGGTGCAAGTCTGCGGTCGCGACGCCGAGCACATGCTGGTGCTGGCCATGGCCGATGGCCCGAGCCACTTTCAGGTCACCTCGCGCGTCGGCACGCGGGTTCCGCTGAATTGGACGGCGTCGGGTCGCCTGCTGGTCGGCCACATGGCGGAAGCCGAGCGCATCGACCTGTTCAAACGCGGTGCGCGCATCTCGCCGACCGGCCGCGCTACGATCGATCCGGCTGAACTGTCGGAGGCCGCCGCCAAGGCCTTCGAGGAGCGGCTCTCGGTCCAGGCCGGCGAATCCGATTACGCCGTCGCGTGCATCGCCTCGCCGATCGTCGACGGCAAGGGTGACTGCGTCGCGACCATCTCCATCGTCCTTCCCGAACAGAAGGCCTTCGCCGACGAAACCGGCTACGCCGAACGCGTCAAGGCCTCGGCGGCTCGGATCGAAAAGCTGATGGGCTGGCGCAACCACTGACCGTCTCTCCCCGCTGATCAATCGTGCAATGCAACGATCGCTTCGATCTCGACCGTAATGTTGCCGGGCAGCGAACCGAAACCGACGGCCGAGCGCGCATGCCGCCCGGCTTCACCGAACACGGCATTGAAGAGGTCCGAACAGCCGTTGATGACCTGCGGGTGATCACCGAAATCCGGTGCGGCATTGACCATGCCGAGGAGCTTCACCACCCGCTTGACGCGCGACAGGTCGCCAAGCGCGTCGTGCATGACGGCCAGAAGGTTGATGCCCGTCAGGCGCGCGTCGTCGTAGGCCTTCTCGGCACTCACGGCGGCGCCGACCTTGCCGGTGTGCATGAAGCCATCGGCCTCGCGGGGCCCCTGCCCCGAGAGATAGAGCATGTTGCCCTCGATCACGTGGGTGACAAAATTGGCGATCGGCGGCGGCGCGGGCGGCAGCTCGATGCCCAGCGCGGCGAGCCGTGCGATCGGCGTGGTCGCCTCGGCGCCGGTTTTGGTCGATACCTGTGTCACGCGAACTCCTGTGTCATGCGAATTGGGTCATGCGATGTGTTGGATGGCTCAGCGATAGGAATAGCCGTGGCTATGACGCACCAGCTTGCGTGCCCGCGGGATATAGCGGCTGGCGGTGATCGCTTCTGATCCGATGATCGCGTAGCGCGGCTCGAACAGCTGCTTCAGCTGCGAGACATCGCCGTTGGAATCTGTCGCCTCGAGATCGGCATCGATCAGGTCGAAGATCGTGAAGTCGGCGCGCTGGCCGACCGACAGCCGGTTTTCCATGTCGAGACGGATGACTTCTGCCGGTGCGTGGGTAACAGCGTTGACGACCTTGTCGAACGGCATGCCGACCGACAGCAGTTTCGACATCGTCGTTGCCAGGTCCCAGACCGGGAAGTTCATCGAATGCCCGTGAAGGTCGGTCGAGATCGAATGCGGCAGCAGGCCCCTGGCGATCGCTGCTTCCGCCACCTTGAACGAGAACGACGCGCCGCCATGGCCGATATCGAGACGCACGCCTTCCGAGGCGCAGCGTTCGGCGAGGTTGAAGAGATCCTCGTCCTCCATGATCGACGAGCCGGACTTGCCGTTGAAGCAGTGGGTGACGACGTCGCCGGGGCCGAGAATTTCCAGCACCTCGTCGTAGAGCGCCGGCGGCTCGCCGACATGCACCATCATCGGCACCTTGAGGATCTTGGCGATCTTCTTGCCGAGCTTCACCGGCGTCACGCCCCAGGAACCGGTGATGACGTGGCTGGCGCGCACCTTGATGCCGACGATATGCTCGCTGTTCTCCGCGTAGCATTCGAGGATGCGATCGAGATCGATGTCCTTGATGTCGCGCAGTTCCGGCACCCGGTTGCAGGCGACGAGACCGATCGAACCGAGGTTCAGGAACGCCTTGATGCGTTCACGCGACGGCTCGATGATGTACTCGCGAAAGCCGTGGAAGTTGGCCTCGCCTGCCGAACCCGCATCGACCAGCGTGGTGACGCCGCGCTCGGCGCCGCATTCCGACGGACGGATCGAGATGTCGGTGCCGCCGTGCCAGATATGTACGTGCAGATCCACCCAGCCTGGCGAGATCCAGGCGCCCTTTCCGTCGATGCGCTCCGCGTCGGCGGGAGCGTCAATCGATTGGCCGATCGCAGCAATCTTGCCGTCGCCGCCGATCAGGATATCGGTGGTGCCGCCTTCAGCAGTGGCGCCGAAGGCCATCGGCTTGATGTTGGTGAGGAGGAGCGGCTTTCCCGTGTGGCCGTTCATATCACAAATCCCTTCGCAGTCTTGGATCGAGCATGTCCCGCAACCCGTCGCCGACCATCTGCAGCGAGAGCACGGAAAGAATGATGGCAAAGCCCGGGAAATAGGTCATCCAGTCGGCCTGCCCGATATACTGGCGGCCGCCGGCGATCATGGTTCCCCAGGTCGGAATTTCGGGACTGACGCCGAGGCCCAGGAAGGACAGGCCGGCCTCCGCCAGCATGGCGCTGGCAAACAGGAAGGTCCCCTGGACGAGGATCGGCGACAGCAGGTTGCGCAGCACGTGGCGCGTCATGATGTGGAAGGTCGAAATGCCGAGCGCCTGCGCCGCCTCCACGTAAGGAAGTTCGCGGATAACCAGCGTCGAGGCGCGCACGATGCGGGCAAGCCGCGGCGAGTAGACGATCGACAGCGCGACGATGACCGTCGTCAGCGACGGACCGAGCGCTGCCACCAGAGCGATGGCGAGCAGGATGTCCGGAAACGCCATCATCGCGTCGATGAGGCGGGCAATCGGGGTGTCGAGCTTCTGGAAGAAGCCGGCAAGCAGGCCGAGCGTCACGCCAATCGCTGCCGACAGCACGACCACCGAGGCTCCGACCAGCAGCGACAGCCGGCCGGCATAAATGGTGCGCGAAAACACGTCGCGGCCGAATTCATCGGTTCCAAACCAGAACGGTTCGCTTGGCGGCTTCAGCCGGTTGACGATCGACAGCTTGGACGGCGAATAGGGTGCGATCCAAGGCGCGAGCACCGCGAGCACGACGAAGATCACCAGCACGACCAGGCCGACCGCCACGGTCTTGCGTTTGAGGAAGCGCCGCAGGAATTTCACGTTCTCGCTGACGGCAGGTGTGGGTGTGGTGGTCGCGATATCTGTCATCGGTCACGCCCCTCAGTAACGTACGCGCGGATCGATCAGCAGATAGAGCATGTCGATCGCGAAATTGATGAGAACGTAGAGCGCCGCGATAACCAGCAGCGCGCCCTGGATGACCGGATAGTCGCGCCGCAGAACGGCCGAGACGACGAGGCTGCCGACACCCGGAAGCCCGAACACGGTCTCGGTGACGACGGCACCGGAGATCAGCACGGCAGCGGTCAGGCCGATGACGGTGAGGATCGGGATCAGCGCATTCTTCAAGGCGTGCTTGAGGATGACGCGGCGCTCGATCAGCCCCTTGGCGCGGGCGGTACGGATGTAGTCGTCACCCAGCACGTCGAGCATCGAGGCGCGGGTAAACCGCAGGATCAGCGCCGAGGAGACGATGCCGAGCGCAAATGCCGGCAGCGTCAGATGATACATGCGGTCGGCGAAGCTGGAACCCGGACCGCCGTAACCGGAGACCGGAAACAGGTTCAGCCGCACGGCAAAGAACTGCATCAGAATGAGGCCGAGCCAGAAACTCGGAATGCTGGCGGCCAGCATGGCGATCGTGGTCGCGGCCTGGTCGACGAAGGAGCCGCGCCGATAGGCGGCATAGATGCCGATCGGCAGCGCGATGACGGTGGCAATGGCCAGCGAGAACAGCGTCAGGAAGAAGGTCGGCTCAGCGCGGTCCAGGAGAGCCGATGCGACCGGCATATTGAGGAAGATCGACTGCCCCAGATCGCCTTTCAGCATCTGGCCGATGTAGTAGACATACTGCACCACCAGCGGCTGATCGAGACCCAGCCGGACGCGCAGGTCGGCGATGTCCTGCGCCGAGGCATCAGGCCCGAGCATGACGGCGGCCGGATCGCCGGGGGTAACGCGGACGATGACGAAGACGATGGTCACGACGAGGAACATCACGACGATCATGCCGGCCAGGCGCTGGAAAATGTAACGGATCATGTATCTGGCTTCCCGTGTCTTCGCGACGGCTGCCGCGAAGAGAACAGTCTTGAACCCGGCGCCGCCCGATGGCGGCTACGGGATCGTCGATATGAATTACTTCTTGATGGAGGCGTTCCAGAAGTAGGGCCACGGAGCGGGCTCGACGCCTTCGACCTTCTTGGACTTGGCCGAGACGGCGTTGAAGTCACCGATCTTCATGTAGGGGATCTCGGCATACATGGCCTTCTGCACGTCGGCCCAGAGCGCGACCCGCTTGTCTGCGTCCGGCTCAGCAGAGAATGCCTCGACCGTCTGCTTGCGCAGCGGCGTGTCCCACCAGCCGGGCGAGGTCGGCGCAAGCGAACCGATCAGCGCCGGCTCGGGCAGGAACGGGCTGTGGGTGATGTAGATATCCCAGAGGCCCTTGTCGGCGCGCCGCTGGGTGAGCGTTGCCCAATCGACGACCTGCATGTCGACGGTAAAGCCGGCAAGCTTCAGGTATTCCGCCGCAACCTGCGCCATCTTGTAGTGGAACTCGTATTGGCGGCTGGTCAGGATGCGGATCGGCTTGCCGTCGTAGCCGGCAGCCTTGGCAGCCGCGGCTGCACCCTCCGGATCGGCGAGGTTATAGCTGCCCTCGACCCCGGCATCCGTGCTCCAGACAAAGTTCTTCGGGTAGATATTGCCGTCGAGCGCGTAAAAGTCCGTGCTGCCAAAAGCTGCAGCCATCATGTCTTCCATGCTAAGCGCCTGGCGGATCGCCTTGCGGATGGCAACGTCCTTGGCAACGCCTTCGGCCGTGTTGAAGACGAAGACCGGATAGCCGAATGGCTTCAGCACCAGCGGCTCGACAGCCGACGACGCCTTCACCTTCTCGAAGGATTCGACCGGAATGGAGTCGATATAATCGTATTGACCAGAGATCGCCGCCTCGACGCGGGTGTTGGCGTCCGGCACCGGCACGAAGCGGATTTCGTCGAGATACTGATGGCGGGCGCCGCCGTATCCGTCGCTTTCGCCCGAACGCGGCGTGTAGCCGTCGAAGCGGGTCAGCTGGATATACTGGTCGGCCTTGCGTTCCTTCAGCATGTAGGGGCCGGTACCGATGAAATCCTTCATCGGCTCGTCCTGCTTTTCCGACGGCAGGATGATCGCCGCGGAATTGTTGAAGGCGAGCAGCGAAACGAGCGGTGCATAGGGCTGCTTCAGCGTGATCGTCACGGTAGAGGGGTCGGTCGCAGTGACCTTGTCGAGGAAGGCTGCTGCCTGTTTGCCGCGCGAGGCGACCTTCACCCAGCGGTTCAGCGAGGCGACGACGTCGTCCGACGCCATGTCCGACCTGTCATGAAATTTGATGCCGTTCCTCAGCTTGATCGTGTAGGTTTTGCCGTCGGCGCTGATCTCCGGCATGGCTTCGGCCAAAAGCGGCACCGTCTTCCAGTTCTTGTCGAACGTGTAGAGCGTTTCGAACATGTGCTGGGTAACGATGCCGACCAGATCGGCGGTCGAGGCCATCGGATCGAGCGTCGGCGGTTCGCCGATGGTCGCAACGTTGATGACGCCGCCCTTCTCGGCAGCAAGTGTGAGGGACGGTGCGATGATCAGCGCCGTGGCGGCAAGGAACGCAAGTTTCATCCTCATGTCGAAGTCTCCCGGTTCGTTGTTCCATTATTATGTATTATGCTTGTTAATTGTAGAATACCGCAGCAACAGCTGGTGTCAATCCGCCACCCGCTTTGCCCCCGTCGGCATCAGATGGCATTGGCTGTGATTGTGTCCCGCAGCCAGTAGTAGGATCTCTTCGGGATGCGCTGAAGGGTCGGGTAGTCGACGTAAACGAGGCCGAAGCGCTTGGAGAAGCCTCGTCCCCATTCGAAATTGTCCATCAGCGACCAGGCGAAGTAGCCGCGGATGTCGTGGCCCTCGTCGATCGCGTCGAGCAGTTTGTCGAGATACTGGTGGAAATAGGCGATCCGGTCGTTGTCGATCACCTCGCGTGCGCTGGTGAGCGCGTCGGGGTAGGAGGCGCCGTTCTCGGTGATGTAGATGGTGGGCTTTCCATAGCGGGAACTTGTATCGCGGATCTGCTCCAGGAAAGCTGCCGGATCGACGACCCAGTTGACGTCCGTCAGCGGCCCCATGCCCGTCGGCGGCGCGGTTTCGGCGACGCCGAAGGTCGTATTAGGATTGGGTCCGACAAACACCGGATTATAGTGGTTGAGGCCGAAGAAATCCATCTTCTGGCTGATGTCCTGCATGTCGTTCTGCTGGATCAGCGGCTCCATCTCCTTGGCGAGCGGGTCCGGATATGTCCCGAGCCACAGCGGATCGACCAGCATCCGGCGCCAGAGGCAATCGCCGAGGATGCGGGCCTCTTCATGCGCGGCATCGTCATAGTGCGGACGGACGGGCCCGAGCGACACGATGTTGCCAACCTCGGCGGTTGGGGCTTCGGCGCGCACCGCCTTTACCGTCAGTCCGTGGGCAAGATTGAGGTTATGGATCGCCTTCAGGCTCGACTGGTAGTCCTGCCTGCCCGGCGCATGGCGGCCGACATTGTAGGCAACCCAGGGAATGACATTGGGCTCGTTGATCGGCGCAAAGCGCTTCACCCGGTCGCCGAAGTGACGGATGACGGTGGCGCTGTAGTCAGCGAACATTTTTGCCGTGTCGCGGCTGCGCCATCCGCCCCGTTCTTCCACCGAGACCGGCATGTCCCAGTGGTGGAGGCAGATCCACGGCTCGATACCCTCGTGGAGGAGGAGGTCGATCACCCGGTCGTAGAAATCCAGCCCGCGGCTGTTCAGCTGTCCGTCGCCGTCGGGGTATATCCGCGGCCAGGCGGTCGACAGGCGGTAGGCCTTGACCCCCAGTCCCCGCATCAGTTCGATGTCTTCCGGGTAGCGGTGGTAGTGGTCGCAGGCGATGTCGGCTGTATCACCGTTGGTCGTGCGGCCTGGCGTGTGGGCATAGGTGTCCCAGACGCTCTGGCCGCGGCCGTCCGCGTGGACGGCGCCCTCGGTCTGGAAGGCAGAGGCGGCAACGCCCCAGAGGAAGTCGGCGGGAAAGGCTCTCGTCATGGCTATCGCTCAAAAATTCAGAAAACAGGGATTCAAGAAAAAGCCGGCGCGATGGGATGCGCCGGCGCAATGATTCACTTTTTGTCGGTGGTGACGTTCCAGAAGTACGGCCACGGCGAGGGCTGGACGTTGTGCAGCGTCTTCGCCTCGGCACTCAGCGCGTTGAAATCGCCGACCTTGAACACCGGCGCCTCCTCGTAGAAGGTTTTCTGCACCGCGCCGAACAGCGCGATGCGCTTCTGCAGGTCGGGCTCGGCGAGGAACGGGTCGACGGCCGCATGCTTGGCGTCGTTCGCCCACCATCCGGGATAGCTGTCGGACATCCAGCCGTTGAGTGCCGGGTCTGCCGGGAACGGGCCGTGAGTGATGAAGATGTCCCACTGGGCCGGGTCCGCGCGACGCTGCGTCAGCGTCGCCCAGTCGAACACCTGCAGGTCGACGGCAAAGCCCGCCGCCTTCAGGTACTCGGCGGCGACCTGCGCCATCTTGTAGTGGAACTCGTATTGCCGGCTGGTGAGGATGCGCACCGGCTTGCCATCGTAGCCGGCTTCCTTCATCAGCTTGGCGGCGGCTTCGGGATCGCCGGAACCGTAGCGCTCGATGCCTTCCTTGGTGTGCCAGACATAGCCTTCGGGATAGAGCGCCCCGTCGACGGCAAAGAATTCGGGATTGCCGAAGGCGGCGAGCAGCATGTCTTCCGGGTTCAGCGCCACCTGGATGGCATGGCGCAGCACCTTGCTTGTCATCATGCCCTCCTTCATGTTCATGACGAACACCGGCGCGCCGAACGGCTTCAGCACCACCGGCTGTGAGGCGGTGGAGGCCTTCAGCCGGTCGAAATTCTCTGGAGCGATCGAATCCGTGTAGTCGAACTGCCCGGAGACGGCCCCCTGCAGGCGGGTATTGGCGTCGGGTACCGGAACGAAGCGGATCTCGTCGAGGATCGCCTTGCGCGCACCACCGAAGCCCGAAGCCTTCTCGCTGCGGGCCTTGTAGCCATCGAAGCGGACGAGCTGGATATACTGGTCGGCTTTGCGTTCCTTCAGCATGTAAGGACCGGTGCCGATGATTTTGGTCAGCGGATCGGCGAGGTTGGCCTTCGGCAGGATGACGGCGGCCGAGTTATTGAAGGCGAGCAGCGACATCAGCGGCGCGTAGGAAGATTTGAGCGTGATCTTCAGCGACAGGTCGCCGGTCGCCTCCACTCTTTCGATATAGGGTGCCGCCTGCTTGCCGCGCGAGGCGATCGACATCCACCGTTCGATGGAAGCCACGGCATCGGCCGAGGTCATTGTCGTGCCGTCGTGAAATTTGACGTCCTTGCGCAGGGTGATGTCGTAGGTCTTGCCGTCGGCCGAGATGACGGGCATCGTTTCGGCCAGCAGCGGAATGACCTTCCACTCAGCATCGAAGGTAAACAGCGTTTCGAAAATGTGCTGCGTCGTCATCCCGACAAGGTCGGCGGTCGAGGCCATGGGGTCGAGCGTCGGTGGTTCGCCGATCGTTGCGACGTTGATCACGCCGCCCTTTTCCTGGGCCGAGAGGATCGACGGTGCAGCAACCAGGGCTGTCGCCAGTAGCAATGCAATCTTGAACTTCATCTTATGCTCCCGTTTCATCTGTTCCACTATTATGTTGTATAACTTTTTATAAGAGAATAACGGTGAGGCTGGAAGTGTCAATCCCGCCGTCTGTCAAAACGGGTTCCGCCCTCCGCCAGGAAGGATCCGGGGGAACGGTCTCAGGCGCGAACGCCTCGATCGTTACCTTTAGGCCCCCCAAGCAGACCGTGCCTTCCACAGGCGTAGATAGAGTGTCGGAGCAACCCAAAATCCGACGGAATTCTTGGGACCTCAAGAGCTTGCGTGCTATCCAAGACGCCAGGGATTCGACGGCGGAGGGTGGCGTCGGATCGGATCCCGATCGCTCGGCGCGTAACAGGAGGGTTGCTTGTGGAGACGGACGACATCAGCACGGTCACCGTGGTCGGCACCGGTATCATCGGGGCAAGCTGGACCTGCCTGTTTCTGGCGCACGGGCTGAACGTGGTTGCCACAGATATCCGAGACGGAGCCGAAACTGCGCTTACCGCAGCAGTCGATCGCTGCTGGAAATCCCTGCCGCAGTCCGTGCTCGATCATGCCCGGCGTGGATCGCTGCGCTTCACTGCCGAACTCGAAGAGGCCTGTGCGGAGACCGGGTTTGTCCAGGAAAATGCCATCGAGCGGCTGGATGCCAAGATCGAGCTGATGCGCCGCATCGATGCCGCGACACCTGCGGACGTCGTCATCGCCTCCAGCTCTTCGGCGATTTCGGTGACCGACATGCAGAGCGCCTGCGCGCATCCGCAGCGCGTTGTTCTCGGCCACCCGTTCAACCCGCCGCATCTGGTGCCGCTGGTGGAAGTCGCGGGCGGCGCAAAAACGGCGGAGGCTGCACTGTCTCGCGCCGAAAGCTTCTACACACGCCTCGGCAAGGTTCCCGTGCGGCTGCAGAAGGAGATCTATGGGCATGTCGCCAATCGCCTGCAGGCGGCGATCTTCCGCGAAGCCATCCACCTGCTCGACAGCGGCGTAGCATCGGCCGAGGACATTGACCGGGCGGTGACCGAGGGGCCTGGCCTGCGCTGGGCGCTGATGGGGCCGCTCCTCACCTATCGGCTGGCCGGAGGCGACAGAGGCATGCAGGGGTTCTGGGACATGTTCGCGCCGATGCAGGACAAGCTATGGGGCGAACTTGGAGCGCCGGTACCCAACAAGGCGCTGCAGGCGCGGGTCACGGACGCTGTCGAGCGCTGCTACGCAGACCGCTCGGTGCAGGCACTGGCCGAAGAGCGCGATACCCGTCTGCGCCATATCCTCGCTGTAAAGTCACCGAACACGAACGACGGATCCAGCTAGGTCAGCCGCGCTCAACGGCCCGGCCGGCACGCAGACCGACCTCCTCGGTCACCGCGCTCGGAATTTGCTTTGCCCGCCTCCCCTCCGTACTGACAGCCAGCCACTCCGCGCCCCTCAGGCGGCGGCGCCCCGCGCCCGATTGGCCGTCTGGATGAAGCCGGCCGCCTGATCGAAGCCCGTGTCGAAATGACGCGCCGTGGAGATATCGCTCATCGCGGCGAAGGCGGTGCGGAAGTCCTGCGGGCTGCGCGCTTCCGGCGGCAGGTAGACGCCTTGCGTCTCGACAAGGTGGACCACGGTGAAGACACCGGCGCCGGCGCCGATGATCGTCTTTTCGGGCGCCTGTTCCGAGGCCATGAAGACGACCGCGGGGGAAACAGCTTCGGGCGCGAGCCGCGCGGCATCTTCCGCCGTAAACAATCCCTCGGTCATGGTCGTCGTCGCCAAAGGCGACAGGCAGTTGACCCGGATACCGTATCTCGACCCCTCCTGCTGCAGCGTCGCCATCAGGCCGATCATCCCGGTTTTGGCGGCAGCGTAGTTCGCCTGGCCGAAATTGCCGTAGAGACCGGAACAGGAGGTGGTGAGGACGATCCGCCCGTAGCCCTGCCGGCACATCCGCTCCCATACCGCGCGACAGCAGTTGGCGGACCCGAGCAGATGCACGGCGACGACCTTGTCGAAATCCGCCATATCCATCTTGGCGAAAGATCGGTCGCGCAGGATGCCGGCATTGTTGACGAGGATGTCGATCCGGCCCCAGCGGGAATCGACGCGCGCCATCATCGCCGCGACATCGGCGAACGACGCAACGTCGGCAGGCTCGGCCACCGCTTCGCCTCCCGATGCCTCGATCTCGAGCACCACCGATCGTGCCGCCTCTCCGACGGAACCGTCCGGCCCGGCCATGTCGTTGACGACGACTTTTGCACCGGCACGGGCCAGCGCCAGCGCGTGACATCGGCCGAGGCCGGCACCGGCGCCGGTGACGATCGCCACCCGTCCCTCGAATTCACCCTGCATGCCGTGTCTCTCCTGTTGTCGTCCGGTGCCTAGAAGTTCACCCGGTCGGCGCCCTTCAGCGCCAGCATGTCGCGCGCTTCGTCGGGCGTTGCAATCTCCAGGCCGAGACCCTCCAGAACCTGGCGGATGCGGCGGACCTGAACGGCATTGGAGGTCGCTAGCCGGCCCGGACCGTCCCACAGCGAATCCTCCAGGCCAACCCGGACGTTGCCGCCCATCGCCGCCGCCATCGTGGTGATCGGCAACTGGTGGCGCCCGGCACCGAGCACCGACCAGACATAGCTGTCACCGAACAACCGGTCGGCGGTGCGCTTCATATGCGACACGTCGTCTGGGTGGGTGCCGATCCCGCCGAGAATTCCGAACACTGTCTGGATGAACAGCGGCCCCTCCACTAGCCCGCGGTCTCGGAAATGCGCCAGGGTATAGAGGTGGCTGGTGTCGTAGCATTCGAATTCGAACCGCGTGCCGTTGCCGCCGCAGTGCCGAAGGATGTGCTCGATGTCCTTGAAGGTGTTCTTGAATACCGTATCGCGGGTCTTCTCCAGATACTCCGGCTCCCAGTCATGCTGGAATTTTTCGTACCGGCCGAGCATCGGATAGAGGCCGAAGTTCATCGATCCCATGTTGAGCGATGCCACCTCTGGAGCGAACTTCAGCGCTGGTTGCAAACGCTCCTCTACCGTCATCGTAGGGCTGCCGCCGGTCGTGAGGTTCAGCACAGCGCCCGTCGCCTGTTTGATGCGCGGCAGGAAGGCGGCAAAGGCGGCGGGATCCTGCGTCGGTCGGCCGTCAGCGGGATTGCGCGCATGCAGATGGAGGATCGCCGCGCCGGCCTCTGCAGCCTCTATCGCGTCCGCGGCGATGTGGTCGGCGCTCACCGGCAGATGAGGAGACATGCTGGGGGTATGGATGCCGCCGGTGATGGCGCAGGTGACGATGACCTTGCGGGATGATCTGGCCATGTTCTCACTCCTTGCTGTCAGATATTTTCGACATTGCCGCACACGCTGATTGCCTGCCCGGAAATGTTGGCGCCTCCTGGAGAGGCGAGGAACAGCGCGGTGGCCGCGACATCCTCCGGCTCGACCATGCGGCGGAGCGAGATGTTGGAGAGATATTGCGCCTCCATCTCCGCGTAGCTGATGCCTGCGGCGATGGCCCGATCACGGATGACGCCTTCGATGCGGGCGCCACGCACCACCCCCGGCAGGATGGCGTTGACGCGGATCCCGTCCGGACCCATCTCCTTGGCGAGGCTCTGCGTCAGCCCGACAATGCCCCATTTGGCCGCCGAATACGGCGTGCGCAGCGCATAGCCCAGGCGGCCGGCAACCGACGAGATGTTGAGGATCAATCCGGCATCGCTGACGCGCAGCAACGGCGCGGCACGCCGCAGCACCAGGAACTGGCCCATCAGGTCGATATCGAGAGTACGGCGGATGTCTTCAACCGAGAGTTCGTCGATGGCGCCGGTCGGTCCGGCGATCCCGGCATTGTTGACCAGTACGTCGAGCCCTCCCAGCCGAGTGGACGCGGCGTCGAGCAGCGCGTCGACCTGCGCCTCGTTCGAAATATCCGCGAGGAGCGTCTCCACCTTTGGATGTTGTTCGGCGAAAGCGGCAAGCGCCACCGCGTCGATGTCGCAGATCAGTACCTTCGCCTCGGCTTCGAGGAAGGCGCCGGCGATCGCCGCACCGATCCCCGAGGCGCCTGCGGTGACAAGAACCCGGAGGCCGGCACGCGGCCGCATCCTTTCAATCATGCTCATTTTCTATCCCGTCGATGCATGTCTAGAAGCAAGGCCATGTCAGGCGACCTCAAGCCAGTTGCGGCGCACCTCGGGTGCCGCGTCGAGTTCGCCGGGCGTGCCCTGAAACACCAGTTCTCCATGGCCCATGACCATGACCTGCTGGGCGACCTTGAGCGCGATGGTGAGCTTCTGTTCGACCAGCAGCACGGCGACGCCGCGCCGGCCGATGTCGAGGATCACTTCCATTACCACCTCGACGATCTTCGGCGCCAATCCCTCGGTCGGCTCGTCGATCAGCAGCACGCGGGGATTGCCGAGCAGCGACCGGCAGATGGTCAGCATCTGCTGCTCGCCTCCCGACAGGTAGCCCGCCCGGATGGCACGCCGCTCCTTCAGCCGAGGGAAATAGTCGTACATTTCTCCCACCGACCAGCGATGGGCTCCGGGCGCGCCCTTCTGGACACCCATCGCCAGATTTTCCTCGACCGTCAGGTTGGGGAAGACCAGCCGTTCCTCGGGCACATAGCCGATGCCATGGCGGCAGATGCCGTAAGGCCGCTGACCGGCGAGCGGCAGTCCGTCCAGCGTCACCGTTCCGGCGGTCGGCGGCACAAGGCCCATGATCGCCTTCAGCAGCGTCGAGCGGCCCGACCCGTTGCGACCGAGCAGCGAAACAATGGTGGATCCAGGGATCTCCATATCGATCCCATGCAGGATGTGGCTCTTGCCGTAGTGGGCGTGCAGCCCCTTTACTTCGAGCAGGCTCATGACGCCTCCTGGCCAAGATAGGCTTCCTGTACGTCGCGATTGGCGCTGATCCGTTCGGGCGTATCGGTCGCCAGGATGTTCCCGTAGACCAGCACGGAAACCCGATCGCAGAGACTGAAGACGACGCTCATGTCATGCTCGACCATCAGAAGCGTCTTGCCTTCGGTGACCGAGCGGATCAGTTGCACGGCCTGCGCGGTCTCCTCACGGGACATGCCGGCGGTCGGCTCATCGAGCAGGATCACGTCGGCCCCGGTCGTCAAGGTCATGCCGATCTCCAGTGCCCTCTGTTCGGAATAGGTGAGATCGCCTGCAAGATCGTGACCGCGCGCCTCCAGGCCAACCCGCGACAGAACCTCGGCTGTTTCCAAGTTGACCGCCTTCATGACCGACACGGGGCGGAACAGCCCATAGCGGATCCCGTGGCGGGCAAGCACGCCGATGCGCAGGTTCTCGAACACGCTTAGGCGGTGGAAGATGTTGGTGATCTGGAACGATCGCGCCAGTCCGGCACGGTTGATTCGGTGCGGCGAGAGGCCGCCGATGCTGCGTCCATTCAGCGAGATCTCGCCGGACGATGGCTGGAACATGCCGGAAATCAGGTTGAAGAGCGTGGACTTGCCGGCCCCGTTCGGACCAATCACCGCGTGGCGTTCATCTGCCCGGATGTCGAGGTCCAGGTCCTGAATGACCCGTATCGGGCCGAACGACTTGGTCACGGCGGCAAGCCGCAGTGCCGGCTGGTCTGTCATCATTTCAGTCATACCACACCTCGCACGGAAGCAGGCTCAGCCGCGTTGCCGACGTCCTCGCTCTTGTGTTCCCACAGGGCAGCGATCCGCCGCCTGGCGTAAAAAAGGATGGCACCACCGCCGGCGAGCAGCACCAGGGGCACAAGCCAGGTGAGAATGCCGGTCGGATGCCAGTCTGCCCCGAACAGCTGGTAATCGGGCAGGCCACCGCCGGCGCTCCGACGCATCCTGGCGTATTCCTCTCCGAACAGGACGGCGACGGTCTCGGTGAGGAAGACCACGCCTGCCGTCAACAGCAGTCCTGCGCCGAGCGCCAGCAGGTAAGGCCGCGAAAGGCGTGGCCAGTCGAGGCGGTGCCGGTTGTGGATGTGATGCTGCACGACACCGCCGATACCGGTCGGCGCGAAGAGCATCACCAGCACGAAGATCAGGCCCTGGTAGAAGACCCAGGATCGCGTGAGGTCGGACACCAGAAACGAGAACAGCGTGAAGGCCACGGCGCCGATCACCGGACCGAGGAAGACGGTCGAGCCGCCGACGAACGTGTGCAGGACGACCTGCGCCGAGACGTCGCTGGCAAACAGCGAGTAGTTTGCGGTTTCGTTGGAGATGGCCAGCAGCGAGCCGGCGATCCCGGCCGTCATTGCCGAGATCGAGAAGACCACCACCTTGGCGGAATGCGCATTGTAGCCGAGGAAGCGCACGCGCTGCTCGTTGTCGCGCAAGGCTAGCGTCAGCCGGCCGAACGGTGTGCGCGTATAGGCCCAGAGGCCGAGGCCGCAGAGCAGGACCCATCCGAGCGTCAGGTAATAGACCTCGATCGTCGAGCCGAAGATGATACCGCTCCAGGGCATCCTCATCGACGAGACGCCGGATTCGCCGCCGAACATCCCTTTCAGCTGCGGCGCCAGCGAGTGGAAGAGCTCGGCGATCGCAAGCGTCACCAGAGCGAAGTAGACGCCGGATCGCATCGTGGCGAAATAGCCGGCGAAAAGCCCGAGCAGAAGGCCCGCGGCGGCCCCTGCCAGTGGCACCAGCGGCGTCGGGAAGGCGAACCCGCCCTCGATCGCGATCATCAGATGGAGGGCGGCGAATGCCCCTATCCCGAAATAGGCGGCGTGCCCGAAAGAGAGCAGCCCGGCCTGCCCCATCAGCAGGTTGAATGCCAGCGCGAAGAGGCTTGCGATCAGCAGGTTGACGAGCGCGTTCTGCCAGGCGGCGCCCAGGAATGGTGGAAGGGCGAGCATCAGCACCAGAACGACGACAATGAAAATGTTTCGCATCGAGACCATCTCAGTTGCGCTCGCCCATCAGTCCCGCCGGGCGGACCAGCAGCACGAGCAGCATCAGTGCGAAGGGGATCGTGGCGCTGATCGACGACAGTTGGAGAGTCATCAAACCACCAACCGAGGTCGACCAGTCACCGAGGCCGACGAAGCCGAAGAGGTTTGCCAACGACCAGTCCAGGCCGACCGCGAAAGACGAGAACAGGCCGATCAGCAGCGAGGCGACCAGCGACCCCTTGAGCGAGCCGAGCCCGCCGACGACGACCACGACGAAGACGATGACGCCGAGCTCGATCCCCATGTTCGGGTTGGTCGGATAGAAGGCTCCCGCCACGGCGCCGGCCAGTCCGGCAAGTGCGGCGCCGGACCCGAAGACGAACATGAAGACGAGCGGGATGTTGTGACCCAGCGCCTCTGCCATGGCCGGCAAGCGTTCGGCTGCTCGCACGACGATGCCGGTCCGGGTCCGCGTCAGCAGCAGCCACAGGAGCGTGAACATCAACACCGCCACGCCGCCGATGAACAGCCGGTAGAAGGGATAGTCGGCGCCGAAGATCTGGAAGGCGGAGAACCGCATGCCGCTCGGCATCTGGTAGTTCACCGGAAAATCGCCGAAGAACAGCTTGACCAGCTCCTCGATGATCAGCGCAAGCCCGAACGTCAGGAGCAGTTCGTGGGCATGGCCGTGCGCATGGACCCGCGGAAGCAGGAAGCGCTCGACCGCCATCCCCGTCAATCCGACGAAGATCGGTGCGACGACGATCCCTGCCCAGAAGCCGAACAGCGACGAGACGGCGTAGGCGACGTAAGCACCCAGCATGTAGAACGACGCATGCGCGAAGTTCAGGACTCCCATCATGCCGAAGATGAGCGTCAGGCCGGCCGAGACCATGAACAGCAGCAGGCCGTAGGTGACGCCGTTCAGCGTTGAGATGATCGCAAATTCCATGGGACTTCCGAAGTGGGAAACGGCAGAAATGGTCCGGCCGGCGGCGACGCCCGCCGGACCACGGGCTGCGTGATCTACTGCTTGGGGCGTTCCATCCTGCAGCTTTCCTGGACCGGGTAGATTGCCGCGTCGCCAGCGATCACCTTGACGGTCTGGAAGCCCATGTCGGTGCCATCCGCCGGGTACTTCGGCTTCTCGACGACCTTCGAGACGACCACCGGGCGGATCGTCTGGTGGTCTTCCTTGCGCACCGAGATCGGGCCGAGCGGGGTCTCGTAGGTGGTGTTTTCGAGCGCCAGCGCGATCTTCGTCACGTCGATCTCGCCGCCGTTGAAATTAACTGTGCCCAGCGCCTGCTGCAGCGCGCCGAGCGCGAATGCCGAATGTCCCTCGACGAAGATCGGGTAATGACCGGTCGCCGTCTTGAACGCTTCGGCGAACTTGCCGTCGGTCGCGGCGTTGTCGTAGTTGTTGGCGATGTAGTGGCCGAGCGCGGTCTTGCCGGCATTGGCGATGTTGCCGGGCTGATCGAGGAAAGCCGTGGCAAAGGTCACGTCCAACCCGGCATCGCCCGCAGCCTTCATCAGCAGCAGCAGGTCATTCGACCAGTTGCCGGTAAAGACGGTGTCGGCGCTTGCCGCCTTGATCCGCGCGACGAACGGCGCGAAGTCCTGGATCTTGTTGACGTCGTGCAGCACCTCGCCGACCACCTTATAGCCGCCGTCACCAGCGGCTGCCGCGACGGCTGCCTGCATGTCCTGGCCCCAGGAGTAATTCTGGTTGATGGAGTAGACGTTCTTGCCCAGATCGCCGGCTTCCTTCATCGCGCTGACCAGCGCGTTCACTCGCATCGGCGCGGTCGCGGTGTAACGAAAATGGTAGAACTGGCACTTCGCGCCGGTGAGTTCCATGGCGTCGGCGCCAAGGTTGATGAAGATCACTTCCTTGCCGGGATTGCGGATATTGTGCTTGCGCACGTCCTCGGTCAGCTGCCCGGCAATTGCTGAGGACGCGCCCTGGAAGATGACGTCGACGCCATCGGCAACCGCTTTGCGGAACTTGTCGGCAGCCTCCGGCGCACCGCCGGCATTGTCGTATTCCGTGACGACCACCGGCTCGCCGTTGAAGCCGCCCGCGGCGTTGATGCGGTCCACCCCGTACTTGACGGCGTTGGCGTAGAGACGGCCCGTCGAGGTCTGTGCGCCCGACAGGCTTTCGATGATGCCGATCTTGAGGGGTTCGGCCAAGGCCGATGTTGCGCTGAGCGCCGCCACGGCAGTCGCCGTGGCCCATACCAGACGTTTCATGTGTTCTCTCCTCCCAGAGATGTCTATCCGCGTGCCGCCTCCGCGCTGGTCGCTCGACCTTGCAGAGCCTCCTCAGGCACTGGCCAAATCTAAACACACCCACCGGCAGCTGTAAAGCTATAAGATATGTGATCACACCTGCGCTTAGCGCAAGCCGGTCGCCCCGTTGCCTGCAACGCCAATTGAACGTAGAACCCGATTGCGTGGGAGGCTGGAGGTTATCCGCTGTCCGTTCCTTCTAAGACGCGCGACCTCTTCGACGCAGCCCAGCGAGGCCTCGAGCACGTGAACAGTTTCGATATGACGACGAAGAGCCCGAGCACGCTGGTACCGGTCGACGTGACGACGGTACAGGAGCGGGTCTACCAAAGCCTCAGGCTCGGTCTTCTGAAGGGGGAGTTCCTGCCGGGCGAGCAGGTGTCGATCCGGTCGCTGGCAGAAGTCTTCGGTACCAGCCCGATGCCCGTACGCGAGGCGGTGGCCCGCCTGATCGCGGAACGGGCCATCGAGCAGACCGGACCCCGGACGCTGCGCGTTGCACCCTATCTAGCTTCGGACCACGAAAACTATATCCGGGTGCGCATGCAGCTCGAGGGATATGCCGCCGAGCGTGCGGCGAGCGGGCCGAAGAACCCGGAGCTCATCGACGTTCTGCGGCGCCACAACGACAGCATTGCCAAGGCGCTCGAACGCAACGACTTCGACGCTGCGCTCGCCGGCAATCAGGCGTTCCACTTCGAACTCTACCGGGCCGGCGGCTATCCGCAACTGCTGGACATCATCTCGACGCTGTGGCTGCGAACCGGTCCGATCGTCGCTTCGGCGCGCAAGGACGAGGACATGTTCAGGCGGATCTTCAAGATCGGCGTCCGCATCCACGATGACGCGATCGATGCGGTTGCCCAGCGCGACAGAGCGGCAGCCCGCCGCGCCATCAATCTCGACATCCGCTCCTCGCACCTGTCGATCCGCCGCTTCTACAAGCAGCTTTCAAGCCGCCCGGCCGCCACCGGCGAATGATCTCGGACCGTCTGCTGGCGGCAGAGTGTCAGCCGCGCGTCCCGGCCAGCGGACCGGCGAGGTCGACCATGTGTCGCGGCAGCGTATTCATGCAGTCAGCGCCGCTTTCGGTGACCAGGAACTGGTCCTCGATCATCAGGGCGCCGAGCCCCTGGCCGTAGAACGGCGCCTCGAGCGCCAGCACCATGTTCGGCTCGATGATTTCCTCGTTGCCGGCGGAAATGAACGGCCACTCCTCGATGCCGACGCTACCGCCGACCGAATGGCCGAAATGGCCGCGATGATATTCAGCAAAGCCGCCCTTGCGCATCGAGCCGAGCATGGCGGCATAAACGGCGCCGAAACTATTGCCCGGGCGGACAAGCTCCAATCCCGCGGCAAAGGCGGCCTCCAGCGCCTTGAAGATGTCCTGCGCAAGCGGTGCCGGCGGACCGAAGGTGAAGGTCCGTGCCCCATCCGACGAGTAGCCGTCGACCAGCGTGCCGACGTCCGCCTTGATGATCGCGCCGGGCCTCACCATTGCCTTCATGTCGGAGAGGTCTGGACCAACGGAGATGAAATCCCAGTGGCCGCTCAGGACAAAGCCATTTTCCTCCCCATAGGCCTTGGCACCCGCCTGCCATGCCAGCGACAGATCGGCCAGCCGCGCGCCGGGGCTCACGGCTGCCGCCATGTGCAAGAGGCCTGCTTCGGAAGCTCTCGCCGCCCGCCTGAGTCTGGTGATCTCGCCGGGCGTCTTCACCGCCCGCAGGCGGCGCAGGACCAGCGATCCGTCCGTCCATCTTATGTTCGGAAGCGCATCCTGTAGCGCTGCGAAATCGGCCGCCGGCACGAATTCGAGATCGACACCGATCGTTGCGCCGCCAAGACCCCGCTCGCTGAGGATGTCTCCGAGAAGGCCGAAACTGGTGGAGCGGTCAAAGGTCTCGGGGCGCGGTCCCACGACGCCCTGTCGCCGATAGGCTTCATCGACCTCTGCAATATGTTCCGCGCCACTGACATCGAGCATGTCGATCCAGATGCGGTGGACGCGCAGATCCACATCCGGGGCCGCCCGCCGCACCGCACCCAAGGCGTGGTCGCTGACGATAGCCGCAAGCTTGGCCCGGCTGTCTGCCGGCACCAGGGCGATGGCAGCCCCTGCCCGGCCCCACATGGTCGCGACGCCGGCAGATGCGCCGATCGCGTAGCGGAAGGCCTCCGGCTGGAAGAGCACCAGCGCATCGAGATGTGCCGCCCGCAAAAGGCGCTCCGCATGATGTCTGTCGATATTGCTCATTGCTTCCACCTGATCCTGTCCCCGGGAAGAATTAGCGGCTGCAAGCAGCAGACGCCAGAGCCGAAACAGTATCTGGAATCCGGGCTGAAGCCGGACTGCGGGAAGCTCGAGGCGATTGCTAAAGCCTGGCGGGACCCTAAGTGTAGCGGAAACCTCCGGAACGCGGGCAACACATGCAGCCGAGACCACAGGCAATCGAGACAGCCGCAGCGGAAGGCGGCAGATGATCGGTATCCGCCGACGGTTCTGTGTTCGGCCGGCGATGTGGGCGCTGATCGGCATCCTCGTCCTTGGCACGTCCGGCATCGGCGTCGCAGCCACGACCGAAGAACCGCCAGAATGCCTCTACGAGCGCGGGAGTGACGGCGCCCGCATCTGCATCCGCCGCGACCATTTCAACATCGACCTTTGCCGCACCATCGAGCGGTTCGCCACATCGCACGATCTGCCTCCCGCCTTCTTCGCCCGGCTGATCTGGCGCGAAAGCCTGTTCCGACCCGAGGCGGTCAGCCCAAAGGGTGCCGAAGGCATCGCCCAGTTCATGCCGGAAACCGCGCGCATGCGGGGCTTCGCCAACAGCTTCGATGTCATCGAGGCGCTCGAGGCTTCCGCCGCTTATCTGAAGACACTGCAGGTCCGCTTCGGCAACTTCGGTTTCGCCGCCGCAGCCTACAATGCCGGCGAGAATGGCCTTGCCCGCTTCATCGCGTCAGAGCGCCTGCCGATCGAGACGAGGGATTACGTCTTCGCCATCACCGGGAACACCATCGAGACATGGCGAGACGCACCACCGGACGTCGCGGCACCGGCGCTCGACGACACATTGCCGTTCGAAGAAGCCTGCAGGGTTCTGGCCGATACGCGCCGTCTGCGCGAACCCGTGCTTGCGGGCTCTGCCGACTGGTCGCCCTGGGGCGTCCAGCTTGCAGCACATTACAGGCCGGCGGTCGTCAGCTCCCTGTTCAACCGGGCGATTGGCTCACTGCCGGAACCGCTGCGCGCCGAGCGGGCGCTGATCGTCAGGCAGCGTGGCGGCAACTTTGGGTCCCGGCCGCGCTACGCAGCAAGGATCGGCCGCGAGACACGACGGGAGGCGGCAGAGCTCTGCGCAAAAATCAAGGCGGCATCGGTCCCCTGCACCGTCTTCAGAAACCGCTAGTCGCGCCCCTCCAACCCATCTCAAAGCCCATCAAGGACGCAGGCTCGAACCGCCTGCGCCCTTACATCAATGTTTCCGGACAATTACCGCGGTATCCGGTGCGTGCGATTACTTCTGCTCGACGCGCCCGTGAGAGCTCGCATGGGTTTCGAGCGCTCGGCAGGCATCTGCCCATGCCGTGTCATCCGCGTAGAGAGACGAACGGAGATAAGCCCATGTCAGCCGCTGCACCACGGCCAGCCGGTCGGGGTTCTCGTCATCGGTTTCCTTCGCATCATAGCCGGCGACGCCACCCAGTCCGTGCTTGCCGCCGAAAAGGGTGAGCAGCGCATCGCTGCCGGGACCGGAATGGTAGGCATCGGCATGCCACTCGGCACCGCGGACGTTGAGATGGGGCGAAACATCGCTGTCGCCGACAACGACCAGCGTCTTCGTCTTCATCTGCCCGTAGTCGGGGTTCATCGAGGTGTAGTTCTCGGCTGCAAACGCACTCAGGCTGTCGCCACCATTGCCCGGAGCAGCCAGAAGCACGCCGGCCCTGATGCGCGGCTCTACCATGCTGACGTTCTGTGCGGCCTCGTCCTTCGTGTCGGTCAGGAGCGCACCGAGCAAGATGCCGGCCGTCTGCCCGCCGAGGGAATGCCCGACGACTGCGATCCGGCTCCGGTCGAGCCGGCCGGCGATCACCGGCGCCTGGGCTTCGATCTCATCAAGCTGGTCGAGGATGAGCTTCATGTCATCGACGCGCGACCGCCAGAACAACGGGCCGCCGGGCGCATCCGGTCCGAGCCCCGCGACCTTCGAGTTGACATGGGTGGGCTGGATGACGACGAAGCCATGCGCCGCGTAGAAATCAACGAGAGGACCATAGCCGTCCTTCGACGGGATGTAGAGCGACGGTCCATGACCGTGCGACAGCAGAATGATGGGCAGGTTGTTGCCGGTCATCGGCGCGGTGATCCGCATCTCTAGCGGCAAGCCGCGAGCCGGCGCCGCAAGTGTCACCGGATTGATAGAGACGGTAGGAACGGCATCAGTGACGGGGATGTGGCGGGTCTGGTCAATCAGATTGTTCATGTGACTTTCCTTTGTCGTGTAGCCAAAGCGTGGCGATTGGCGTATTCCTGTAAAAACGGAACTACGATCCGGAAATATATGGATCAATGTTCCGCTTACAGGATAGATACGGAACGTTGATCCGCTTAGCAAGGGCGTGCCGGCGATTTTTGGTGATATCGATGAAGTCCGCAGACCATTCCGAGATTTCGCAGACCGAGGTGTCCGACGGCAACCAGCCGCAGAGGCGGATCCGCGCCGATGCTCTGCGTAATGAGGATGCCATTCTGGAGGCTGCCAAGACGGTGTTCAAAACCGCAGGCGTCGACGCACCCGTCCGCGAAATTGCCGCCAAGGCAGGCGTCGGCATCGGCACACTCTACCGCCGCTATCCGAATCGTTCGGATCTGGTGGCCGCCGTCTTCCGTCGGGAGGTAGACGCCTGTGCTGCGCAAGCCGCGCAGCTGGCGGCCGCGCTGCCGCCCGAGGAGGCCCTTGTTGCCTGGCTGAAGCATTACACCGACTTCATCGGCACCAAGCGCGGTCTTGCGGCGGCGCTCCATTCCGGCGATCCGGCCTTCGATGGCCTGCCCGGCTATTTCAGGGAAAATTTCGAACCGGCACTCAAATCGCTGCTCGATGCGGCAGCGGAGGCCGGACAGGTTCGCGGCGACATTGCCGCCTACGATCTCTTGCGCGCCATCGGCAATCTCACGGTGGCATCCGGCGAAAACGCCGCAGCTCATACGGCAAGCATGGTCGGCCTGCTGATCGATGGCCTGCGGTTCGGCGCAGCAGAGCCCCCAAAGGGCGCATGACCCCTGGCTGTCTCAGCACCAAGAGCCTCGTACGACGGCCGTAACCCGACGACGGCGGGCGTGCAGGCCAGCGGTCCCGCGCCGCCTCACTGCCGCCGCTCACCTCACCGGATCGAGAACGGAAAGTATTTCGCGTTGATCGTGTCGTAGGTGTCGTTTGCCTGGATGGCGTCCAGCGCGGCGTTGAACTTGGCCAGCAGCGCGTCGTCGGTCGGGCGAACCGCGATCCCCGCCCCATCGCCAAAGTACTCGGTGTTCTTGATGTCGCCGCCCTTGAACTCGCAGCAACTTCCGGCCTTCGTATTGGCGAGCCAGTCATAGACCGCGAGCTTGTCCTCCAGGATGATATCGACCGTTTCGTCGGCCAGTCCCTTGTAGAGGTCGGGGCTCGCCGGAAAGACGGTCGTGGAGACGGATCCGTAAAACTGCTTGGTATAGGCCTGCTGCGAGGTTGCCGATGTGACGCCAAGCTTCAGATCCTTCAGGTCATCCGCCGAGGTGCCGGTCACTGCTGATCCCTTGCGGACGATGAAGACCGACGGGCTGTCGTAGTATTTCCGGGTGAAAGCCACCTTGGCACGTCGCTCGGCGCTCATCGACATCGAGGAAACGATCGCGTCATACTGTCCGGAGAGGAGATTGGGGATCATGCCCGTCCATTCCTGGATCACGAACTCACACGTCAGTTCGGCAGCCTGGCAGAGTGCCTTGGCAACATCCACGTCGAACCCTTGGAGCTGATTGGCTGAATCCAGATAGTTGAAGGGCGGGAAAGCGCCCTCCACCGCAATCCGCACGGTGCCGGCCTTTGGCGCGGCGCTTGCGGCCTGGGCTCCACCACATGCAAGGTATGCAAGACAGCCGAACGCGGCAAGCCTGAGCAGGGTGACGGATTTCGATCGCAGCATCAGGAGCCTCGTGGTTTGTGAGAGGGTGTGCAGCGATCGCTCGCTGTTTCAAGACAAGCAGAACACGAATTGATTAAACCGCATTCTATTTCTCTGGTTGAATTCGCGATTCCTTCAAAAGACTTTCGTAAACAATAACGGGCAGGATGGGATTGGGAGACCTCACGTGCCTGCTGCTGAACCATCGAGCCTCATCGTTCAAAAGACCGCCTGGACGTCGTCCGGCGCTCTATTGCTGCTGCTTGCGATTAGCGGACTTGCCATCCTCGGGCTGGTTTTCCTCGCGGCGATCTGGGCCGGTACGCAAAGCGACGCAGTGGCGCTCGATCGGCAGCGTCAGTTGGTCACCGGCCGCCTGCGGGACCAGGTGCAACGCGTGTCGCAGGAAGTCCAACTGATCGGCGCGGGCTATGCCTCGCTGTTGCGGACGGACACTGCGTTTTCCGGCCGGGACGCAATCTCCGGCAATCGTTCCGTTGAAGCGTTCGCGCATGTTGCAACGACCGTCTTCGGCTACAACGCGGCGTTCCTGGTCGCACCCTCTGGCGAGCTTGCCCTGCCGACCGACCCGGAAAGCGTCCGGCGGTTCAAATGGGTCCGACCGCTCCTCCAACCGTTGATACGGGATCTCGAGACCAAGCGGAAAAGCGCGCCAGAGCACGCGCCCTCCACTCCTGAACCCAGCCAGGTCGAATTGCTGCGACTGGAAGGCCGTCCGTCGGTTGCGGGTATCGTTTCGCTGTCGGACGTCGCCTTGGCCGACCGCTCTCGCGGCAACCAGTACTACCTGATCGTCTTCCGCTTCCTCGACGGCGATACGCTCGATGAAATCAGCCGCGAGCAGGGCCTGGCCGCGGCACGATACGCCCGGACTGCCGACCAGGAACACAACGAGGTTGCCTACCAGATAGAAGCGACGGCAACCGGCGAACCGATCGGCTTCATCATCTGGGAGCCGGACCTGCCGGGTTCGCGTGTCATCGGCTGGTTGGTGCCCGTGCTTTCGGCAGCCGGCCTGGTGATCGCGGTGCTGTTTCTGGCGCTGGTGGCCCGGCTACGGCGCAGTCTTCGGGAACTGAGCGTCAGCGAGCAGCATGCGCGACATCTGTCGGTGCACGACGTTCTGACCGGGCTTCCGAACCGTGCCTTGTTCGCGGCCTCGTTCGAAAGCTGTCTGGCCGCCGTGGGTTCGGACAATGACCGTGGCGCCATTGCTCTGGTCGATCTCGATCGGTTCAAGGAGGTCAACGATACCTACGGGCATGCCGCCGGAGACGAACTGCTACAGGCCGTCGTCGTCCGGATCAGCGCCCTCATCGGCACGCGCGATGTCTTTGCCCGTTTCGGCGGCGATGAATTTGCGCTGCTCTTGCCGGCCATCGGTGCAAGCGGCGACGGTCACCTGGGAATAAGCAGGAATGTCATCGACAGCATCGGACAGCCGTTCAAGCTTCAGACCGGGGATGCCGTCGTCCGGATAGGATGTTCGATCGGCGTTGCCGTCTTCAATGAGGCCAGCCACGCTCCGAGCGAAATCATGCGGCGGGCTGATGTCGCCCTGTACGACGCCAAGCATGGGGGTCGTGGCCGGGTGATCGAATATCATCCGTCGCTTGATCACCGGATCGTCGAGCGCGAGAACCTCAAGAACGAGCTTCGCTTTCTGCTGGAGGAACACGAACAAGAGCTTCCGGTCGGGGATGATCCGCTCCCCGGTCCCGTGGGCCGGCTGGAGGTCTTCTACCAGAGCATCCATCGCTGCAATGAGAGCGCCGATCTGGTTGGCGCCGAGGCGCTCGTTCGTTGGCGCCATCCGACGCTTGGGCTGCTTGCGCCGGATCGCTTCATCGAGATTGCCGAAGAGACCGGCATGATAGGGCCTTTGGGGGAATGGGTTCTTCGGAGCGCTGCTCTGGCTGCGGCGAGCTGGGCGATCGATGTGTCGATCGCCGTCAATGTCTCGCCATCGCAGATCCGCCATCATGACTTCGAAGCCCGTGTGCTGAAGATCCTGCGCGAAACAGGCCTGTCACCGTCAAGGCTCGAACTGGAACTCACCGAGGCATCGGTGTTTGACGTCGATGAACAGGTACAGGCGACGTTGAGACGACTGCGACTGCATGGGATCAAGATCGCCCTGGACGATTTCGGAACCGGATTCTCCTCGCTCAGCCATCTCCTCCAGCTGAATTTCGACAGGATCAAGATCGACCGCTCATTTGTCAGCCTGCTGGGCAGCAAGGCGGAAGGCACCGCCATCGTGTCTGCGGTGCTCGACCTCAGCCGCACGCTCGGCAAGGAAACGACGGCAGAAGGCGTCGAAACGGAGAGCCAGAGGGATTTCCTGGCCGCCGCCGGATGTAGCCACCTGCAGGGTTATCTGTTCTCCCGCCCGGTTCCACTTGCCGAGTTTGCCGCTCGGCTTCAGTCGATACGGTCAGACCATCCGACCGCGCTCTGACCAAAGCTTTCAGCCGCCGGATCAGCCGGTCTCATCCGATTGGCCCGGATCCGGCCGATCCAGTTCATGGTCCTCCCCGAGGAACCGCAGAAGGTGACCGTTGACCCATTCTGGCTCTTCCAGGTGAAGCCAGTGCGTGGCGCTCCTGTGCATCGACATCCGGCCGTTCGCGCATTGGAGCAAGCTTGCCTTGGCAAGTTCCGGGTCCAGCGCATGATCCTTGCACCCCCAGAGGATGAGCGTCGGGGGCACGATCCGGCCAAGCGCCTGACGCTGTCGCCGAACAAGCGCGCGGTAATAGTTGAGCATTGCCCGCAGGCGGCCCGGACGCGACCATTGCACCACATACGGAGCGAGTTCACCCTGCGTGAACGTGCCTGGCCTCGACGTAGACGTCAGCGCATGGCAGAGCAGCCGGTAGCCGCGCCTCGACAGCGCCACCTCGGGCAACAATGGGATTTGGAAGAACCCGACATAAGCGCTGCGCATCAGCTGCGAAGGCCGCCTGAAGATCACCGGAGACATCACGTCGAGATGCGGTGCGTTGAGGATGACCAGCCGCTTCACCAGAAGCGCATGGCGCGCGGCAACCGCCCAGGCGACGATGCCGCCCCAGTCATGCCCGACAAGATTGAAGCGCTCGAGGTTGAGCGCGTTGGCGACAGCCACAACATCCTCGACCAGCCGATCGAGGCTGTATGCGCCGACCTCGGGCGGCGCGTCGCTCTCGCCGTAGCCGCGCATGTCGATCGCCACGACGCGGAAGCCGGCGCCGGCAAGCTCCGCCATCTGCTTGCGCCAGCCCCACCAGAATTCCGGGAAGCCGTGCAGGAGCAGCACCGGGTCGCCGTTCGCTGGGCCGTCGCAGACGCAGTGGATCCGCATTCCGCCGATGTCGATGAGCTTCTCGTCTGCCATGTGGATGACTTGACTCTCCGGATTGATCGACGCGGTGACCAACCCGCAAGTGCCTCCGGCGTTCCTCGGGTCAGCTGTTTTCGTCGATGCCTCTGGCTATCGGGCATTCCAACGTACCGACGCGAGGTGAGATCGGGCCGCCCGGCCGGACGATAGCCACTCTCGCAGAAGCATCCCGCCAGTTGGGATGATCGATCCGGCTGTGACGCCAACGTATGTCTGAGGAACCCGTTGACCAAGAAGAGGGCGTGCGTCTTCCGCCGCTCTTGACCTGCCGCTTGTCACCTCCATCTTGCGTTGATCGAACAGGAGGTGCGTGTGACCCAACCCAATGGCCTTATGCAGGAGCTCGTCCGGGCAGCGACCGAGACCGGCATTGTCGGCGATCAAGAGAAGCGGCGGCTTCTTGAGCGTGCCGTTGTCACTATTCGCGATCTGCGGGATGACATCCAGCGCTGGCCCGGGCCGCATGTGGTGGACGCTGTCGATGGGCTCGAGCGAACGGCGGCGCTGTTGCGCGAGGATGACGCGACGGAAGAGCAAGTCCAGGCGGCCCTGCTCGACGCTGCCGACATGATCCGTGACCTGCTTGTCGTGCGCGAGGTGGGGACGGAGCCGAAGATCGAAGAGTAGGGCAACATCTCGCTGCCAGGATCCTTCGACGTCTGCAACAGGGCGGGCGCCAGCGGGGAACCGTCAGCAACCGAGATCGATCTGCACGTCGGTCATCCCTGTCGCGCCGGGGCGCGTCACGCGCGTATCGCTCATCGATGAGGCTTGCTGAACCGCCCTAAAGCGACGAATAGCGCCAAGGCCATCAATCCGAGCCCGACGATGCCGACCAGCGATATCCAAATCCCCAGCCATTCCATTCCGAGCGCCATCACGAGCGGCGCCGAGGCCGAGACGATGAGCCGTGCCGCCATCATCTTGCCTTGCAGCTTTCCGTAACCTTCGCTGCCGAACAATGTCAGTGGCAGTGTCCCGGTCACGATGCTCAGCAGACCATTGCCCATCCCGAAGACGATGGCGAAGATCATGGCGCCGGGTATCGCCGGGGCGGTGGCGAGCAACAGAAGAGCGCCGACCGGAATGAGCGTGGCCGAGATGATGGCAAGGTGCAGCGCGTCGAGGCGTCTGCCGAACAGCATGTTGATCAGCCGGCTGGCAACCTGGGACGGACCGAACAAGGCGCCGACCATCGCGGCCGCTGAGCCCAATCCGAGCCCCGCAAGCAGCGGGACCATGTGCACCAGCACCGAGGCGCTGGCAAGGTACTGGATGGCGAACGCCGTGGTCATCTGGGCGAAGCCAATTGGGCGGCGTGCCGCTGGCAACGAACCCGCGACTGCCGTCAACGGATTGGCGGCCGCCTGTCTGCGACTGCGCATCAGCCCTCGCGACAACCGGGCATGGATGGGCAGGCAGACCAGCAGGTTCAGTGCGGCAAACACCAGATAGACGTCCTGCCAGGACAGGTGGGCATGCAGAGCCGCCGTGATCGGCCAGAAGATCGTCGAGGCGAAGCCGGCGATCAGGGTCAGATAGGCGATGCTCCGCTGCGCCACAGCCGGCCGGAGCTGAACCAACAGCGCGAACGCTGCGCCGTATTGAACGAGATTGGCCGCGACCTCGACGGCGATCAGCGCCGCCGCGTATGTCGACCTCCCGGGCGCGCAGGCGCAGGCGACCAGTGCCAGTGCGGCGACCGCGGACCCCATCGTCATCACCCGCCCTGCCCCGATCCGGTCGATCAGCACACCGAGCCAGGGCGCCGTCAGGCCGCCGATCATGAGGGCGATCGACAGGGTGCCGAAGATCCATTCCGGCGACCAGGAAAAGCTTGCGGCCATATCCGGCGCCAGGATGCTGAAGCTGTAGTAAAGGGTGCCATAGCCGATGTTCTGGGTGACACCGAGGGCCAGGATGGCGGCGACCGGAAGCCGCTCGGTCATATCGAGTTCAGGCTCACGCGTTGCTCGAGCTTTTCGGCATTTTCCTTCCGCTCGCTGTAGCGGTCGGTCAGATAGGCCGAAGCATCACGCGTCAGCCAGGTGAGCTTCACCAGCTCTTCGCAGACGTCGACGACCCTGTCATAGTAGGCAGAGGGCTTCATCCGGCCGTCGGTGTCGAATTCCTGAAAGGCTTTCGCCACCGACGACTGATTGGGAATGGTGATCATCCGCATCCAGCGGCCGAGGACGCGCAGCTGGTTGACCGCATTGAACGATTGCGACCCACCCGACACCTGCATGACGGCCAGCGTCTTGCCCTGGGTCGGCCGGACCGAACCGACCGAAAGCGGGATCCAGTCGATCTGCGCCTTCATGATGCCGGTCATGGCACCGTGCCGTTCCGGGCTTACCCAGACCTGGCCTTCCGACCAGGCTGAAAGCTCGCGCAGCTCCTGCACCTTGGGATGGCTGACCGGTTCGGCATCCGGGAGCGGCAGACCCGCGGGATCGAAGATGGTCACCTCGCAGCCCAAGTACTCCAGCAGCCGGGCGGCTTCCTGCGCCAGAAGGCGGCTGTACGACACGGTGCGGAGCGACCCGTAGAGGATCAGGATGCGCGGCTTGTGAGTGGAGAACGCCGGGCGCAGGGCATCGAGATCCGGTCGGCGCAGATGCGCCGGATCAGCCGCCGGAAAGTCAGTCAATGCGCTTGCCCTCCGCGTCGAGAACCTGTTCGCCGTCTTCCTTGGTGAACGGCCCCCTGTGGGTGTCCGGCAGAATGTCGAGAACCATCTCCGAGGGCCGTGACAGGCGCGTCCCCAGAGGCGTGACCACGAATGGCCGGTTGATCAGGATGGGGTGCGTCAGCATGGCGTCGAGCAGCCGATCGTCGGTGAGCTCTTGGTTATCGAGGCCGAGTTCCGCGTAGGGCGTGCCCTTCTCGCGGATCGCCTGGCGGACGGTCAAGCCGGCCGCAGTGATCATCCTTCGCAGCTGGTCGCGGGACGGCGGTGCTTGAAGATATTCGATGATGGTCGGTTCGATGCCGGCGTTGCGGATCAGCGCCAGCGTATTGCGCGACGTGCCGCAAGCCGGGTTGTGGTAGATGGTGACATCCATGATCATACCTTCGTGGTGGTGGCGGGGGCGGTTCGAACGGCGGCGCCGCGCTCATACCAGCCCTTGCTGCGGTTGACGATCCAGACCACCGACAGCATGACGGGCACCTCGATCAGCACGCCAACGACGGTGGCCAGTGCCGCGCCGGATTTGAAGCCGAACAGGCTGATGGCAGCCGCCACCGCCACTTCGAAGAAGTTCGAAGCGCCGATCAGCGCCGAAGGGCCCGCCACGCAGTGGGCTTCGCCGCTCGCCCGATTGAGCAGGTAGGCAAGTCCCGAGTTGAGGTAGACCTGGATCAGGATGGGAACGGCCAGCAGGCCGATCACAGCCGGCTGGGCGATGATCTGCTCGCCCTGGAAGCCGAACAGCAAGACGAGCGTCAAGAGAAGCGCCACCAGCGACACCGGCTGCAGGGTCCCGGCCAGGGCGTTGACATCGGTGATCCGCCGCAGGACCTGCGCGGCAATGACCGGCAGGATGATATAGAGCACGACCGAGAGGATCAGCGTGTCCCAGGGTACGGTGATCGCCGACAGGCCGAGCAGGAAACCCACGATCGGTGCGAAGGCAATAACCATGATGGCGTCGTTCAGAGCGACCTGCGACAGGGTGAAATTCGGCTCGCCTTTGATGAGGTTCGACCAGACAAACACCATGGCGGTGCACGGTGCCGCAGCCAGGATGATCAGGCCGGCAATGTAGCTGTCGATCTGGTCGGCCGGCAGATATGCGCGGAACAGCCAGCCGATGAACAGCCAGCCAAGCAGCGCCATCGAGAACGGCTTGATCGCCCAGTTGATGAACAGCGTGACACCGATCCCGCGCCAGTACCGGCCGACCTGACCGAGCGCGCCAAAATCCACCTTCAGCAGCATGGGAATGATCATCAGCCAGATCAGCACTGCCATCGGCAGGTTGACATTGGCGATCTCAGCGCCGCCGATCACCTGAAAGACGCCCGGCATCGCATGCCCGAGCGCGATCCCGACAAGGATGCAGAGGAACACCCAGACGGTCAGATAGCGTTCGAAGGTCGACATCAGGCGACCTCTCCGTTCGGCGACGTCGACCCTTCCATCGCACCGATCCCGCGCAGTTGGGTTGCCAGTGCAAGCCTGTCGATGGAGGCAAGCGGCAGGCTGAGAAACGCGATAATCCGGTTCTTGAGGAAGCGGGCAGCCTGCGAGAACGCCTGGCCCCTTTCGATAAGGCCGCCTTCGACGGCCGCCGGATCCTCAACGCCCCAGTGCGCTGTCATCGGATGGCCGATCCAGACCGGGCAGGCCTCTCCTGCCGCCTTGTCGCAGACCGTGAAGATGAAATCCATCTGCGGCGCACCCGGTTCGGCAAACACATCCCAGCTCTTGGAGCTCAACCCGGCGGTCTCGTAGCCGAGGCCGCGCAAGGTATCGAGCGCCAGCGGGTGCACCTCGCCCTTCGGATGGCTGCCGGCAGAATAGGCGTGGAAGCGGCCCTTGCCTTCGGCGTTGAGGATCGATTCCGCCAGGATCGAACGGGCGGAATTGCCGGTGCACAGGAACAGGACGTTGTAAACGCGATCGGCCGTCATTGCAGGTTCTCCTTCGGGGCTGGCGCGCAGCAGGCGGCCAGATCGCTGACCGGTGCACAGATGTCCGGGTGGCCGGCGCAGCAGTCCTCCAGAAGGAAGCGCACCAGCGCGCCGAGGCCGTCGTAGTTGGCGGTGTAGATGATGGAGCGGGATTCACGCTGCTGGTTGATCAGCCCGGCCCGCTCCAACTCCTTCAGGTGGAAGGAGACGTTCGATGGCGAGACCTTCGCCTTCTCGGCGATGACGCCCGCGGCTAGTCCGTCCGGCCCTGCCACCACAAGCATCCGCACGATGTGCAGGCGGGTTTCCTGCGACAGTGCCGCAAACGACAGGAGGGCTCGGCGCTCTTCCATTCTTCTACAATCCTTGAACTATTGAAATTGTGCTTAACGCAGATGAGCGCGGTCGGCAAGAGGGTGCCGGCCATCAGGCGCTCTGAAACGAACGAACCTGTCGGCCGGTCTGTGTGCGCGGACTGGCACAGCGACTGCGATGACGAACGCCCCAGGACCGGTGGCGGGTATCGGCTGAAATCGCTCGGACACGAAACCGGCGGCGGGCTCGAGCCGCCGCTATGGGTTCACTCCGCACCCGCCGCTACCAAACAGAGACAGCAGCCAAAACCCGCGGGTTTGACCTCCAAACCGATAAAACCTGGAGGAAGGTCAGTTCAGGTCAACAAGCCGGACCATCCGACGATGGAAAGGCTGCCGATCTCTCAATGGTCGGCAGCCTCGCCCTAATCATCCCGTTGATGCAGACGTTGCAGGACTACAGCGCGGGAGCACGTGAACATCAGACAAACGGGTGAACCCGCCGAGCGAGCGCGGGTGTGCCGAATGTTGGGCTGCTGGGGGGAGAGGCTGGATTTTATTTGACGCTTTTCGTGCTGTGCTCGCTAAGGCGGAGGCTTCGTCGCGCCGGTTGCAAGTTCATTTGTCACGCGGGCTCGGGTCCACAGAGACTTGTAAATTCGAGCCCTGAAGGAGTTCAACGAATTCCGATATCATAAGCGACGAGACGAGCCGTAGAACGGGGAGGAGGCATTTCTGCAATCGCTGCCGGCAGCTAGAAACATCACTATAGTAGATCTTTTGGAGGAGGACTTGGAATGTCCTTCGAGCTGACTTGCCCACCATCGTAAGCAGTGTTGTGCCCCCAGATTCTGGTCGTTGACAGCCTTAGCATCCGCCCTCAGATTTTGCATCCGACTGATCAGTCGAGCTTGAGGCATATGTAGCGACATGGTGACGAGTTGATGAACTGAGGAGGGATCGAATTCAGGGAAACGCGCCCTTGCGATGCATTTGCTACGAGGCGGATTTCAAGGTAAGCTGAAATGCTTGAGCTATTTCAAAGGATCGCACACTTCCACGACCGCATCGTGCCGGCAGCCCTCACCGTCGGGAACTGCTATGTGATTCCCGATAACTCCACGGCATCGGCTCATCGATCCGGCTCTGCTTATGGCCGTTGCGAATGGCGGTAGGCTTGGCGGTCATGTAGGCCAGCGGATCGATAGCACTGAATTCGCGGGTCTCTAGGAGCGAGGCGATGGTCGCCTAGTTGCAGCCCAGTGTCGTGCGCGGCAAAGAGCACATTCTGGCGATTGAGGTCTACCGGACGGATGGTCGCTGGACACTGTTATCAATCTCGACGCGGCCGTCGTTCTGAAAGAGATCCAGTCAGTCCCAATGTTTAGCGATGTAGGCCAAATCCCTTGCCGTGTGAAGACTGGCAGCGACACCGGCAAGGTGATGGGCGAACCAAGTATCAGCGACCACTGGCGCTAATCGTTCCTGCAGTCCAGCAAGGTGGCTTCCCGGATCAAGGCCACGCAGTTCGGCCTCGGTTTGATACAGTTCATCAACCCGATTTACGCCGTACTCGGCAATCAGTATTGATCCATTGCGAGCGATCTCCACCAGCTTGCGACGAGCGTGTGCCCAGCAATAGCAATCCGAATGTCCGGGCCTATGCGGTCGGGTCCGAATAGCCTGTCGTATCCCGCATGACCATCGACCTCCAGGATCGGGTCGTACCAAGCGTCCCAGGATAATGGTGAGATCGGCATCGCCTATCCAAGGCTCTCCACATCCGCCGGATCGCGGCCGCAGGGCTGTCCGGCCGTCGTCGAGGCGATCAGCAACGCAGATCTCATCGTCTTCAACCCTGGGCAGCTTCTACACCAGCCTCCTGCCCCATCTCCGAATCGCAGCCGTCGCGAAGGCGCTCTCCACCGTCGACTGCCCGCAGGTTTGGATCTACAACATCCTTCAGTGCCGCGAGACGCTGGGGTCGATACTCGCGCGCAGATAGATGTCTGCGCAACAATGGAGCCGGAACAGACATACGAAACACCGGCTGCTGATGAACAAGGTGCTGTTTCCGCTCGAGAAGACACTTAGGTCGCTTCCATACCTGCAGGATGCCGCGAAGTCGGATGCGGGGGTATGCGGCTGTTGCGGGGAGTTCGAGACGCCTGGGAGCCGGACAGCATGATGGAGAGGCCGTGGCGGGTGCTGCTGGATTGGATCTTAGGGTAATTTCCGCCACGCATACGGCAAGGGGAAAGCCTTTGTGCCGAACCCGACTTGATGGATACTACCCACGTCCTATGTCGCCCGCAACACCACGCATTTCCAGCGAGGCATGACGGATTGCACGGGATTCTAACCTCTCCTGCTGGAAATCAAGGAGACTGTTCATCCGTCGCAATCCTGCAGTCCCCAGTTTAGCCTGACAGTGCTTTGAGACATCGCTTGCCGTGGCCGGCCAGCCGTGCTAGCGCCCCGGCCGACGGATCGATACCATGCGACCCTCGCGCGTGCATCATTTCAGAAACGGGAAAAAAGCTGTGATTATTCGAAGATAAGCCGGTGCACCACGCGAAAGCGTTGACTCGCACTTCGATGAAATATAGCAAGTTTCGAAGTTGAATCGGGACATCTTCGTGGTTCAGGGCACAACTTTTCGGAATTTAACGATCCGTATCGGATCGCCTTGGAAGATTATTGATGTCAGGTAATCGCATGCAAGCCGTGATTTTGGCGGGTGGACTTGGAACGAGAATATCCGAGGAATCCTCTCTGCGTCCAAAACCGATGATCGAGATCGGCGGGAGGCCGATACTCTGGCACATCATGAAAATATACTCGTCCTATGGACTGAATGATTTCATCGTGTGCTGCGGATACAAGGGCTATATGATCAAGGAGTATTTCGCGAACTACTTCCTGCATATGTCCGACGTGACGATCGATATGGAACACAACGTCGTGGAAGTTCACGCCAAGAAGGCCGAGCCTTGGCGCATCACGCTGGTTGATACCGGTGAATCCACCATGACGGGCGGTCGGCTTAAGCGGATAGCGCCCTACCTGACCGGCGACTTCTGCATGACATACGGTGACGGCGTCGGCTCCGTCGACATTGCCCGGCAGGTCGAGTTTCACAAGGCTCACGGCAAGCTCGCCACGATGACGGCAGTGCAGCCGCCCGGCCGTTTCGGTTCCCTGGACATAGACAATAACTCGGTGACGTCCTTCCTCGAGAAGCCTGTGGGGGATGGCGGCTGGATCAACGGCGGCTTCTTCGTGCTTTCGCCGAAGGCCATCGACCGGATCGCGGGAGACGAGACGACCTGGGAGCGCGAGCCCCTGGAAAGCCTTGCCAGGGACGGCGAGCTGCAGGCCTTTTTCCACAATGGGTTCTGGCAGCCGATGGATACGCTGCGCGACAAGAACCTGCTCGAGGAACTGTGGCAGGGCAAGAAGGCTCCCTGGAAAGTCTGGCAATGATAGATTTGGATTTTTGGCGCGGGAAACGCGTCTTCATGACGGGCCATACTGGCTTCAAGGGTAGCTGGCTCTCGCTCTGGCTGCAGGAACTCGGCGCCGATCTCACGGGCTTCTCGCTGGGGGCGCCCACGAACCCAAGCCTCTTCGAGACGACCGGTGTCGGCTTAGGAATGCGGTCGATCATCGGTGACATCCGCGATGCGAGGGCCGTTTCCGACGCAATGGCGCTCAGCGCGCCCGAAATCGTCATCCACATGGCTGCCCAGCCGCTCGTGCGCTATTCATACGACCATCCTGTAGAGACCTATTCGACGAACGTAATGGGGCTCGTGAACCTGTTCGAAGCCGTGCGGCAGACGCCGAGCATACGCGCCCTGGTCAACGTCACGACCGACAAATGCTATGAAAACCGCGAGTGGCATTGGGGATATCGCGAGCAGGAGGCCATGGGTGGCCATGACCCCTATTCCTCGAGCAAGGGATGCGCGGAACTCGTCACATCCGCTTACCGCCGGTCCTACTTCAGCGAAGGTGGCCGCGGCCAGTGGCCGGTTGCCCTCGGAAGCGCGCGCGCCGGCAACGTCATTGGCGGCGGCGATTGGGCTCTGGACCGTCTGATTCCTGATATAATGCGGTCGATCGCGGGCAACAGGACGGTCTTCATTCGCAACCCGCATGCGATCCGGCCGTGGCAGCATGTGCTCGAGCCGCTGTCCGGTTACCTCCTGCTAGCGGAGCGCCTTTACACCGACGGCGCTCCGTTTGCCGACGGCTGGAATTTCGGCCCGTCCGACGAGGATGCAAAGCCCGTTCAATGGGTTGTGGAACACCTGGCCGCGGCCTGGGGCAAAGATGCCTCATGGCAGCTCGACACCGTTCAAGGTCCACATGAAGCCACGTTTTTGAAGCTTGACTGTTCAAAGGCGCGGGCGGCGCTCGACTGGGCTCCGGCATGGCGCCTGGGCGAGGCACTCGACAGAATCGTCGAGTGGTATAGAGCATATGTCCAGGGCGAGGACATGCGGGCGACTACCATTTCGCAGATCAACCACTATCAACAAGCTCTCAGGGAGATTTGAGCCATGAACAATTGTGAACGGGAGATGCTTGACCTTTTGAAGTCGCTTCGCCAGGAATTCGGCGCGGTGTCGGTCAAGGCCGAATTCGAGGCGGAAGGGACCCGTACGGATGAACTGCTGCGCCTGATCGATCTTGCGCGCCGTGCGGACCTCAAGGTCGGCCTGAAGATCGGCGGCTGCGAAGCCGTGCGCGATCTGATCGAATCCAAGCAGTTCGGCGTCGAATACATCATCGCACCCATGGTTGAGACGCCCTACGCGCTGAAGAAGTTCATCGAAGCCAAGAACAAGGTCTACACGGAAGAGCAGAAGCAGGACACGAGCTTCCTCTTCAACATCGAGACCATCACCGCCTTCAACAACCTCGACGGCCTCGTCAAGACTGCCGCAATGGCGGACGGTGCACAGGGCGGCGTCTTCGGGCGCGTCGATTTTGCCGGCTCGAGCGACATGCCGCGCTCGGCCATCAACAGCTCCGGAATAACCGACTATGTTCTCAAGTCTGCCGAAGCCCTCAAGGCTGCCAATCTCGAGCTGGTTGTCGGCGGCGCCGTAGCCATCGAATCCCTGCCGGAACTGAAGCGCATATACGAAGTGCACCTGACGCGCTTCGAGACGCGCAAGGTGATTTTCCAGGGTGCAGCGCTCGACAATCCGAACATGGCGGAAGGTCTGGAAAAGACTGTCTACTTCGAGCTTCTCTGGCTCAAGAACAAGCGCGACTACTATGGCTCGATCCAGATCGAGGACGCGCCGCGCATCAAGATGCTGGAAGACCGCTGGTCCAACCTGGCCAAGTGATCGACACGGTTTCCGAAACAATGGCCCCGCCTAAAGGCGGGGTTTCTCATGGGGACAGGGTGGCGTGAGCTATACGATTGCGATATTTGGCGCGAGTGGTGCAGTCGGCCGGTCCCTTTGCCACTGGCATCTCGACAGAAAATGGACCGTCGTCGGCATCGCCCGCGATCCCGATGCGCAACGCGATCCACGAATCCACTGGATTAAATGGGACCCGTGCCAGGCGGGAATGCCGGCCGGCGGACTTGGCGACACGCCCATCGATGCGGTCATCTGGGCGCAAGGAATGAACGTCAACGACAATGCCCGCACTTTCGATGCGCAGCTTCACAGACGCGTCTATGACGCCAATGTCGTCTACATACTCGCGAGCCTCAGGACGCTTCTGGACGAAAATCTCCTGAGCCCGCATGCGCGCCTCGTGGTCATAAGCTCAATCTGGCAGAACATCGCACGGTCCAACAAGCTTTCATATGGCGTGACCAAGTCTGCGCTGCTCGGGCTGGTGCAATCCGTAAGCCTCGACCTTGGCGCCGAGGGCAAGCTGATCAACGCTGTCCTGCCGGGAGCGCTCGACACGCCGATGACCCGCGCAAACCTTTCGCCCGAGCAGATCGGACGCCTGGAGGGGATGACGCCTCTCGGATCGCTGCCGGCGCTGTCGGATGTCTGCAACCTTGCCGGCTTTCTCTGCTCACCCGACAACACCGGCATAACAGGCCAGTTCATCGCTGCCGACAGAGGTTTCTCGAATGCAAAAATCCTTTGATATCTCCTCGTCGGCGGGGCGCTACGGCGTCGAAGTGGGCACCGGGCTGCTGTCCAGGACACTGGCGGCCAATCCGGATGCCATAATCATCTGCGACAGAAACCTGTCGGGCTATCTGCCGGCTACCGCTGCCGAGCCGATCTATATCGATGCCGTTGAAAGCAACAAGTCGCTGGAGGCTGCGCCTTCGGTGATCGTCGCGCTGCGGCAGCGCAACGCCAACCGCAATACCCATCTGATCGTTATCGGCGGCGGCATCATTCAGGACATATCCACGCTCGCGGCCTCGATTTATATGCGCGGCATCAGTTGGACCTACCTTCCCTCGACGTTGCTCGGCATGGTAGATTCATGCATTGGCGGCAAGTCCTCGATCAATGTTGGCGGCTACAAGAATCTGGTCGGCAATTTTTTCCCGCCGAAAGAAATCCTCATCGATACCGCATTCATCCGGACGCTGGATGCAGAGATGGTGGTGGGCGGCCTCTATGAAGCGGCCAAGATCTGCTACGCGCGCAGTTTCGAGGATTTCCGCGATTACCTGGACACGAAGCCGAGCTACCCGCTGGACCCCGATGGCGCCGAAGCCGTCATCCTGAAGTCGCTTACCACCAAGAAGTGGTTTATCGAGGTGGACGAGTTCGACAACAAGGAGCGCCTGCTCCTGAATTTCGGCCATACGTTCGGCCATGCCATGGAAGCTGCGACGAATTTTGGTGTCTCACACGGCATCGCCGTGGGTGTGGGAATGCTGATCGCCATCAACTACGCCACCCGGCGCGGCGAGCTCGGTGCGGTTGGGATCGAGCGCACAGCGGCGCTGGCCGGGCATGTCAAGTCGAAGCTCGGGGACGGAAAGTTTTCTGTCGTGGTATCGCCTCCGACGATACCGATCGACGGCGTTCTCGAGAAATTCACCCATGACAAGAAGCATCGCACCGACGCCTATCGAGTTGTCATCCCGCGAGGGGACGGAGCGTTGGAACTCGTGCCGCAGCAGCGCAGCGACGAGGTGCACGCCGACATCCGATCCGCCTACGAGGAGACGATTGCGGATATCGGCTGGCAATTCGAGTAGTGCCGGCGCCGGGCTCGCGGTTTGTCTTTCAGACTGAAAACAATGCGAACCCTCGCTTATTGCCATGTGGACATATCGAGCTTTTCATTAACTTCGCAACGAACACGGTGGAAGAGGCGATTTCGACTTGCGCAAACGAGACAAAACAGCTTCTGGTCGTCTACGATAAGGCTCTGGCAACACCTTGTCCGACCGATGACCTCAGGCCGAGCCATTGTGCAGGCAGCGCGCTCAGATGAAATAAAATCTGACGAGCTTCAGGAACACACTTCTGCCGATGCTCCGGCCTGGCGGAGTGAAAGCGATCTGTTGTTTTACCGAAGAGATGAAAAGGGAGGGACGGCAAATTGACATATACAAGGCGTCGTCGTGCAATCAACGAGGTGAGGCGATGACTTGGTCCCTTGAGGACGATCTTCGGGAAATCCATGAGAAGACTGCGGACATATGGCCGAAGCTTCGCGGTGCGCGGCTTTTCATCACCGGCGGTACCGGTTTCATCGGCTGCTGGCTTCTCGAGTCCCTGCGATACGTCAATGAGCGCTACGACGCCGACATCGGGGCCACTGTGCTCACCCGCAATGCCTCAGCATTCGCGCAGAAGGCACCGCATCTTGCCGCCCACTCTTCCTTCACCTTCCTTGAAGGAGACGTGTCGAGCTTTGCCACGCCGGCGCAGGAATTCACCCACCTGATCCATGCGGCCACGGATGCCAGCGCCGACCTGAACGAAAACAACCCGCGGCAGATGTTCGACACGGTTGTCTCGGGAACGCGAAGGGCGCTCGACCTCGCCGTCGAAAAGGCCATTCCACGCACGCTCTTCCTGAGTTCGGGCGCCGTGTACGGCCAGCAGCCCTGGGAGATGACCCATGTGCGCGAAGACTGGACGGGATCGCCGGATTGCACCAACGCCCGCAATGCCTATGCGGAAGGAAAGCGCGCTGCCGAAATGCTCTGCGCAATCTATGCGAAGCAATTTGGCCTGAACATCGTGAACGCCCGCATCTTCGCGCTGCTGGGCCCCTACATATCTCTCGGCATCCACTTCGCTGCAGGGAATTTCATTCGCGACGCAATGGACCGCAAACCAATCGTCGTCAACGGCAATGGCCTGCCCTGCCGCTCCTACCTTTATGCGAGTGACCTGACCGTGTGGCTGTGGAAGCTGCTCGCGAGAGGGGCCGCCGGCAAGGCCTACAATGTCGGCTCGGATGAATCGATTTCGATTCGCGATCTGGCCGAGCGCGTGGCGACCGTCATAGGTACCGGCGAATTTTCCATCTTGGGCGCACCGGACACAGGCTGGAATCCCGGCCGTTATGTGCCGGATACCAGCCTTGCAAGCACCGAACTGGGCTTATATAAGTCCGTCTCATTAGAAGATGCCATAAGCCGCACGGCTTTATGGAATGGGTGGCAGAATGGCTAAGATGAAATTGTCGAATTGGGTTGCTGAATTCCTGGTGGCCCATGGCGTCAGGCATGCGTTCATGGTCACCGGCGGCGGTGCCATGCACCTTAACCATTCGATCGGCACCCACAAAGATATCGAATGCGTTTTCAACCACCACGAGCAGGCCTGCACGATGGGCGCCGAAGCCTATTACCGCCTCACCAACCGCCTGCCGGTCGTCAACGTCACCTCCGGACCAGGTGGTACGAACGCGATTACCGGCGTCTACGGCGCCTATGTCGATTCGATCGGCATGCTTGTCATCTCGGGTCAGGTCAAGATCGAGACGACCGTTCGCTATACGGGTCTGCCGCTGCGGCAGTATGGCGACCAGGAACTCGACATCGAGGAACTCGTCCGTCCGGTTACCAAGTATGTCCATATGGTGACGGATCCAAAGTCTATCCGCTATCACATGGAAAAGGCGGTCTACCTAGCGACCTCGGGTCGTCCGGGACCCTGCTGGCTCGACATTCCGCTCGACGTTCAGGCCGCACAGATCGAAGTCGACGACCTGCAGGGATTCGACCCGGCCGAACTGGACGAGCCCTGGAAGAAGACGGATCTGAGGAAGGCGGCGGTCGAAGTGCTCGATAAGCTGGCCCAGGCAAAGCGGCCGGTGATTTTCGCAGGCGGCGGCGTCCGCCTCAGCGGCGAGCACGAAGTCTTCATCCGCCTTGTCGAAAAGCTCGGCATTCCGGTCGTTACCGGATGGAATGCTCACGATGTGATCTGGAACGACCATCCGCTCTATACCGGTCGTCCGGGGACGATCGGCGATCGCGCCGGAAACTTCGTCGTGCAAAACTCCGACCTGCTTATCGTGCTGGGCAGCCGTCTCAACATCCGCCAAGTCAGCTACAACTGGAAGACCTTCGCACGTGAGGCCTACAAGATCTGGGTCGAGATCGACGAAAATGAGTTGAAGAAGCCCACAGTGACGCCGAACATGCCTATCCTGGCGAGCCTGACCGACTTCATACCCGTCCTGACCGCGGTCGCTGGCGAAAGAAACGCCGGACCTACGCAGGAGCAGACTGAATGGCTTGGCTGGTGCAAGGAAAGGCAGCGACGTTTTCCGGTGGTCAAGCCGGAATACTGGACTAACCAAGTGGTAAATCCCTATTGCTTCATGGAAAAGCTCTTCGAACAACTCGATGAGCATGAAATCGTTGTGACCGGCAACGGCAGCGCCTGCGTCACCAGCTTCCAGGCCGCGTATCTCAAGCAGGGCCAGCGGCTCTGGACCAATTCCGGCTGCGCCACGATGGGTTACGACCTGCCGGCGGCGATCGGCATCAACAAGGCGGCCGACGGGCAACGCGTGATCTGCCTTGCCGGCGACGGCTCCATCATGATGAACCTGCAGGAACTGCAAACGATCGCCGGCAACAACATTCCGGTCAAGATCTTCATTCTGAACAACAACGGATACGTCTCGATCTTCCAGACCCACCGCAATTTCTTCGGCGGCGTCGAAGTCGGCGGCGGACCGAAGAGCGGCGTCAGCTTCCCGGATTTCGAGGCCGTAGTCAAAGCTTTTGGTTTCCCCTTCATCCGCGCAACCCGCCACGACGACCTCGAGGATGCCATCAGGAAGACACTGGAAATCGACGGTCCCGCGGTCTGCGAGATCATGATCGACGAGCACCAGGCCTTCGCGCCGAAGCTCGGCGCCAAGCAGCATCCGGATGGCCGGATCACATCTCCGGCACTCGAGGATCTCTCACCATTCCTCAGCCGCGAAGAACTGAAGGACAACATGATCATTGATCTTCTAGAGGATCAGTAACCTTGGCCCTTGCAACCGCAGCGACCGACGCCATCCATTTCATGCGCCAGCATGACACTAAGCTGCGCTTCCTGGCCGCCGGCGGCCTGAATACGCTTTTCGGGCTGGCGACTTTTCCGGTCCTTATGTGGACGCTGACGAGCCTGGCAAAACACTACCTGTTGGTCTTGACCATCGCACAGGTCTTGAGCGTGTGCTTCTCGTTTCTGACCAGCAAATTTCTTGTGTTTAGAACAAGCGGAAACTATCTTGCCGAATTTGGAAAATTCATCACCTTCCATGCTGTCTACTTCCTCGCCAATCTTGCCGCTCTTCCTGTTATCGTAGAACTGCTTGGCGTACCGCCGATATGGGGCCAATTCGCATTTGCAGTGGCGGTTATTGTTACAAGCTATTTCTGGCATAGCCGAATTACGTTTCAACGCAGGAGTTCTTGAGAATTGACTAGGCAATTTCTTTCCCGTGGCTGCCCGGCTTGTGGCGCTCCTGCCGCGGCGGCAAGACCGGATGCTGCGTCGCATCCGACCGCGGAAGCGACCGAATACTCGGCTCTCATTCCCGTCTGGAACGGCTTCTTCAAGGACAAGGTATTCTTCTCCTACGGGCGGTGCGGCAAATGCGGAATGCTTTACGCCCCCGTATTTTTCACGCCTGAGCAACTGGAAGAGCTCTATGCTCAGATGCCGCCCAATATGGACGTGGTACCGATCGAGGCGTTGCGCAAAACGCAGCGTGGATACTTCCAGTCGTTGAAGAGTGTTTCCCCCCTGACGGGCGACTACATCGAGATTGGCCCCGACATCGGTCTGTTCACCGAGAACTGCGTTCGAGAGGGCCGGTTCGGCAAATACTGGCTATTCGAGCCCAACCGCGATATCGTCCCGGCTCTCACAGAGACGATGCAGGGCAAGCCGCACGAGATCATCCACGACATGTTCGGCTTTTCGCAGGTGCCGGACAAGGCAGCCGGCGCCGCCGTCATGGTACATGTGCTCGACCACCTGCTCGATCCTGTTGCAACGCTGCGTGAATTGCGCGAAAAGCTGATGCCGGGTGCACGGCTGGCAATCGTCACCCACGACGAATCCTCCATGCTGCGGCGCATCTTCGGGAAGCGCTGGCCGGCATTCTGCCTGCAGCACCCGGAAATCTACAATCCAGAATCGATGACGCAGTTGCTCGATACCGCAGGGTACGACGTCGTCCAATTGCGCAAAACCGTGAACCATTTCCCAGTTCAGTTCCTGCTGCGCCATCTGCTTTTCGCGCTGGGACTGAAGATCAAGTCGGTTCCTTCGTTTGGCGGGATAACCATCGGACTTAAGCTTGGCAACATGATCACGATCGCCACACCAAGGCCGAACTAAGAAAGCTTGAGGCATCCATCTTGGACAACGTTCAAATTCCGTCTGCCAGCGCTCGGCGCCTGATCAGCATTGTGACGCCCTGCTACAACGAGCAGGACAACGTCGACGAACTATATTTCCGTATCAAAGCTGCCATTGCGCCACTTGATTACGATTTCGAAATCATTTTTATCGACAATCACTCCACGGACGCAACGGTCGCGAAGCTTAAGTTACTTGCCAACGCCGACCCAACGGTAAAGGTGATCGTCAATACCCGCAACTTTGGGCATATTCGGTCGCCGTATTACGGGATCATCCAGTCACGCGGCGTGGCAACGGTCTACCTCGCGTCAGACCTGCAGGATCCGCCGGAACTCATCCCCGAGTTCGTCAGGCATTGGGAGGAAGGCTTCAAGCTCGTCCTCGCCGTCAAACCTGTCAGCCAGGGCTCTCCGTTGGTCCATGCCATGCGGAAGGCATACTACCGGACGCTGGACCGTATATCCGAGATCACGGTGCTCAACGACTCAACCGGCTTTGGCCTGTACGACAGGGATGTCCTCGACAAGGTCCGGGAAGTCAACGATCCCTATCCCTATCTCCGCGGCTTGATATCGGAACTCGGCTACGATGTAAAATCGATACCCTTCAACCAGCCGCGCCGGCTTCGCGGTATATCAAAGAACAATCTCTACACGCTCTACGACATCGCGATGCTTGGAATTGTCAGCCATTCCAAGCTGCCGATTCGTATCGCTGCGTTTATCGGCTTCCTGATGGGAACACTCAGCATACTCGCCGCAGTTATCTTCACGATTCTCAAGCTTGCATTCTGGTACTCTTATCCTATAGGTGTCGCACCGATGGTGATCGGCATATTCTTCCTGTTCGGGATGCAGTTCCTTTTTGTCGGCATTCTAGGTGAATACATCGGATCAATACACACTTACGTCCAGAGACGGCCTATCGTGGTCGAAAAGGAGAGGATCAACTTTGAATAGCGCCAACCGCATTTCGGTAACGCTTGTGTTGATCTTTCTGGCGACTGCCCAGGTACTAAGTCTGCTATATTACTACGGATATTTCTCCGTCCACGGCTACTTGCCGTCGCCTTTCGTATATGACAAATCCGATACATTCATGGATTTCTTTCACGTCTTGTATTGGAGTGCAGATTCGGGACGCTACTCTGTATGGGGCTCTGTCTACCCACCCTTGAATTTCCTGCTGATGAGGTTGGTCGGGCTGATCTCGTTGGGAAGCAACAGCTTCATGGACGGATTTGAAATCCGTGATTATTCATTCGCCCTTAGAATATTCGTAGTTGCTAGCTCCCTTTTCTTAGTGGCGTTGACCATGATATCTCGTCTCTGGAAGGATCTGACGGCTGCCGACAGAGTGGCTGTCTTTCTGTTCTATGCGCTCTCGGCGCCTCTTCTCTTCGCGACGGAAAGAGGCAATATAATCCTTCTCTGTCTTCCGCTACTTGCAGGCGTCATGGCTTCATGCGGCATCCGAAGGCTAATATTTATCGCAATTCTGATCAACCTTAAACCATATTTCGCACTTCTGTTATTGACTCCGCTAGTTGCGGGACGCTGGCAGGACTTCCTGTTCATAGCCATGTGCGCAGGTGTGATCTTCGTTGTCAGCGGCCTCTTGCTCGACCCCGACTTTCTTTATTTCCTCCCGAATATCCTAAGTTTTGGGCAAAATGATATGGTGTTCTCCGGGCGCGAAGTCTTGGCGCTACCCGCAACCATCGCGGCTTTCGCATATGCCTTAGCGGTAGCCGTCCGCGACGGAGCCTCCCTTGGACAGAGTGGGCTGGACCTAGCCGCTGTAAGCACGGTGATCAACAACGCCAATCTGGCGGCACTCGTAATGTCAATGGCTGCACTGCTCAGTGCTCGCAACCGGCTGCCGCAGACTCAGCTTTTCGCATTTCAGATAGTCATGATATGCAATCTTGGCGTCTGGGTCGGCGGCTATTCGCTGATCTTCTACCCGCTCATCGTCCCGTCACTGCTATATTTTCGACTTCGTTGGGTCTACATCGCTTCGATTATGATCCTTCTCTCGCCTCTGGATTTGGTTGTGCTCTGGCGTGACATACTGCCTGACAGGCCTGTCTACTCTACCGGAGCAATCGCGCCCATCGAGTACCAACTGACGCTGGGAACGCTTCTACGCCCACCATTGAATTTCATTCTTATCGTGTCAATCAGCCTGGAAATCCTCGTTCGGAGCTGGCTTCCCCGAGGATCAGGCGTTAATAGACAAGGGGCTATGGCAGTATGAGCCAGAAGATCAGACATCCTGGATTGGGCAACGTGATATTCCTAGCGCTATGCCTCATCGTCGGCGGCGCCATCGGTATGCTCATCTTCAAGCCCCTGCTTGGAAAGAACGAAGCAATAGGGGTGATCGAGATTGGATCGATCAGCACTGGCGATAATGTGGCGCCTTTTGAACAGGTCGCGTCCCTGACGACCCGCATCCCTGCGACAGAGTTTGCCGCAGCGGTTGCAAATCGGCTCTCTGATCCCGGCGCCGCGGAGCAGCTGCTCTCGTCGGTCTATGGTGGAGCCGGCGACCTGAGCGCGCGCGCGCTTCGCGATGCGAACAAAATCGAGATCAGGGTCCGACATGATTCCGAGAAGGTCGCAACGGAACGGCTCTCGGCCGCCATGGACGAAGTGATGGCTGAGCACGAGGCAATCGCTACCAACCTACTTGATTTCACCATAGAGCAACGCGGTCGCTACCAGGAGATGCTCGCCGGTGCCGAGGAGCTTGACCAGCAGATAGCTACCGAGATTAACTCGACCACGAGCCGCGGCGCGGATTTCGACGCGTTGCTAGCGGCCAGAAGCAAGATCGTCGAGCAGGTAGCGACGATCACCCAGACCCTCCTTCAACTGGATCAGTCGACGAAGAAGCCATATTTCAACCGAACTCAGACGCTGGCCGGACCATCGCCTTTGCGGCCTCTTGTCAGATCATCCTGGCAAACGGCGCTGCTGGGTGCGATCGCTGGCTTCGCCCTCGGTTTCATCGCTATTCAGATGAAGCGAGCCATTGTGTAGTCCTGAGGCTTTCCATGCAGCCTCTGTCTAGAGTGTCTCCGCTCGTCCTGATTCTGGCCCAAAGGATATGGCAGGGCGGTGCCGGCCTTGTCACCATCCTGCTTATCTCGCAGACCATGACCACAGATGAGCAAGGCTGGTACTACAGCTTCCTGAGCTTTGCGGCGCTCTACACTCTTTTCGACCTAGGTCTTTCGCTCGTTCTCGTTCAGGCTGCGGCACATGCCTCCATAACCTTGTCCTGGCTGCCCCGAGGGCGGATGGCTGGGGAAGGTTCTGAAAAGCTGGTCGGCCTCTTCGCCTCGGCAACCAGGCATTACATGTGGCTCGCCTGGAGCTTCGCGGTCGTCGTGCTACCCGTCGGCTGGTGGTTCTTCAGCATGTCCGGCGCCAATCCCGTCGCCTGGAAGACCGCCTGGATCGGGCTGACGCTGGTCACCTCTCTTTCGCTTCTACCATTGCCTATTCTGGCCCTGGTCGAAGGCAGCGGTGAGATCGCTACCGTCGCGGCCGTCCGGCTGACGCAAGCCTTGCTCGGCAGTGCAGCGACCTGGATCGTGCTCGTTGCCGGCGGAGGACTCTGGGCTACCTCCATGATGCCGCTCTCGGCGCTCGTCGTCAGCGCCTTCTGGGTGTTATCGGCGCGGCCTGGTATCGCCGAGGCCGTGATGCAACGACATCAGCGTATTGACTGGCGCACGGAAATCTGGCCCCATCAATGGCGCCTCGGCCTCAGCTGGCTCGCCGGCTATCTGCTGACCCAGACCCAGACTCTCGTGATCTTTGCGACCGGCGATGCGACCGCCGCGGGGCAGATGGGGTTGTCGCTGACGATCGCCAACATGCTGGGGCTGATTTCCCAGTCCTTCCTCGCCCGGCATGTGCCGGCCATGGCAAAGGCCGCTGCCCGCTGCGACTGGACGGAAATGGACCGGCTCTTCCGGCGTAGCTTCGCGCTTTTCTGCATCACCTTTCTGGCCCCTGCGCTCGTCATCATGGCAATCGTGCTGTTCCTGGGACAGACGCCTTATTCAGTCCGCATCCTTCCGCCGCTGGTATTATCCGGCCTGCTGGTCGCATTGTTCGCCGGTCAGATTCAGGGCGCTCTGGCCATGCAGCTCCGGTCCTATCGGAAGGAACCGCTCGTCTGGATCGGCATCGTCGGCGCCGCGGCAACGGCAATCGTCACCCTGCCCGTCGCCCGGCTCTACGGGCCGGCGGGCGTCGTCTCGACCATGCTTGCAATCCAGTTTCTCTTTGTCCTTCCCTGCTCGATCTATCTCTTTGTCCACTACAACAGGGTTTGGAGACGTCGATGACACTACCCCTCTTGTCTATCGCCATTCCCACTTACAACAGAGCACCCTATCTTGCGCTGACGCTGGCTCACCTGCGCTCGGACATGGCATCCCTGCCTGCCGGCTTGGTCGAAGTGATTGTGTCCGACAATGCGAGCGGTGATCACACCGCCGAAGTCGTTGCTGCCGCAATCGCCGGCGGCCTGCCTGTCCATGCGCTGAGAAATCCCAAGAATATCGGTTCGGATGCTAACATAGCGCAAGTGTTCAATCTCGCGCGCGGCCGGTATGTCCTCATACTCGGAGATGACGACGTTCTCACCGAAGGCACGTTGGGCTTCCTGGTTAACACATTGAAGAACGAGACCTACGGCGTGATTTGCCTCAAGCCCTACGGGTACAATAGCGATATCAAGGGCGAACACCCCGGCAAGGGCGGGGAGAATATCGTCTATAAGGATTCCGGCGACTTTCTTGCCTCGGTCGCGAGCTATGTCACGCTGATCTCGGCCTGCGTCATCAACAAGGCGCTCCTCGAAGAGGTCGATGCCCGGGCCTTCTGCGGTGGAAACCTCGTGCAGGTCCACCTAGTCATCAGGGCGGCTCTCGAGGCTCCAACGAACCTTTACCGCACCATCTATTCCGTCGCGTGCAAACGCAACAATTCGGGCGGCTACGATTTTGCACATGTCTTCGTGCAGGAACTCGGAGACATACTCGATCGATACCGGCCGGAAGGCATGACGGCCGGGAAGGTGCGCAAGTTCGAGACGCGGATGATGCTGGGCTTTTATCCCTACTATCTGCTTCGCCAGCGGCGTGACCGGTCCGGCGACCTGGCGACGACCTATCGGTATTTCACAGCGCGCTTCCACCGGCGCCTGCTGTTTTGGACTTGGCTGATGCCAATTATGAAACTGCCGCGCCTGGCATCCCTGGCCTGGGGTGGCGCCGCAGTCCTGATCGGACGTTTGGCAACGGGCGACTTTAGGCGTGGGCTTAAATTTCTGCTTGCAGCAATGGCGCAGCGGCTCTGGCGGCCCGGGACGTGATCGTATGCCGGTACGGGGTCCGACTGTTGAAGGGTAAAGAGACGGGATGATAACTGTATCGATCGTGAGCCACGGCCATGGAAGCATGGTCTCGTCGCTGGTGACGCAACTGCTTGATTTCCCAGAGATCGACAGGATCGTGCTTGTCCTGAACATTCCCGAAGTACTCGACCTGCCGCAGAGCAGCCGGATCGAAACGCTGTGGAACATGTCTCCCCGCGGTTTCGGCGCCAATCACAATTTCGCTTTCCGTCTGTGTGCATCGGACTGCTTCCTGGTTCTCAACCCCGATATCGTCTTCCTTAACGACCCCTTCCCGGCCCTCTTCGCGGCCTTGCAGAACAGCGGTGCGGCCGTGGTGGCGCCCTTGGTGACAACGGCGGACGGCACTGTCGAGGACAACGTTCGGCGGTTTCCTACCATTTCCGGTCTCCTGAGGAAGGCGTGGGGGCTCGATGACGGCAGCTATCGCCTGACGCCGGGTCAGGCAGACATCGAGCCCGATTGGATCGGCGGAATGTTCATGCTCTTCCGGGCGGACGATTTCCGTGAGATCGGCGGATTCGACGAAGCTTATTTTCTCTATTACGAAGATGTTGATATCTGTGCACGCCTCTGGCGGCAGGACAGGCGGATCGTGGCGTGCCCGGCCGAAAAGGTTATCCACAACGCGCAGCGGGCAAGTCACAGAAACTGGCGCTTTCGCCGCTGGCACCTGCAAAGCGCCTTGCGGTATCTGCTAAGGTACAGCTGGCGCCGACCGCGCCGCGCCGCGCCTGCCTGAGATCAGAGTCGGGAAAAGTGCTCGCCAGCCGACAGCGGCAGGCCGGTGGCATCCTTCTTCGATGTCAGCGGCGGCGCTTCGAGTGGCCAGCCGATCGCCAGCTTCCGATGGTTCCTGGCGATGCAGCGCTCGTTTTGGGGAAACAGTAGTCGGTTGGCTTGTACACGAACTTCGCGGTCTGCGAGAGCACCAGGATGCCATGGGCAACGCCGTTGCGACCAGAGCTCGCGGCTGTTCTCCGCCTAAAGCGTCTCCTCGACCGACCTGCCGAAAGTCGGGCGATGAGGGACGCAGGTCCACCGCCTGGTCAAACACCGCCCCCTGCATCACACGCTGACCAGTTTCCCTTCCGGCTGCCTGATATGGTGGTGGCGCCCACGAAGCGTATTCGTCGCGGACTCGAAATGATTGTCCTGCACGAAATCGGCCAGCCCGCCGCCCCCGGCATCGGGAGCCCAATGGTTGAAGCTTTCGAAGAAGAAGCTCCTGTGGTCTCCGAAGACCCGCCGCTCGATCAGCATGACGCACGGAATAGCCAGTCTCTGCACATTCATCAGATCGGCTCCTGGAGCAGTTTGAGCTGCTAGTTACCGTAACCTCTCTCTTGGGCAGAGGCTCGGCCAGCCTGCGGAGCTTGGCCGGGGTCGTTCCAGCGGCTTTCGATAGGCAACCTACTCCGGGCACGCGACATTGAGGCCTTGCCGCTTCTCGAGCGTGGAGATGAACTGACTGGCCTCGCGCAGTGAACAGTGCGTGCCCGTGTCGAGCCAGGCATCGTCCGCTCCATGATTTCGACGTTCAGCGTACCGTCATCGATATAAAGCCGGTTCAGGTCGACGCTCTCACGCTCGCCGAGCGACGACGGCGCCAAGTTTCGCAAGAATCCGATACCTGCCCGTCTTGCAAATATAGGTCCGTCACGAAATAGCGCAACTTGGGGCACCGACGGCTTTTCCTCCAGCGACGGAATCTTTCCGTCCTGGTCGAACTCGACGATGCCGTATCGGTCGGGTCCAAACGTCGCGGTATGCAGGCGTGTACCGGCCCTCCGGCAAGTATGCCGCCTTCTCGTGTCACGCAGCCTTTCCCCTTGAATATAGTTGATCAAACATCCGGTCCACATGCCTCGTCCAGTTAGCAAACAAGAGTCCCTCCGTGGAGGCAAGGTGCCGGTTTCGAAAACGGAGTTCGCCGGCCGGCGCGCCGGGAGTGGATAATCGCTGGTGCCGACCGCGCCGGCAAGCCCGAATTCCGCCCCACGCCGCTCGGCCTGCTCAACGACATGTCTTGCCAGGCCATGGCACATCGTTTCACCGGATGCGGTGAGATGATAGAGACCCGCGCACGGCACTGCGAGGTAAGCAGCGAGCGCCAGCGACGTCAAGTCTGCATCGATTTCGCTGAGGTCGGCGCCCGGGCTGATCGGCGACGACCCGAGCCGTTCGCGCTCGCCCGCCGCAAGCCGGCGAATTGTCCTGACGAAGTTGGAACCGGACAGGGGATAGACCTAGCTCGTCCGGCCACCAGCGCACTGCAGGCTGATCGCCCATGGCGAATTCGCCTGCACGTTTGGAGCGGCCGTAGACGTTCAGCGGCGGCGTGGCATCGGCCACGATATAGGGTTCTCGCTTTTCGCCATCAAAGACGTCGGTTGAGCATTGGCCTAGCAACGGATCTCGCTCGCCTCCATGGCATGCATCCCGCATCATAGGCCGCGCAACGCCTTGGCACCTAAAAGCCTCAGCTCCTTGCCCTTTGCCCGCGCCGCCACATCCGCATCTCTCGCCGACGGGTCGCCGAAATCAAACGTTCCGTCGCTCCACATGGCGCGCATGATCACCGCCAGCTTGCGCGCCACCGCAACCGTCACCTTGCGGTGACTGCCGCCCTTGGCCAGCATCTCACCCCATTGCTTCACCTTGTCCTTGCCGCGCAAGCGCGTCATCAGCGCCTACGCCGGCTCGTAGAGCGCGCGCCGCACGTAGGATCTCCGGCTTTTGATATTCGCGCCTGCACATCGATCGACGTGCCGGACTGCCATCGCCGCGACGTCAGCCCGAAGTAGGCTGCCACATCGCGCGAACGGCGGAACCTCGCCGGGTCTTCCACCGCCGTCATTAAAGTGCCGCCATCGGCCCGACACCAGGGATCGCCATAAGCGCCGGCAAAGCCGATAGCGGGCACACGAACTGCACGACAAGCTGGTGTAGCCGCTTGTACTGCGTCCACAACGCCGCGCGCGCCGACAGCATGGCATCCATCAGATTGCGCGTCAGCTCATCCTGCCCCACCGCCTCTCTCACTGCCGTTTCGAAACCGGTCCTACCTGTGCCTTTCAGGCGAATGCCGAATGCCTTCAGAGAATGGCGGATGGCGTTCTCGAGATCGAGAAACTTGCGCTTGAGGTTACGCCGGTGCGTTAGAAGCAATCGCAGCCGGTAGCATTCCCGTGTGTTCACATGGGCACGCCGGAACCAGCCGTTGCGCATCATATGCGCAATGCCCAGCGCATCCTTCTGGTCCGTCTTGTTGCGCTGCGCCGCAATCGCCGCGCGCACATGCCGCGTTTACAGACAGACAGCCGGAATGCCAAGTCTGACAAACTCCGGACGCAGCCGCGGCGACAGCGAGCCGGCCTCGTGGCCGACACGCCGCAGACGGGAAAGGAACGGCAACAGAGACGCAGGCAACGCCTGCGGCTCTGTTGCCACCTTTACCTCCAGATGCACCTTGCTGTCATCGTCAACGACGCAAATCGCCATCTCCACCGTCGCAATGTCTAGTCCGCCAAAATACTCCATCATCCGCCGCCTGCGTGGTGCGAGGCGGCAATAATATCAGCGTCAGGCGCCTCAGTCGGCGCCGCGGACGCGACCTGCCGATTACGGGCGGCAGTCAGTCATATTCAGGCGTTGTAAATCGTGCCTGGCGATCCGGAAGTTCTTCACCGTTGCAGCTGGACGCCTGGCAGTCGTTCTTCCCGTGGATGACATACCCCTCGTCAGGCGCTTTGCTTCGATTCTTTCAGCAGATCACCTCCGACGCCGTTGGCACGACGATTTCCGCATGCTGTTATGTTCACTCTCACAGGGCATTGTGGCGGGCACTTGCCTGGAACGGGCAAAATTTGATCGAATACCGGAAGTCGTTTCATAATGAAGCGGAGCAATACGGCCTTTACATCCGCTAGCAGCAACTGCGCCGTCAGCCGAGTTCGGCGCGTGGAGCACGGGCAGCGCATATTGAATGGCAATTTGCAAGCTCTGACCTATACTACTGCGAGGACGTTCAGTATATCGGAAAGCAATCATGAGCCAAACTATAACAGTCGACGGACCAGTTTTCATAATGCCGGTCCTGAAAAAGGTTGTGCGGACGGACGATCGACAAGACGACGTGATGGCGCCTGGCGCGGCGGGCGTGTCGCACGATGGATACGTAGTCTTTTCATGGAACATGGCGTCGCAGGCCTGGGAGCAGGAAAGGGCCTTCGAGGGGAGCGAAGCTGATCTCGCCAATGCCTTCGCCGATGCGCGCCGGCACGCACTGCTTAAAATCTGGGATGAGTGACGCGCGCCGGCGACTAGCGGCCTGCCGGCTCACGATGCGCCGCAAGCACCTCCTCGATCGGGGGCTCCAGTCTTCTTCCGAACTTCCGGGATTTTATGGCTGCGGCGACCGACGCGACTCGCAGCGTCTCTTCGGGCGGCTTCTTCCGAGCAACAACAAGGGCAAAAGCTCCATGAGGGATATAGCCGGCAACCAGCGTATCGGCGGCGCGAATTGTATCGCGGGAACATGATGCACGTCTTTCCCGCCTAGCTCGATCCAGAAGGATCCTGAATCTCCGACGGTTACGCAGACGAGCGCGCCGGGACATCTTCACCCGATAAGCAGCGTTGCCGGTTCCGCGTCTTCGACGCCCGTCGCCGTCGGGCCCGCCGCAAGCTCGAAAAAGATGATGGCTTGCGACCGAGGCAAGCTCGTCGAAGCTGGCTGCGCTACGTCTGAATTGAGTATCGCCGAGATGCAGATGCGACCTGCCACGGGCACAACCTGCGCCGCCATGGGGCCTCGCACCGCGTCGAAAGCTGCGAGGCTGGCATCCGAGAACGGTTTGAGGAACTCGCGCAGGGGCCTCGTAGACTAAGATGATCAGGCGCTCGCCCGCATCGGCTACGAGAATGGTTCCCGCGGCAGAACGCGCTCCCTCCACGATCGAGGGGCCGCTCATGTCCACCCCATCGGCGTCGAGATCTTTCAGTATCCGTGTCGCCGCGTCGTCGCACTCGACGCGTACTACAGGCTCGGCCCCGAGCAGAGCGTCGAGCACGGCCGCGCCGATGCAGAGCACGTTGAAATTCATCGCTTCACCATATCTCGTAATGTCAGTCACCGCCCACGCAACCCGATGCAGATTATATATTCGTGTCTGTAATACCCAGGCCTGATATCGCGTCATTGTGGCTTGGCCCAAACCGCAATATGCTGTGCTCATTTTCCCGGGTCTTCTGCAATGGAGAAACTTCTAAAGCCACTTTCCTTCCAGCACCTGGAGGGCGTCTCTTGTTGCGGCGCCCACACGAACTGCTGCTTCGGATCATGGCACGTCGTTAAGGTTGTCAATTCGCGAGGGCCAGAAACGATCTCCACCAACGTGCTTACCTCAGGAGGTCAAGCGGCCACTGCTGAGGCGGCCGTTAAGGACGCAGACGCCATTATCCTATCGATCCCGCCGAACCGCATGCCGGACGCCGTACCTTGCTCGCTGACGTTCCAGAGGTACGCTGATCGGCGAGACATTTGTCGTTGGCTACAACCTGTTCTTCCGACCGGTTCCTGACATCGTCGTACCTCCTTCCCTGAGGTCAGCCTGAGGGAGCGTCTCTCCGACAGGTTCACCTGGACCTGCGTATCCTTCGGCGAGCTTGACACGACGATGCCGCTGAGCGCATGGGGAGCAAGGCGTAAGTTTCCCTTGGCTCCCACGGGTCGGCAAGGCTTGGCCGCAGCCGATCAGGGCAATGCAAGCAAAGCTCTCCTTGTATCCATTGGAAGGTGCAGCATCATGAGCAAAGAAAAGGCTCTGAGCGCGTCGGAAGGAGGAAGAACGCAAAAAAAATTTTGCGCGCAAGGGACTCGCTCGCGCCAAAATCCATGTATTCTCACGCTGGTGCCCTCTGTTTCCGCCGCTTGATCTGCGGTCTAATGCGCAACGGATCAACAAGGCACGATGGACTACGCTGGAAGTCGCTGACATGCCGCGATTTCGCATTCAAATTCGCCGGTTTCCGGCCCAGTCTTTGCCCGGGCGGAATGGTCCGCACATGGGCAAGGATCGTGTTGTGGCAAAGCGGAAAGGAACAGCGGCAACAGCATCCGGGTAGTTCTCGCACCCGCCGACGCATGCCGGCCTAGACCCGTCAAAGCCCGATCCTCGCCTCCTTGAACTTGTTCGCTTGCTGGCACGACAGGTTGCCCGTAAATTCGTCGAAGCCGAACAGGAGCGCGCCACCCGCGAACGCCTCCTCGGATAGAAAGGCCAACGCTCTTTACGCCCGCCATTCCTCCGGATGACCAGCGTGATACCTCGATCGAGGACCAGCTTCGCTCTTGCCGCACACGGGCTAAGCGCTAAGGCTGGACACATCGTCGACAGCTATACGGATCGCGCCATCTCGCGCGCCTCTCTGATCCAGCCCGATGTTCAGGAACGGTTCGCCGACGGTCGAAGCGGCACTTTGACGTCATCCTGACGGAATCCCTCGATCGCCTTCCGCGACCAGGAAGACATTCGCGAACTTGACACGCTTCTCGACCTTATTCTGAAAGGTGGCGCTGCCGACCGGATGAACACGAAGATGGTGCCCCTCGCAGCCAGCAAAAAAGAGCTGGTCGGTTTCCTCGATGGCGCGGAAGAACCGCCTCCCCTGCTCCATCCCAATCCGACAAAATATTATAACGAGGAAATCGCTGCTCTCCACGACCAGCTCGGCAACGAGGAGACGCGGGCACAGGCGGCGGACAAGCTTCGCACGCTGATCAACCGGTTCAATCTCATACCGGATGGTGCGGAGTTGGTGATCGTACTGCGCGCCGACATCGCCGCGATGCTCACGTTCGCATCTCGCCGCCGCTGCCCAGAACGACCTGCTGGCGCGGATTGCTTCCGGCGAGATCGATACGGAGCAGAAACGCAAAAAGCTCCGCAGCGATTATGCCGAGGAGCTTTTGCGGAAGTCTCCCGAATGGGAGAATTTGCAAGTGCCGTTGGTTGCGGGGGCCTGATGGAGCGGAGACTTGTAAATTCAGCTGGTCCTGAAGGAATACGAACTACCGGCCCGCTCCCGCGGCAGCTGAAGCGGTCGAACCGTGTGGCCATGCGGGCGATAGGAAGCGGCGAGAAGTAATACGAGGGCGCCAAGCAGCAGCAGGTGATGGTTTGCCACCGGATATGTCCGATGCCCAAGTAACCGCCTGTCAGCGCAGACGTCGCATACGGGCATAGCAGGGCCGCCACACTCCAACTACCGTAGAGCCTTTGGCGCTCTCGTCGAGCGTCGTGCCGCTGGCAGCGTAAACCGTCCGAACCGTCCCTCGATGACCGCGGTCAAGGAGGCAACCGGATGTTCTACCACGCCAACCGGCACGTCCAATTCTTCATAGAGTCGCTTCAGGTCTGTCGCTCGGGGATGCGACACGATGAGGCTTATCAGTCGGCATCCGCCTGGAGCTTCAGACGACGGATGCCCATCGGTCCGCCACGTCTTGATGATCGGCATTCCCAGGTCGAGGTCGTGACCAGCAACGGTCAGCGTGTACCACTCAAGCAATCGACCTCCCGAAGTTGTCCGGCTTCCAGGTTTGACAGAGGTCTCGAAACCGTGGCGCGCAAGAACCCCTCTCGCGGGCGCAAGATCAGGCGTCTGGACGGCAAAACGCCAGAGCATCGGCGACGCTAGATTTGCAAGGAACGCGCCGTAATTGGCGGCAAGCTCCTGTAGGGGATCCGGACCATCGATGGCGAGGTAGGCTTCGTTCTCCAGACTGGCAAGGGCATTGCGGCTGCCGATCGTGAGGTGGCGGCCGCCTGAGCCGGCCATAACCCCACTCAGCCGCTCGAACTCGGCTGCAGCATCTTCCAGCGAGTTCGAGGCCCACACAAGATGATCCAGCTTCATATACTTCTCCTGAGGTGTAGGCGGGACATCACCGGTTGTTCGACAGCAGGGCATTGGCGCCAATGAAGCCCCAGGTCATGTAGGCACCGAGTGTGGTACCCACTTGGCTCGGCGTGCGCATGCCCGTCGGATTGGCCATGACGTTTCCGGCGCAATAAAGCCCGGATATCAGTGTTCCGTCGGCGCGCATTGCCTGACCTGAGGCATTGGTGCGGATGCCCCCCTTGGTCCCAAGAATTGATGGGCGCATTTCAAATGCGACGAAGGGAGCAGTTTGGATTGGCGCCATCGCTCCGATCGAAGCCGCGAGGCGCATTTCATAGTCAGAGGCCGTGCCGCGATGGAAGTCATCGTCGACACCGGTCGCTGCGAGATCGTTGAAGCGAGCCACGGTCTGTTTGAGCTGCGTTGCCGGCAGTCCTGTCTTCGTTGCCAACTCATCCAGACTGGAGGCGGTGATCAACCAGCCAGGCTTGTTGTTCATGTACCACTTGATCAGCCAGGCACGCTTGACCATCGGCCAGTGGGTGATCAGCCAGGCTGGTCGGCGCAACCGGCTGCCGCGCTCGGTATCGCGCACGGTCCAATCGGCGATGTTGAACTCGTATTCGCTCGTGAACCTCCTGCCTTCAGCGTCGACGAAGATCGCGTCTGGTTCCGCATGGATCCGCAGAGGCAGACCGTGCAGCATCTTCTCGTAGTAGACAGGCGGCTGCAGCATGATGTTCGCCTGGTTCATGTGTGCGGTGGCCGCACCGATCCTCATCGCCATTTTCAGTCCATCGCCGGTATTGGTGCTGGGGCTGGAAAGGAATTCAGCGTTGCCGGGAAAATGCGTATCAAGCAGCTCGCTGTCCCATTCGAAACCGCCGGTCGCCAGCACGACTCCCTTGCGGGCCTTGTAGGTGATTGGCTGCCCCGCCACTTCAGCGACCACGCCGACGACTGATCCGTTGCCGTCGGTGAGCAGCTCGGCAACTCGGGCATTCAGCTCGATCCCGCAGCCCTTGGCCAAGCATCCGCGCAGCAAGCCGATGACCAGCGAATTGCCCTTGCTGCGGGTCCTCGTCAGCCAGCGACGGACGACGGTGCCGGAATAGCGGAGGTAAGCGCGAATCGGATGGCGGGTCATGTTGGCAATGACCGACTCATTGTAGGTCAGATCCTGCGGGATGGTCGACCGACGGATGTGCTTGAAATAGGCACCGAGCTCCCGCCCGCTGACCTCCGTCGGCGCGAGCAGGCGACCTCTCTCTTTTGCACCGGGCAGCGCCATATGGGGATCAGGGACATCGGCGATCTCGAACCGGGCGGCGGAGTTCTCGAGGATGAAGTCCAGCATCCGCGGACCGTTTGCGACTTGCGCTTCCCAGAGTGGCTCCTCGCTTGCCGCCCAGCCATCAGGCGCTGTCGCACGAATGTAATCCAGTGCTTCGGTTTCGCTATCCTGCAGTCCCGCTTCGAGCATCAGCCGGTTTGCCGGGATCCAGGTCATACCGCCTGACATCGCGCTCGTGCCGCCAATCTTTCCGGTTTTCTCGAGGATCGTCACCGATGCTCCAAGGGCAGCGCATCTCAGTGCCGAGACGAGCGCAGCCGCGCCGCTGCCCACGACGATCACGTCTCTTTCAATAGCTTCAGACATAGTCATTTCCGATAATGAGCCGGCCGCACGGGCCGTAGCTGTTCATTCAGCGTTTGAGGAAGCGGTCCAGGCGCGCCAGGCGGGCGGAAATCACCAGGACGATCATGGTGAGGAGGATAACGCCGGAGGCGATGGCGGTGAGCGTCGGGTCCATGGGCATCCACTCAAGCGACGAGTAGATATAGACCGGAAGCGTCACGGAGGTGCTGGAGGAAAGGAAAAGCGATACTTCAAGCGCCCCGAACGAGATCATGAAGGCGAAACCCCAGCTGCTGAGCAGGCTCCAGGCCGTCAGCGGCAGCGTAATTTTCAGCAGAACCTGAAGGGGCTTTGCCCCGAGACTGCGCGCGGCGGGCTCAAGTTGCGGATTGAGCCCGTTCAGGCCGACCGTTACCATCGAGATCGCGAACGGCATGGCGCTGACGACATGCCCGACGAACAACGCCGGCATGCCGCGCAGGTGCAGGCGCGAATAGGTGACCAGCAGCGCGAGGCCGAGGAACACCGCCGGCAGCATCGCCGGCGCCAGCGCCAGCCGTTTCAAGAAGCGGTAGAAGCGCGTGTCGCGCTGACGGGCTGCATTGGCGATCAGGAAGGCGATCAGCGTGGCGGTCGTGGCTGATGCAGCCGCCAGGCCAAGGCTGAAACCTAGCGCATCCATCGCTCGGCGCTGCCCAAGCGCGTTTAGGTACCATTTCAGCGTGAAGCCCTGAGGCGGGAAGACGACATAGCTCGTCTGCGTCAGAGCGCCGAGCGTAATCGAGAGGATAGGCGCTACAATGAAGATGCAGATGGCGGTCACGAAGGTTGCAAGAACCAAGCGGGATCTGGTCATGTTCTGGCCTTTCGGAAGCCCGTCACAAGCTTGCCCATCACAACAACCGCGAGGACAATGACAGCTGTCAGAAGCAGCAGGATGACAGCCAGCGTTGCCGCGACCGGCCAGTTGAACAGGCTGATCGCCTGCTGGTAGACGAGGGTAGAGATGAACTTGTAGCGCGGTCCGCCGAGAACACCGGGGATCGCGTAAGCACTCATGCTTAGGCAGAAGACCAAAAGCGCGCCGGCCCTGACGCCGGGCAGGCATAGAGGCAACGTAATGCGCAGGAACACCGATGCCGGCCTCGCGCCCAGACTGCGTGCCGCGGGCGCCAGAGAAGGATTGATCGACTGCAGGGAGCCGGCAATCGAAATCACCATGAAGACCAAAAAGATATGCACGAGGCCGACAACGATGGCTGGCTCATTGTTCATCAGTGGCATAGCGACACGCAGAACGCCGAGGCCAACCAGCAGCGTGTTGATCACGCCCTCCTTGCCGAGCAGGATCAGCCAGCCATAAGACATCACTGTCACAGAGGTGACCAGCGGCATCAGCAGGATAATGAAGACCACCAGTTGCCACCAGCCCCGCGCCGTTACGAGGTAATGGCTGACCGGAAAACCGAGCACGACGCAGGCAAGTGTGGTGATCAGGCTCAGGCGGAGCGTCCGCCAGCTGACTTCCCAGAAAAACGTGTCAGTCAGCGCGTCTCGGTAGTTGGCGAGTGACAGGGCCCAGACAACGCCTTCTGTCGGGCTGTGCTCGGACAGGCTCATGGCAAACAGGTAGACCACCGGAAGACCGAAGAAGAGCAGCATGAACAGGGCAGCGACCGGGGCGAATATGCCCGAAGATTGTACGGATCTAATCATCGGCGTCGCCGATCAGGATCGAGGCCTGCAGCGGCCAAGTGACGAGGACGCGGCTTCCTGCTTGTATGACAGGATCGAGTTCATCGGAGAAAACCTGGACAACATGGTTGCGCACCCGCACGCGGACCTCAATCCTCGGCCCGAGGAATGTGACGTGCTCGACAATACCCTCAAAGCAGTTCGGTTGATCGCCGCCAGCTAAGGGGAGCTGCTCGGTGGATGCTCCGCTTGCGGAGCTTAGCCTGATCCGCTCAGGTCGCACCAGTAGATGATGGACACTGGTGGCGGCTTCGACCGGCAGAGCCCTTACCTCGCCAAGTCCTTCTACGATGGCTCTCGCGACGCGGCCCTCAGAGCTAACGCTTCTGACAGGCAGCAGGTTGGAGTCACCGAGGAACTCGCCGACAAAGCGGGAGTTCGGCGCGTTGTATAGTGTCTGCGGCGTGCCGATCTGCCGAATCCGGCCGCCGTGCATGACTACGATGCGGTCACCAATCGACATGGCCTCTTCCTGATCGTGGGTGACCATCAACGTGGCGATCTCAAGACCTTCGAGCAGTTCAAGCAACTCATTCCGCATCGTCAGTCGCAGCCGCGCATCCAGATTGGAGAAGGGCTCATCCAGAAGAAGCAGGCGCGGCCGGATGACGACAGCCCTGGCAAAGGCGACGCGCTGTTGCTCGCCGCCGGAAAGCTGGGAAGGTAGCCGCGAAGCCTTTTGCTCTAGGCGGACGACTTTCAACGCCTCGTTCACCCGGCTTTCCAACTCATCTCGCGGTGTCTTGCGCATCTTCAGGCCGAAAGCGACGTTGTCAAAGACGTTCATGTGCGGGAACAGCGCATAGTTCTGGAACATGATCCCGATGTTGCGCTCTTCCGGCGGCAGGGTAATGATGTCGCTCCCACCGATGAGAATCCGCCCCATGCTTGGCTTGATGAAGCCTGCGATGGCCTGCAGGGTGGTGGTCTTTCCGCAGCCGGACGGGCCGAGCAGGCACAGTCGCTCCCCGGCTGCAATCGTGAAAGAGACCTCCTGTATGGCAGTGGTTTCGCCATACAGATGCGTCAGGTGGTCAACCTCAAAATAACTCATCTGGAAATCCGCAACGTGGGAAGCTTCGGGGGCGGCACCGACAGGCGCCGCCGGCGAGAACGGTTCAGCGTTCGATTTCCTGGTTCCAGCGGCGTGTCCATTCGGGCCGCATCTTATTGAGGACCGACCAGTCCAGCGCGACCAATGACTTGGCTGCGTCCTTGTAGATGACGCCCTTCGCTTCCGCCTCTGTCAGTTCGACCTTGGTGTTGACGGGACCGAGCTTAGAATTGATTGCGAACTGCTTCTGTACGTCTGAGCTGACGAGGTAGTCGATCAGTTTTGCGCCCATTTCGGTGTTCGGCCCACCCTTGACGAGGCTGAGCATCGGCATGACGACGGGAGCTCCTTCCTTCGGAGCGACGAATTCGAGCGGAAAACCGGAAGCCTTCACGAAGCGGTTCATCTCCGAGTTTGTCCAAACGGAAATCCAGGCTTCACCCTGCTGGAAGTAGGGCGTCATGTCGGTGCCCTTGACGAAGCTACCGATATTGGCGGCGACTTCTTTCATCTTGGCAAAGCCAGGCTCGATGTTGTCAACGCCCCCGCCGTTGGCACGCGCCAGCATGGCGAGCGCGAAGAGACCTGGCGTATTGTCGATCGTACCCATCACCACGTGGCCTTTGAAGCGGGGGTCGGCGAGGTCGTTCCATGACGTCGGCGGCGCTATCCCGGCATCGGCAAGCGCCTTGGGATTGTAGACGAGACCCATTGCGAGCAGGCCGTAGCCCACGCCACTGGCATCCTTTCCGATCGCGGCAGGAACGATGTCGGGCGTCTCGACAAGCCGCGCCGGCGTCAGCGGCTCAAGCAGCCCGAGGTCTCGTGCAATCGACTGCGGGCCGTCGTCCATGCAAGCGACGTCCAGCTCGGGCGATCCCTTTTGTGCCTGCAGCTGGGAAACGAAATAGGTCGAACCGCCTGGCACGTACTGGACCTTGACCCCGTATTTCTTTTCAAAAGGCGGCAAGATGGTTTTCTGGAAATTCTCCTGAGAAGCCCCGCCCCAGCAGGCAAAGACGACCTCTTCGGCCTGCGCGACTACCGGCGCAAGGATGGTCACTGCTGCAGCGAACGCCGCTGTCATCATCGATCGGCTCATGTCTGGTCTCCGTTCCCCGGATGCGACTTCGTCGCTTGTTGGCCTGATGCTGTACGATGCCTAGATCGGTGCTATGCGCTGCGATGCGCTGTTCCTTCCTGTTCATCGACACGACTATCGTTGCACTTTCCCGGACCTTAATCATCATATAGCTTTTGCGCTGGTTGACGCTGGTTGACGCTGTGAGATGAGACTTGCGATTGTGGGGATCGGAATGCCTGGGAAAAATGCCCTCGGAGAACAGCAGCGGGCAGACTACCGCGCCAACCTCCAGTTCTGCTGCGACCATTACCGGTCCGTGTCCGATCTCTGCCGCAAGCTCGGGCTCAACCGGCAGCAATTCAACCGCTACCTTTCAGGTGAAGCCCTTCCGTCCCGCTACAACCACAAGAAGATGAGCGACTTCTTTGGGCTAGAGGATGACGAGCTGTTCATGAAGCACAGTCGCTTCATGGCGTCTTTCGGCAGAAAGAAATCCGACTCTGTATTCCCTGAAGATCTCACGAATTTTTCTTACGTTATGCGTAACATGGCAGGCGCCAGTGCCAGGCTGCTCGAAGAGTATCGGGGCTTTTATTATCGCTACTTTGTCAGCTTCAACGGCGATGGTCAGATCAAGCGCGAGCTCGTGCACTGGCGGCTCAGAGAAGGCGTGATGGTGTCGACAACCAAGCAGAAATTCTTCGATGAAAGGGCAGACCGAAATCCGTCGCGGCAGTACGTGACCTATCGCGGCATTGTCGGCAGCGTCGGGGACAGGATCTTCACGATCGGCGCGGACCGGTTCGACGGCCGGGACGTCGGCATGTCGATGCTCAACCCGAGCGTCCACAAGCTCCACCGGCTGGAAGGCATCATGATGGGTATCGCCCCGACAGTGTCCCGGCGCATCACTGCAGGCAGAGTTGTGCTCGAGTTTCTAGGGCGCCGGATCGATTGCCGCGCCGCGCTGCGAGAGGTCGGAGCCTTCCCGTCAGACGACCCCTCGATTCCAGATGTTATTCGCGCGAGTATTCAGAATGAGATTTCGCAGGACGAACATTTGCTGCTCGGCAGGTACCTTTAACCAAGAGAGTTTTCAGAGCTCGGCGTTGATGCCCGACCTGCCGCCTTCTGAAAGGCGACTTTACCGATTTCGCCGAGACGGCTCGGATGCCACCGTCTGCTTGACGCCGAAATGCGAGGAGCAGAGGCAGATCCCGATGCCAGACTTGGTTTGCTATCGAGGCACCTGCTTCAACGTGCCGTTCGCCTCCTCACCACCTTCGAGTTAGGCCAAGCGCATGACGCGGCAGCCCAACAGTCACCACTGCTTCTGCGGCAGGGTGATGCCGCTGTCGGCGAGGAACCGCTCGATGTGGATCATCTCGCCCGTCTCGATGGAGGCGTTTGCCGCGATGCCTGTGAGGATTGACCAGGCGCCATCGATATGGCTCGAACCGCGGCCGTACCTATCACCGGTCACCGACGGATCGAAGAGGTGCGAGAGCATCACCGGATCGGCACCGCCGTGATCGCCTTCGCCTGCCCACACCTCAAGGTTTTGCGGCTCCTGGCCGGCCAGGTGCAGGATCGTCGTCATCGATTCCGATCCGTGAGACTTACTCTGCTTGCCGCCGAACACTCCATGGACCTCGACATGGCGATGTGAGAGTTCGCCCTTGGTGCCATGGAACTTGATCTCCAGCCCCTCCCAGGGGCTGTAAGCGGCGAGCGTATAGTTGAGCGTCGCGCCGTTGGCATAGAGCGCATGGACCTGCATCGTGTCTTCGATGGTGATGTCCTCGTCGAACACGCAGAGGTCGCGCATGTAGCCGTCGAGGTCTTCGGCTTCGAGGTAGAGTTCGCGCAAGGGGCCATCGGCGGCGATGTCCAGCTTGAAATCGCAGCGATCGGCGCTCGGACAGACGTGGCAGCGTGGTCCGCGCGGGACGAGACCCATGGCATCAGCGGTCTCCGGCCTGTAGAAGGCGCGCCGGCCATGTGCGGCAACCGCGGTCGGCGACGAGCCGAGCCACCAGTTGACGAGGTCGAAGTGATGCGTCGACTTGTGCACCAGCAGGCCGCCGGACTGGTTCTTGTAGCGGTGCCAGCGGCGGAAGTAATCGGCGCCGTGGACGCGATCGAGATACCAGGTGAAGTTGACGGCCGTGATCTCGCCGATGGCGCCGGACATCAGGATGTCCTTGATCTGCGTACGGGCTGGCGTGTAGCGGTAGTTGAAGGTCACCGTGATCGAACGGCCGGTCTCCGCCTGCACCTCCAGGATCGCCTTCAGCTTGTCGAGGTCGATCGTCATCGGCTTTTCCGTCATGACGTCGCAGCCGGCCCGCATCGCCTCGACAATGTACTCATGATGCAAGTAATCCGGGACGGTGACGATGACCGTGTCCGGCTTCTGCTCGCTCAGCATGTCGTGGAACTGCTCGGCGCGGTATGTGGCAATGCCGTTGCCGCTCGCAGGGACCGCGGCTGCAGACAGCGCCAGGCGGTGTTCGTTGACGTCGCAGAGGGCGACCAGTTCATTCTCCCGGCTGTAGGTTTCGCCAACGGCGCGGCGAAACATCTTGTGCCGAGAACCCGTTCCAACAATCGCGTATTTCATGGTCTTGTCCTTCAGTGACCGGCATTCCTAGCCAGCCTTTCAATCGGTCAGTTGCGCAGGGCCTCGCCGTCCGGCCCGAACAGGTGACAGTTCGCCGGATCGATACGGAGCGGAATGATTTCACCGTTGCGGATCGCAAGCTGGCCGGGCGCCACGAGGGTGAGGTTGGTGCCGTCAGGCATGGTCGCGTAGATCGAGGTGCTACCGCCGAGCTGCTCGACGAGATCGACACGGGCCTCGCCCAGCGGCTGGCCTGCATCCCCGCCGATGACGACATGCTCCGGGCGAACCCCGAAAGCGATTGGCACACCCGACGCCGCCGTGCCCAGCTGATCCGGGGAAAGCCGGACCGGCTGATTGGCCACATCCACAAGATCCGCATCCCGGCGGCTGGCGGCGATGAAGTTCATCTTCGGCGAACCGATGAAGCCGGCGACGAACTGGTTGGCGGGCCGGTTGTAGAGGTCGAGCGGGCTGCCGACCTGCATCACCTGCCCGCCCCTCAGGACGACGATCCTGTCGGCCATGGTCATCGCCTCGACCTGGTCGTGGGTAACGTAGATCATCGTGTTGCCGAGACGCTCGTGGAGCTTGGAAATTTCGACGCGCATCTGCACGCGCAATTCGGCATCCAGGTTGGAAAGCGGCTCGTCGAAGAGAAAGATGTTCGGATCTCGGACGATCGACCGGCCGATCGCGACGCGCTGCCGCTGCCCGCCGGACAGCGCCCGCGGCCGTCGCTGCAGATAGTCGGTTATCCGCAGGGTTTCTGCCGCCTGGCGCACGCGGCGGTCGATCTCATCGCGCTTCAGGCGCGCGGTCTCAAGGCCGAAGGCCAGGTTCTTGTAAACCGTCATATGCGGATAGAGTGCGTAGGACTGGAAGACCATGGCGATGCCACGCCGCGAAGCGGCAACATCGTTCATGCGCTGTCCGCCGATCAGCAGATCACCGCTGGAAATGGTTTCCAGCCCGGCAATCATTCGCAGAAGCGTCGACTTCCCACAGCCGGAGGGACCGACGAAGACGGTAAACTGGCCGGGCTCGATATCGAGGTCGATACCTCTGATGACGTCGATCGCCCCGAAGCTCTTGACGACCTGTCTCAACTGAATGCTCGTGGACATGGATATTCTCACTGTTGCTCATGGCGCGCGCAATGGTTCAGGTCGGCGAACCGAAACCGGAGGCATTGCTGTCGGCGCGGAGGATTTAGCGGCTGGCGATACTCATCGTTTCATTCCGGTGGTGGCGATGCCCTCGATGAGCAGCCGCTGGAAGAACAGGAAAAACAGGAAGATCGGGATGAGCGAGAGGACCGACATGGCAAACAGCTCGTTCCAGCTCGACGTTCCGCTGGAGTCGATGAACGAGCGCAGTCCGAGCTGGACTGTGTAGAGGTTCATGTCGCTCACGTAGATCAGCGGCCCGAAGAAATCCTCCCACGTCCAGATGAACGAGAAGATCGCAGCCGTTGCCAGGACCGGCAGCGAAAGCGGAAGGATGACGCGCCAGTAGATGCGCCAGGGACTGCAGCCATCGATCTCGGCCGCCTCGTCCAGTTCGCGCGGAATGCCGCGGAAGAACTGCACCATCAGGAAAATGAAGAAGGCGTCGACGGCAAAGTACTTCGGCACGATCAGTGGCAGCCAGGTGTTCACCCAGCCCATCTTCAGGAACAGCACATACTGGGGAATGAGCGTCACGTGATAGGGCAGCATCAGGGTGCCGAGCATCAACGCGAACCAGAAGCCGCGCCCGAAGAATTTCAGCCGCGCGAAGGCATAGGCGGCGAAGGAAGCGGCAAAGACGTTGCCGATCGTCGCAAGCGTGGCGATCATCAGCGAGTTCAGGAAGAAATGACCGAAGTTCACCTGCAGGCCGAACCAGCCCTGGGAGTAGGCGCTGAACGTCACCTGTGACGGAATGAGGCTGGCGCCGCCGTCGAAGAGATCGGAAGCCGGACGCATCGACCCGGCCAGCATCCACAGGATCGGGTAGAGCATGACGAAGGATGCGCCCATCAGCAGACAGTGCAAAAGCGCAGACCGCAGGTAGGGGTAGTCGCTCCCACGGCCGGGAAGTCGATGGCTCTCGTTACTCATCGTAGTGCACCCAGTAACGCGTGGACAGAAATGCGAAGGCGGTAAAGATGGCGATGATGATCACCAGCACCCAGGCAAGCGCCGAGGCGTAGCCCATGCGGAAATTGCCGAATGCCTCCTGGTAGAGGTAGAGCGTGTAGAAGAGCGTAGAGTTGATCGGCCCGCCGGAACCGCCCGAGACGATGAAGGCCGGCGTGAACGCCTTGAACGCCTCGATCGTCTGGATGACGAAGTTGAAGAAGATGACCGGCGACAACAGCGGCAGCGTGATCTTCCAGAACTGCCGCATGGAAGACGCCCCGTCGAGGCTCGCCGCCTCGTACATGTCCGCCGGGATCTGCCGCAGCCCGGCCAGGAAGATGATCATCGGCGAACCGAACTGCCAGACCGACAGCGCGACAAGTGTATAGAGCGAGTAGCGGGGATTGGAGATCCAGCTTGGCCCGTCGATGCCCACCAGTGCCAGCACGCTGTTGACCATGCCGTCGGCGGCAAACAGCTGACGCCAGAGCACGGCAATGGCAACCGATGCGCCCAGCAGCGAAGGCAGGTAGAACACCGCCCGGTAGATCGGCAGCCCGGCAATGCCGCGATTGAGGGCCATCGCCACCGCCAATGCGAAGGCCAGCTTCAACGGCACGGACAGGACGACATAGATGAAGGTGACCTTCATCGAGGCGATGAATTTGGGATCCGCCGTCGCCATGCGGACGTAATTCTGCATGCCGATGAACTGCGGGTCCTGCAGCAGGTCGAAATCGGTGAACGACAGGTACAGCGACATGAGCGCCGGACCGAGCGTCAGACAGAGAAATCCGATCAGCCATGGCGTCAGGAACAGGTAGCCGGCGGCATTTCTCCTCACGGCGTTCCACGTCGGACTGGCGGGCGCGGCGCCCCCGCGAGCTCCGATGGCGCCATCCGGCTGCGCCTCGATAGACATGCGGTTCATCCCTTTTTCAGCACCCGCTTGGCTTCCGCCAAGAGGCTTGCGGCACCGTCTTCCGGCGTCGAGGCCTCGAAGGCGACTTCCTGGCTGATGCGCACGAGCGCCGTATTGATCTCGCCCGCACCCTGCGGGGGCGCCGGCGGCAGCGGACCGACATAGGGTGACAGCGCCGAGATGAACTTGACGACTTCGCTGCTCGGCCCGTCGAGCTGCGGGATCAGCGCCTCGCGGATTGCCGGTGAGGCCGGAACGCCGCGCTCGACGCCGAGGATAAGGGCTCCCGCCGGTTCGCGCACCAGGAAGTTGATGAGCTTTGCCGTCACCTCCGGTGCCTTGGACTTGGCGAACACCGAGAACATCTGCGACGGCTTGAGATAGTGGTTTGGCTTGCCATTGGTCAGGACAGGCTGCGACGTGACGGACAACGCTGGCTTGTTGAGCTTCTGGAAACCGACGAACTGGTTGGAATAGCCGAAGTCCGTGGCTGCGTAGCCGAGCGTCAGCGGCGAGGTCTCGATGGTGTTCTTGAACAGCGCCTGGACGTCGGCCGGTACGCATCCGCCCGCCTTGCGCAACTCGGCCCAGTAGGTGAACCACTCGGTAGCATCCGCAGGCTCGTAACCAAGGCCGCCTTCGGTGTTGTAGAGCGACTTGCCACGCCCGATCAGCCAGCCTTCGAAGAGGTTTTCGTTCCCGCTACCGTCCGCGGATGCATGCTTCTTCTTGCCCTTGGCGGCCTTGCCGTAGGCTTCCGCCTTTTCGGCATACTGCTCCCAGGTCGTGCCATAGGTCGGTGGCTCGATGCCGGCATCGCGCCATGCGGCTGCGTCCGAAATCACGCCAAAAGCGTTGACGCCGACATTGGCCCCATAGAGCTTGCCGTCGACGGAACAGGACTTCAGGTTCACGTCACCGAAGTCGGCGATCTTCAGGGCCGAGCCCAGATACTGATCGAGCGGCAGGATGGCGCCCCGCCGCGCGTATTCGAACATGTAACGATAGTCCATCTGGATGAAGTCGGGCGCGTTGCCGCCGGCAACCTGCGTCGCGAGGCGCGGCCAGTAATCGTCCCAGCCCATGAACTCGGTGGCGACCTTGACGCCTTCGTTAGAGCCCTCGAAAAGCTGGACGGCTTCCTTGGTGCGGCGGGCGCGTTCTTCCGATCCCCACCACACCATCCTCAGCTGCGCGCTGTCCGCAGCCAGGCCCGCAGTCGCATTCCACAGCGGCATGCTGGCGAGGCCGAGACCGGCGCCCATGAAACCGCGACGACCCATCGTAAAACTGTTCATGATTTTCCTCCCTGGGCAGTCTCCGTTCAGACTGCTGTTCGTGCCCATCCCTGGCGCGCTCCATCACTGACCCGCACCGTCCCCATTTCTCCTCGGAAGGTGCGCGTCAGCCTCGAAAGGAACGTTACATTTGCAAAACCGGGGAAACAAATACATAAATCGGCGACTTCTATAAGTTTGGTTTATGGGGGCACAGGCGCTGCGGCTGGAGGGGAAGGTCATGGATAGATCGCTTGAACAGTTCATGGCGGTGACAGAGATGGGGTCGTTCGTCGCCGCTGCAGACCGGCTTCGCCTGTCGCAGCCGGCACTGACTTCCAGCATCAAGAAGCTGGAGCAGTCTCTCGGGGTCCGCCTGTTCGAGCGGTCGTCGCGCGGCGTTCGCCTGACGGCCTATGGCGAGACGCTCTACAAGAACACGCTGATCATGCGGCGGCTCTACACGAATGCACTGGAGACGATCGAGCGGCAGCGTTCGGAAAGCGAACACGGCATCAGCATCGGCACCGGCTACTCGACGTGGACGCTGTTCCTGAAGGACTTCGTCATCGATCACTTCCGCGAGTACCCGAACGCGCCCATCAATGTCAGCATCGGCAACGCCATGCGCTGCATGGACCAGCTATGGGCGGGCGATATCTCGCTGTTCGTCGGCCACCAGATCCAGAACCTGGTGCGGGAGGTCGATATCGACTTCATTCCGCTAGGGATGGCGAAGGATGGCTACTATGTGCGTCCGGGCCACCCGCTGCTCGACCAGCCGCGACGCATCAATGAGGTGTTCACCTATCCGACGACGCGGATGGCGTTCTCGCCTGAAGCGCGCCAGAAAAGGCTGCTGATCGACGGCGCGGCATTGGCACCGCAGCCGGATCGCTTCGGCCACGCCTTCACCTCAAACTCGATGCGCGCCTGTCTGGATTTTGTTCGCGAGACCGACACGGTTCTCATGCACACGGCGCTTCTGGCCGAATCCTTCGCCTCCGACGGCCTGGGCCAAGTGCAGATCCTGGAAGGCGAGATGCTCCCGAGCTGGCTGCTTGGCATCTATGTCCTGCCGGAGAGGCGGTCGGATCCGCACGTCCGGAAGTTCATCGATCTGATCCAAGACGGCGCATCCAGACTCGACCTCCAGCCTCCCTTCCGTTGAAGAGTCCGCGTAAACACAAGTCTCTGAGGCGGGTCTTGGCTCCTACAGAGCAGGTGGATTGGAGATCAGCTATTGCTCAGTCCAGAGCGGATCATGGATCCGTCCACCGACGCGGGTCTCGATAGCGAAAGCGCACGCTCTAGCTACATGACTTCTTGATAAGAGCCGCCAGCCCGCACTGCCGCCAAACTCGGAACAGGATCGCAAGATCGCTTGAAACCTCAGGAAGTATGATCTTCTGCCGGAGAGCGAGGGGGAAGGAACACACCTCTTGCCAAGGTCACGAGCTACCATCACCCGGTGCTGGTCAAATCCGTCAAGTGTCTACGCTCTGCTCGGAGAATGCTGTGAAAAATTGGTCCGCCAGTTTCTTCGACGTCGCCTGGACAAGTCGGCTGCCAAGACTTGCGATCTTGCCGCCGATTTCGGTTTCCGCTCTGTATGTCAGGATTGTCGAGTCGCCTTCCTCGACGAGAGTGACGGCGCAGTCACCCTTGGCGAAGCCGGCGATCCCGCCATTGCCTTTGCCGACGATGCGGCAGCTTGCCGGCGCCTCGATGTCACAGATCGTCACGGTGGCTGCGAAGGTCGCCGAGACCGGCCCGATCTTCAGCTGCACCTTGGCGTCAAAACTGTTTTCGCCGGTCTGCGTCAGCTCCTTGCAGCCGGGAATGCAGCGGCGCAGCACGTCTGGTTCGAACAATCGCGTCCAAACCTCGCCTCGCGGCTCGTCGAGCCGGTATTCGCCTGTCATTTCCATGTCTATCCTCCCTCCGAAGCGCCCGTGCATCGAAGCTTTGTTAAATTGCAAGGGTGTGACGGCCCCAGTACTCAAACGGCGCAGTAGCGCTCCTGGATATCCTTGTCGGCAAGCAGCGTCGCCGCATCGCTTCGGTAGACGATCTCGCCCTGATCGACGATGACCGCGCGATCGGCAAGCTTCAGAGCCCATTCGACGTTCTGCTCCACGAGTAGCAGTGTCATGCCCTCGTCGCGCAGACGCCGGAACAGCACGCCCATTTCCTCCACCAGCACCGGCATGATGCCCTCCGACGGTTCATCGAGCAGGATCATTTTCGGCTTGCCGATCATCGCGCGGGCAATCGCCAGCATCTGCTGCTCGCCGCCCGACATCGTCACGCCCTCCTGGTTGAGGCGCTCCTTGAGGCGCGGAAAGCTGCGGGCGATGTCGTCGATCGCAGCCGCTTCATCGATCTTCCGGCGATCGGCGACGAGGCCAAGCTGCAGGTTCTCGAGCACCGACAGCCCGCTGACGATGCGTCGTTCCTCAGGCACGTAGGCGAGACCGCGGGCATAGCGATGATGTGCCTTCAGGCCGGCAATGTCCTCGCCATCGAAGCGGATCCTGCCGGTGATGCGTGGCATCAGCCCCATGATCGAGCGGATGATGCTCGTCTTGCCGGCGCCGTTGCGGCCGACAAGCGCGACGATCTCTCCCGGATTAATCGAGAAGGAGACGCCGTGCAGCACGTGGCTTGCGCCATACCATCCGTTGAGGTCGTCAATTTCAAGCATAGCCATCATTCTGTCCCAGATAGACCCGGCGCACCTCGGTGTTCGCCTGGATTTCCTTCGGTGTACCGTCGGCCAGAAGCTGGCCGTGATGCAGCACGAGAACCCGGTCGCTGAGGCCGAGGATCATCTTCATCTTGTGTTCGACCAGCAGGATGGTGCGATCGGCGGCGAGCTTCTCGATCAGCGTCACCATCTCCCGCGTTTCCTCCGGTCCCATGCCGGCGGTCGGCTCATCGAGCAGGAGCAATGCCGGATCGGCGACCAGGGCGATGGCGATTTCCAGCGCCCGTTGCTGGCCGTGGGCCAGAAATTTGGCGAGCGTGGCGGATCGGCCGGAGAGACCGACCGATGCAAGAGTGGCGGCAGCTTTCTCGTCGACCTCGTGATAAGCAGTGCGGTCGGACCAGATATTCATCCGCGAGCGAAACGCCTGGGCGGCGACCCGGACGTTCTCCTGCACCGACAGGTTGGGGAAGATGTTGGTGATCTGGTAGGAGCGGGCGATGCCGCGATGCACGTATTCGTGCTGCGGCACGCCGGCCATGTCGTCACCGCGGAACTTCAGCACCCCGCTTGAGGGTCGAAGCGCTCCGGATAGGATGTTGAAGAAGGTGCTCTTACCGGCGCCGTTGGGGCCGATGATCGCGGTGATCTGACCTTCGCCAAATTCGGTGGTTACGCCCTTCAGTGCAACGAGGCCGCCGAATTGCTTGCCGACATCGGCAACGCTCATGATGGGTGCGGTCATCGGGCCTTCCCCCAAGAGATGAGCGTGCCCCAGATTCCCTTCGGCAGGTAGAGCACGAAGAGGATGAAGATCACCCCGACGATCAGTTGCCAGTTGGATGTCCAGAGAGAGAAGATGTCTTCCATCGACAGGAAGGCGAGTGCGCCGACGAAGGGCCCGAAGAAGCTGCCGGCACCCCCGAGCAGCGTCATCATCACGATCAGGCCCGACGTGTGATAATGCAGCGAATCGAGCGGCACGATGGAAAGGTGCAGAGCAGACAGGGTGCCTGCAAGCCCGCACAGCACGCCGGACAGGATGAACGACAGGAGCTTCGTCCTTTCGACATTGTAACCGCAGGCACGAGCTCGGGTTTCGTTCTCGCGGATGGCTTCGATCACCGCGCCGAAGGGCGAATTCAGCACCCGCGACACGAACCAGAGCGCCAGTGCCACGACGACCATGATCGCGTAGTACTTGACCAGCGGATCTAGGAAGTTGACCGAAAAACCGGGGAAATTCAGCGTGCTGACGGTAAAGCCGCGCAGGCCGTTTTCGCCGCCAGTCCAGGACGAGGCCTGCAGCGCCGTGTAGTAGACGAGTTGCGACAGGGCGAGGGTCACCATGGAGAAGTAGATGCCGCGGGTGCGGATCGCCAAGACCCCCATCAGGGCCGAAAGCAGGCCGGAAAACACCACGCCGATCAGCATTGCCAGAAACCAGTTCGCCCCGAAGGCGCCGATGGCGATGCCGGTGGCATAGGCGCCGGCGCCGAAGAAGGCGGCATGGCCGAAGGACAGGAGGCCTGTATAGCCGAACAGCAGGTTGTAGCCGACTGCGACGAGACCATAGATCAGCACGTTGACGGCAAGGGCTTCCGAGGGAAGCACCCAGGGCAGGAAGAAGAGTGCAAGGATAGACAGCGGCACCCGCCACCGACTGATGCCGGAGGAAAGAGTTGCAAAGCTTCGGCGCTTTGGAGGCGCGACGAGATCCGTGTTTCTGACGACCGTCATGGTGATCTCCTCAAAGCCCCGGCGCGGCGCGGCCGTAAAGACCATTCGGGCGGATCAGCAGGATCAGCGCCATCAGCGCGAACATCACGATGGTCGCCATCTCCGGCGCAAACAGCGAGGTGATGCTGACCGACAGTCCGACGACCAGACCGGCGATAACGGCACCCGGCAACGATCCCATGCCGCCGATGACGGTGACGACGAAGGCCTCAGCCAGCACCAGCGTGCCCATTTCGGGGCTGACATTGCGCATCGGTGCTGCAAGCACGCCGCCGAGAGCGGTGATGCCGACGCCGATGCCGAAGACCACCAGCCATAGCCGGCTGATATCGACGCCCAGCACGCGCATGATCAGCGGGTCTGCGGAGCCGGCTCGTACGATGAGGCCGAATTTGGTCTTCTCCAGGCCGATCCACAGCAGCAGGAGGACGGCGATCACCACGCCGATGACGAACAGCCGGTAGAGAGGGAAGAACCCGATGCCGAGGTTGACGACGCCGCGAAGGGCCGACGGTGTGGAGAAGGGAATGCCATCCGTGCCGAAGAAGATCCGCACCGCCTCCACCAGCACATAGCCGAGACCGAAGGTCAGCAGCAGCGGGTCGTCGGTCGAACGGCCGTAGAGGGGACGGATGAGGAAACGCTCGATCAGCATACCGAACAGGCCAATCAGCACCGGCGCCAGGACGAGAGCCCACCAGAAGCTCCCGGTCAGCCCGGCGATGTAGAGACCGGCATAGGCGCCGACCATGAACAATGCCCCATGGGCGAAGTTCACGATGCCGAGCATGCCGAAAATGATCGACAGGCCGAGCGCGACCATGATCAGGACAGCGCCCAGCGCCAGCCCCGAAAACAGCTGCATTGCAATCAGTTGAACGGTCATGACCTCATCCGTTTCTCAGTATCAGCTCTTGAAGCCGAGTTCGGTGCAGCTTCTCAGGACGCTCTCGGAGGCAGGTTCGTTGGCGAGGATCTTGAACAGATCCGCGTCGGACTTCATGGCGCTCTTTGCCTGCGATTCGAGCACGAGAACCGATTGCAGCGACTGATGATCGCACTTGCGGTATGACTGCTCACCCTTGGCGACGTCGTATTTCAGCGCCTCCAATGCGGCGATGACCTTTTGCGTATCGGTGCCGCCGGCCTTCTCGATCGCCATCAGCAGCGAGGCGACACCCGTGTAGCCGTAAGCGCCGTAATCGGTCGGCACCGCGTCCTTGTACATGGCGCGGAAGGCGTCGTTGAAGGTCTTGGCGGAGGGCACGGTTTGCTCCAGACCCCAATAGTAGTTCGAGCCGCCGACGACGCCTTCGAAGACTTCCGGATCGACCGCCAGCCGCTGATTGTGGAGCAGCACCGGCACGACGATCTTCATCTGATCCTTGACCCCGAAGTCCACCGCCTGCTTGATCGAGTTGGCCTGATCGCGTCCGAAATTGCAGATGCAGAGAATGTCGGCCCCGAGCGAGAGGATGGTCGGGATGAACGTCGAATAATCGGGCGCGCCGAACGGGTGCAGGATCTCGCCGACCGTTTCCGCGCCGATCTCCTTGGCGGCCCGCTTGAAGCCGCGCAGCATCTCATGCCCATAGGCATAGTCGGCGGCGAGAAAGACGACCTTGGAGCCTTTCTGGAACGTATGCTTTGCCACCACCGCGGTGGTCATCGTCGGGTTCAGCGCCTCGTGGAAAGTGTATGGGCTGAAGTCTTTCACTTCATTGATCGTGTCGGACTGGCTGATCGAGATGTAGAGCATGTTGCGGGCACGCGTGACCTCGTTGACCGCCAGCTGGACGGCGCTTGAGAGCGCGCCGACGACGGCGTGCACCTTGTCCTTCTCGATCAGTTCGAGCGTCCGGGTGGCGGCTTCGCCGGCGTTCAGCTTGTCGTCCCGAACGAGCAGTTCGATCTTGCGTCCGCCGATGCCACCCTTGTCGTTGGCAAGCTTGACGGCGAGCTGGGCGCTGCGCACCTGATCGTTGGCTTCTGCGGCAAACGGACCGGTGAGCGGCGTCGGAAATCCGATCCGGATGGTCTCGCTCTGCGCCCTACCGATGAATGGCATCGTTAGCGCGGTAGCCGTGCCTGCAAGTCCGACAAGAGCCGTCCGGCGTGTGATTGCCGTTAAGCTCGGTTCCCCATGTTTCTGTGTCATCCCGTCCTCCTCCTGACATTGGATCACTGCTTCAGTTCATTCAGATCGTGCCGAGCGCCCTCAAGATACGTGCCGGCGTCATCGGTATCTGCGTCAGCACTGCGCCATGGCCTGCGAGTGCATCGTTGACGGCGTTCATCGCGGCAGCCGAAGCGGCAGCGGTCCCGGCCTCCCCACAGCCCTTGGCGCCGAGTTCGGTATCCCTGGTCGGCGTCTCGACATGGCTGATCTCGATGTCCGGCATCTCGCAGGCCATCGGCACGAGATAATCGGCAAGCGAGCCATTGGTGAGTTGTCCGGCGGAATCGTAGAGACACTCCTCGAAGAACGCTGCTCCCAGCCCCTGCACCACGCCGCCACGGACCTGTTCGTCGACCAGCAGCGGATTGATGATGCGGCCGCAGTCCTCGACAACCCAGTGCTTGAGAATCTTGACGAAGCCGGTCTCCTCATCGACCTCCACAAGACAGCCCTGCGCGCCATTGGTAAATGCGAATGGATAACCCTGCGGCGCATAATGGTGAACCACCGACAGCTGCGCATGGGTTCCGGGCGGCAGCGTATCGGAACGGAAGAAGGCGATGCGGGCGACCTCGGCCACGCTCATCCGCCGCTGGCCGGTCGTCGCCTCGACGATCCAGTCGTTGCTGATATCCAGTTCCCCCGGCTGCGCCTGAAGGATCAGAGCGGCAATGCCGAGAACGTTGGCCTTCAGCTTGCGTGTCGCCTGCAGAGCGGTCTCGCCGCCGATGCCGGCGCCGCGGCAGGCCCAGGTGGCGCCGCCGTGCGGGGTCGTATCCGTGTCGCCGGTCATCACCCGCACCTTGTCGCGGTCGATGCCCAGCTGATCGGCGATGATCTGGCCGATGATGGTTTCCGTTCCCTGCCCCTGCTCGGTGACGGAAATCGAGCAATGCACCTCGCCCGAGGGCGTCAGCTTGACGATGGCACCGTCCTGCGCCGAGATCCGCGCCCCGCCGACGCCGTAAAAGGCGGGGCCTGGATTGGTGATCTCGACGAACAGCGCAATGCCGATGCCGCGCAAGATGCCGTTCTTCCGCAGTTCCGCCTGCTCGGCGCGCAGCGCCTCGTAATTCATCATCGATCTCAGCCGCGCCAGGCAGACCTCGTGGGAGAGCTGCTCGAACTGGTAACCGGTTGGCGATCTGCGCGGGTAACTGTCGTCTGGGATGAGGTTGCGGGCGCGGATCTCGAACGGGTCGAGAGCCAGTTCGCGAGCGGCGGCATCCACCAGGCATTCCGTCACGGCACAGGCAATGGGATGGCCGACGGCTCGGTACTGGCTCGTCTGCACCTTGTTCTGGAACACCACCGAGAGGTTGGCGCGGTAGGAGGAGAAGTCGTAGGGCGCGCCCATCAGGCGGATGACCTGGTTTCCCTCGACGGCACTGGTGCGCGGGTAGCTGGAGAAGGCGCCGATCGCCGTTACGTCGTCGACTTCCATCGCCGAGATGCGACCGTCCCTGCCGACGGCCAGCCGGGCGGTGATCCGATGATCGCGGGCGTGAATGTCGGAGACGAAGGATTCCATCCGGTCGGCCACGTACTTCACCGGACGGCCAAGCAGGATCGAGGCGCCGACCACCGCCATCTCCTCGTGGTAGACATGCAGCTTCATGCCGAAAGAGCCGCCAATATCGGGAGCGATAACGCGGACGTTGGCTTCCGGGATGCCGTAGTGGCGGGAATAGACGTCCTGAAACTGGTAGGGAGTCTGAGTGGCGTGATGGGCCGTCAGCCGGTTCTCGCTCCGATCGTAGTCGGCGACGATGGCACGCGGCTCAAGCGTGACGGCCGTGTGCCGGCCAAAGATGAAGCTTTGCTCCAGCCGGTGCGGCGCTGTGGAGAACGCGTCGTCGACGCCGCCGCTGTCGAGCCTGCTCGAAAAGCAGATGTTGTCGTCGATGTCGTCCGAAAGCGGCGCCGCCGACATTGCCTCTATCGGATCGGCGAGGACCGGTTTCTCGTCGATGTCGATCATCACCAGTTCGGCCGCGTCCTCGGCGATCGCGCGACTGTCGGCGACGATCAGCACCACCGGCTGGCCCGACCACAGGACGTCGGTCAGCGGCAAAGGCAATTGCGGCAGAGACTTCATCTTTTGAAAATGATCGAGCGTACCGGTCCAGGGCGTACAGATCGCCGCTAGGTCCTTGGCCGTATAGACGGCGCGCACGCCGGGATGCGCTACGGCGTCGGCAATCTCGATCCCGGTGATCCGGCCGTGAGCATAGGGGCTGCGCACGAAGGCCGCGTGCAGCATGCGCGGCAGAACCAGGTCCGTGACGTAGCGTCCCTTGCCCTCGAGCAGGCGCTTGGCGTTTGGTCGCGATACCGAACGGCCGATATAGGAATTCGGTCTGTCGAAGGAGCCCGCGAACGCGTTCATGCCTCCTCCCTCGCCATCTGGGAGTGCCGCCGTTTGGCCGTCATCTCGATCGCATCGACAATCGCCTCATAACCGGTGCAGCGACAGTAGTTGCCGGAGAGGGCATCACGGATCTCGTCGCGGCTCGGTACGCGCTCTGACGACAGGATCCCATAGGCGGCGACCAGCATACCCGGCGTGCAGAAACCGCACTGCAGCGCATTGCGTTCGTGGAACGCTGTTTGGAGGTCCGAGATCGCCCGGCGCGCCGTCAGCCCTTCGATCGTCTCGATGCTGGAGCCTTCAGCCTGGACAGCGAACATCAGGCAGGCATGCACCGGCTGGTCGTCCAGCAGAACCAGACAGGCGCCGCAAACGCCCATCTCGCATCCGGTATGCGTGCCGGTCAGTTGAACATCCTGGCGCAGGAAATCGGCAAGCGTCCTGCGCGGCGCCACCAGGGCCTCGATTTCCTCGCCGTTGACGGTGAGTGACAGGGCAATCCTCGGTGTCATGCGGGCTCCTCCAGGCGGCCGAGGAGCCGCCCGAGCAGCACCCGCGCCAGGTGCATCCGCATTTCGGCCGGCGTCTGCTCGTCACCCGACGGATCGAGATCGGCGGCCAGAGCCTCCTGTGCCTGGCGGATGGAGCCGAGCGTCAACGGATTGCCCAACAGCGTGGCTTCGGCCGTTCGTGCCCGCACCGGCGTCGAGGCGACAGAGAAGAAGGCAATTCGCATCTTCTCGACCCGGCCGTCCTCGTCGATCTGCGCATTGACGCCGCAGCCGACGATCGCGTAGTCGCCGCGGCGGCGCGCCAGCTCGTCAAAGGCGCAGCGGGTGGCGGGCGCTGCCAGGGGAACATGGACCGCGATGATCAGTTCTCCGGGCTGGAGAGCTGTCTCGTAGAGGTCGAGGAAAAAATCGGCGGCTTCGACCTTGCGACGCTCGTCGGCAGAGGCAATCTCGATCACGGCGTCTAGTGCCAGCGCCATCGCCGGGAATTCCGATGCCGGATCTGCAAGTGCCAGGCTGCCGCCGAACGTGCCCTTGTTGCGGATGGCGGGATGCGCGACGAACGGCGCCGCCTCGGCAAGCAGCGGCGCATGGCGGCGGACCAAATCCGACGACAGGATTTCGCAGTGGCGGGTGGTTGCACCGATCCTCAGGTAGTCGCCGACGACAGCAATCCCGTGCAACTCGTCGATCCGGGCGATATCGACAAGCAGACCCGGTGCCTGCAGCCTCAGCGCCAGGGATGGCACGAGGCTTTGGCCGCCAGCGATATAGCAGGCATCGCTCTCAGCGCCCTGATAGGCAAGCAGCGCCTCATCCACTGAAAGTGGACGAATATAATCGAAAGCTTTCGCCTTCACCGGATCTCCTCCCACAGGTCTACCGGAATTTGTGACCATCTGGTCATGATTCCTCAAGGCGCCTATCCGGTCAAGAGAAATTACCGTCTGGTCTCAAAATAAATACCGCTTGGTCTCAAACCTCTGCTGGGCTATCGCTTGGCGATTGCCGGACCGGCAATGACAGACGGATCAGGATCGAGATGGCGGACCAGATTAACGGCCGTGAACACGAAGACAGCAGCGGCGAGCAGCAGCGCCCCCGGCGTTACATGCGTGCCAACGAGCGCGAACAGTTCATTCTGGAAGAAGCCGTCCGGTTTTTCGCCGAGCACGGATTCGAGGGGCAGACGCGGGAACTCGCAAAGCGTGTCGGCATCACCCATTCGGCGATATACCGGCATTTCCCGAGCAAGGAAGCGCTGATCGAACGGGTCTACGAACACGTCTATCTCAGCCGCTGGGATGACGGCTGGGGAGGCCTGATCGTCGACCGCAGCCGTTCGCTGGAAGGCCGCCTCACCGACTTCTACCTGCAATACGTCGCCCGTGTCTTCCACTATGATTGGGTGCGGATTTTCGTGTTCTCCGGTCTGAAGACCTTCGACATCACACCTCGTTACCTCGACATCGTGAGGCGGCAGATCATCGAACCGGCTTGCCTCGAACTGCGTCATGAACTGGGGCTGCCCGGACCAGAAGAGCGACCGGTTGGCGAGCGGGAGTTGGAATTGCTCTGGGGCCTGCACGGCCGGATCTTCTACCTGGCGATCAGGCGCTTCGTTTACGCCACGCCGACACCCGATGATCTAAGCGACATCGTCAAGGACGGGGTCAAGGCATTCATGCTTGGCGTGCCTGCGGTCGCCCGATCTATCCTGAAGGAAAGCCCTTGAGCGATTGAGCGACACCTTCACCCCCCTTGATCATGATGACATGATTGGCGAAGGCAAGTTGCTTCCAGTCTTGCGCGAAACCTGTCGAGCCTCGCCCGCCGTTTCAGCACAGCGAAGGCCTTAGTCGCTCGCCAGAGAGGCTGTAAATACCACAGAGGTAACTGCGAGCAGCACGCACCAATGATCCGACCCTTCGGTTCCTTATGTCCTCCCCCCCGACCTACGCACGTCTCCGACGAACTCCGGTAGCGGCTCGAGGCGACACGGGAACAACTCATGTGGGAACTCGCAGTCACGGAGGGACCGGTGGACGAATTTCCAGGAGAAGATTGCCAAGGCGAAGGCAGTGCATCCCTGGGAATACCGAGATCGCGATCCGCACGCTTCTCTTCGTCGCCCGCAACAATGCCGATGAAGAGGCGAAGCGCCGGCTGATGCCGATCGTGCGAGACCTGATCCAGACGGTGGTGATCGGCAAGGCACCTGGCCACCAGCCGGCGAGCCTGCAGGTGCATGGCGGTATCGGCAATATCATGGCCTTGATGGATGTGATCGACGTGATGCAGCAGCAGTTCGTAGCCGCTGCCCAGAACGATCTGCTGGCGCGGATTGCATCCGGCGAGATCGACACGGAGCAGAAACGCAAAAAGCTCCTCGAGGCTTATGCCGAGGAGCTTTGGGTTCGGTTTCCCGGATGGGAGAATTTACAAGTGTCGTTGGTTGCGGGGGCAGGATTTGAACCTGCGGCCTTCAGGTTATGAGCCTGACGAGCTACCGGGCTGCTCCACCCCGCGTCAATTGGTGGAGCCTATGTATGCGGCGCGCTCTTCCGCTGCAACCCCTTTCGTAAGATTTTGATCTCATTCAGGATTCGAAGAAGTCCTCACGAATGCTCCGGCTCGGAGCAGGAGGCTCCTCCGCCCTGGAGGAAATCGGCTCAACGCGCATTCGGCGACGGAACAAGACGCGAACCATCGTTCGAAACCGGGAAGCCGCCGGACACAGTGCGGACACGAAATCGCTGCTCCGGGCGAGTGCTCCGCCCCTTCACCATCGCTGCGCTTTTCGCCCGGTTTGCGCCCGTTCCCGCCATTCATCGGGAGACGTGCCGAGAGCATCTTGCTCACCGGTGTCGACCGCGGCTGAGTGCGGCGACGAAGGGGCGAAGATATGAAAGCGCATCTTACCGAACGCAGCGTGAAAGGGCTTCAGCCGAAGCAAAAGAATATCATCATTTATGACGAGGAGGTGGTGGGCTTCGGCGTGCGCATCACCAGCGGCGGCACGCGCGCCTTCATCCTGACCTATCGGATCGAGGCGCGGGAACGCAGGCTCACCATCGGCGCATGGCCGGATTGGTCGGTCACCGCCGCCCGGGAAGAGGCCAAGCGCCTTAAGCGCGAAATCGATCAGGGCCGTGATCCAATGGCCGAACGGGACGAAGCGCGGGGGTCGCCCAACGTGCGTCAACTGATCGACCGCTATCTCGAAGAACACGCCTCCAAGCTTGCGAAGCGGAACCGCGACGATCAGGCGTCGATGCTGCGCAAGCTGGTCGAACCCGCCTGGGGACCGCGCAAGGCGGCGGAGGTCCAGCCTGATGATGTTGATCGGCTGCTGCGCCGGATCGCCGGTGGCACCCCGGGAAAACGAGGCCGCAACCCGACGCCGGTGCGGGCGAACCGCGTCGGCGAGATCCTGCGCAAGATGTTCAACCTTGCGATCCGCTGGCGCATTCGCGCCGACAACCCCGCAGCCGGGTTTGCCCGGAATGCCGAAGCACCCCGGGACCGCTATCTCTCAATCGATGAAATCGGGCGGTTGTCCGCTGCGCTCGATGCCCATCCGAACCGGCGCGCCGCCGATGCGGTGCGCTTGATCCTGCTGACCGGCGCGCGACGCGGAGAAGTGCTCGGCGCGCGCTGGGATCAATTCGATCTCGAAGCCGCCGTCTGGATCAAACCCGCTGCCACCACGAAGCAGCGCCGTCTGCATCGCGCGCCGATCAGCGCTTCGGCCACCGCCCTTCTGCGCACGATCCGTTTGCGCGTGCCCGAAGATTGCGAATGGGTCTTTCCGGGCGATGCCGAAGGCAAGCCACTTCAGGACATCAAGCGGTTCTGGGAAGATGTCCGGACGAAAGCCGAGCTGCCCGGCGTCCGCATCCACGATCTTCGCCACACCTTTGCGTCGCTGCTCGTTTCGGGCGGGATGACGCTACCGATGATCGGCAAGCTCCTCGGCCACACGCAGGTGCAAACCACCCAGCGCTACGCCCACCTGCTCGACGACCCCCTTCGCGCCGGGCTCGAACAGGTTGGTGACATGCTGCGGGCGAAGCCCAGGCTAGTTCAGGACGACGCTGTGGCCTGAACTAGCTTCCCGATCGGGAAATTTTCGCCAATTTCAGGGCCAAAACTCTGAAATCTTCCCGAACGGGAATTTCCGTTCGACAGTTGATCGCCATTCGATCTATCGTCCAGACCGAAAAATGGCGAAGCGAAATCTCACAGCGACCGAAGTCGGCGAGATCGTCCGAATCACCCGCAGGGCACAAAACCTGCGGCAAGATCAGTTGGCCGGCGCGGCCGGAGTTGGCGTGCGCTTCGTCGTGGATCTCGAAGCCGGCAAACCGACTGCGCAGATAGGGAAAACGCTGCAGGTGCTTGCCGCACTTGGCTGCACCATCGAAATTACTCCGCCATAGCTTTCAAGGAGTGCTGGTTCCCAACACCTTATCGAACCAGATGATCGCCGCTTCGCCTTCCTTCCTGGCGACCTCGCTCACCGCGCGACTATGTCGAATGCCATTCCGGAGTTCCGCCAGCTGATCGAACTTTGCGATCAAGGTTTCCTTGTTCAAGAATCGGGGCTCGAACTGGTGCCAAGAAACCTTGCTAGTGATCGTTTCCTGCAATTCGCGCAGATCGAAATACTCCAGCTTAGCTGAGAGGTTCTGGTAGTTATCAGCGTCCAGCGCTGCGTTCTTTTTCACCGCGCGGGCAATTCGCTCGTCGACCTTCTGTGCAACATGCGAAGGAACGGCTGCATTGTCGCCTTTAAGGGCTGCGTCGATGCACTTTCGAATATTGAGCTCAGCGCGCTCGGTCGCAATATCGAGATCGCGGAGTTGAGGCGAGAGATCGAGGCGCTCCTTAATCAACAAATTCTCGATAGCATCTTGGATCGTGCGCTGGCGTTCGGCGATGAAGGCCTCGAAATCGTCCGGCCCGAACGGGTCGCGGAGCAAAATGTCGAAGGCGATCGGCGAAATGAAGTGTGATTCCAGGATCGCGCGAACCGTACCCTCCCCGCTCGCCTTGATGAGTTCGGGAAGATACTGATTTGGTAGCCGTGCACGGATCACGTGACGGTTCGTGTTCTGCGCCAACGGCGTGCGGTTGAGGATCGAGCCGTGGATGCCGTTCTTGAGCTGCTTTTTCCCCCAAGCATCGGGGACTATGTGGTGGTCGTCGAGATCCCCATATTGGGGAACATCACCCGTCATCCAATCTCGCGCGCCCTGAAGCACGAGCAAATTGAAAACGCCATTGTAGACGGATGTTCCACGCTTGGTCTCTTTCCGGAGATCGAGACTGCGAAAACGCCGCGCAAACTCTGCAATTAGAGGCGGCTCGGCGGCATCGTCATCAAACCAAGCCTTTACGTCGAGAAAATCGCGAGCGCTCATTGACTCCACCGAACCAGAATAGCGGTTGGTGAAGACCGAACCCCAATACCAGTGGCGCAGCTTCCGCCGGGCGTCGAGCTGGTGTGTCGGTGGCAACTTCTTGGCCTGCGCGCGCAGGGAGGCAAAGACGGGCAGGATGGAAACATACGGGAGAAACGCGGAGCTAACGACGCCGTATTCCTGCGGGTGCCTTAGCACCTTGAGTGCGCTTTCAAGCGCTTCGACGGAGGCCTTCCAACGAGTTTCGAAATCGGCGATATCAGGGACAAGTATCTCTTTGCGCCGAGTGCCGTCTGGATCACGAACCGGCTTTTGCTGACCTGGCAGCATGAAGTAGAGATACTTCGGCGAGCAATAGCTTTGCCTCAGTATGCTCATCACCTGAAGAATGTAGACGTTCATCTTCTCAGCTTCGAAGTCGTCCAGGCGCGCTTTGGCTTCGCGCCACATCATCTTGAGCTGAAGGCCCTTTGGCTTGAGAAGTGCGTTCACCAGATCGAACACGTCGAGGCGAACCCCACGACTGTTGATCTGAGTGAAGATATCGCAGACCTTGTCTACCTCGAGATCCTTATCGAGCTCGTTGTAGGAAATCTGATACTGACCGGTGATCCCCTGCAGGTGTTCGCCGAAACCCTTCGCATTCTCAACATGGACCTGCGCAGCCTTTGCGGCTTCGTTGTCACCCGCGCTTTCGGCCTCTGACTTCTTGGCCTTCCAGTGGGCCTCGTAGCCCTGAATCCAGTTCGGAAGTTCCCATCCTGTGGCACCGATCACCGAAAGCGGGAAAAGGTGGGTGTCAAACTGCACGGATTTGTCCGCGAGCACCTTGGACCATCGTTTGGTCACACGATCATACCCGAATGCCTCATCGTGTTCGTCAGCCATGAACTTGTCGACATGGACGAAGTAGAAGAAACGGCTGGTGCGATTCTGGAGCGGTTTATCCGGAGAAACGAAAGCGTAGTAGATCGCCGTCAGCCTCTGCTGGCCGTCCAGAACTATATATTCAGGCTTGCCGTTACCCTGATACCCATAGATCGGTTCGCAGGAGAGCGCGGCAAAGTTTTCGGATTTGCCTTTCCATAGAAGCAGGCTGCCGATGTAGTAGTCGAGAAATATCGACCTCATCAGGTCCCTGATGTCCCAAGGCTTCCATTCGAACTCGCGCTGGAAGTCCGGGATTACATAACGACCATCCCGAAGGTAATTGATGAGCGTGTTCAGACTTACGTGATCGGGCTTTTGCGCGTCCTTCATGTATCCCCTCGCCCCGATCAGCAGTGCTTCATGTTCGTCTTTCGAATCCTGAGGTTCGATTCGCTGTCGGCTCTGCTGGACACCATAGTCAACCGTATTCGCTCGGTCATCAGGGCGCGGCAATAAGCTCCTTCCAGATCGCCGACACCTTACGACGAACCGTCCGTTCGTCCGGTGGTGGGAAATCCTCACGGCCAGCGAACCAATCCATCATATCTCGCACGAGCTCGCCCTGGCTGACCGGCATGCCGTGATCGTGCACGCGCCGGGCGATGGCGCCGGCGAAGGCGTCCCAATCGTGCTTAGGCGGCGCGCCCGGCCCGGCTTGGCGCTTCGCAGGACTCGTTGATTTCGTCCCATCGTCGGCACCGCTCGCGTCGAACAATCCCCAGACGCGTTCGCAACGCTGGAACTCCTTCCGCAGGATGATCACGTCGGCGGCAGTGACGGCGATCCCATCGACCGGGCGCGAGATCCATTCCCATTCGGATTTCTTCAAACGGCGGAAGCGTCGGACCAGCGCGGGCTTCCGCGATACGCCGTCGCGGCGGAACAGCGCCACCACATCGGCGCCGTCGATCTCGACGATCCCCGAGGCGATCTGTTTCTCGGCTGTCTCAACCGTCGGCAAGACTGCCGACAGGGAGATCTGACCGTCGATCGCCCAGCCGGCGATGTCGAGTGGCGTGACCTGCCAGCGGATCGCGGTATCGGCAACGGTGAGAAAGGAACGGGGCGGTGCTGGCATCTCGAACACTCGTCTATTTGGTCATGGTTATCATTTGCTGCTAGAGTTCCCGGCGTCCCTGCTACGTCGATAGAGCGTCACCACCGCTTTGATATCGCCCCTGAGGTCAGGCGGCAGGCGGCCGGCTTCGCAAAACAGATCATCGAGCCTCACTTCGAGGATCGCAGCGACGCGCTCCACGAGATCGTCGCGCGGCGGATTTTCCTGTTCCCGCTCGACGCGGCTCCAATAGGCAGACGAAACGCCGAGGCGTTCGGCGAACTCGTTGAGGCCGTAACCCTTAGCGTTGCGGTGAAAGCGGACGGTTTGACCGAAGGCCATCAGCACGTCCTCCCCGCTTCGAAACGGTGGCCGATAAAGCCACCTTTTGCCAGGCGAACAGCCATGAAGGCGGACGTAACGCCGAACGTTTCGGCCAGGTCGTCAACCAGCAGGCCGAGGTTGCCGTCGCCAGGATCGCGATCGACGAAGGGAATGGGCCGCCCGTCTGCCGCTCCTCGCCAACGGCAGGGCAGATCGAGCGCACTGGCGTGCCTTGGGAGCACGCGCGCAAGCCGATCGGCGGGTACGAGGAAGGCGCCCATGAACTCGTCGGCGCGCCATTCCATCCAATCGATCGGCGCCCCGGGCTTGGCGATGGCGGGCGCAATGGAGGTGCGGAATGTCCGCCGGACATTGCCGCCCAGCGCCGCAGGCATGTCGAAGATGGCATGGGCGAACTCGTGCGCCGCAGTAGAGCGGATCACCTCCGGCTGATCTGCCAGCAGGCTGCCGTTCACGCTGATCATCACCGTTTCGGGCAGCTCGGGATCGTTCTCACAAACGCCCAAAACCTCGCGGCCCTCATCGTCATGGATTGGACGATCGAGACCCCATGACAGGACGATCGGTTTGCCGTTGACGACGAGCTGCGCGGTCTTGGCGATCAGGACCGCGATCTCCACTGGTCTCGGCTGAACGCCGAAAAGCCTGGCGCGCAACTCGCCGGCGATCCCGCCCAGCGTGGCAGCGCTCAACCGGTGGGGATCGCCCGCCGCCGTGCTCGGATATGCGATGGTCAGGGCCATCCTTGCCTCCATTCATAACCCAATCGGTCAACAGTCAGTTCTTGATATGTTCTTTTTGCTTCAGAGTCGAGTCGGATTCTCTCGTGTCGGTTTTGCGGGCTGTGAATTGACGGCAAGGACACCGGCTTAACGGAGCGACGGCACTGACTGCGGATCAGCAATTTTGGCCAACCAGCCAGTGTTTCCGTCAGTATTCCGCCCCTCTTTACGCCCTTCCCTTTCTGTTTCGGCCCCGTTTGCGCCCGTTTCAACCCTGCCTGGACGCCATTCTCCATGGTCCCTTGGCGGTCATCGGAACCGCAAGGACACAAGGAAACGGGCATGGACGATCAAGTTAATGGGCAACGAAATCCGATCCCACCGGGCGAACTCATGCAGGGCTGGATGGGCCGCGGCGAAGTCGCCGAAGCCCTGGGGATTTCGCCCACAACGCTGCAACGCTGGCAGACCCGGCGGATCGGGCCGCCCTGCGTGCGGATCGGCCGTCGTGTCTTCTATCGGGCCGATGCCTTCCGCGAATGGATGATCTCCCAGGAACGCGGGCCGGTAGTCTCGAAGCGCACGGGGTCCGCCCGATGATCGCGCCCCTCCTGATCGCCGAACGTCTCGAAGCCCGCGCGCTCGTCGCGAACGCCGTCCGCTCGGCGTTCTATGAGCACTTTGGCGAAAACCCCTCCGCCGATGATCGGCTCTGGCAAATCGATCCGATCGCTCGCCTCGAATTCGTCGGCGATGTCGAACTCAAGCTTGGCGTCGCGTTTCGCGATGAAGATCTCGAATTCCTCGAAACCCCGTCCGATCTGATCGAACGCGGCGCCGAAATCCTGATCCGTGGGGGCGTGCGATGAGCAACCCCTTCGAACGGCATGGCATCGGCCATCTCTCTGCCTCGTCCCTCAATCTCTGGGCGGCCGAGCCCGCGCTCTGGATCATGGAACGCCTGCTCGGGCGGCGTTCGCCTTCCGGCATTCCCGCTGCGCGCGGCAAGGCGGTCGAGGCCGGCGTCAATATCGGCCTGCACGATCCGGCGCTTCCCATTGAGGCCTGCATTTCAGAAGCCGAAAGCGCTTTTGATCGCGAAACCGCGCTCAATCCCGATCCGCGCCGCGACGAGGAACGCAAGAAACTGCCGGGCTATGTGCGCGGCGCGCTGGCCGAACTCCGGCAATATGGGTTGCCTGATGCCGATGGCTATCAGGGCAAGGTCGAAATCCGCCTGGACGATATCGCCGTTCCGGTGATCGGCTTCGTCGATTGGCGCTTCTCGGCCCATGGCCTGATCGTCGATCTCAAGACCACCGAACGATTGCCATCCGCGATCGGCGCAAGCCACGGCCGGCAAGGCGCGGTCTATGCCACCGCCCACGGCAATTTCGGGATGCGCTTCGCCTACGCCAAGCCCGCTCCCGCCAAGGGCGATGGGCGGCAGGTCCAGGTTCTCGAAATGTCAGGCGATGACGTGCGCGCCCATCTGGCGGCGCTCCGGCTGATCGCCCTCTCGCTCGGGCGCTTCCTCGCCCTCTCCCATGACGCCCGCGAGCTCGCGGGTCTCATCGTCCCGGACTTCGACAGTTTCTACTGGTCGGACACATCCGTTCGCGCGGCTGGCCGGGATGTCTTCGGGTTCTGAACCCCCAACCGCTCAAGGCTCAACGCTCAAGGAGACGAACAATGGCACTCAATATCGGCGCTTCCGGCATCATCAGGCCTTACGTCAAATACAACGCCAAGTCGGACAAGTGGTTTATCCGCGCGGAGGGCGGCGGCGATCTGGAAATCGCCCGTCCCACCTTCCTGCTCGATCTCGCCAACATCCGCACTGGCTGGCTGCGCTTTCAGGAAGGCCAGGCGCCGGAACGCCTGATCGATCCGGCGCTTGATCACACCGCTCCGAGCCCCGGCGATGGCTTCAAGCGGGGCTTCGTCGTGATGGCCTTCTCTCCGAAGTTTTTCGGCGGCGCCGTCGAAATGGCTTCTGCTTCAATCCATGTTTCGAATGCGATCCGCGATGTCTATGCGGTGTTCGAGGAACAGGCCGGGCGCACGGAGAACCGCGGCAAGGTGCCGGTGATCGCCTGCACCGGCGCGGACGCCATGAAGGACAAATACGGCACCAACTACCGGCCGAAACTCGAATTGACGAAGTGGGCCGATCGCCCGGCCGAATTCCCGGACGCCTCGGCTGTCGAAGAGAGCGAGGTCTGGAAAGGCAACGCCGCCGCCGCGTCGAAGCCCGCGCCCGTCGCCCATGTGCCGCCGCCAGCCGCAAAGCCTGCGCCGCAGCCGGTTTACGAAACCGACTTCTGACCTTCAGGCGCTCCCGGATCGCCGGGAGCGCCGCCTTTTCTTTTATCCGCCCTGATCCCTTCAACGCGCTGGAGCGCGAATGACGACGCACGCGCTAGAATCCGTGCCCGATCGCACCGCGATGCTCCGCCATGTCGAACTGGTGTTCGGCGGCGGCTTCGATGGCGCGCTCGATGGGCTCGTCGAACTGGCGTGGACCGATCCGACGACCGGCTCGCTTCGCAACGCGCAGCTTTTCGGCACCGATCAGCTCGAAGAACTGGTCGAGCGCGCCGCTGAGCTGAACCGCACCGAGCGCTGCAACGTTTATCTCGGCGCCGCGCTCCGCAAACCCGGCACCGCGCTGGCGAAGCGCACGGCTGATTCCGATTTCTATTCCGCGCCCTTCGCCTGGGCCGATATAGATGATGATTGCGTCGAAGCGGCCATCAAAGCGGCGAAGGCGGCAGGTGTTCCAGCGACCATGACCGTTGTCACCGGTCGCCATCCCCATATGCGCGCGCAATTCTGGTGGCGTCTTGTAGATGCCGAACGGGATGGCGCGGCGATCAAGGCGCTTTGCTCCAGCATCGGCCTCGCGCTCGGTGGCGACAGCACCGTCTCGAACCCCGGCCGCGTGCTGCGACTCGGCGGATCGATTGCCTGGCCGCTCAAGCCGGGCCGCGTTGTCGAAGCTACCGAAGTCCATATCCCCGAAGATGATCGCCCGCCTGCCTATTGGGCGTCGGCGCTCGCGCAAGCCTTCGCCGCGCCGGCTCCTCTCCTCCAAGCTGCTCCGAAATCACCGGAGCAATCTGCTCCGCCGAATGCGCCTTCGTCGGCTGCATCGAAACCACTCGATCTGCCGATCGGCAGCCTGTCGGTCGAGGCGACGCTGGCCGCGATCCAGCGCAACGACCACTGGCACCAGAACGCCGTTCGGCTCGTCGGCAACTGGGTGGCGCGCGGATTGTCAAATGCCGAGATCCTGGCCTTCGCGCCCGCCTTGACGATCGGCAACGCGCCGGATGGGCGAAGCTACACGGTCGACCAGACGTGCCTTCAGCTCAATTCGATGATCACAGGCGCGCGGCGCAAGTGGAACCTGCCGAACCCGGTCGTGACGATCGAGGACAAGCTTCCGCCGCCGCCGATCGAGATCGAATGGGAGGATGGCGCAAGCGCCGCGATGATCCCGCGCCGCCGCTGGCTGGTCGGCTCCTTCGCGATCCGCGGCCATCTGACCGTGCTCGTAGCGCCGCCCGGTGCGGGCAAATCCACGCTCGGCATTGCACTGGCAGTGGCCGGCGTCACGGGTCGCGGCGAGATCGTCGGCGAAACCGTTCACGAGACAATCAAGGCATGGGTCTGGAACAACGAGGACGACCGCAACGAACTGCGCCGCCGCCTCGCTGCGATCATGCAGCAATGGAACGTCGCGCCCGCTGATCTGCGCGGCAAATTCGGGCTCAACTCCGGCTCTGAGCGCCCGCTCGTCATCGCCAAGGCGACCAAGGACGGCGCAGTTGTGCGCCTGCCGGATATCGAAGCCATCATCGAGCGCGTTCAGGCCGAAGGCATCGGCCTCCTCATCGTCGATCCCTTCGTCGAAACCCACGAGGTCGATGAAAACAACAACGCCCAGATCAAGGCCGTCGCGGCCATGTGGCGCGAAGTCGCCCGGCGCGGCGATTGCGCGGTCGTCATCGTCCACCACACCGGCAAGCCGCCGTCGGCGTCGCCCGATGCCTGGACCGGATCGCTGTCGGCCTCGCGCGGTGCGTCGTCGCTCAGCGGTGTCGCGCGGATCATGCGCACGCTGTTCGCCATGCCGCAGAGCGACGCCGACAAGTTCGGCCTCCATGCCGACGAGCGCCGCCTGTGGGTGCGGCTCGATGATGCGAAGGCGAACCTGTCGCTCGCGTCCGGTTCGGCGCGCTGGTTCAAGCGCGTGTCGATCATCATCGCCAATGGCGAGGAAGTCGGCGCGCTCGTGCCCGGCGATCCGAACGAGCGCGCGCCACAAGTGGATCGCGCCGCCGAAATCGAAAGCGCGCTGTTCGAGGCGATCCGAACCGCCTGGAACGCGGGCGCGCCGCTCTCCGAACAACCTCGGGCGAAGGATCGCTATGCGCCCGGGATCGTCGGCAAGGCGCTGCGCGTAGCCCCTGAAACCGTCGCGGATGTGCTGGCCCGCCTGATGGGCGGCGGAGCGATCGAACGGACGCTCTTCGACGCCAAAACCAAAACCTACGGCCTGCGGATCGTCCCTCTGGACGAGCGCGATATGCGCTCCGACCAGCGCCGAAATCATGAACCTGCGGAGGAGTTCGAATGACCGCAAATTGTCGGCGGAGACGCGGCGGAGACATCCGCCAAGTGTTCGATTTCATTGGAGGCGGAAACGTCGCGGAAACGCGGAAACGTCCGGCTAACCTGTTGATTTCAAAGCGGAGACGGAGACGGAGACAGGCCAGTATCCCCTTCGGGGATACCGCGCGGGCGCGCACGCGAGGGCGTGCCGCGCCGCGCTTCCAGCGGAGGGCGCTGGCATGACCGCCGCCCTGAACCCGATACCGTCAGCCGATCTGGCGAAGGCCTCGCTCGATCGTCTCGATGCGGTGGCCTCAGTCATGGAACGCAAATGGGGAATTGATCGCCTCCCGAAGCTTGTCGATGCGGCGCTCGCCGTTCGGTTTCGGTCCCAGGCCGAACGTCTTGACGAGGCGATCCGTTCGAATGTTTCGGCCGCGGTCTCGGCCCAGGCCGAAGCCATGCTGCGGGCCTGGAACGCGCTCGATGCCGCCGCGCTCGCCGCCGGCTGGAAACCGCTCGCTCCCACGATCTGGGAAACCGTGTTGCCCGAAACCGGCGAGGTGATCGCCATCGTGCGCGATTCCGACGAGGCCTTCGCGCTGGCGAAGGAACGCAAGGGCGCGGTCTGGACGCTCGCCGAAGTGGCGATTGCGATCGAAGCCTTCGGCGACACGGTGCGCGCGACGAAAGAGGCCTTCCCCGGCGCCGAGGTCACCGCGGTTCGGCCCGCAGGCACAACCGCCAAACTTGCGATCGGTTCTGCCGCGCCTGTCGTGGCCACAGAACGCGAGACGAAGCCCGCCCGCAAACCGCCTGCCCGCAATCGCCGAAACCGTTCTGTCGGTTTCGCTGGGCTTTACGCGCCGCTGCTCGATTCCCGCCCCGAAACACCATCCACCAAGCCGCCGATCGATTGGGAACGCGGCGACGACATCCCGTTCTAGCTCAGGAGGAACCCATGCTTGCCCTGGCCTTCGAAAACCCTGCCATCCCGCCGGCGCCCGCCGTGACGCCGCCGCCGTCGCGAACGATCCTCGCGCTTGATCTTGGAACCCGAACCGGATGGGCCGTGCTACCGCGCTCGGGCCGGATTGCCTCGGGCGTTACCGAATTCCGTCCCGGCCGCTTCGAAGGCGCGGGCATGGCGTTTCTGCGCTTCGAGAAATTCCTCGCCGATCTCAACCGCGACGCTGGCCCGTTCGACGCCGTCGTGTTCGAGGAAGTCCGCGCCCACGCTGGCACTCTTGCCGCGCAAGTCTATGGCGGTTTCCTTGCCCATCTCACCGCGTGGTGCGAGCGCAAAGCCGCGCCCTATCTCGGCGTGCCCGTGGCCACGATCAAGCGCCACGCCACCGGCAAGGGCAACGCGCCGAAAGAGGACGTGATCCGCGCCATGCGGGCGCAAGGCTTCCTGCCCAAAGACGACAACGAGGCCGATGCTCTGGCGCTTCTCGCCTGGGCCATCGCCAATGAGATCGGAGGCGCGAAATGAGCAAACAGACTTGGAGCAAGCGCCGGTCTGGACCGCTGTCGCCGAACGAGATCGAGGACCGCTTCGAGGAGGCGGCGCGCACACTGCGCCGCCTGCCTGACGACAAGCCGCAGGGCTATTTCAACGTTTGGCCCGCCATCGTGCGAACGACGTGGGAGATCATGGCCATGGAGCGCCAGCCCATGAAGGTCTGGGCGACGCCGCAATCCATCGACCGCATGGACGAATGCTTCGCCTGGCTGTTCTGGCTCGAACCCGACGAGGCGCGCGTCGTGTGGCTGCGCGCCGAGGGCATGCGGTGGAAGCCGATCTGCCGGAGGCTCGGCGTGAGCAGGGCGACAGCATGGCGCTGGTGGGCAACCGCGCTGATCAAGATCAGCCATCGCCTCAAGGCCGACGACAAGCCGCGCACGTCGAAGCCAAGGAAACAGGCGTCATGAAACGCCCCTCCTCGCGCGCGCGTAGGGACGACTTGAACGCGCATTCGACGACGTGGGGGCGGCTTTCACCAGCGCTGAACAGGCGCGTATTGACGCCAGTTCGTCGAACTTCGAGCGAGACAAATTCAGCGGTTTTCGCGATATTTGTTGGCATGATCGCGAGAGGTGCAGGCATCGACACCACGATCCCGAGCGCACTCGCATTCGAATGCTTATCCCAGAGCCTGCCCTCGGGCTTGACCCGTGGGACAACGCGCATTCGACGCGCACACGCGGCGCGAAACCGCCGATCCCCGCCCCTTCTAGGTTCTTCCCGGCCCTCAACGTATGCGGGCGGCGGCAGCGCGTTCCTTTGCTAGCGGCAGGTTCGCGAACCGGGTTCGCACCCCGCCCTTGAGGTTCGCGGGTTCGCGCCCCGGTTCGCATCAAACGGAGACACAATGCTCGCCATCGAGACCCGCCCTATTGCGCGGCTGATCCCCTATGTCCGCAACGCGCGGACGCATTCGGGCGATCAGATTGCGCAGATTGCGGGGTCGATTGCCGAGTTCGGATTCGTGAACCCGGTGCTGATCGGCGCCGACGATGTGATCATCGCCGGCCACGGGCGCGTTCTCGCCGCTGAGAAGCTCGGTCTCGCCGAGGTTCCGGTCATCGTGCTTTCGCATCTTTCGGAATCGCAGCGCCGGGCGCTGGTGATCGCCGACAACCGGATCGCGGAGAATGCCGGCTGGGACGATGCAATGCTCAAGGCTGAAATCGCGGCCTTGCACGAAGACGCCTTCGACCTCGATCTTCTGGGCTTTGCCGAAGAGGAACTCGGCCGGTTGCTCGATGGCCTCGACGCCGATACCGGCGATGATGGTGCCGCAGGCGCGGAGCAATCTTCCGATGCCTCGACCGAAACACAACGCGCGACCCTTGCCGGGCGCTTCGGCATTCCGCCCTTCTCGGTTCTCGATGCCCGCAAGGGCTGGTGGCAGGATCGCAAGCGCGCCTGGATCGATCTCGGCATCCGCTCCGAACTCGGGCGCGGCGAAGGCGCGACTTATGGCGTCGCCGACGGCGTAACCGAGCCCGGTCTCAATCACTATCGCAACCGGAACAGCGCGGCGCCCGGCGGCTCACCCCGCCCACTGGGTCGCGGCTGGACCGGAAAAAAGGACAAACCCGCCCATGGCTAAGGGTCTCGCCCGCACGTTCGGCCAGGATCTGATGCGGGGCGAGCATGAGGTCGGCGCGACCACCAACGGCGGTGTGCTGATGCCCTCGCATACATCGGGCGATCCCGGCTTTTATGCGAAGAAGCGGGCTCGCGAGGCCGAGATCGGCCGCGAGCTGACGACGGAAGAATTCCTCGCGGAACACTACGAGGCGTCCGATGCGCCGACCGCCTCCGGCACGTCGATCTTCGATCCGGTCCTGTGTGAAATCGCATATCGCTGGTTCTGCCCGCAAGGCGGAACCGTGCTCGATCCTTTCGCGGGCGGCTCGGTGCGCGGCATCGTCGCCTCGCGCCTGGGGCGTCGCTACGTCGGGATCGAACTTCGGCCCGAGCAGGTTGAAGCGAACCACGCACAGGGTGCAATCGCCGCCGAACCGTTGCCGGAATGGCGCGTCGGCGATGCGCGCGATCTTGGCGCTATTGCAGCGGATGTCGCGGCGGACCTGATCTTCTCCTGCCCGCCCTATTGGAACCTCGAACGCTATTCCGACGATCCCGCCGATCTTTCTACGATGGATGAGGCGTCATTTTTCGAAGCGCAGGCCGCGATCATTGCCGCCGCCGTCGCCCGATTGAAGGACGATCGCTTCGCGGTCTGGGTTGTCGGCGATGTGCGCGATGATCGCGGTTTCTACGTCAACCTGCCAGGCCGAACGGTCGAAGCCTTCGAGGCGGCTGGCGCCCGCTTCTACAACGAGGCGATCCTCGTGACGGCCGTCGGGTCGCTGCCGATCCGCACCGGCCGACAGTTCACCGCCGCGCGCAAACTCGGCCGCACCCATCAAAGCGTTTTGGTCTTTGTCAAAGGCGATCCCCGGCGCGCAACTGAAGCCTGCGGCGAGGTCGAATTTGGAGAGATCGAGGAAGTGCAGCCATGACGGCACCAATCGTTCGAGAGCATAGCGCCGTCTGGGTCGTCCGCGACGATCTCTTCCCGGGCGGCACGAAAGCGCGGTTCATGCCGGTGCTGTTTGAAGGCGCGGAGGAAGCCGTCTACGCCAGCCCCGCTGAGGGCGGCGCGCAAACCGCGCTCGCGACCGTCGCGAAGGATCTCGGCAAGCGCGCGACGATCTTTGTCGCAGCCCGCGCGAAGCTCCATTCGCGAACGCTGGAAGCGGCAAGACTCGGCGCGAAGGTAGTGCCGGTTCGGCCAGGCCATCTCTCAGTCGTGCAAGCCCGCGCCAAGGACTATGCGAAAGCGAGCGGCGCGCGGCTGGTTCCATTCGGCGTCGATCTACCCGAAGCCATCACGCGCCTTGCAAACGCCGCGCTGGCGACCGGGCTTGATCCCGATGAAGTCTGGTGTGCGGCTGGCTCCGGCGTGCTCGCACGGGCGCTTGCTCAGGCGTGGCCTCGTGCCCGCCGCCATGTCGTTCAGGTCGGGCGAGAACTTCAGCCGCTTGATGTGGCGAACGCCACGATCCACATCTATCCGCGCCCATTCTCCGATGTCGCCAAAGCGATGTCACCGTTTCCGTCCGATCCGCACTATGACGCGAAGGCGTGGGAGACGATGACGGCCCGGATGGGTCCGGGCCGCATCGTGTTCTGGAATGTCGCTGGGCCTGCAAGAGGCTTCTTTTAACCGGCGCTGACTACAAACCGAGCAGCTTCATGTCGGTCGAGTAGTTGTCGTACGCCGTCCACCCTAATAGCTTTGTCACTTGCCTCGCCCGGCTCTGGCCAACGTGCTGGCTCAACGAAAATTCTTGACCAAAGGACGCCTCCAGATCGGAGAATACTGTTGTTACAGCCTGCCGAAAATTTCCTTCCTCATAATGGATCGCTTGGTTTCGCGCCTGCCAGACAACTTCCTTCAGGCTTGTGTTGGCCAACATCCGACCATTCGGGCATGCGTTCAAACTACCATGCACAAGAGAGATACCTTGCTTTGCCAGTTGAAGCAGCGCACCACAGAGCGCCTGAAGCGCAACTTGTCGAGCACCAATAGACGCTTGCAGCGAAGCAATCTCCGTTCTTAGCGAATTTGCTTCGTTATGCGCCTCGGCCATCCTTCGAAAAGCGCTCATAACGTGTGCATCGGAAAAATCGTCATTCAGATCACTGGTACTAAAATCCCAATGATTGGCCTTATACTTTGCTTCAGCGGATACGAGTTTCGGCTGTAGCGAGGTTAACGCATTGTCTTCGGCCATTGCCAATTCAATCAAATTTCGAGCAGCATACTCAGTATCATCGCAATAACTCATATGACGGCCTCCCCATCAGCCCGATTTAGAGCCGCACCTTCAAGCTTAGTTTCTAGCGCAATAATACAGAGCGTACGATAACGCGCCATGGCTTTCGGGCTCGTTGAAACCGGATTGATCTCGATGGCCTTGAGGCCTTCGACATCCCCCGCTTCGGCGAGCGTCACAAGCTTGGCGAGCTTCGCACGAAACCGCGCGTGGGTTGGCTTCGAGAAATCCGGCGCTGCCGGAAGCGCGCCCGCCTGCGCCTGCTCGATAATCGCCTTGCGCTTGCCCGGCTTCGGGCTGGTTGGCGATGTTGCCTGCTCGGGCTCAGTGATCTGGCTCGGCGGCTGGCCATCGGTGTCGGTCGCCATTGCCCGCCAGCCGAACCGGCCATCGGGCGTCTTGAACACTTCGAACTCGCCGGGCTTCAGCCCGGTGCGCTGCGCACCCCGCTGGGCGTTGAACTTCTTGTCGTAGGTCGTGGTTTCCGTGGTCATGGTCGTGCTCCGTCAGGATTGGGTTCAGTTCGAGGCGACAAGCGCCGAGCGGCCTTCGGCGGTGACGCCGTAGATAAGCGGGAGGCGCTTGCCGAACGGGGTCGGGTTCTCGGCGACGAGGCGCATCGCCTCGATCCGCGCATCTTCAAGGGTCGGCGCGCTCGCCCGGGCGTAGCGTCCGGTTCCAAGGAACAGGGCAACGTCGTAGCGAATGGCGTTGGCGAGAACCGCAGCGTTGGCGGCGTCGGCGGGATGAACTTTGCGGCGGCTTTTCATGAGCGATCTCCGTGGGTTAGGGCGGGTCGCAGACAGCCTCGACACACAAATCGGAGCAACTCCTAAGTCGCTCTAATCGCTCACTATTTTCGATTGGGAGCGCAGCCATGGGTCTGTCGCGAAGGGCCTATGCGCGCCATCGCGGCGTCTCCGACATGGCGGTTCGAAAGGCCATCGCCTCGGGCCGGATCACTGTTGAGGACGACGGCACGATCGATCCCGAGAAGTCGGATCGCGCCTGGGGATCGAGCTCTGATCCCGCGCAGGTTCGCCCCGTGGCGAAATCGCCGCCGCCACCGCGCGGCACGCCCCGTCCGGTGCCGATGGCGGCAGTCGAAGCCGTCCGTGAAACCTTGCGCGAAAGCGGCGAGCCCGCGCCCGCCGCAGGCAACATGACGTTCGTCCAGGCGCGCACCGCCAATGAGGTGATCAAGGCGCAGGAGCGCCGCATCCGCCTTGGCAAGCTCAAGGGCGATCTCGTCGATCGCTCGCGCGCGGTCTCAACGGTCTTTGCGCTCGCCAGGCGCGAACGCGACGCCTGGGTGCAATGGCCGGCGCGCGCCGCCGCCCTGATCGCCGCCGAACTGCAAATCGATCCTCACCGCTGCGAGCAGGTTCTCGAAGCCCATGTCCGACGCCATCTCGAAGAACTCAGCCAAATCGGCATCGAGCTTCGATGAGGGCTTCGACGGACGCGCGGAGATCATCACTGCCTGGAGCCGTGGCCTTGCGCCCGATCCGGCGCTGACGGTTTCGGCCTGGGCGGATCGCTATCGCTTTCTGTCCTCGCGCGCCTCATCCGAGGCGGGCCGCTATCGCACCGACCGGACGCCCTATATGCGCGGCGTCATGGATGCGCTCTCGCCCGGCAGTTCGGCCCGGCGGATCGTGTTCATGAAAGCGGCGCAGGTTGGCGCGACCGAGGCCGGTAACAACTGGATCGGCTATTGCATCCATCAGGCGCCGGGACCGTTCCTCGGCGTCCAGCCGACGACCGATCTCGCCAAGCGCCTGTCACAACAGCGCATCGAGCCGCTGATCGACGAAAGCCCGGAACTTCGGGCGCTGATCCTGCCGTCGCGCTCGCGCGATAGCGGCAACACGGTGCTCGCCAAGAAATTCGCAGGCGGGCAGCTCGTGCTGACCGGCGCCAATTCCGCCGTCGGTCTGCGGTCGATGCCCGCACGTTACGTCTTCCTCGACGAGGTGGACGCCTATGAGGGCGATGTGGATGGCGAAGGCGATCCAGTCGCGCTCGCCATCGCCCGCACGCGCACCTTCGGCCACCGCGCCAAGGTGTTTCTGGTTTCGACGCCGACGATAAAGGGCCTTTCGCGGATCGAACGCGAATTCGAGGCAAGCGATCAGCGCCGCTTCTTCGTGCCGTGCCCGCATTGCGGGATGCTGCAATGGCTCAAGTTCGAGCGTTTGAAGTGGACCAGCGGCGAACCGGCCAGCGCCGCCTATCACTGCGAAGGCTGCGATCAGCCGATCGCGGAACACCACAAGACCGCGATGTTGTCGGCGGGCGAATGGCGCGCAACCGCCACTCCGGCCGATCCGCATTGCGTCGGCTTTCATATCTCAGGGCTCTATTCGCCGGTCGGCTGGCTCGGCTGGGCCGATATCGCCCGCGAATGGGAAGCGGCCCAGGGTGATGATGCGGCGCTCAAGGCCGCAAAGAACACGCTGCTCGGCGAGACGTGGCAGGAACGCGGCGAAGCGCCGGATTGGCAGCGCCTCTACGAGCGGCGGGAAGATTTCGCGCCGCTGGTGCCGGGATGCGGCCTGATCCTCACGGCAGGCGCCGACGTTCAGCACGACCGGATCGAGGTCGATATCTGGGCGTGGGGCCGACGGCTCACCAGCGCGCTCGTCGAACACATCGTGCTCGAAGGCGACACTTCCCGCGAGGAAGTTTGGGGGAAGCTAACCGCGTTGCTTGGCCAGACCTGGCGCCATGAGAACGGCGCACGGATGCGGATCGCACGGCTTGCGATCGACTCGGGCGATGGGCGCAACACCGCCGCCGTCTATGGCTGGGTGCGGCGCGTTGGCGTCGGCCAGGCGCTCGCGATTAAGGGTGTCGATGGCTTTGACCGATCAACCCCGGTCGATGGCCCGACCTATGTCGATGTCAACGAGCACGGCCGCACGATCCGGCGCGGCGTGAAGCTCTGGAAGGTGTCGGTCGCCGTCTTCAAATCGGAGACCTATCGCTTCCTGCGGCTTGACCGCCCGACCGACGAAGAACTGGCCGCAGGTACGCCATTTCCGGACGGTTTCGTGCATCTGCCGAAAAGCGTCACCGCCGAATGGGTAAAGCAGCTTGTCGCCGAGCAGCTGGTGACAGTGCGCGACCGGCGCGGCTTCTCAAAACTCGAATGGCGGCAGATGCGCGAGCGCAACGAGGCGCTGGATTGCCGGGTCTATGCCCGCGCCGCCGCGTGGCTGCTCGGGATCGACCGGTTCGACGACGCCAAGTTCGAAGCGCTCGAAGAAGGGCTTCGGGTCGCAGCCGAGGACGAAGCGCGGCCCGTCGATCAGCGCGGCCTCACGCCCACGACCGCGCCCGTGCGCCGCTCCGACTGGCTCGGACGGCGCGACAAATGGTTCTAACTTCTCGCGGGATTTCCGATGCCCTGGACGCAGACCGAACTCGATGCGCTGAAACGCGCCTTCGCGGGCGGAACGCTGCGCGTTACCTATGACGGCAAGACGGTCGAATATGGCTCGGCGGACGATCTCCTGAAGCGCATTCGCACCATCGAGACCGAGATCGCCGCCACCTCCGGCAATCCGCGCCCCATCGCGGGATTCGCAAGCTTCGGGCGTGGTGACCGGTAATGGGCGCGAACTGGATCGATCGCGCACTCGCCAGCGTCGCGCCTGGCGCCGCCCGCAAGCGGCTTCTCGAACGCCAGGCGTTCGAGAAGCTCGCGCGCGCCTATGACGGCGCAGCAGTCGGACGGCGCACCGATGGCTGGCGGTCGTCGTCCAGCTCCGCCGATGGCGAGATCGCTTCCGGTGCGGCGCGGCTGCGCGACCGCATGCGGGATCTGACACGTAACAATCCCCATGCGGCGAAGGCCGTGGCGGTGCTGGTGAACAACATCGTCGGCGCCGGGATCAGGCCGCGCGCGGCGACCGGAACGGATGCACTCGACAACAGGATCAATGAACTCTGGGAGGCTTGGGCAGCGCGATCGGATGCCGATGGCCTCGCCGATTTCCACGGCCTCACCACGCTCGCCGTGCGCGAGATGATCGAAGGCGGCGACGTGTTCCTTCGCCGTCGTATCCGCCGCGCCAAAGACAAACTGCCCGTGCCCATGCAGCTTCAGCTCCTCGAAGCCGATCACCTCGACGACACCAAGATTGGAGTTCTTCCGGACGGCGGGCGGATCGTGCGCGGTATCGAATATGACGCCATCGGCCGCCGCCGCGCCTATTGGCTGTTTCCCGATCATCCGGGCGATACCAGCGTGCCGCTCTCGCGTAGCCTCACCTCGGCGCGCGTCCCTGCGGATGGCATCGCCCATCTGTTCGAGCGCCAGCGCGTGCAAAGCCGCGGCGTGCCCTGGGGCGCGCCGGCCATGCGGGCGATGCGCGATCTTGATGACTGGACCAACGCCGAACTGGTGCGCAAGAAAACCGAGGCCTGCCTTGTCGGCGTGGTACTCGGCGCGGATGAGGCCGATCAGGGCGTCGCGCCGACCGTCGTCGATGCCGAAGGCAAGACCATTGAGCAGTTCGAGCCCGGACTGATCGCCTATGCGCGCGGCGGCAAGGACATCAAGTTCAACCAGCCCGCTTCAACGGCTGGCGTCTCGGAATGGCTTCGGGCGCAGTTGCACATCATCGCCGCCGGATACCGCGTGCCTTACGAATTGCTCACCGGCGATCTGTCTCAGGTCAACTATTCGAGCCTGCGCGGCGGTCTCGTTGAATTCCGGCGCATGGTCGATGCCCTGCAATGGCAATTGGTGATCCCGGGCTTTTGCGAACCGGTCTGGCGCTGGTTCACCGAGGCGGCTTGGGTCGCCGGCCTGATCCCGAACCCGGTGGTCAAAGTCGAATGGCAACCGCCGCGCTTCGATGCCGTCGATCCCCTGAAGGACGCGCAGGCCGATCTTCTGATGCTGCGCTCGGGCACCATGACTCTCGCCCAGGCCATCGCCCGGCAGGGCTACGATCCGGCCTCACAGCTGGGCGAAATCGCGGAAATGAACGCGCTGCTCGATCGGCTGAAGATCGTGCTCGATAGCGATCCGCGCATGATGACCAAGGCGGGAACGGCGCAGCCCGATCCGAACGATCCGGCAGGCGACACCGCAGACAATGAGCAGCCGGGCAAACCGAAGCCCAAGCCCGGCGACTAATCTCTTTCGAGGACACCATGAAACCTGCTCAACCGCCTTCGCGCGGCGTAGCGCCTATGGCGAATGCGCTGCCGATGCAGACTCGGCTTGCGCCGGTCGCCTCCATCGAAATTGAGACCCGAACCGTCGAAGTCGTCTGGACCACCGGAGCGTCCGTGCGCCGCCGTCGTTGGACCGGCTTTGATACCGCGATCGACTACGAGGAAATCCTCGTGGTCTCGCGCGATGCGGTCGATCTCTCGCGCCTCGATGCCGGTGCGCCGGTGCTGGACAGCCATTCGCAATGGACGACGCGCGCGATTGTCGGCGTCGTCGAACGCGCCTGGATCGACAAGGGCGAAGGCCGCGCCGCCTTACGCTTCCCGAAGCCTGGCGTCGATGAAGCCGCCGATCGTCTGTTCGCGCTCGTCACCGACGGGATCGTCCGCAACATCTCAGTCGGCTACCGCATCGACAAGGTGCGCGTCGAACGGCCCGAACGTGTCGGCGACCCCGAACGCTGGTTCGTCGAACGCTGGACGCCTCACGAGCTGTCCTTCGTGGCCGTCGGCGCCGATCCCGGCGCGCAGGTGCGGGGCGACAGCGTGGCCGCCGAAGCGCTGCCGACCTTCCCATTCGACCTGATCGAACCATTCTCTCGAACAATGGAGACTGTCGCCATGGACGAACCTGTCCAGACCCGTGAAGCTGCGCCCGAAGCGCCGCCCGCGCCTCCCGCAAACGATCTCGCCACGCCGGCGCCGCCCAACCCGCCCATTCCCGTGGCCGATATTGAGCAAGTCCGCGCCGAGGAGCGCGAGCGCGTCGCGGCGATCTTCGGCCTCGCCGATCGCTTCAGGCTCGAACGCGCCTTCGCCGATGATCTGGTGACGCGCGGCGTGACGCTCGAAGACGCACGACGCCTGATCCTCGATAAGCTTGCCGGCCGCGATGAACGCGGCGCTGGCCATACCGCCGTCTCCTTCCCTGCCGGCGGTCTCGACGCAACGGTCACGCGGCGTGAGGCGCTCGTCGAAGCTATCCTGCACCGCCTGGCGCCGGTCGCCTTCACTATGACCGACCGGGCGCGGGACTACCGCGGCATGTCTCTGGTCGATGTCGCCCGCGATAGCCTCGCCGTCGCCGGCCAGGCAACCCGCGGCATGACCGGCAACGAGATTGTCTATGCCGCCACGCGCGCCGCGGGCCTGCATTCCTCTTCGGACTTCCCGCTGATCCTTGCGGCCGTCGCCGGCAAGCGTCTGCGGCAGGCCTATCAGGTCACCCCGCGCACTTTCACGCGCTGGACGCGCGGCACCACGGCGCCCGACTTCAAGCCGATGTATCCCACCCAGATCGGCAACTTCCCGCCGCTCAAGCCGGTGATGGAAGGCGCCGAGTTCACCTATGGCACGATCGCCGAAGGCCGGGAGACCTACAAGCTCGCGACCTATGGCCGGATCGTCGCACTCACCCGGCAGGCGATCGTCAACGACGATCTGCGCGCCTTCGACCGGGCGCTCAACACCGCCGGCCAGAAGGCTGCCGAACTCGAAAGTGCGCTCGTCTATAACGAGCTTCTGGCGAACGGCGTGCTGGCCGATGGCGTGGCCCTCTTCCACGCCACGCATGGCAACCTCGGCACGGCCGCAGCGATCTCCGAAGCCGCGCTCAGCCAGGCGTGGGAACTGATGGCCCAGCAGAAGGACATCAGCGGCGCGGACGCGGAATATATCTCCGTCATCCCGCGCTTCATCCTCGTGCCGCCGGGCACGCGCTCGATCGAGGCGCGCAAGATGATTGCCGCCGTGACGCCCGCCAAGGCGGCGGATGTGAACGCTTTCGCCAACAGCCTTGAGCCTATCGAAGAGCCGCGGCTCTACAAGCCTGGCGGTCCGCAGCCGTGGTGGCTCTGCGCCGATCCGAACGCGATCGACACGATCGAATATGCGCATCTCGAAGGCCAGACCGAGCCGTTCATGGACCAGCGCGTCGGATTCGAGGTCGATGGCGTGGAATTCAAGATCAGGCACGACTTCGCAGCCAAGGCGCTCGATTTCCGCGGCCTTTTCTACAACCCGGGCGTCTGATCGCCTGAACCACCTTCGGAGCAAATCCCATGAAGAATTTCGTTCAAGCGGGCGATGTCGTCACCCTGGCGGCGCCCTATGCCCTCACCTCCGGCCAGGGCGCGAAGGCCGGACAGCTTTTCGGCGTCGCCAGCGGCGATGCCGCCAACGGCGCCGATGTCGCCCTCAAGACCTCCGGCGTCTTTGATCTCATCAAGATCGGATCGCAGGCTTGGACCATCGGCCAGCTCGTCTATTGGGACGACACCAACAAGCGCTGCACCAACGTCGCAACCGGCTCGCTGCTGATCGGCGTCGCGGTGGCGGCTGTCGCCGGCGGCGCCGGCAACACCGTCGGCCGCGTTCGGCTCAATGCGTCCTTCCGGGCGAATGAACCGTGACGGAAGCGTTTATCGCGGCGGTCGACGCGCTCTTCGCCGATCCCAATATCGGCGAAGATGCGCTGTGGAAGGCTGGCGGGGTCGGTCCCGAAGTTGCGGTGCGGATCATCCGAAAATCGCCCGACCGCTTGGCGGAGTTCGGGGAAAGCCGTGCCGTTCTGCCCACCCTCGCGCTCGATATTCGGCGCTCGCAAGCCGCGACGATCGCTGATGGGGACCTGATCGTGATCGGCGCCGAGACGTTCAAGATCATCGGCGAACCCATGGGCGATGCCCTCGGGCTGGTGGCGGCCTGCGAAGCGACGGCCTTTTAGCGTGGCGGGGATATGACGCTTATTCGCAACGCATTCTTCTGTGCTAAATGCTTAAACGGCGAACAAAGAGATAGGGAAAGAGCACTTGATAACTGGCGGCCGAGTGTCGGATCTCAAAGACTTCTATTCCTTGCTCGGTGTTCTCGCTGAGAAATCAAGCCTTCGTGTATTGTCCGGCTGCTCTGGACGGCTTCAGTGGCCTCGTCGTGGAGTGTATTTCTTTTTCGAAGAAGGTGAAGGCCGATCAGACAGCGGAGTGGGGCCGCGTGTCGTCCGGGTGGGCACCCACGCGCTGACGGCGACATCGAGAACAACGCTCTGGAACCGCCTCTCCCAGCATCGCGGCCAAGAAAAGAGTGGCGGCGGCAACCATAGAGGCTCGATCTTTCGGCTGATCGTAGGAACTGCACTGATCGCACAGCATGGCTACGATGTCCCAAGCTGGGGGGCAGGAAGTGCCGCCGCACCGGACGTTCGCATCCGGGAACGTGAACTCGAACGCGAGGTGAGCAAGACCATCGGCTCAATGCCTTTCATGTGGCTGGATATCGATGACCCTCCTGGTGCGACCAGTTCGCGGGGCTATATCGAGCGCAACGCGATTGCTCTGCTCAGCAACTTCGAGAGAAGCCCGATCGATTCGCCCAGCGCGGATTGGCTAGGTCACAGATGCAATCGAGATCGCGTGAGGCGCTCGGGGTTGTGGAACCAGAACCACGTCGATGAGCGCCATGAAGCTGGATTCCTTTCGCGACTCGAAAGCTTGGTCAGTCAATCGGAGCGCGATTAGTGATTGTCGTAGTGCAGTGCGCCGCGAGGAAGCGGGAGGACGCAGGGTTCATGCGGACAGCAGATGGAGGGCTAGTCCTCTTCGTTGCCGACCCTGGTTCTGCGCCGATTTCCAGCACCCACAGCTATGCGAGGCCTGATGATATCGAGCTGAACGGCGAGACTTGGAGAGACCGACTCTCCGAGTACAATTTCCAACCCGGCGAAAACCCGCTCAAGCTTCTCCGCGCCATCGATCTCTATTCTAACCCAACCTACCTCCGACTGGCGTCACGGGTCGGAATAGAAAAGACCTACGTTCTGTCGGCAGGGTGGGGACTTATCCGAGGTGATTTCCTCACACCGGACTACGACATCACATTCAGCGCATCGGCTGAACCATACAAACGCAGAAAAAAGACGGAGGTATATCGCGACTTCCGAATGGTGCCCTCGGACACCGACGAGCCGATCATCTTCTTCGGCGGCAAGGATTACGTTCCGTTGTTTTGCGATCTCACGCAATCCGTACGGACAAGAAGGACCGTCTTCTACAATTCAGATCGCGCGCCCGATGCGCCGGGTTGCTCACTTGTCCGGTTCAAAACACGCACTCGGACCAACTGGCACTACGAATGCGCAAACGCTTTTCTCACCGGTGATCTCCCCCTGACACTGCGATGAAGTTCACCATTCAACCTTTCGATCTCACCAAAGCACTTGGCGGGACCGAGAAGGGGATCGAGCGCGCAGTCACCTTCGGCATGCGCGACGCCGCCGACGGTCTAAAGTTCGATCTGCGCGAGGATGTCGTCGCCGCCGGGCTCGGTGAACGGCTATCGAGGACGTGGCGGGGAAAGACCTTTCCCGAAGTCGGCGAAAGCGCCGAAGCCGCCGCCTATGTCTGGTCGCGTGCACCGAAGATCGTCGATGCTTTTGACCGTGGCGTCGTAATCCGCTCGGCGCGAGGCCTCTTCCTGGCAATCCCGACCGCTGCGGCTGGCAAGACTGGCCGCGGCGCGGCGGGCGGCCGTGAAAAGATTACGCCGGAAGGCTGGCAACGGCGCACGGGACTGAAGCTGCAGTTCGTCTATCGGCGCGGGCGCCCGTCCTTGCTGATCGCCGAGAACGCGCGGGTGAGCAAGCGCGGGCTTGCCGCCGCCAACCGCCGCAAGACCGGTCAGACCAGCGTCATCGTGTTCGTACTCGTGCCGCAGGTCGCGCTGAAAAAGCGGCTCGATGTCGAACAGGCGGCCAAACGGCAGGCCGCGCGTGTGCCCTCGCTGATCGCGCGGCACTGGCAGCAATCCTGAAGGCTTGTCACCCATGGCCTCGAAACGTGAAACCGTCTTGGCGGCGTTGAAGGCGCTTGTCGCCGCCGCCCTACCGGGCGCGGAAGTGAAGCGCAATCTGGCGAAGGCCGAACGCATTCCGCCCGGCGGCCTCGTCGTGATCCGCGACGGCGATCCTGGCGAACCCGAAATCAGCCTCTCGCCGCTGACCTATCTCTATTCGCACCGCATCCCGATCGAGATCGCCGCCTATGAAAGCGCGACGATGACGCGCGAGATGGTGCTCGATGCCATGACCGGCGCGATCGGCGCGGCGGTGAAGGCGAACCCGACGCTCGGCGGTCTCTGCGATTGGATCGAGGCGGAAGCACCGGTGACGGACGATATCGAAGCGCTGGGCGCGCTGCCCGGCCGCTTCGCTGATCTCGCGATCCTCGCCACCTACGCGACAAGCGATCCGCTTAACTGAACTCTTCAACCACAGGAGCGATCCCATGGCACGCGCACGCGGCGCCAACGCCGTCATGGCCGCGGCATTCGAGTCAACCTACGGCACGGCGCCGGTAAGCGGCTTCAAGAAGCTGCCCTTCGTGTCGGCAGCGCTCGGCGACGAACAGGGACTGATCGCGAGCGATCTTCTCGGCTACGGGCGCGAACCGCTGCCGCCTAGCCGCGATGTCGTCAACAATGAGGGCGATGTCGTCGTCCCGGTCGATCTCCGCAATTTCGGGCAATGGCTGAAGCTTGCGATGGGCGCGCCGTCCTCAGCCGAAGATACCGGCGTCTATACCCATACCTTCGTCTCCGGCGCGCTGACGTTGCCGTCGATGGCGATCCAGATCGGCATGCCGGAAGTGCCGAGTTATGGCGTCAATGTCGGCGTCCGCGCCAACACGATGCAGATCCAGTTGCAACGATCCGGCCTGCTGAGTGCCACGATGGGCCTGATCGCCCAGGGAGAAACCAAATTCTCCACATCACAGGCCGGCACGCCGACTGAGGCGGTGATGGAACGCTTCAGCCACTTCCAGGGCGAGGTTAAGCGCGAAGGCACGGCACTCGGCAACGTGGTCTCCGCCGAACTGACCTATTCGAACGGGCTCGATAAGGTCGAGGTGATCCGCCCGGATGGCCGCATTGCCGATGCCGATCCTGGCATGGTCGCGGTCACCGGATCGATCGGCATTCGCTTTGCCGATATGACGCTGCTCGATCAGGCGAGTTCCGGCGAGCCTTGCGAACTTTCGTTCGGCTGGACCATCGACGCCGACCGCTCGCTCCTCTTCACCTTGCACAGCGTGTTTCTGCCGCGCGCGAAACAGCCGGTTCAAGGCCCTGCCGGCGTGCAGGCGACGTTCGCCTGGCAGGCCGCCAAAGACCCGATCCTCGGCAAGACATGCACCGTCGTTCTGGTGAACGATGTGGCGGCCTACTGATCGACCTTCCCCAAAATCCCGAAGCCAAAAAAGGAGCCGACATGCTCAAGCTTGAACCCGTGTCCGTCGAACCCTTCTGGCTCGATATTCTGCCCGGCGTGCGCATCCAGTTCCGCCCGGTTTCGGTCGCGGCCATGCTAATTGCGCGTGGGGCCGCGGGCGAAGCGCTGAAGGCCGGTGGCGAACAGGCAACGATTGAAGCAGGCGCCGCCTTCACGCGCTCGCTGGCGCAGACCGGGATCATTGCCTGGGAGGGCATCGGCAATGCCAAGGGCAAGCCGGTCGATCCCGACAAGGCCGCAATCGATCAACTCCTCGAACTCTGGCCCGCATTCGACGCCATTGATCGGCTCTATGTCGGGCCGGCGTTGACGAGGCTCGACGAAAAAAACGTCTGATCGCCCTCGCCGAATGGCACTTCGACGGCGGCGAAAGCTATTGCGCCGCCTGCCCGAGCCGCTGCGAGGGCTGTCCTTACGACGCGCACCGCCCGCAAACGTCTGAGGGTTTGCTGGCCTGGGAAGTTATCCGCCGCTCGGCCGGTCAGGTGCGGGCGGTGATGGGCGGCGTCTACGCGCTCGATTTTGGGGCGATCCTCATGCTTGCCCACGCCATGGGCGCACTGAACCCGCTTGTCGTCGATGTCCTCCCGGAAATCGAAACCGTCGTCGTCAACGCCTATCGCCGGAACGCTGATCCACCATGAGCGCCACCAACGTCTCCATTCGCCTCGGCGTCGAGGGGAAGGTGGAGATCCGGCGCGCCTTCGAGGAAGTCGGGCAATCCGGGCAGGCCGCGTTCGGCGCCGTTGAGAAGGCGTTGGAACGGACGGGCGCGGCGACCGACCGCGAGGTCGCCCGCCTCAAGCGCCTGGCAGAAGCCGCGCGGCTCGCCGCCGATGCCGAAGCCTCCCAGAAGCGGTTCAACACGGTCCTCAACGTTGACCGCCCGATCCCGAAATCCGCCCGCGACTCCGCTTCGGTATTCGAGCAAGCGGCACGCGAAGCCGAAAGCTTCCAGGCTCGGGCGGATGCATTGCGGGCAACGCTCGATCCCCTGGGCGCAGCGCAGGCGCGCCTCAACACCGAGCTTGCCGAATACGCCGCGCTCGCCAAGCGCGCCGCGATCACGTCCGCCGAACATGCTGCCGCGCAGGGTCTCGCCCGGCAAAGGTTCGATCAGACAGCCCGCGCGATCACCGGCGTCGGCGGCTCTTCGAAGCTGACGCGCAATCAGCTGCTGACGCTGCAATACACGTTCAACGACGTGGTTGCGTCAATGTCGACCGGCATGTCGCCGATGACCATCCTGATGCAGCAGGGCGGTCAGGTGACGCAGGCCTTTGGCGGCCTGCGCGGTACGCTCGCCGCCTTCGGCTCGGCGCTCGGCATCGTGGGCGGTATCGCGATCGGTGTTGCGGCAGCCGTCGTTGGCCTCACCGGCGCGTGGGTCGCGAATGACGCCTCCACGCGCTCGGTGACGACCGCGCTGATGGGGATCGGCCGCGCTTCCGGCGCGACTGCTTCGGAACTTGAGCGCGTCGCGCAGTCTTCCGCCGAAGCCGGCAAGGTGTCGGTCAGGTCGGCGCGCGAAATGGAAGTCGCCTTCCTGCGCACCAGCAAGATCGGCGCGGAGGAAATGGCGCGCGCCATCGGCATCGCCCGCAACTTCGCGGTCACGATGGGCGTCGAAACCAAGGCCGGGGCCGAGCAACTGGCTTCGGCATTGGCCGATCCGGTTCGCGGCGCCGATGAACTCAATTCCCGGCTGGCCTTCCTCGACGATCGCACCCGGCAATATGTCCGCACCCTCGTCGATCAGAACAACCGCACCGAAGCGCAGCGGGTTTTTCTGACGGCGCTGGTCCCGGCGCTCGCCGATGCCGAACAGGCCACCAACGCCTTCGGGCGCGCCTGGAACTATGTCGCGCGTCAGGCTTCGAACGCTTTCGACGCGATCGGCAAGGCGGTAGATCGCGCCGTCGATGGTCGCACGCCGGCCGAAGAACTCGATCTTCTGAAGTGGCAGCGCGATCGGCTGCGGGAAAACGTCCGCGGCGATTTCGTGCCGCTGATGCTGCCGGTGGTTGAACGGCGCATCGCCGAAATCGAGGCCCAGCTTGCGGATGCGCAACGGCGCGCGGAGCAGCTTGCAGCCGACGCCCGCGCGAACGAACTCTCCGTGCGAGCCGGCGAAACGGCCCGGGACATCATCCCCGGTGCGCGTGAACTCGAACGACTGCAACGTGAGCAGGCGGCCCTGAGGGCGGCGCTCAACGATCCGCTGACGCGATCAAAGCTTGCCGATGATGCAGCGGTGGAAGCGGCCTATGCCCGCGTTACCGCTGAACTCGCCCGCTACCGGCCGGCGGTCGATGCGGCCACGCAGGCGATCGTCACCCAGAACTCGGCGACAGAACTCTCGATCCGGGCGACGCTGGCGCTGGCGAACGCCTATCTCGAAAGCGCCGAGGCCGCAGAACGGGCTGAAGCCCGCAAGCAGGGCCTGATTGATCAGGCGCGCGAGGGTATCGACGCCGAAGCCCGTGCCCGGCAGGTTCTGCGCGAACGGATCGCGGAAGCTGCCGCCCAGGCAGGCCGGCAGGTGGCCGATCGCAGCGCTGAAGCGGCTGCGCAGAAGCGTGTGAATGATGCGGTCGCGGGCGGCGTGCTTGCCTCCGCCAAGGCCGCCCAGGCGATGCAGGTTGAGCAGGCGCTCCGCCCTCTGCTGATCGCGCAGGCCCTTGCCGAAGGCGAAGCAAAGGAGACTCTCACCCGCATCATCGATCGGATGCGCGAAGCCTATGGCCGGCTCTTCGCCGAGCAGGAACGGGCGCAAACCCTGTCGGCCAATGAGGATCGCCGCCGCGAGATCGAATTGCTCGGGCGGCAGGTCTCGCTGATCAACGCGAACGTCTCGGCACGCGGCGATGCGCTCGCCGTCATGCGCGCCGAACAGGAACTTCAACGTCGCGGCGTCGATCTCGCGAGCGAGGAAGCGCGGGCCTATATCGAGTCTGCCCGGCAGATCGAGGGGCTGAACCGGACGCTCCGCGGCCAGGAACAGCTTCGCGATCAACGTGACGAGATCACCCTGCTTGAGCGTCAGGTGGCGCTGGTTGGCGCGTCCGTCTCCAAGCGCTCGGAAGAACTGGCGATCCTTCGCGCGATCCAGCAGTTGCGCCAGCGCGGAATCGATGCGGCGAGCCCGGAAGGGCAAGCCGCGATCGGCAATGCGCGGCGGGTCGACGAACTCAACCGTCAACTCGCCGGCCGCCAGGCGCTTGAAGATCAGAAGGACGAAATCACCCTTCTGCAAAGGCAGATCGGGCTGATCGGTCAAAGCTCGTCGGAACGCGCCGTCATCATTGCGCAGCTCCGAACAGAGCAGGGTTTGCGCACGCGCGGCATTGATCTCGCCAGCGAGGAAGGCCGGGCGATTGTCGAGAACGCCGGCAAGATCGAACGGCTGACGCAGGAATTGCAGCGGCAGGACGCCGCCTATCGCACCATCGAGAATGCGGTCGGCTCGGCGCTCGACCGTTTCGCCGATGTGCTGGCGCAAGGAAAGCTCGATTGGAAATCGTGGGGCGATGCCGGCCGCGCCGCGCTGCAAGACCTTTCCCGCGAAATGATCAAGCTTGCCCTGCTCAATCCCCTGAAGAACCTGCTCTTCGGTTCGAACCTGCCGACGTTCAGCCAGGGCAGCGGGCTCTTGAGCGGCATCTTTTCGCGGCTCTTCCATGAGGGCGGGCTGGTTGGCTCGGGAGGTGTTGGACGCATGACGCCAGTCGCCGCTTTCACCTATGCGCCGCGCTTTCACGAGGGCGCCTATCTGCGCGCCGACGAAGTGCCGGCGATCCTGCAACGCGGCGAGCGCGTGCTGAACCGGAAGGAGGCGCGCGCCTATGAGCGCGGCGACGATCGCGCTTCTGGCGCGATCGTCAACGTCACGATCCAGACGCCGAACCCGACCGCCTTCGACGCCAGCCGCACGCAGATCGCCGCGGGCCTTGCCCGTGCGGTTCGCTCCGGCATGCGGGGAATGTGATGCCGCAACCCTTTCTCGATATCGCCTTCCCCGGCTCGGTCGGTCGGGGCGCCACCGGCGGGCCTGGCTTTTCAACCCAGATCGTGACGCTTGCGTCGGGCGCCGAACAGCGAAACGTCAACTGGTCGAACAGCCGGGGGCGCTGGAACATTTCGACCGGCATTCGAAACCGCGCAGACATGGCGGCGGTGATCGCCCATTTCCATGTGGTGAAGGGCCGAGCCTATTCCTTCCGCTTTAAGGACTGGAACGATTTCGACGCCGCCGATCAGGCGATGATGCAGATCACGCCGACGGTCTGGCAGATCGTCAAACGCTACAACCGCTCGGGCTATGAGCACGTCCGCACGATCACAAAGCCGGTCGTCGGATCGGTCGCGGCGAAGATCGCCGGAAGTCCGGTCACGCCTTCCACGATCGATACGCTGACGGGCCGGATCACCTTCGCCTCGGCGCCAGGCTCGGCGCCGACCGTCTCGTTCCAGTTCGACGTTCCCGTCCGCTTCGACACCGACAGCCTGCCGGTTCAGGCGAACGCCTGGGACTTGCAAGTCGTCAACAATATCGACCTCGTGGAAGTCCTCGAATGACGGGAATTTAGAGGCTTGTGGAGAATTCCTTCCCCCACTTCACGCCGGCGCATTCGCAGGCACGTTCGAGCCATGCGTTGGTCTCCTGTGCCGAATTGTTCGTGCCATACCACCATCCGTCGACAAGCTTCTGGCCATAGGTCTCAGCCAAGCCTGCGGTATCGAAGAGATCCTCTGGATTGTTCGCGACTATGCGCTTCGTGCTCTTCTTGACCAAGGAGAGTTTCTCAAGGGTTCCGGGCTTGGCTTTTTCCAGCGCCTTGAGCCCCTCGGCAAGCAGATCCTTGAGCGAGTAGGTATCCTTGGTCTCGCCGAATGCAACTAACTGATACTTCCCGCTTTTGCGCGACAGCTTTGGCGCAGGCGCCGGGATTTCGATGGGGCTATCCCCGGGAATGATCTTCTCTTCGGCGAGATCGATCATCGACACCTGCTGAAACGTGTCCGTCTCCAGCGAGAGGCGCGTGGCATTTAGCACGCGCACTCGGAGCGCCTTCTGCGGGTCCGCAGAGGCGAGCAGCGAAACAAGTTTTGACGTCGAGATGAATGAAACGCTTGCCATGTGGGTACTCCTCCAAAATCATTCTTCCTTGTAGCTTCTTCCTTATAAGGAAGCAAGCCTCTTGCAAGGAAGCACGTTAAGATAGGCGCAGCCGATGAAAACCCTGCCTTGCGCGCTCGCAACCCACGTTGCGGGCGGGCTAACGACGCTGTGCCGCTGCTGGCGTGTGGATCGCCGCGACGGTGTGGTGATGGGCTTTACCGACTTCGACCGCGATCTGGTCTTCGATGCCGTCACCTTCAGGGCGGCCTCGGGGTTCACCGCGACCGCCATCGAAGGCCAGCTTGGCCTCGCCGTCTCGAACCTCGATGTCCAGGGCGCGCTGTCCTCCGACGCGCTCACGGAGGATGACCTTCACGGCGGGCGCTATGACGACGCGGCCGTGACGATCTATCTCGTCAACTGGGCCGATGTCGCCCAGCGTGTGATCCTGCGGGCCGGCAGTCTCGGTCGGGTCTCGCGCGGCAAGCTCGCCTTTTCCGCCGAACTACGCGGCCTTGCCGCGAAGCTCGATCAAACGGCGGGACGCATCTTTCAGCGATCCTGCGCCTGGGATCTCGGCGATGTCCGCTGCGGCATCGATCTCGGCGCGTCTGGCAACCACGGATCAGGCACCGTTACTGACGTGCTGGATGCCTTCGAGTTTATAGCCTCCGGCGTATCTGGCCTTCCCTCCGGCGCGCTCACCCGCGGCAAGCTGGTTTGGACCTCTGGCTCCAGCGACGGGCTTGCGGTTGAGATCAAGGCGCACTCGTCCAGCGCCGGCGTGTCGCGGCTTGCCATCTATCTGCCGATGGGAGCGCCGCTTGCGATCGGCGATACTTTCGATGCGACCGCGGGCTGCGACCGCACCTTCGCGACCTGCCGGGATCGCTTTTCCAACACGGTCAATTTCGGCGGCTTCCCGCACATGCCGGGCACCGACTTCGCGATGTCCTATCCGAACCAGGGTGCGGGCAACGATGGCGGCAAGATCACATGAGCGTCCGCGATCAGATCATCGCCGAGGCTCGTTCGTGGATCGGCACTCCCTATCATCATCAGGCGGCGCTGAAAGGCGTGGGCTGCGATTGCCTTGGCCTCGTTCGTGGTGTCTGGCGCGCCGTCTACGGCGCCGATCCCGAAACACCGCCTGCCTATTCGCGGGATTGGGCTGAGGCGCTGCGTGCGGAGACGCTGGCGGATGCCGCCGGCCGACACATGATCCCGCGGGCTCTTGATGCGTTCGAACCCGGCGATTTTCTGCTCTTTGCGATCAATGAAACCGCGCCGGCCAAGCACTGCGCGATCCTCGTTGCTCCGAACCGCATCATTCATGCGATCGAATCCCACCCGGTCGCGGAAGTCTCGTTCGTGCCGTGGTGGCGCAATCGACTCCGCTTCGCGTTCAGGTTTCCGAAGGTCAGGCGGCAAAACCGAAACCACGCATCGCGCCACTAACGATAGTCAAAGCCGGCGACACGTATCGCCTGAACACTCCGCTCAACGTCAAGGTCGGCCTCGGGGCAGATGCGCGCAACCTCGGCTGCTACCTTCATCCAATGCCACGCCTCTGCGCGATCTCGAACCGACCTCGCTCTCGCGGCTTCAACCTGAGCAGCGTGGAAGGCCGTCGGCGGATCAATAGCAACCAACCGCTTCGCATCTGCCTTCCATCGGGCGCGGCGTGCGCGCCAGCGCATGAAGAAATCATTGAACATCAAAATAGACCAGATTTCGCGAAGAGTTATTTGAAGCCCAATTCGATTTCACGATCAATCTCCCTACGGATACTTCGCAAAGAGGTAACGCTTCTGACATGGCCGTTCTGCTTCTTACTGCCGCAGCCTCCGCGCTGACGGCGGGCGCCTCGGCGTTTGTCCAGATCGCTGCGGCGGCCGTCGCCACGGCCGCGGGCGGCTATATCGACAACCTCCTGTTCGGGCCGAAACTTGAAGACCAGCAGGGCCCACGCCTTGATAGTTTGCAGGTTCAGGCCTCTACCGAAGGCGCGCCGATCCCCGAGATTGCGGGGCGGGTCCGGATCGCCGGCCAGATCATCTGGGCCACGAACTTCAAGGAGGTCGCGACCACCGAGAAGCAAGGCGGCAAAGGCGGTGGCGGCGGATCGGTCAAGACAACGACCTATGCCTATTTCGCGAATTTTGCTGTCGGCCTGTGTGAAGGCCCGATCGATCGCATCGGTCGCATCTGGGCGGATGGAAAGCCGCTTTCGCTCGCCGGCATCACCATGCGCGTCTATCGCGGCACAGCAGGCCAACCGCCCGATCCATTGATCGAAGGCGTAGAAGGCTCTGGCAACGCGCCGGCCTATCGCGGCACGGCCTACGTCGTGTTCGACAACCTCGCGCTGGAAAAGTTCGGCAATCGCCTCCCGCAGCTGACCTTCGAGGTGTTCCGGCGCGTCTCGTCTTCCGACGGCGATAGCATTGAGACCATGGTGCGCGCCGTCACGATGATCCCGGGCGCGGGCGAGCGCGCCTATGACACTAAGGTTCAAAAGCGCAATCTCGGCGGTGGTTCGACCACGCCGGAGAACGACAGCGCCGGGCGCTCGACCTCCGATTGGTCGGTGGCGCTCGATGATCTCAAGGCCTCGCTGCCGAACGTCGAAACGGTGTTTCTGGTGGTGGGCTGGTTCGGCGACGATCTGCGCTGTGGCGCGTGCACAATCCGTCCGAAGGTCGAAGTCGCCGACAAAGTGACGACGCCGAATTCCTGGTTGGTGCATGGCGTCGCGCGATCCGGCGCAGCGGTGATCTCGCTCAACACCGGGCGGCCGTCATATGGCGGCACCCCTTCGGACGATACCGTCGTTCGCGCGATCCGCGACCTGAAGGCACGCGGCTATGCCGTCGTGTTTTATCCTTTCGTGTTCATGGATGTTCCCGCCGGCAACGCGCTGCCGAACCCCTATGGCGGAACAGGCCAGCCCGCCTATCCCTGGCGCGGGCGGATCACCTGCCACCCGGCGGCAGGTCAACCCGGCACGGTTGACAAGACCGCGACGGCCGGGACGCAGATCGCCTCGTTCTTCGGCGCCTGCCTGCCCAGCCATGTTTCGGTGTCGGTAAACGCCAGCACCGACGCTGTGGCGACCAGCTATTCCGGCCCGGCGGAATGGAGCTTCCGGCGCTTCATCTTCCACTACGCCAGGCTCTGCGCGGCGGTGAATGCGATCGACGCCGGCGCCGTCGATGCCTTCCTGATCGGCTCGGAAATGCGCGCGCTCGTTGCCGTGCGCGATAGCACAACGAACTTCCCTGCGGTGGCACGGTTGAAGACGCTCGCTGCCGATGTGAAGGGCATTGTCGGTGGCGGCGTCAAGGTGAGCTACGCTGCGGACTGGTCCGACTACAACGGTTTTCGTCCGATCGATGGATCGAATGACGTCTTCTTCCATCTCGACCCGCTCTGGGCCGACAGCAACATCGATTTCGTCGGGATCGATTGGTATGCGCCGCTCGCCGATTGGCGCGATGGCTCCGGCCACCTCGATCGCCAGGCGGGCGCGCCGTCGATCTACGATCGCGCCTATCTCCAATCGAACATCGAAGGCGGCGAATTCTTCGATTGGTTCTATGCCTCGGACGCCGCCCGCAACGCCCAGACGCGCACAACCATCACCGACGGCGCCTATGGCAAGCCCTGGGTGTTCCGTTCCAAGGATCTCCGGAACTGGTGGCTGAACCGGCACTACGATCGCCCGGGTGGTGTTGAAAACGGATCGCCGACTGCCTGGCTTGCGGAAATGAAGCCGATCTGGCTTTGCGAACTCGGCGTGCCGTCGGTCGATAAGGGCGCGAACCAACCCAATGTCTTCTACGATCCAAAGTCCGCCGAGAGCTTCTTCCCGTATTTCTCGAAAGGTACGCGAGATGACCTGATCCAGCGCCGCGCGATCGAGGCTGTGATCGGCTGGTGGGAGATCGCCGCCGGCCACAACCCCGTCTCCAGCGTCTATGGCGAGCGGATGATCGGCACGATCGGCGTCTGGACCTGGGACGCACGTCCCTATCCGGCGTGGCCGGGCCGCGCCGATCTTTGGTCGGATGGCGATCTCTATCCGCTCGGCCACTGGCTGAACGGTAAGGTCGGGCTTGCTGATCTTGCCGCGCTTGTCGCCGAGCGCTGCCGGCGCGTCGGCTTCCCCGCCTATGACGTGTCGGCGCTGGTCGGTGTCGTCACCGGCTATCTGCGCGACCGGCCGATGAGCCCGCGCGCCGAAATCGAGGCGCTTGCCTCGGCCTTCGCCTTCGACGCGGTGGAAACCGACGGGCTGATCCGCTTCATCCCGCGCGGGCGCAATTCGGTTGCAACGCTCACCCTGCCAGAATTGGCAATGCCCGATCAGCGCGAGCGCGAAGAAATCACGCTCACGCGGGGCCAGGAAACCGAATTGCCGAACGAGGTCGCGATCGGCTTCACCGACGCAATCGACGACTACAAGCCAGGCGCCGTTTCGGCGAACCGGCTTGCTGGCTATTCGGAGCGCAAGAGCGATATCCGGCTGGCGCTTGTGCTCGATCAGGTTCAGGCGCAATCGATCGCCGACCGGGCCTTGGTCGAGGCCTGGATCGAACGGGAGACCGCCGGCTTCGCCTTGCCGCCTGCGCGGATCGCGCTCGATCCCGGCGACGTGATCGATCTCGTCGTCAACGGCACGCCGCGAGCCTTTCGGTTGAAGCGCGTCACCGATCGCGGCGTGCGCGAAGTTGAAGCCGTGCGTGCCGAAGCGGCGATCTACACGCCGCCGCTCAACGGCATCGCGCCGCCGACGCTGACGCCGCCGCCTATCTTCGGTGCGGCGGTGTTGTGCCTGATGGACCTGCCGCTGCTGCGCGATAGCGATGATGGCTTCTCGCCCTATGCCGCAGCGTCGGCTTCGCCTTGGGGCGGCGTGGTGCTAATGGATAGCGCCACCGGTTCCGACTTCGCGCTGGACACCACACTCGCGGTGCGGGCCACGCTCGGCGAAACCATCCAGCCACTTCCCGCTGGACCGACTGAGTATTGGGACGAAGGCTCCGTCCTCGAGGTGAAGCTCTATGCCGGGGAACTGGCGAGCGCCACGCCCGACGCGATCCTGAGTGGCGGCACGAACAGCCTGGCGCTCGGCACACCCGACGGCGATTGGGAGATCGTCCAGTTCGCCGATGCGGTCCTGACCGGATCGCAGACCTATCGGCTCACGAAGCTGCTACGCGGACGCCTCGGCACCGAACATGCCATCCGCTCGCCGCTCGCCCTCGGCGCGCCCGTGGTTCAGTTGAACGAAGCCGTGGCAAAGATCGACGGCAAGCCCGCCGAACGGCTCGCCGCCCACTTCTATCGATGGGGTCCGCCCGCGCTGGATATCGCCGATCCCGCCTGGCAGCAGACGACTTTCGCCGCCAAGGCCACAGGCCGCATGCCATGGTCGCCGGTTCAGATCGCGGGCGTTCGTAATGGCGGCGGCGATCTCACCATCACATGGGTTCGGCGCACGCGCTTTGGCGGCGTCTGGGCCGATGGCGTCGACGTTCCGCTCAATGAAGAAAGCGAGCGCTACGAAGTCGATGTGATGAACGGCGCGAGTGTCGTCCGCACCATCGCCGTGGTCACGCCAACTGCCGGCTACACCGCCGCGCAGCAGGTCGCGGATTTCGGCTCGGCGCAGAGCAGCATCACGATCCGCGTTTATCAACTCTCGGCCGTGGTCGGGCGCGGCTGGCCCGGCGCTGCAACACTCTGAAGGACTGATCCATGGCGACGCCGAACCTCGGCCTGCCCGTGCTCGCGCAAGGGCAGGCGCAGAAGGAGATTACCCATAACGATGCGCTGCTCAGCCTTGATGCGCTCGTGCAATCCGCCGTAAAGAGCCGCGCGCTGGCGACGCCACCGGGAAGCCCGGCGAATGGCGAGCGATGGATCGTGCCATCCGGCGCGACCGGCGCTTGGGCTGCTCAAACCGACAGGATCGCCTTCTGGCGCGAGGGCGCGTGGGCGTTCTTTGCGCCGGTCGTCGGATGGCGCGTCCACGTCGAGGACGAACGCCTCGCCGTCGTGTGGACCGATGGCGCCTGGCGTGACCGGATCGTCGGCACCGCCAATGGGGGCGCGATCCGATTTGTCGCGTTGGAACAAGAACTGACACTTACTGGCGCGTTCGTCGACACCACCACTGCCCTGATCGCCGACCGCATGATCGTGCTGGCTGTTGCCTCGCGCACGACGCAGGCGATCACCGGCGCGACCTCCTATGGCGTCGGGGTTGCAGGCAACACAAGCCAGTTTGGCGGTTCGCTCGGGATTGCGCTCGGATCAACCAATATCGGCGTGATCGGCCCCACCGCCTTCTATTCCAACACGCCCGTTCGCGTCACCGCGGCGGGCGGTAATTTCACCGGCGGCAAAGTGCGCGTCGTTCTCTACGCGCTTGCCTTCACCGCCCCATCGTCGTGATCGGAGAACTCTATGCAGCCGTCAATCGCCGTCGCGCCTGAGGCGCTCACGATCACCTGGGTGGTTGTAGGCAGCATCATCCTCGAACTGTTCGTGCTGATCGTCTTCCTCGTGCGCGTGTCTTGGTGGCTGTCGCACCGCTTCACCATGATCGATGCGAGCTTCCTCACCGTCGGCAAGGATGTGGCGCAACTCAAGGCCGATATCAGCAACGATATTGCCGGCCGGCGCGTGGTCGCCGAGACCCGCAACGATATCACCGAACTCAAGACGGGCCTGAAGGATATCCGCGAGCGCGTCGGCCGCCTGGAAGAACACGAGGACGACCGGCGAACATTTGCGCCAGCTGCCGAACCCAGCTGATCCGCCACCAATCTCATCGCAATCCGACCGAAAGCCCGCCCCTCCGGCGGGCTTCGTCGTTTCTGGAGGTCCGCAATGCTGCCTGCCCAATACCGCTGGCTCGAAGCCGAACCCGGCCCGCTCATGATCGTCGAAGCGCTGAAGGAGTACGGCACGCTCGAAGCGCCTGGCGCCGCCGACAATCCCAAGATCATCGGCTGGCAGGCCGAACTCGAAGCCGCCGGCCTCGGCCGCGTCTACGCCGGCGTCTATCGGCACGATGCGATCCCGTGGTGCGGCCTGTTCATGGCGATCATCGCGCACCGGGCGAACGCCGAGCGCCGTGCCGAACGCAATCCGCCGCGGCTCTATCTGGCGGCGCTGCAATGGGCCTCGTTCGGCAAAGCGGTTCCGAAGGGCGCCGCGGCGCTCGGCGACGTGCTCGTCTTCAAGCGCAAGGGCGGCGGGCATGTCGGCCTCTATGTCGGCCACGACGCCAGCGCCTTCCATGTTCTCGGCGGCAATCAGTCCGATCGCGTCTCGATCACTAGGCTTTCGCGCAACCGGCTCGTGGCGGTACGCCGCCCGGCCTATCGCGCCCAGCCCGCCAACGTCCGCCCCATCCCTCTCGCCGCGAGCGGAAGCCTCTCCGTCAACGAGGCCTGATCCACCCACAACAGGAGCATTCAATGAACGCCGTTCTTCAGTTCGGTGCGGGCTACCGCACCTACATCATCGCCGCCGTGCTGGTGCTGGTCGTCGTTGTCGAGAAAGGCCTCGGCATCGACGTGCCGGGTGTCGATGTCGGATCGGATTGGCTGAGCCATGTCCTCGCCGCGCTCGGCCTCGGCACCCTGCGCGCGGGGATCGCTAAGTGACTGGCTGGTTCGCCCTGGCCCTTATCGTCGCGGTGGTCCTCGCCACCGCGGCGATCTTCGCCGCTGGCCGCAAGGCGGGCGCAACCACTGAGGCCACGAAAGCCCGCGAGGCCGAACTCAAATCCCAGAAGGAGGCCTCCGATGCAAAGGACCGCATGCTCGAAGCGGGCGCTGCCGCTCCTCGTGATCGCGACGCTCTCGCTGACCGCCTGCGCGACGGCACCTTCTAGGCCATCCGTCGTCTGCCCGCCGGTCGCGGCTTACGACCGTGCCTTCCAGGCACGCCTTGCCGATGAAATCCAGCGCCTGCCGCCCGGCGCGGCGCTGGAACGGGCGATGCTCGACTACGCGCGGCTGCGTGCCCAGGCGCGGGCTTGCGTCGCTTCCCAAATCAGACCTTGAAGTTTAGGCCATTTTGGCCACAAATAGGAGAAACAGGCTGCTTCGGGCGGGACATGCAAACGCTATCGGCCAGGGATGCGAAATACAACTTCGGTCGGCTTATCGACACGGCGCGGGCAGAGCCCGTAACGGTCGAGAAGCACGGCCGGGCTGTCGTCGTGGTGCTGGCGGTCGAGGAATACGAGCGGCTGAAGGCAATCGAATCGGAGCAGAGCGCGAAAGCGCCACGCTCCGGCGAAAAGAAGTGAGGCGGGGCGGAATGGCTGAGCAGGCGCAGAAAGACAAGTTCGTAGCGGCGTTGACCGAGCTCGGTGGCTCCGCCGGCAACGGGCGTTTGCGCGAAGCCCTGCAATGGGACGAAGCCGCCTACACCGCGGTGAAGGATGAACTCGTCGCCGAGGGCGTCGTAACGCCCGGGCGTGGTCGCGGCGGTTCGGTCTCGCTTGGTGGCGCCGCAGAAGTTGACGCCGACGAACCCGCGCCGGTCGCCGCCCGCGCCAAGCCTGCGCGTGCCAATGGCAATGGCGGCAACCTTGGTTTCGAGGCTGACCTCTTCAAGGCCGCCGACAAGCTGCGCGGCAACATGGAGCCGTCCGACTACAAGCACGTCGCGCTTGGCCTGATCTTCCTCAAACACATTTCCGATAGCTTCGAGGCTAAGCGGGCCGAGCTGCTGGCCGATTATCCTGACGGCGCCGAAGACCCGGACGAATACTCTGCCGAAAACGTCTTCTGGGTGCCGAAAGAAGCGCGCTGGTCCCACCTGCAAGCGAACGCAAAGCAGCCGTCGATAGGAAAGATGATCGACGAGGCGATGATCGCCATCGAAAAGCGCAACGAAACCCTGAAAGGCGTGCTGCCGAAGGACTATGCCCGGCCAGCGCTCAACGCGGTGATGCTCGGCGAACTAATCGATCTGATTTCCGGCATCGCACTCGGCCAGGAAAAGGGCGAGGCGCGCGACGTGCTCGGCCGCGTCTATGAATATTTCCTCGGCCAGTTCGCCGGTTCGGAAGGCAAGCGCGGCGGCGAATTCTATACGCCGCGCTCGGTCGTGCGCGTCATGGTCGAGATGATCGAACCCTACAAGGGCCGCGTCTATGATCCGTGCTGCGGATCGGGCGGCATGTTCGTTCAGTCCGAAAAATTCGCCTTAGAGCACGAGGGCCGGATCGGCGACATCGCCATCTATGGCCAGGAGTCGAACTACACGACGTGGCGGCTCTGCAAGATGAACCTCGCAGTGCGCGGCATCGACGCAGAGATCAAATGGAACAGCGAAGGCAGCTTCCACAAGGACGAACTGCGCGACCTGAAAGCCGACTACATCCTCGCCAATCCGCCCTTCAACATTTCCGATTGGGGCGGTGATCGCCTGCGCGAAGATGTCCGGTGGAAATATGGCGTTCCGCCCGCTGGCAACGCCAACTTCGCCTGGGTGCAGCATATCGTGCACCACCTGTCGCCTTCGGGTGTGGCAGGCGTCGTGCTGGCGAACGGCTCGATGTCCTCGACCCAGAACAGCGAGGGCGAAATCCGCCGGGCGCTGATCGAAGGCGTGAACGGTGCACCGGGCGTAGTCGATTGCATGGTGGCGCTGCCGGGCCAGCTTTTCTATTCGACCCAGATTCCCGTCTGCCTCTGGTTCCTTGCCCGCGACAAGTCGAACGGCATCGCCCGCAACGCCAAACTGCGGGATCGGCGAAACGAAATCCTGTTCATCGATGCGCGCAAGCTCGGCCATATGGTGGACCGCACGCGCAAGGAGTTCTCAGACGCCGACATCGACAAGATCACGCGCGCCTATCACGCCTGGCGTGGTGAAAGCGAAGCGGGTGCCTATGAAGATGTGCCGGGCTTCTGCAAGGCGGCTACCTTGGAAGAGATCAAGGCGCACGGCTACGTGCTGACGCCGGGGCGGTATGTCGGCGCGGCAGATGTCGAAGATGATGACATGCCGTTTGCAGAGCGATTTGCTGCTCTGCAAGCGAAGCTCAGCGGGCAATTCGCAGAGGCAGAAACTATGACTGCTTCCATCCTGAAGAAGCTGGCCGGAGTTGGCGTGGATGGTTGAGTGGCGAGAAACCACTTGGGGAGCCGAAATCAGCCTTGAATACGGCAAGGGTATTCGAGGCTATGCGGATGCTGTCGGTCCATATCGAGTCTTTGGATCGAACGGTCCAGTTGGCTGGACTAACGAGCCCCTGGCTCCCGGACCAGGTGTTATTCTCGGACGCAAAGGGGCATATCGGGGCGTCCAGTTCTCGAAAGAGCCGTTCTTCGTGATCGACACGGCATACTACGTCGTGCCGAAGTCCGAAATGGATATGCGTTGGCTCTACTACTCGATCATTTATCACAAGCTGGGCGAGATCGACGACGGGTCACCCATTCCTTCGACGACTCGCGCGGCGGTGTATGTGCGTGATCTGAGTGTTCCCGAACTTGCGGAACAAGAGGCCATCGCCTCCGTCCTCGGCGCGCTCGATGACAAGATCGAGTTGAACCGGCGGATGAACGAGACGCTGGAGGCGATGGCGCGGGCGATCTTCAAGGATTGGTTCGTCGATTTCGGCCCAACCCGCGCAAAGATCGAAGGCCGCGCGCGATATCTCGCCCAGGACATCTGGTCCCTCTTCCCCGACCTCCTCGACGACGAAGGCAAGCCGGAGGGGTGGACCACATCCACTATCGGACAGGAAGTAGAGGTTGTTGGTGGATCAACACCGAGCACCAAGGAGGCGGCATTCTGGGGCGGCGATATCTCGTGGGCCACACCAAAGGACCTGTCGTCGTTGAGCACTCCGGTGCTGCTCAGCACGGAACGGCAGATCACTGAGGCCGGCCTTGCCCAAATTGGTTCGGGTTTGTTGCCGGTGGGAACGGTGCTCCTCTCGTCCCGCGCACCGATCGGATACATGGCGATTGCTCAGATGCCCGTGGCGGTCAATCAGGGCTTCATCGCCATGATTTGCAAGAAGCGGCTCTCCAACGTCTTCGTCTGGCTTTGGACGCAGGCAAACATGGAGACGGTCCATCAGAACGCGAACGGGTCGACCTTTCAGGAAATCAGCAAGGCGAATTTCCGACCGATCGAAGTGACGATCGCGACACCCGAAATCCTTCGGGCCTTCGACGAAACCGCTAGGCCCTTGTTTGATCGGATCGTTGCCAACGACAGGGAAAACCGCACCCTCGCTACCACGCGCGACTTCCTGCTTCCGAAGCTCATGTCGGGCGAAGTTCGCGTCGGTGACGCGGCATCGTTCATTTGACGGGGGTGCTGCGTGGAGTATTTCCGTCAGCGCTTCGTCGAGGAACTCAACGATGAAGGTCTCGTCAGCGTCCGGACGTTTGAATGGCCTCCCGCCGATGTCCTTCAGACAATGGCGCCCCATGATTATGAGGCGCACTTTCTAGACTGGGTTGCGAGTCAGAAGCAGAACTCAAAGGACCGCGCACGCGAGTTCCTTGAGCGGTTCAATTGCCTTGATCGTTTCAATCGACTGCACACACAGCTCGAACGACAAGGCGTAATTCCCTTTGTAGGCGCTGGCCTGTCGCGACCGACCGGCTTCCCATTGTGGGGCGCTTTTCTTGAAGGATTGACTGCCGATTATCCGGCAATTGCCGAACAGGTTCGCGCACACCTAGCAGCATATCAATACGAAGAAGCGGCGCAGCTGTTGCTCGATCGTATGGGTCCCGATGTCTTCGCCGAGGCGGTCCAAAATGCGTTCGGCTCTCGTATCAAGACTTTGAGGGGACCTGTTCAACTGCTCCCATCGATCTTCAGGCGCGGCTGTCTTACAACTAACTTCGATTATGTTTTGAACCGCGTCTATGAGGCTTCCGATTGCCGCCTGAAGGGCGAGTTCGCTGGAACGCGGCTGAACGAGGCACCGCGAAGGCTGGCGGACGAACCCCATTGCCTTCTCCGGCTCCATGGTGAAGCCGATAGCGCTCAAGGCCGCGTTTTGACTGGCGGTGAGTACACTGCTTGCTATGGAGACGGCGGGAACTATCGAGAGATTTTCAAGCTATTGATTGCCAACACGAGTTTGCTCTTTCTTGGATGTAGTCTGTCGGTCGATCGAACCGTTCATGCGCTCCGCGAGATAAAGCAGGCCGCCGTCGTGGAGACGCCTCGCCACTACGCATTCTTGCCGCTGAGCGAAGGCATGGACCGTGAAGCCAGGCGAAACGAGCTTGGTCGGGCGGATATCCATCCGATTTGGTATCCGCCCGAAGACCATGACCAGGCGATCGAAGATTTGCTTATCTCACTCATGGAAGGAGGCTTCCATGACTAGGGAGTTCAGCGTCTTCGCTATCGTCAAACCCATTGGGAGGATCGCCTGATGGCATATCTTTCAGAAGCCGCGGTTGAACAAGTGGTGCTCGATCATCTTTCTGGCCTCGGCTATGCGATTGCTGCCGATGCCGAAATCGGACCGGACGGAAGGGCACCCGAGCGCGAGGCGTATGCCGATGTCGTGCTCCTCAGGCGCCTGACTGCAGCCATCGAAAGGCTGAACCCCACGATCCCGGCTGAGGCCCGCGGTGATGCGCTACGGAAGGTGCTTGCTACCGAGAAGCCGTCGCTCGTGGAAGAGAACCGCCGCCTGCACAAGCTGATGGTCGAAGGCGTCGATGTCGAGTTCTATAGCGATGATGGCACAATCCGTGGCGACAAGGTCCGCCTGATCGATTTCGACGATCTCGCTGCGAACGACTGGCTGGCGACAGGCCAGTTCACGGTGATTGAGGGCAGCATCAACCGCCGGCCTGATATCGTGGTTTTCATCAATGGCCTGCCGCTCGGCGTGATCGAGTTGAAAGCGCCCGGCGGCGAAAACGCCACGCTTGCAGGCGCGCACAACCAGCTTCAGACCTACAAGGCGCAAATCCCGTCCCTCTTCCGGACGAACGCGGTCCTTGTCACCTCGGATGGCATCACCGCGCGCGTCGGCTCGCTGACCGCCGATGAAGAGCGCTTCATGCCTTGGCGCACCACGGACGGCAAAGTCATCGCCGCGAAAGGCCAACCGGAACTCAACATTCTGATCGAAGGCATTTTTGACCGCCGCCGCCTGCTCGATCTGCTTCACGACTTCACAGTGTTCGGCGAGACGGGTTCGGGCCTTGCGAAGATCATCGCGGGCTATCATCAGTTCCATGCTGTGCGGCACGCCGTGGACAAGACCGTCGAGGCATCGGCGCCCCAGGGCGACCGAAAGGTTGGGGTGATCTGGCACACACAGGGTTCGGGCAAGAGCCTCTTGATGGCGTTCTATGCCGGGCAGCTTGTGAGGCGACCCGAGCTTGAGAACCCGACGATCGTCGTCATTACCGACCGCAACGATCTGGACGACCAACTCTTCGGCACGTTTTCGATGTGCCGCGATCTGATCCGGCAGACGCCGATCCAGGCCGACAGTCGGGACGATCTGCAATCGGCGCTCAGTCGTGCTTCCGGCGGCGTGATCTTTACCACCATTCAAAAGTTCTCGCCGGCGACCGGCGAAGCGATTTATCCGATGTTGTCGGATCGCCGGAACATCGTCGTCATCGCGGACGAAGCCCACCGAAGCCAATATGGCTTCCGGGCACGGATCGAGCAGAAAACCGGCGAGATTGCTTATGGCTTCGCGAAGTATCTGCGCGACGCCCTTCCGAACGCGTCCTTCATCGGGTTCACCGGAACGCCGATCGAGAAGGACGACGTCAACACGCCTGCCGTATTCGGCGAATACATCGACGTTTACGACATCAGCCGGGCGGTAGAAGACGGCGCCACGGTCCCGATCTATTACGAGAGCCGCCTTGCGCGCATCGAGCTTCCGGACGAGGAGAAGCCAAAGATCGATGCCGAGATTGAGGAGCTGACTGAAGACGAGGCAACGACCGAGCAGGAGCGCATTAAGCGCAAATGGGCAACCGTTGAAGCACTGGTCGGCTCGGAGAAGCGCCTTGCGATGGTTGCCGCCGATCTGGTGCGGCACTTCGAAGATCGGGTCGCCGCCATGGACGGCAAAGCCATGGTGGTTTGTATGAGCCGGCGCATCTGCGTGGCGCTCTATAACCAGATCATCGCGCTTCGGCCCGATTGGCACACCGACGACGACGCCGAAGGCACGATCAAGGTTGTGATGACCGGATCGGCCGCCGATCCTCAGGGCTGGCAACCACACATCGGAACGAAAGCGCGTCGCGATCTCTTGGCAAAGCGCGCCAAGGACCCGAAGGACACGCTGAAGCTCGTAATCGTCCGGGATATGTGGCTGACCGGCTTCGACGCTCCGTCGATGCACACAATGTATATCGACAAGCCCATGAAGGGCCACGGGCTGATGCAGGCTATTGCGCGGGTGAACCGGGTTTTCCGCGATAAGCCCGCTGGCCTCGTTGTCGATTATATCGGGATCGCCCAGAACCTGAAAAACGCACTCGGCCAGTATTCCGGTTCAGATCAGCGTCGGGCCGGAATCGATGAGGCCGAAGCGGTTGCCGTGCTGCTTGAGAAGTACGAGGTCGTGAAGGCCATGTACCACGGATTCGATTATGCGCGAGGCTTGGCTGGTACGCCGCATCAGCGCCTGGTCGTGCTCGCCGAAGCGATCGAATGGATTCTAACGCGACAGCATGAAGCGGCTGCAAAGGAAACCAGCGAGGATGGCAAGCGCCGCGAAAACCGTCGGTATCAGGATGCCGTGCTGGCATTGTCGAAAGCCTTTGCTCTGGCTTCGGCGAGCGATGAGGCCCGGGACATCCGGGACGAGGTTGGCTTCTTTCAGACGGTCCGTGCCGCACTGGTGAAATCGGCCGATGGCGCCGGCAAGAGCGTTGCCGATCGCGAATTCGCAATTCAGCAGATCTTGGATCGGGCGGTTGTCTCCACGGAGATTGTGGACATTCTGGCTGCCGCCGGCATCACGACGCCAGATATCTCGATCCTGTCGGACGAGTTCCTCGCTGAAGTTCAGCAGCTCGAAAAGAAGAACCTGGCACTGGAAGCCCTGCGGAAGCTCCTGAACGACGAAATCCGCTCGCGCAGCAAGACGAACGTTGTTGAGACCAAGCGCTTCTCCGAACGCTTGGAAGCCGCTATCGCCCGCTACCACACGAACGCGATCAGCACCGTCGAGGTGCTGCAGGAACTCATCGACCTCGCCAAGGAAGTCCGCGCCGCCCGCAGGCGTGGTGAAGATGAAGGCCTGTCGCAGGACGAGATCGCTTTCTATGATGCCTTGGCCGAAAGCGAGAGTGCAGTTGAACTGATGGGCAACGACTCCCTCAAAGTGATCGCGCACGAACTCCTCGTCGGCCTCAAGGGCAGCGTTTCAGTTGATTGGTCACACCGCGAAAGTGCCCGGGCGCGAATGCGCGTGCTGGTGAAGCGGATTCTGCGCAAGCACGGCTACCCGCCCGATCTTCAGGACGCAGCGGTGCAAACGGTTCTTCGGCAAGCGGAAGCGCTCTCAGCAAACTGGTCTCAGTGAGATGCGGCGGCCGGTTTGTGTTTCTGAATAGCCCGAAAAACGGACACAGTGCGGACACAGGCAAAAGCCCCGCTGGCGAGAGCCAAGCAGGGCTTTGCATAAACTGTTGAATTGGCTTTTGTATTTTGGTTGCGGGGGCAGGATTTGAACCTGCGGCCTTCAGGTTATGAGCCTGACGAGCTACCGGGCTGCTCCACCCCGC